>NZ_CP048829.1:2335000-2935000 GCF_019355395.1 Chordicoccus furentiruminis
GCACCGCAGACTGAATCCATAGGTCTGTGGAGGGAACCTCCTGAACTGAAACATCTAAGTAGGGAGAGGAAAAGAAAACAAACGTGATTCCGTCAGTAGCGGCGAGCGAACGCGGAAGAGCCTAAACCGGCTGGCTTGCCAGCCGGGGTTACGGACTGCAAAGAGAATCCGAAGCGAACCGGAACGGTTTTGGGAAAGCCGGCCGGAGAGGGTGAAAGCCCCGTAAGGGAAAGCGGAAGGGTTCGGGCAGGATCCAGAGTACCACGAGACACGGGAAACCTTGTGGGAAGTCGGGGGGACCACCCCCCAAGGCTAAATACGACCCAGTGACCGATAGCGGACAGTACCGTGAGGGAAAGGTGAAAAGTACCCCGGGAGGGGAGTGAAAGAGAACCTGAAACCCTGTGTTTACGACCGGCGGAAGCACCACGCTTGCAGGTGCGACCGCGTACTTTTTGTAGAACGGTCCGGCGAGTTGCGGGACGCGGCAAGGGAAAGGATGAGGACATCCGGACCCGGAGGGAAACCGAGCCTTAAGAGGGCGCCAGTCGCGTCACGCAGACCCGAAACCGGGTGATCTACCCATGGCCAGGATGAAGGGGCCGTAAAAGGCCCTGGAGGTCCGAACGCACATCCGTTGAAAAGGGTGGCGATGAGCGGTGGGTAGGGGAGAAATTCCAATCGAACCCGGAGATAGCTGGTTCTCCTCGAAATAGCTTTAGGGCTAGCCTTCACCAAGTCTTGCGGAGGTAGAGCACTGAATATCCGCGGGGGCGTCAAAGCTTACCAAAGATTATCAAACTCCGAATGCCGTGTAGACGATGGTGGGGAGTCAGGCCGCATGAGATAAGTCGGGCGGCCAAAAGGGAAACAGCCCAGACCAGCAGCTAAGGCCCCAAAGTGCGTGTTAAGTGGTAAAGGATGTGGGATCTCGAAGACAACTAGGATGTTGGCTCAGAAGCAGCCACGCATTCAAAGAGTGCGTAATAGCTCACTAGTCGAGAGGTCCTGCGCCGAAAATGACCGGGGCTGAAACACGCCGCCGAAGCTCTGGGATGGCGGAAGCCATCGGTAGAGGAGCATTGCCGCGGGGGCGAAGCATGACCGACAAGGGCATGTGGACCCGCGGGAAGAGAGAATGCCGGAATGAGTAGCGAGATGAGGGCGGGAATCCCTCAGGCCGAATATCCAAGGATTCCAGGGTCAAGCTGATCTGCCCTGGGTAAGTCGGGACCTAAGGCGAGGGCGGAAGCCGTAGCCGATGGACGACAGGTGGAGATTCCTGTACTGCGATGCGACAGAACTGCAGGGACGCATTTCCAAAGTCTGACCGCGGATGGAAAACGCGGAGAAAGCGGGAAGGCGGGCATGGGATAAAAGACATGCGGAACGCCATTCCGTGAGACGACCGAACTTCAAGTAGGAGAGAGGGCGGAGGGAGTGCCGGGAAAAGCTGCTATCGTTCGCACCGTACCCGTACCGTAAACCGACACAGGTGGATGAGGAGAGAATCCTAAGGCCGGCGGAAGAAGTATTGTTAAGGAACTCGGCAAAATGACCCCGTAACTTCGGGAGAAGGGGTGCCGTCCTCCGGGGCGGCCGCAGAGTCCAGGCCCAAGCAACTGTTTAGCAAAAACACAGGTCTATGCAAAGCCGGAAGGCGACGTATATGGGCTGACGCCTGCCCGGTGCTGGAAGGTTACGAGGAGGGGTCAGCGAAAGCGAAGCCCTGAATCCAAGCCCCAGTAAACGGCGGCCGTAACTATAACGGTCCTAAGGTAGCGAAATTCCTTGTCGGGCAAGTTCCGACCCGCACGAAAGGCGTAATGATTTGGGCACTGTCTCAACAATACATCCGGTGAAATTGAAGTGCCAGTGAAGATGCTGGCTGCCCGCGCCAGGACGGAAAGACCCCATGGAGCTTTACTCCAGTTTGTTACTGGGGTCCGGTCGATGATGCACAGGATAGGTGGGAGGCAGAGAAGCAGCTGTTTCGGCAGATGCGGAGCCAATGTTGGGATACCACCCTTCAGCGACTGGGCTTCTAACCTGCCGCCGTAAGCCGGCGGGGGGACAATGGCAGACGGGGAGTTTGACTGGGGCGGTCGCCTCCGAAAGGGTATCGGAGGCGCTCAAAGGTTCCCTCAGGATGGACGGAAACCATCCGGAGCGTGCAAAGGCAGAAGGGAGCTTGACTGCGACACCGACGGGTGGAGCAGGTACGAAAGTAGGACTTAGTGATCCGGTGGCAGTAAGTGGGAATGCCATCGCTCAACGGATAAAAGCTACCCTGGGGATAACAGGCTGATCACTCCCAAGAGTTCACATCGACGGAGTGGTTTGGCACCTCGATGTCGGCTCATCACATCCTGGGGCTGTAGTAGGTCCCAAGGGTTGGGCTGTTCGCCCATTAAAGTGGTACGCGAGCTGGGTTCAGAACGTCGTGAGACAGTTCGGTCCCTATCCGGCGTGGGCGCAGGAGATCTGCGGGGAGCTGGCCTTAGTACGAGAGGACCGGGCTGGACCCGCCGCTGGTGCACCTGTTGGGCCGCCAGGCCCATGGCAGGGTAGCCAAGCGGGGCAGGGATAAACGCTGAAGGCATCTAAGCGTGAAGCCCCCCCCAAGATGAGATCTCCCATTCCTTCAAGGAAGTAAGTTCCCTCAGAGACGATGAGGTTGATAGGGCAGAGGTGGAAGCGCCGCAAGGCGTGTAGCTGACTGTCACTAATCGAACGAGGACCTGACCAAGAGGAAAGCGCGGCGGGAAGGCCGCGGCTGGGATTGCGCGGGGTATATGCGGTTTTGAAGGTACGTGGGACCTCCCTTCGCGGGGAGGTCTTTTTTTGTGTTCGCCAGAACCTGCCCAAACGCTCCGTCCGTACCGGCGGAGCGTTTTGCGTTGACGAATCGGAACCGGGAAGGGTACGATGAAGGAAAGCGAGAACGCCGGCTGAGGGCCGGGCAGAAGGAGGAAGAAGATGACGGAGAGCAGGACGGAACAGGAGCGCGTGTTTCATCCGGAAAGGATCGCTGATCCCACTTATTTTGCGGACGGACGTCTGGCGCCGCATTCGGATCACGTGGCGTACCGGACATGGGAGGAGGAGCGTGACGGCCGGAGCAGCTTCCGCTACAGTCTGGACGGTGTCTGGAAGTTTGCATGGGCGCGCCGGCCGGAAGACGCGGTGAAGGATTTCTGGAATGATGACTTTGACTGCCGCCCCTGGCAGGACATCCGGGTTCCGGCCCACGCGGAGATGGAAGGCTTCGGCGCACCGGCTTACAACAACGTGATCTATCCGTGGGACGGCCACGACCGGATCGATCCGGGACAGGTCCCGGCATCCTATAATCCCACGTCTTCCTATGTGAAATACTTCTGCCTGCCGGAGTCCATGCAGGGACGGCGCGTTTTCATCTCCTTCCAGGGTGTGGAGAGCGGTTTTGCGCTCTGGCTGAACGGATCCTTCGTCGGGTATTCCGAGAACAGCTTCGATCCCGCGGAGTTCGAGCTGACGCCGTATCTGAAAGGGGAAGGTGAGAACAAGCTGGCCGTCCGCGTGTTCCGCTTCACTTCCTCAAGCTGGGCGGAGGATCAGGACTTTTTCCGTTTTTCCGGCATCTACCGCAGCGTATTCCTGTATACCGTCCCGGATGCTCATGTGGAGGATATCCGGATCCGGACCGATCTCGATGACACACTCCGGCACGCGGTTCTGAAGGTCCGCCTTCAGGCTCAGGCGGGTCAGGATCTCACCGGTGCGGACGTGACGGCGGTTCTTGAGAGAGAAGGGACCCGCATCTGGTCCCGGACCGTTCCGTTTACGGCTGTCACAGAGTTCGAGGCCGCCGTAACGGAGCCGGCGCTCTGGAGTGCGGAACAGCCGGATCTCTATGATCTGAAAATCGAGATCCGGAGACAGAACGGGGACGGGAGCATTTTACAGGAAGTAATCCGTCAGCATGCAGGTTTCCGGCGTTTCGAAATGGATCCGAAACGCCATCTGATGATGCTGAACGGGAAGCGGATCGTGTTCCGGGGCGTGAACCGCCACGACTTCTCGTCGAAGACAGGCCGGGCGATCACGAAGGAGGAAGTGCTTCAGGACATCGTGACCATGAAGCGCAGCAACATTAACGCGATCCGGACGAGCCACTATCCGAACGCGTCGATGCTCTATGAGCTTTGCGACGTCTACGGCCTTTATATGATCGCCGAGAGCAATCTGGAGGCTCACGGCGCGTGGGACGCGGCGACGAAGAGAGGGCTTTCCTCCGGAACCGTTGACGACTCGTACAAGGTCCCGGGCGATCGGGAGAACTTCCGGGACATGATGTTTGACCGCATCCGTTCCTGTTACCAGCGGGACAAGAATCATCCGTCGATTCTGATCTGGTCGATCGGAAACGAGTCATCGGGCGGGAAAATCCCGTTTGAGATGAGCGAGCTGTTCCGCAGCCTTGACGATACGCGGCTCGTCCATTATGAGGGCATTTCAAATGACCGCCGCTACAACGCGACCTCCGACATGGAGAGTCAGATGTATCCCCCTGTGACACAGATCGAGTCTTTCCTCCGCACACATCGGGACAAGCCGTTCATCTGCTGTGAATACACGCACGCGATGGGGAATTCCTGCGGTGCGATGTTCAAGTACACGGATCTTTCGGAGAGGGAACCGCTCTATCAGGGCGGTTTCATCTGGGACTACATCGACCAGTCCATCGGGCGGCGTGACCGGTACGGGAAGAAGTTCCAGGCTTTCGGCGGCGATTTCGACGACCGTCCCTGCGATTATGATTTCTCGGGCAACGGCATCGTATACGGCGACGACCGGACGCCTTCTCCGAAAATGCAGTCCGTCCGCTATAACTACCGGGGTTTTGACGCCCGGATTACCGCGGAGGGAGAGAAGGAACGCACGGAGGAAGGCATCGTCACGGCGCCGGGCGGAGCGGTACTCCGGGCGAGCGTGAAGAACCGTCTTCAGTTCCTTTCATCGGACGCGTTTGACATCGTCCAGATTCTGGAGAAGGAAGGCAGGCAGATCGCCTGCGCGCCTGTATCTCTTGCGGCGGAACCGCAGGAAGAGACGGAGGTTACGCTTCCGCTCACGCTTCCCGGGGAGCCGGGCGAGTACGCGGTGACGCTTTCCTTCAGGCTGAAGCAGGATACGCTCTGGGCCGGAGCCGGCTATGAAATCGCCTTCGGTCAGTCAGTGTTCACCGTGGAGGAGGCGGGGCGTCTGCTGAAGGACGCGGTCAGCCGCGCGCTTGACGCGGCCGGACGGTACGCTCCGGACTGCCAGCTTATCCGGGCCGGCAATGACCGCCTCTTCGCCGCCGGATTGGACCGTGCGAACGAGGAGGCACCGATGGAGGTCATCCGTGGATACGGCAATCTCGGGATCCGGGGACGGGATTTCGAGGTGCTCTTCTCGCATGACCGGGGCGTGCTGACGGCGTACCGGTACGGAGGGAAAGAGATGCTGGACGCCTTCCCCGTGCCGAACTTCTGGCGCGCGCCGACGCAGAACGACACGGCGAACGGGATGCCGGCGAGGTACGGCGTCTGGAAGCTGGCGAGCCTGTACCGGTGGTATCCGGGTCTTGCAGCGATTCCGGAAGGCCGCTACTTCCCGGAAATCAACGAGACGGAGCATTATGTGGACGTGACATACGATGTCATTGTGGCCGCGTCCGCGGAGGGCCGGGTCTGCCGCATCCGCTATCGTGTCAGCGGGGAAGGCGTCGTCCGCGTGAAGATGACGATGAACGCGGAGGGGCTCCCGGAGATGCCGGAATACGGTATGCTGCTCCGGATGGATGCGGATTACGACCATGTTGAGTGGTACGGGCTCGGCCCGGACGAAACCTATGCCGACCGGACGCAGGGCGCGAAGCTCGGCCTCTATGAGCGGGCCGTGCGGGACGGCGTCGCCCGCTATCTGGTTCCCCAGGAATGCGGAAGCCAGCTCGGTGTCCGCTGGGCGAAGGTAACGGACGAGCGGGGCCGGGGACTTCTGTTCCTCGGCGGCACGGCCGCGGATACGATTCCCGGCATGACCGGCGCGGCACGGGGCGGCATGAGCTTCTCCGCTCTGCCGTATTCTCCGCATGAGATGGAAGCGGCGGGTCATCCGTTCGATCTGCCGGAGGTGCATCACACATGGATCCGCTGCTCTCTCGCGCAGATGGGGATCGCGGGTGACGACACATGGGGCGCACGGACGCATGAGGAGTTCCTTCTCCCGAAGGGACGGAACATGACCTTTGAATTTGCGTTCCGCGGAATCTGAGTGCGCTTCTGCGGGCGGCGCCGCGGCCGGCCGGGCCGGATAGAAGCCCGGCCGTCAGGCGCCGCCGCGCGGGAACGGAACCCTGAGCACGGCATCATACGGGAGGTGCCGCGCCCGGGACAAAATGAGCACGCCCTCCGCCGGAAACGCCTGCTCATGGAAAGGAGAGTAGTACGGCGATGATTCTTGCAGTGGTGACGGACGACGGCGGCGGCCTGACGTTCCACGAACGCCGCCAGTCGCGGGACCGCGTGCTGCGGCGGAAGCTGGCTGAGCTGAGTGAGGGGAGACTGCTCTGGATGAACGCGTACACGGCGGGGCAGTTTGATCCGTTTCCGGAGAACGCGGTCATCTCGGATACATTTCTAAGGGATGCCGGGCCCGACGACGTCTGCTTCGCAGAGAATGAGGCGGTTCTGCCGTATGCGGGCCGGATCGGGGCGGTCTGGCTGTTCCGGTGGAACCGGCGCTATCCGTCGGACCGGAAGCTGGACTTCATTCCGTCGGAGCATGGCATGCATCTGGTCTCCTCCGGGGACTTCCCCGGTTACTCCCATGAGAAGATCACGCTGGAAGTGTGGATGAGATGAGACGCAGGCGAAGAAGAAAACAGCGTGGCGGATGCTGCTCGTCGGCGCTCTTCATCCTGATGGCGGTTCTGGCCGTCTTCATTCTGTACCGGACCGAGAACGAATCCTCCGGTCCGGCTTCCGCTTCCTCCGCGGCTGCGTCCGTTTACAGGAGAAATACGGGAAGCAACGGTTCCTCCGCTCCGGCTGCCGGGCCGGACGGATACGGAGCCGGTTCGAAGAACGATGAAGGTGATTCATGGGAGAAGACCGTCACGCCGGCGGATATTCCGGCGTACGCCGGATCCCCATACACGGAAATCCATGACAACGTTCCGTTTTTCAATGACGAGGATCTGACCGCGGGCGCCTTCGAGTCCTACAGCGACCTGGATGCGCTGGGGCGGTGCGGCACGGCCTTCGCGAATGTCTGCCGGGCCATCATGCCGACGGAAAAAAGGGAGGAGATCGGATCGGTCCGGCCGACCGGATGGCATACGGTGAAGTATGAAGGCATCGACGGGAACTATCTCTACAACCGGTGCCATCTGATCGGCTACCAGCTGTCCGGCGAGAACGCCAATGAAAAGAATCTGATCACCGGCACTCGTTACATGAACGTGGAGGGGATGGAACCTTTTGAGAACATGGTGGCTGATTACGTGAAGGAGACGGACGGCCATGTGCTGTACCGGGTGACGCCGCTGTTTGAAGGAAACAATCAGCTGGCTTCCGGTGTTCTGATGGAAGCGGAATCGGAGGAGGATCGTGGCGGAAGCATCCTGTTCAATGTGTTCTGCTACAACGTGCAGCCGGGCATCACGATCGACTACGCCGACGGGAGCAGTTCGGGTCCCGCGTTCACCGGATCCGACGCCGGCGGGAAGACGGACGGGACAAAAGACCAGGCTCCGGAGCGGGAGAACGCCGGGGACGGGAAGAATCTGCAGAATCAGCCCGCCGAAGCGGCTTATATCGGAAACTGCAGCACGGGAAAATTTCATCGCCCCGACTGCCGCGGCGTGGCGCGGATGTCCGATGCGAACAAGGTGTTCTTTTCCACAAGGAAGGAGGCAGTCGCGGACGGCTACGAGCCGTGCGGGATCTGCCATCCGTGACGCGGACGGCACGCTGCGTTCCGGGCGTCTTGACGAATACGACGCCGGTTGTTATTCTGCAAGATAGAAAGACGCCTATGTTCAGGCGGAAAACATATGACAGGGAGGCAGTACGATGCTTGATAAAAAAGTAAGAGATCTTATCAACACGCAGATCAACAAGGAATTTTACTCGGCGTATCTTTATCTCGATTTCGCCAATTACTATAACGATCTCGGTCTGGACGGATTTGCGCACTGGTATGACATTCAGGCTCAGGAGGAGCGTGATCACGCGATGCTGATGCGCCAGTATCTTCACAACAACGGCGAGCATGTCAGCTTCACGGCCATCGATCAGCCGGATGAGACGTACGCGAGCGCGGAGGATCCGCTGAAGGCGGGGCTTGCGCACGAGCAGTATGTCACCAGTCTGATCAACAATATCTATGCGGCCGCGGATTCCGTCCACGATTACCGGACGATGCAGTGCTTCGACTGGTTCGTCCGGGAACAGGGCGAGGAGGAGAAGAATGCCGACGATCTGATCCGCAAGTACCGTCTCTACGGATCGGATCCGAAGGGCCTCTATTCGCTGAATCAGGAGCTTCTCGCCCGCGTCTATACGGCGCCGTCGCTGGTTCTGTGATCCGGTTTGCACGCGCATTCTCCGGATGGACCGGACTTTCCGTGAGGTTTGTCCGGCCGCGCCGGCAGGAAGTGTCACGGGCGTGGAAGGGCGGAAGCGGATGTGATATACTGACAGAAAAAGACAGGCGGCGAGCCGCCTTCCGCCCGCTTTTTCGGGCGCAGGGCGGCTCGCCGCGGGGCGGTCCGCCGGCGGTCCGCAGGGAAAGGATCTGACGGCGCGGCCGCATCTCAGTGAAGGAGGTGCAGGCGATGGATACGAAGAACAGTCTCTCTGAAGGAATCAGGAAACTGATGCTGGCCGGAATCGGCGCGGTAGCGGCGACGGCGGAAAAGTCGCAGGAAGTGCTGGATGATCTGGTCAGCAGGGGCGAGATCACCGTGGAGCAGGGAAAGGCGCTCAATCAGGAGCTGAAGCACAACATGGAGGAGAGCCGGAAGAAGGCGGAGGAGAAAGCCGCGGCGGCGAAGGAGGAGAAGAAGCCGGATGAAGAAAAACCCGGGAAGAAAGACTTCGCGGCCTATGTGGCCGGACTTTCGCCCGAGGAACTGACGGCTCTCAAGGAGCAGATCGCGAAAACAGAAGAGAAATGAAACAGGCAAAGGACTCGTCGGACAGCTCCTCCCGTCTCTCCGAGATCAGGAAGGTTCTGTCCGACAATCATATCACGAGGGGCATCACGCCGGAGAAGCTGCGCGTCATTCTGGAGGAACTGGGACCGACCTACGTCAAGCTGGGCCAGATCATGGCGCTTCATTCCGATGTGCTGCCGGAGCGGTACTGCCGGGAGCTGATGAAGCTGGAATCCGGCGTGAAGCCGATGCCCTTCTCCGATGTGGAGGATGTGCTCAGGGAGACGTACGGCTGCGACTGGCACGACTGCTTCTCACGGATCGACGAGACGCCGCTGGGATCCGCCTCCATCGCCCAGGTGCACCGCGCCCGTCTTGCGTCGGCCGGGCCGGAAGACGGGGATGTGATCATCAAGGTCCAGCGGAAGGGCATCTACGACACGATGGCCCGTGACATCCGGTTAATGCACCGGGCGGTGAAATTCCTCCCGCCGGTCGGCGACATGAAACGGCTGGTCGACTTCGACATGGTGCTGGACGAGATGTGGACGGTCGCGCAGGAGGAGATGAACTTTCTGCATGAAGAGTCCAATATGCTGGAATTTGCGAGGAACAACCGGGACGTCCGCTATGTGCGCTGCCCGAAGCTCTATGAGCAGTACTCCAGCAGCAAGGTGCTCGTGATGGAGTACATCGACGGATGCGCGATCAGCGATGTGGAGACGCTCCGGTCGTGGGGGTATGACCTCGACGAAATCGGACGGAAATTCGTCAACAACTTCATTCGTCAGGTCATGGACGACGGTTTCTTTCACGCGGATCCGCATCCGGGCAATGTGAAGATCTGCGACGGCAGGATTGTCTGGATTGACATGGGCATGATGGGAAGGCTTACAGACCGCGACCGACGGATTATGGTGGAGGGCGTCCGAGGCATCGCGATGCATGACCTTGACCGGGTGGAGCACGCGGTTCTCTCACTCGGCGACTTCCGCGGAAAGCCGGACCGGAATCAGCTTTACGCCGATCTCCGCCAGTTTCTCGCGGATTACGGATCAGCTTCGATGGGCAGCATCAATGTGGCCGAAATGGTGACCGCCCTTATGGACATCATGAAGGAGAACCGGATCTCGCTTCCGCACGGCATGACGATGCTCTGCCGGGGGTTGACGCAGATGCAGGGCGTGCTTCAGACGATCAGTCCGGACGTCAGCATGATCGAGATCGCGACGAGCCGGATCACGGAGGAGACGCTCTCAAGCCTTGATCTGCGGAAGGAGATGGCGCGGGAGGGCAGGAAGCTCTGGCGCGCAGTGGACAAAGGAGTTGAGATTCCATCGCTGACCACGGACATCATGAAGGAATATCTCGCCGGACAGGGGCGGATGAACATGACGCTGCATACGTCGCGTGAGTTTTCCTCCATCATCAACGCCGCCGTCCGGAACATCGTGATCGGGCTGTGCATCGCGGCTCTGCTCATAGGTTCCAGCATCCTCTGCATGACCGACATGAGGCCGCGGTTCTTCGGCATCCCGCTGCTGGGCGCGATGGGGTTTCTCTTCGCGATCTGCGTCAGCGCGTTTCTCGTGATCCGCAACATTTACTACAAGATCAGACGGCGCCGCTGAACGGACGGCACGGACGGCGACATGATCAGAAGATGAAGGAGATTTGGCTATGAATGGAGCCCAGGCGCTGGTGAAGTGTCTTGAGTTGGAAGGCATCACGAAGATCTTCGGATATCCGGGCGTGGCCATCGCGCCCTTTTATGATGCGATGTACGCCTCGTCCATCGATCACATCCTGGTGAGACAGGAGCAGGCGGCGGGGCATGCGGCCAGCGGATATGCCCGTATCTCGGGCCGGCCGGCGGTCTGCTGCACATCATCGGGACCGGGGGCCACGAACCTCATCACCGCGCTCGCGACGGCCTATGCGGACAGCATTCCCCTGATCGCGATCACGGGCCAGGTCGCGACGCCGCTTCTCGGCCACGATGTTTTTCAGGAAGCCGACATGCGCGGATCGACGCAGTCCTTCGTTAAATACAGCTATCTTGTGAAAAATGCAGACGACATTCCCCGCATCGTGCGGGAAGCCTTCTATATCGCGTCCTCCGGTCGGAAGGGACCGGTGCTGATCGATCTGCCCTGCGACGTCCAGATGGCGGAGCTCCGAAAGCCGTTTGCGTATCCGGAGATGGTCAGCATCCGCAGCTACCGGCCCAGCACGATTCCGAACGCGCAGCAGATGCACAAGGTCGTCAGTGCGGTCAACCGGGCGAAAAAACCGCTGATCTGCGCGGGCGGCGGCGTGATTTTGGCCGGCGCGGAGAGGGAGCTGGTTGCATTCTGCGAGAAAAACGGCATCCCCTGCGTCCATACGATGATGGGAATCGGCGTCATTCCGAAGGCCCACCCGCTGTATTTCGGCATGCTCGGGAACAATGGAAAACCCTATGCCAACCGCGCGGTGAGCAGCAGCGATCTTCTGATCGTCGTCGGCGCGCGGATCGCGGACCGGGCGATCCCGAAGCCTGAGCATCTTGAGAAGCAGGTCTCCATCATCCATATCGACATCGATACGGCGGAGATCGGAAAGAATCTCGGTCCGACGATTCCGCTGGTGGGAGACGCGAAGGAAATATTCCGGGAACTGCTGAAGGCAGACATTCATATCGACACCTCCGGCTGGATCGAAGAGCTGAACGAGATGAAGCGGAGCACCGTGGATCACCGTGTCTTCAGCGAGCACGGCATCAATCCGATGCGTCTGGTGAAGACGCTCTCGGCGAAGATGGAAGACAACGCGGTCTATGTCGCGGACGTGGGTCAGAACCAGCTCTGGTCGGCGGACAACTACATCATGAAGCACGGTCGCTACCTCACGACGGGCGGCATGGGCACGATGGGCTACTCGATTCCGGCCGGCATCGGGGCGAAGATCTGCGCGCCGGACCGTCAGGTCGTGGTGGTCTGCGGCGACGGCTCCTTCCAGATGTCGATGTACGAGCTGGGCACGATCGCGGCGAACCGGATTCCGCTGAAGATTCTCGTGATGCGGAACGGATGGCTCGGTCTGGTGCGGGAGCATCAGCACAAGGTTTACAGCGACCGTTTCGAGGGAACGGATCTGGACGGCTATCCGCACTACGACAGGATCGCGGAGGCGTACGACATGCATTACCTGCACGCGGCGGAGATGAGTGAGCTGGACGGCATGCTGGACCGCTTTCTGGCTGATCCGGGAGCCTGCCTTATGGTCTGCGAGATCGACCGCTCGAATCTGACCAAATAAATCCGGGCCTGCCGGGGCTTACGGCATCCGGCCACCGCAAGGAGGAGAATCGTGAAGGGAATATTTTCGGTACTCGTGGAAAACAAAGACGGCGTGCTGTCGCAGATCTCCGGCCTTTTCGCGCGGCGGGGCTACAACATTGACAGTCTGGCCGTGGGGGAGACGGACAAGCACGACGTGTCGAGCATGACGATCGTCTCCACCGGCGATCAGAGGACCATCGACCAGATCGAGAAGCATCTGAACAAAAAGCTCGACGTCATCAAGGTCCGGCGGCTGGAGGAGAACCGCTGCATCGCCCGCGAGACGATGCTGATCAAGGTCGCGTACTCCGCGACGAACCGCGCCTCGCTGATCGAGATCTGCAGCGTGATGCACGCGAAAATCCTGCATCTGTCGCTGAAAAGCATGGTCATCGAGATCACCGACACGCCGGAGCAGGTGGAAAACTTCATTGAGCTCGTCCGGTCCTTCGGCATACTGGAGCTGCAGCGGACTGGCACGATCGCGATCGGAGAAGGGTAAAAACGGAAAAGATTCTGACGGACATGCAGCTGCCCTGTCTGCAGCCGGCTGTTCCGCCGGTAGAGGGAGAGAACGATGTCATTTGAGAGAGCCAGAGCATATCTGGAAGAAAAGGGATTCGGCGATCATATCATTGTGCCGGACGAGCCCACCGGAACGGTGCAGCTCGCGGCCGAGGCGCTCGGCGTGGATCCGGGCCGGATCGCAAAGACGATGTCCTTCCTCGTGGGGGGCGAGCCGATCCTGATTCTGACCGAAGGGACGGCAAAGGTTGACAATCATAAATTCAAAGCGGCGTTTCACACCAAGGCGAAGATGATTCCCTGCGATTCCGTGGAACGGATTGTGGGACACGCGCCAGGCGGCGTCTGCCCCTTCGGCATCAACGACGGCGTCCGGGTATACTTTGACGAGTCGCTGAAACGGTACGACACGGTGTATCCGGCCGCGGGCGATGATGACAGCGCGGTGAAGCTGACGATTCCGGAACTGGAGTCGCTGGTGGACGCGGACGGCTGGGTGGACGTATGCAAAGAGACGGCGTAAACCGGGAAGAGGAAGGCCGGCTCCCGCTGCGCCGTCTTTCACGGACCACGCTCTATGCGGGATCGGCGCTGGACTACTGCCGGGACCGGATGCAGCTGCCGGACGGAAGCGAGGAGACGTGGGATTTCATCCATCACCGGCGGGGCGGTGGCGCCTGCGTCATTCCTGTGACAGAGGACGGACGGATCCTGATGATCCGGCAGTACCGGCCGGCAGCGGACCGGGAGGAGCTGGAGCTTCCGGCCGGAGCTAGGCTTCATCCGGATGAGGACGCGGCGGAAACCGCGGCGAGGGAACTGAGGGAGGAGACCGGATGCACGGCCGGATGCCTTCGCCACCTGGCGACTCTCCGGACGGCTGTCGCCTGGTGCGACGAGACGACTGAGCTCTTCCTGGCGGAGAAGCTCAGCAGTCCCGGCGCGCAGCAGCTGGACCCGGCGGAGGAGATCTGCGTGGAGGTTCATTCCCCGGAGGAACTGCTGGAGATGATCTCGGACGGGAGAATCGACGACGCCAAGACGGTGGCGGGCATATTCGGGTATCTTGCCCTGAAGGGCAGAGAATGAGGGCAGAAGGAGGGCCGGCGCGGCAGGCATATTGCCTGCGGGCGCCGGCCTTCCTTCTGTGCCGCGCGGAAGCGGACTCTGTTCGCGCGCTGCGCGGAAACGATTCCATGAGACCTGCTGCTCCGGGTGCATTATCCTTCCAGATAAGCCTTCAGCTCGTCCAGATGATCGGCCATATCCTTCCGTCCAAGTTCATAGAGCGCACCCAGCTTCTCCACATCCTTCTCGAAACGGCTGATCGTCACGGGCTCGGACGGAGCCAGAAGGAATGCTTCTCCCGCGGCGGTGTCGCGGTCGATCTCATCCAGCGTCGCATTGTAGAGCGGATAGGACTTCAGCATCGCGTCGAGGAAACGGGGCCGGGAACCGTACATCAGCCGGTCAATTTTTGTCAGCTTCCGTTCGCCCTTCCGATAGTCTGCGTACTGTGTGCGGATCACCATGATCCTGCCGCCGAAACGCTCCTTCGCCCATCCGTAGGGAATCTTCGTCGAGCAGCCGCCGTCCAGATAGGCGTGTCCCTTGATCACGACCGGCCGGGAGGCGTACGGAACTGTCGCGGAGGCGCGGACTGCCCGGAGGATATCGCATTCCCCTTTCCGGAAATAGACGGTTTCGCCGCTGTCGATGTCAGTCGCCACGGCATAGAAGTCCCGCTCCGGCCGCATCAGGCGTTCCATCGAGAATCCGGATTCCTTCATCAGCACGCCGAAAAGATAGGTGAAACCGGTGACGCCGTGGTCGCTCTTCACCGCGCCCAGACCGCAGTACCGGCTGTCGTGACGGTGGGAGAGGTTGATCCGGGGCGCCCAGCCGATCTGGCCTGACAGATACCCGAGGCCCGACATTGCGCCGGCCGAGACGCCGACCGTCGTTTTGAACAGAATGCCCGCCTGCATCAGCACGTCCAGCGCACCCTGCGTGTAGAGCCCGCGCCAGGCGCCGCCCTCCAGCACCAGTGTGCCGGGCGTGACCGGCGCATCAGCCAGTCCTTCCGGGATTTCATTGAGTCTGCTGAATACCTTCATCTGCATTTCCCCCTGTACAGCAGGGCCCGGCGGACGGAACCGCCGGATCAGCCTGCCGGCTCATGTCATCTGATCGGATTTCTGCAACCTATTCTATCAATCGCGGCCGCGGAATGCTACAATAAAAAGATTCAGGAGCCCGGAAACGTACCTCCCGTACCGGCTCATCAACCGGGAAGGATCCGCGCCGGAGCATAAAAAAGCGGCCGCATTGAGGGGCTGCGGCCGCCGGAGACCGCGCAGCCGCCCGGGCTGTTCATTGGTCTCATGTGCCATCCGGCACATGGCCAGTCTAGAGGTAAAATGTTACAAAATTGTGAACGGGGGGGTAAAACACAAATCAGCAATCTGCACAAATGTTCTGAATACAGCACACGGCAAGGGGGAATCGAAGTGACAGAAGCGACGGTGAAACTGAGAAAGCATGAGGGACGGCTGCTCAAATCGGGCGGCGCCTGGATTTTTGACAACGAGATCGCGGAGGTCAGCGGCACGTTCGCGAACGGCGACCTGGTGAGAGTGGAGGACTTTGACGGCTATCCGCTGGGCACAGGCTTTATCAACATGCACTCCCGGATCCGGGTGCGTATGCTGACGAGAGATCCGGAGGCGGTGATCGACCGCGCCTTTTTCAGGGAAAGGCTGGCGAGAGCCTGGGCTTATCGGAAGAAAACCGTCGATACGTCGAGCTGCCGGCTGGTCTTCGGAGAGGCTGATGATCTGCCGGGTATCACGATCGACAAATATGAGGACGTGCTGGTCGTCGAGTCCCTCGCGCTGGGCATCGACCGCTGGAAGGATATGATCGCGGAGCTGGCGAAGGAGGTGCTGGCGGAGGACGGGATCACCGTCCGGGGCATTTATGAGCGCAGCGACTCGAAGGAGCGGCTGAAGGAGGGCATGGAGCGTAAGAAGGGCTTTATCGGCGAGCCCTTTGATACGACGGTGCGGATCACGGAGAACGGCGTCCGCTATCTGGTGGACGTGAAGGACGGGCAGAAAACCGGGTTCTTTCTCGATCAGAAATACAATCGGCTGGCGATCCAGCGTCTCGCAAAGGGCGGAGACGTGCTGGACTGCTTCACGCATACCGGCTCCTTCGCGCTGAACGCGGCGTTGGGCGGCGCCGCCCATGTGACCGGCGTGGACGCCTCGGAAGAGGCGGTCGGGATGGCAAGGAAAAATGCCGGACTGAACGGATTCACGAATGTGGAGTTTATGACCGCGGATGTGCTTGATCTTCTGCCGAAGCTGCGCGCGGAAGGGAAAACGTATGATCTGGTGATCCTGGATCCGCCCGCCTTCGCGAAATCAAAGGCGAACGTCCGCAATGCGACGCGCGGCTACACCGCGATCAACCGGGACGGCATGCGGCTCGTCCGGGAGGGCGGTTTTCTCGCGACCTGCTCCTGCTCGCATTTTATGACGCGGGAGCTTTTTGAGAAGATGCTCCGCGAGGCGGCCCGGGAGGCTCATGTACGGATCCGTCAGGTTGAGGAGCGGGCCCAGTCACCGGATCATCCGGTCCTCTGGACGGCGGAAGAGTCCTATTACCTGAAGTTCTACATCCTGCAGGTCATCGGGAGTATGTGAACAGAATCGACCGACAAATAAAGATTTATAATGGGGCTGTCGCGCTAAGAACGGCGTGACAGCCTTCTATATGAAACAGGGCTGCCATATCCTTTATGGTGCGACAGCCCTTGTCTTCTGAAAAAATGCCTGTTCTATGTCAGTTCGCATCAAATTCATCCGGCATGATGTATTTGTCGGAGCTCGACGCCATCGCGCCGTCTTTGCGGACAGTGCAGTACAGCTTATTGCTGCCGTTCCTGACGGTGACGTAGCAGTAGCCGCTGTCGTCGAATTTGTCCGTGATGTCGAGCTTCTGGTTTCTGTACATCAGGTACATGCGGCCGTCGATGATCTCCGCACTGGCGGTGTCCTCGATGCTCTCCTGGATCTCCTCGGCGGTCAGCGGGCGCTCGTTGCCGTTCTCATCATAGGCGACACCGCCGCCCTCCTGGATGACACTTCCGCTTGAATCCTGCAACTTGTACGAACCTTCGGATTCGTCGACGTTAAGAGTCGCACTGGTCATTTCACCGTTAAACCAGACCTGAACGATGCGCTGAATGCCGCCGACATCGGCCGCGTAGGCAGCGGTTGCGCCCGCCATGACAGCCATCGCCACGCATGCTGCCGTCACGAAGCGGCGAGGCCGGAAGGCGTGAGAGGGCTTCTTTTCTTCATTCAAATTCACCTGAAAACCGTCAGATGTATGCAGCGCTGAAAACGCTCTTTTGTATCTTTCCTGTTCTGTCATGACGTCTCATCCTCCTTTAAGCATATTTTTTAACATCTTCCGCCCGCGCAGCAGACGGTTCTTGACAGCACTTTCTGATATTTTGAGCAGCGAGGCGATGTCCGATACGGATTCGTCCTCATAATAGAAGAGGTGCAGGACGACTCTGTATTTCTCGGGCAGTGCGAGGACCGCCTGGACCAGGTCTCTGTCCTCGGGTTTCGCAAAGGCCGTCTGCTCGAGGAACTCGTCCGTCCCGGAACGGTTCCGGTGCCAGAACGAACGCACTACGTTCTTCGCCTGGTTGATGGCGGTGCGGAGGAGCCAGGCCTTGATATGCTCCTCGCTCTCAAAATCCCAGTCCGACCGCATGTACCGGATGAATGTTTCCTGGACGACGTCCTCGGCGTCCTGCTGGTTCCGGCAGACGCTGAAGGCCGCCCGGAATAGGTTCTCCTGATACATCCTCACCAGGTCTTCCACAGGTTGTCTCATGTCACTGGCAAACTCCTTTCTGAAAGGATCCTTCACCATAAATACACCTGAGGGGCGTTTCAGGTCTCATGAATTTCAAAAAAATAGCCGGGGGATTGAAAAGATTTCGGGCAGGCAGATCCTGTCATTTTTTCAAGCCTCTTAAATGAGTGCGGAATCAAGAACAGGTTGAGAAATTGCCGGGCCGCCGGTACAATAACGGAGCAGGACCTGTAATCAAGTGGCAGAACCGGTCCGGGCAGGTTCTGTACGAGACATATCGGGAAGAGTTTGCGCCCCACCATGCGATGAGGAGGGATGACGATGTTCCGCAAGATGAGAAGATTCAAGCAGCAGATGACCGACGAGGCGTGTAAAGACGTTCTGAGAGATGAGAAGAGAGGCGTCCTCTCGGTGATCGGGGACGACGGATATCCGTACGGGATACCGATCGACTACTGGTACTGCGATGAGGACGGGAAGATTTATTTCCACGGAGCGAAGGAAGGGCATAAGATCGACGCGGTCCGGTCCTGCGACAAGGTCTCCTTCACCGTGATCGATGAGGGAGTCCGTGAGGGTGAGGACTGGCCGCTGCATTTTCAAAGCGTGATTGTATTCGGAAGGATCCGCGAAGTGGAGGATTACGACAAGGCGATGGTGATCTGCCGGAATCTCCTCCTGAAATTCACGGACGACGAGGCAGAGATTGAGCATGAAATCGAGAAGTCAGGCCCGCACGTGCTCTGCCTCGAACTTACGCCTGAGCATATGACCGGGAAGCGGGTCAAGGAGTCGTGAGCTTTTTATATTCCTCCGGCGATGTCACGATTTGTCCTTCCAGTGCAGATGGTGCAGCGCGCCGTTCAGCGTAAGACCCTGGAATCCATTCTGACGAAGGGCTTCGTAGAGCACGATCGCGGCTGAATTGCACAAATTCAGCGAGCGCGTGTCGCCGTACATCGGAATCCGGATGCAGTCGTTCTCGTGGTCGACGAGGATCTCTTCCGGGATGCCGCGGCTCTCTGGACCGAACATCAGGAAATCGTCCGGCCCGTAATGGACGTCCGTGTAGAGCTGGTGTGCCTTCGTCGTCGCCATCCAGATTTTCGCGCCGGCGTTTATGCGGAGAAAATCGTCATAGCAGTCGTAGACATGCAGGTCGAGCTTCGGCCAGTAGTCAAGTCCTGCCCGCTGGATTTCCTTCTGGCTTAAGAGGAAGCCGAGCGGGCGGATCAGATGAAGCGCAGCGCCTGCTGCCACGCACGTGCGGCCGATGTTGCCGGTATTGTAGGGAATTTCCGGTTCGTAGAGGACGATGTTCATTATTTCCTCCCGAAAAATGCAATCCGATGAAGCGTCTCACGGTCAACGGCAAAGGGGGCAGCGGCCAGCTTTGCGGGATTTCCGGCGAGTACGTCGACGGCGTGCTCAAGCTCTTCATCCGGAAGCGGGTCCGGGCCGCAGACGGTGCGATAGAAGCTCTGCCAGTCGTCGAGCGACCTGAACCCGGCGAGAGTGAGCAGTTCGTCCCGGAGACCTGCGGATGCTTCACGAAGGTACCCTGCCTCGAAATAGCCGCATGCGCGGCCGTGGGCCATGTGGATCCGGTACGTGATTGGGTAGGAAAATCCGTGCGGAAGGGACGTACCGGTCTGGGCAATCGCCATGCCGGCCATCGCGGAAGCTCTCATAAGTCCGGACCAGGAAGCCAGTTCATGGTCGCCGCTCTCAAGGAACGCGCGGTTATTGGCCCACTCACGAAGGCCCGCGTCCACGAACATCCGGCTGAGCGGCGTTGATTTTGCGTTGACCGCGCTCTCGAAGAGATGCGCGATCGCGTCGACGGCTGTATTTCTTATAAGAGAGAGCGGAGCCGATTCCAGGTACCGGCCGTCGATCAGAGCAAGAGCCGGGAAGATACGGTGGGAGATCGACTGCTTCGTCTCTTTGTCATGGCGCGTGAGCACGGCGACCGGCGTCACTTCTGAACCGGTCCCGCAGGTCGTCGGGACAGCCGCGACCGGAAGCGCGTCGGACGGGCTTTCCGAATCGTAGAGGGCTGCGCCGTCTTCTTCCGGGTGGCGCATGAGGAGCGCGATCGCCTTCGCGGCGTCCATCGCGGAGCCGCCGCCGATTCCGATGACGAAGTCGGCGCCGTCGGCAAGTCCCTTTTCCCGCGCGCTAAGAATGGTCTCGACGGACGGGTTTTCCTCGATTTCATTGAAGAGTGTCCAGGAGATCCGGTGCTGACTGAGCGCATCTGTGACATCGTCCAGTGCCCCGCACGCCTTTGCAGAGTGGCGGCCGGTGACGAGAAGGGCCTTTGTGCCGAGGCGCGCAAGGTCTGCGGCATGCATTTTCACACATTGATCTTCATCCCATACACTGACAGGCATTTCAAGATGCATCTTTATCCTTCCTTTCCGGATTCGGTCCTTTTTTTACGCCGGATCGCGAGCAGCTCGTCGAGAAGCGCCTGTGCGGCGTCGTATTTGCTCATGAGCGGAAGCGCCCGTTCGTCCTCTGCACTGATCAGCGTGAGTACGTTCGTGCCGACTTCAAAGCCGGCGCCTTCTTCCTTCAGATTGTTGGCGGCGATCAGATCGACATGCTTCTTCGCGAGCTTTTTACGCGAATTTTCGATCATGTCGCGCGTCTCCATCGAGAAGCCGCAGAGCACCTGGCCGGGGCGGCGGTGGCTGCCGAGCCAGGCGAGGATATCGGTCGTCTCCTCGAGTGGAAGAGATGGGTGCGTGTCGCCGGATGTTTTCTTGATCTTGTCGCCGGAGACGCGCGCCGGGCGAAAATCCGCGACGGCTGCGGCCTTTATGACGAAATCCATGTCAGGCGCAAGATCGCGGACTGCGCAGAACATGTCTTCAGCGGAGACGATATCATAAGTCCGGACATAACCGGGTTTCGGAAGATGCACCGGGCCGGACACGAGCGTCACCTCGGCGCCGCGCGCGGCGGCCGCTTTCGCAATCGCATAGCCCATCCGGCCACTCGAGTGATTTGTGAGGAAGCGGACCGGGTCGATGGCCTCCTGCGTGGGTCCTGCCGTTACGAGGACGCGGAGTCCCACCATGTCCTTTTCGTGCGAGACCGCATGGTCCACTGCCTCGAGGAGAACGGACGGATCGACAAGCTTTCCGGACCCGACCGCGCCGCAGGCGAGGCGGCCGCTTGCGGGACCGATGATCTCCCAGTCGTACGTGCGGAGAAGGTCGAGATTGTGCTGCGTCACCGGGTTTTCGTACATATTTGTGTTCATCGCCGGCGCGATGAGTTTCGGCGCCTTCGACGCGAGGACGGTTGTCGTCAGCATGTCATCCGCGAGACCGTTCGCAAATTTTGCGATCACGTTGGCTGTCGCCGGCGCGATGATGACCACGTCCGCCTTCTCCGCAAGCGAGATGTGCTCGATTTCCCAGGCGTGCTGGCGGTCGAATGTGTCCGTCACAGTCCGGTTGTGCGTCAGCGCGTCGAATGTCAGCGGCTGTACGAACTGTGTCGCGTTTGCCGTCATGATGACGTTCACGTCGGCGTGCTGTCTGACAAGCGCGGAGGCAAGTTCGCAGGCTTTGTACGCGGCGATGCCGCCGGTCACGCCGAGAAGCACGTGTTTTCCTTTCAGCATAGAATTCTCCCAAATGTTCTGATCGTGTTCTGCCGAATCTTTCCTTTTGAATCGCGGCCGGGAAGCACCCTCCGGGCTGCCGGCCTTCAGGAAATGCATTTTTTATAAAACGCTCTTTCATGACGGTTGCAAATCGTCACCGGCTGCGTCATAATGAGCCTGCGCTATATCCGGATTGTCCGGAACAGCAGCAGAAGCATTTCTTACGAAATCACATCCTTATTCTACTATCACGCCCGTACTTCTTCAAGGCGGCGCGCTCAGGCGACGGTGATCCGGCGGACACCGATCGGGACAGAGAGCACGCGGCGGATATACGGACGCATTCGGTGTGGCTCCGCGACTTCTGCGCTGAAAATGCATCTGATTTCACCAGAAGAAAGGAGTCCATGATGACAGATTCTGGCACACAGACAATTCCAAGAGTCAATCACGCAAATGTAAGGTCAAAGACGATCACGATGGTTCAGACTGCGCTTCTCGTCGCCGTCACGCTCGTGATGGGGACGACGCCGCTTGGCACGATCCGTACGCCTTTCTTAAGCGCGTCGATCGTGACCGTTCCGGTTGCGATCGCCGCGATGACGGTCGGGTGGCAGGCATCGGCGATCTGCGGCGCGGTATTCGGCATCACGAGTTTTATCAACGCGGTGAACGGGACGAGTGGTCTTCTGACGACGCTCTTTACGGTGAACCCGTTCGGCGTCTTCGTGACGGCGGTCGTCGCCCGTGTGCTGATGGGAATTCTGGACGGCTTTTTTTTCCAGGGACTCTCCAAAGTCCAGGCGGCGCGCCCGGTCCGTTTCTATCTGACGGCCCTTGCGGCGCCGCTTCTCAACACGCTTTTCTTCATGGGATCGCTCGTTTTATTCTTCTATCACGCTGATTACATTCAGAACCTTGCGGCCGGACTTGGTGCTGTGAATCCGATCAGTTTCATCGTCGCGCTGGTCGGGGTGCAGGGCGTGATTGAAGCTGTTGTCGGCTGTCTGCTCGCAGGCAGCGTGGGGATGGGACTCTCCCGTGCGCTCAGGATCAGCCGGTGAAATGGATGAAAAGAGAGGCAATGGGATGAACGTGCTGGCAGCGGACATCGGCAATTCGAATATTGTAGCCGGATTCTTTGACGGGGACCGACTCGTGACGTCCGTCCGGATGCCGACGCAGCGGAAGTGGACGGCGCAGTCGATGCTGCGGGAGATGACCGAGGCGATGGCCCGCAAAGGTCTTGATCCGGACCATCTTAAAGGCGCGGGATCTGTCTTCTCATCCGTTGTGCCGGAGCTCGATGGAATGCTCACAGAGGCGCTCGCGCGAGGGACCGGGCACGTGCCGCTCAGGGCTCAGGCCTCTCTTGATGCCGGCTTTTCGACGGGACGGTACGACGTGTCTCTTCTTGGGACGGACCGGATCGTCGACATGGCGGCCGCGATGGCCTTCTACGGATCCCCGATCATGGTCTGCGACCTGGGAACGGCGACGACGGTCTCTGTTGTCGACCGGAAGAGACGCTTCGTCGGCGGGATGATCGCCGCCGGTGTGCAGCTCGGTCTCGACGCGCTGGCGGAGCGGACCGCACAGCTTCCACAGCTTGAAGCGGAGGGGACGGACGTGCTGCTCGGAGAGGACACGATCGCATGTATGCGAAGCGGATCGGCAGCGGCGTGCGGGATTATGCTGGACGGAGCGGTGGAGCGCGCTGCGGAGGAGCTTCACGAGCCGGATCTTCGTCTTGTCGTGACCGGGGGACTTGGGAGACTCGTCCTGCCCTGGATACGGAGGCCGGTGACCTATGACCCGGACCTGCTCTTAAAGGGACTCCTCATCTTGTATCGGAACAATGCGCCGGACGGGAAAGTGAAGGCCTGACGGGAGAAAAACGGGAAGTGCATTTTCCGCATCGGGAAGCGTTCGCAGGCGGACCGGCTGGTCGGAATGAGAATTGCATGGAAAAATGCACTTGACAGACGCCTTGTGCAGTCTACATAATTATCGGAAACAGAAAATTGAGCCGCCGGGAGGATCCGGCGGGGAGAAGGCGGCGAGGGGGCTGCGCGTTTTTTGCGTACCCTTTTGCCGCCTTCACTGCGCATATACTGCGAGCTGCGCGCATTCGTGCCTGCTATGGCAGGCACTCATCGCGGCTCACGCCGCATACTCCGTAAAAATGATGGCCTCTTTTGTGCAAGCACAGACGTCCCTCATTTTTACGGAGTGCGTGGCTCGCAGCTTACGCGCACAATGACAGATGAACCAGCGTCGGCGCCGTCTTCCGATGGATGCGGACAGTATGGTTCGCGAATGGCTTAAAGGAGGAACGCCTATGAATACAACGGCTCAAGGCCTTTACGATGCGAGAGCGGAGCACGACGCCTGCGGCATCGGTACGGTCGTCAACATCGACGGCCGTGCGGATTACCGGACGCTCGATGACGCGCTTTCCATCGTGGAGAAGCTGGAGCACCGTGCAGGTAAGGATGCGACCGGCAAGGTCGGCGACGGTGTCGGAATTCTGACGCAGATCCCGCATGATTTCTTTGTCCATGCGGCTGCGTCCTGCGGCATCACGCTCGGAGGACCCCGTGAATACGGTGTCGGCATGTTCTTCCTGCCGACGGACAAGCTGAAGAGGACATTCTCCATGAGGATGTTCGAGGTCATCGCGAAGAAGAACGGACTGCCTTTCCTCGGATGGAGAAAAGTGCCGGTCCATCCGGAAATCCTCGGAGAGATGGCACGGAACTGCATGCCGGAGATCATGCAGTGCTTCGTGGGGATGCCCGACCACTGCGAGAAGGGGATTGCATTTGACAGAAGACTTTATGTCTGCCGCCGTGAGTTCGAGCAGAGCTCTGAGGATACGTATATCTGTTCCTTCTCGTCGAGAACAATTGTCTACAAGGGTATGTTCCTCGTGAAGCAGCTGCGCGCGTTCTACGAGGACCTGCAGAGCCATGAATATAAGACGGCGATCGCAATGGTTCATTCCCGCTTCTCGACGAATACGACGCCGAGCTGGGAGCGGGCGCATCCGTACCGCATGATCGCGCACAACGGAGAGATCAACACGATCCGCGGCAACATCGACCGTATGCGTGCCCGTGAGGAGACGATGTCCTCACCGATCCTTGAGAATGATGTCGACAAGGTCTTCCCGGTGATCCCGAAGTACGCCTCGGACTCCGCGATGCTCGACAATACGCTTGAATTCTTCTATCTGAACGGCATGGATCTGCCGCTCGCGGTTATGATGCTGATTCCGGAGCCTTGGAAGCACAATCAGTTCATGAGCGAGGAGCGGAAGGACTTCTACCATTACTATGCGACGATGATGGAACCGTGGGACGGTCCTGCCGCGATCCTGTTCACCGACGGCGACCTGGTCGGGGCGACGCTTGACCGCAACGGACTCCGCCCGTCCCGCTACTACATCACGGATGACAACCGGCTGATCCTCGCATCCGAGGTCGGTGTGCTGGACATCGATCCGAAGCATGTCGTGAAGAAATCCCGCCTGACACCGGGCCGGATCCTTCTCGTGGACACGAAAAAGAAGCGGATCATCTCCGACGACGAGTGCAAGGATTATTATGCGAACCGCGCGCCGTACGGTGAGTGGCTCGACCAGAACCTGATGCATCTGGCAGGCCTTCCGATCCCGAACAAGAGCGTGCCGAAGTTCACGCAGGACATGCGCGACCGGATGTACAAGGTCTTCGGCTATACATATGAGGAAGTCGAGGACGCGATCCTTCCGATGGCGATGAACGGCGTCGAGCCGACCGCTTCGATGGGGCACGATGTGCCGCTGGCCGTGCTCTCCGAGAAGCATCAGCCGCTGTTTGACTACTTCAAGCAGCTCTTTGCGCAGGTGACGAACCCGCCGATCGACTCTCTCCGTGAGAAAGTCGTGACGGACACGACCGTCTACATCGGCTCCGACGGCAACTTGCTCGAGGAGAAGGGCGAGAACTGCCGTGTGCTCGAGGTCAACAACCCGATCCTGACCGGCGTCGACATGCTGAAGATCAAGGCTTTGAGTGAGCCGGGACTTCGCACTAAGGTGATCCCGATCCTCTATTACAAGCATACTTCGATTGAAAAGGCACTTGATGCGCTGAACATCTCGGTGGACCGCGCGTATGCGAACGGCTACAACATCATCGTGCTCAGCGACCGCGGCGTCGATGAGAACCACGTTGCGATCCCGTCACTTCTGGCGGTCTCTTCGGTTGAGCAGCATCTGGTCCGCACGAAGAAGAGAACGGCTGTCTCTCTGATTCTTGAGTCGGCGGAGCCGCGGGACGTCCATCAGATGGCCTGCCTGCTCGGTTTCGGCGCGCGTGCCATCAATCCGTACCTGGCCCACGAGTGCATCGCTGAGATGATCGGCCTCGGCCTCATCGACAAGGATGAGCACACCGCAATCGATGACTACAACAAGGCACTCTTAAACGGCATCGTGAAGATCGCGGCGAAGATGGGCATCAGTACGCTGCAGTCGTATCAGTCTGCGAAGATCTTCGAGGCGATCGGCCTTTCGAAGGAAGTCACGGACCGGTACTTCACGGGCGTGGTCAGCCGCGTCGGCGGCATCGGGCTCGATGAGATCAATGAGGCTGTGACGTACCGCCACGACCATGCATTTGACCCGCTGGGACTCGGAGTCGACACGACGCTCGACAGCATCGGGTTCCACAAGCTGAGAAGCGGCGCGGACAAGGAGGACCATCTCTACAATCCGCAGACGATCATCGCGCTCCAGCAGGCGACACAGCACGGCGACTACAAGCGCTTCAAGGAATATACGTCGATCATCGACAATGACCGGCCGCACACGTTACGCGGACTTATGCAGTTCGTGCCGGCAGGAGATCCGGTTCCGATCGAAGAGGTCGAGCCGGCTTCGGAAATCGTGAAACGTTTCAAGACCGGCGCGATGTCCTTCGGCTCGCTTTCAAAGGAAGCGCATGAGACGATTGCGATCGCGATGAATACGATCGGCGGCAAGTCCAACACCGGCGAGGGCGGCGAGGATCCGGCCCGTTACGGGACGATCAAAAACAGTGCGATCAAACAGGTCGCATCCGGCCGTTTCGGTGTGACGAGTGCATACCTCAACAGTGCGAAGGAGATTCAGATCAAGATGGCTCAGGGCGCGAAGCCCGGCGAGGGCGGTAATCTGCCCGGCAAGAAGGTCTATCCGTGGGTCGCGAAAACACGTTATTCCACACCGGGCGTCTCACTGATTTCGCCGCCGCCTCACCATGATATCTATTCCATCGAGGACCTGGCGCAGCTGATCTACGACCTGAAGAACGCGAACCGGAAGGCGGCGATCAACGTGAAGCTCGTCTCGGAGGCGGGCGTCGGCACGATTGCCTGCGGCGTCGCCAAGGCGGGCGCTCAGGTCATCCTGATCTCCGGCTATGACGGCGGAACAGGAGCGGCGCCGGCCAGCTCGATCCACAACGCGGGTCTTCCGTGGGAGCTCGGTATCGCGGAGGCTCATCAGGCCTTGATCGAGAACGGTCTGCGCGGACGGGTTCGTCTTGAGACGGACGGCAAGCTCATGAGCGGTCGTGATGTGGTGATTGCCGCGCTCCTCGGCGCGGAGGAATATGCATTTGCGACGGCGCCGCTTGTCTGCATGGGTTGCATGATGATGCGTGTCTGCAGCAAGGATACGTGTCCGGTTGGCATCACGACACAGAACGCGGAGCTTCGGAGGCGTTTCCGCGGAAAGCCTGAATATGTCATCAACTTCATGATGTTCATCGCCGAGGAGATGCGCGAGATCATGGCGCGTCTCGGATTCCGCACCGTGGATGAGATGATCGGCCGTTCCGACTGCCTGAAGGTGAAGGATCATCAGATCACAAAAAGGGCTGAGATGGTCAACCTCTCCTCGATCCTCGCGCCGCAGTACGTGCATGCTCCGGTGCGTCACTTCGAGCCGTCCCAGGTCTACGACTTCCATCTGGAGAAGACGGTGGACGAATCCGTCCTTCTTCCGGCATTCCGTGATGCGTTCGCATCCGGCACACCGAAGGAGGTCTCCATCAAGATCTCCAGCACGAACCGGACCGTCGGGACGATCCTCGGATCCGAGATTACAGAACGGTTCGGTGAATCCCTTCAGGACGACACCTATGTTGTCCGCTGTGAGGGGGGCGGCGGCCAGTCATTCGGCGCTTTCATCCCGAAGGGTCTCACGCTGCGTCTCACGGGTGATGCGAACGACGGGTTCGGAAAAGGCCTCTCAGGCGGTCATCTGATCGTCGTCCCTCCAGCGTCCTCGCCGTTTGAGGCATCGGAAAATATCATCGTCGGAAACGTGGCGCTTTACGGTGCGACGTCCGGCAAGGCGTATGTCTGCGGTGTGGCCGGCGAGCGGTTCTGCGTCCGGAATTCAGGCGCAACGGCTGTGGCAGAAGGCTGCGGCGATCATGGCCTTGAATATATGACGGGCGGGCGCGCGGTAATCCTCGGTATGACGGGCAAGAACTTTGCTGCCGGCATGAGCGGCGGTATTGCGTATGTCTTTGACAGCGATCACAGTCTGTACCGCCGTCTTAACAAGGACATGGTGACGATGAACGCTGTGACCGAGAAGTACGACATCGAGGAGCTTCTGTCGATTCTCAGGGATTATGAGAGCGAGACCGGGTCGAAGCGGGCTGCGGAGATCCTGGCCGATTTCGGCACGTATCTTCCGTTCTTCAAGAAAATCGTTCCGAACGACTACCAGAGGATGCTGACCGTGATCAGCCGCTTCGAGGAGCAGGGCATTTCTCATGAAAATGCAGAACTCGAAGCCTTTGAGGAACTGAACCGATAAAAGAAGGCGGCCCGGTGCCGCCGGGAAAGCCGACAGCCGGGCCGTGAAGGAGGCGCAAGCGATGGGAAAACCGACCGGATTCCTTGAATATAAACGAGTCGAAGATACGACGATCCCGCCGGAGGAGCGGGTGAAGGGGTATGAGGAATTTCATACTCCGCTTGAGATAAGGGAGAGGAGGCAGCAGGCAGCCCGCTGCATGAACTGCGGCGTTCCGTTCTGCCAGTCTGCCCTGAAACTGAGCGGGATGGTGACGGGCTGTCCGCTTCATAATCTGATTCCGGAATGGAACGATGAGATCTATCACGGGCATTTCAGATATGCCCTTTCAAGACTTCTGAAGACCAGCTCGTTCCCGGAGTTCACGGGGCGCGTCTGCCCGGCTCTCTGTGAGAAGGCCTGCATCAACGGAATGGACGGCGAGCCGGTGACGATCCACAATAATGAGCTGTTTCTGATCGAAACCGGATTCGCAAAAGGTTATGTCAAGCCATGCCCGCCTGCTGTTCGCAGTGGCAAGCGCGTGGCTGTGGTCGGCAGCGGACCTTCCGGACTTGCTGTGGCGGACAGGCTGAACCGCCGTGGGCATTCTGTCACGGTCTTCGAGCGGGAGGACCGGATCGGCGGCCTTCTGATGTACGGGATCCCGAATATGAAACTTGACAAGAAAGTTGTCGACCGCCGCAGGAAACTGATGGAGGATGAGGGCGTTGTCTTCCGGACCGGCGTGAACGTGGACCAGAAGATGGCCGCCGAACTTACCCGGGACTATGACGCTGTGATCTTATGCTGCGGCGCGAAGAAGGCAAGACCGCTCGCGGTAGAAGGCTTTGCGGAGACCGAGGGCGTGTATTTCGCCGTCGATTTTCTGAAGTCCACGACGCAGAGTCTTCTGGATCATGATCTGAAGGCCGGCACGTTTATCAGCGCGAAAGGGAAAGACGTGGTGATCGTCGGCGGCGGCGACACGGGCAACGACTGTGTTGGAACCTGCCTCCGCCACGGCTGCCGCTCTGTGACGCAGCTCGAGATGATGCCGGAGCCGCCGGAAGAGAGACTGCCGTCCAACCCCTGGCCGGAGTGGCCGAAGGTCAAGAAGACCGATTACGGCCAGCAGGAGGCAATCGACCGGTTCGGACATGATCCGCGGATCTATGAGACTACGGTGAAGGAACTGATCACGAAGAACGGCAAGCTGACCGGCGTGAAGACGGTCGGCGTGAAGTTCGAGAACCGGAAGCTCGTGGAGGTTCCGGGAACCGAACGGACGCTGAAGTGCCAGCTGCTGCTGGTGGCGGCCGGCTTCGTGGGCTGCGAGGATGCTGCTGCGGATGCCTTCGGCGTGAAGCGGACGGCACGGGGCGTGGTCGAGACGGCGCCCGACGCCTATCGGACCAGCGCGGACAAGGTGTTCACCGCGGGCGATATGCACCGCGGCCAGTCGCTGGTCGTCTGGGCCATCACGGAGGGCCGCGCCTGCGCGAAGGAAGTGGATACCTTCCTGATGGGCTACTCCAATCTCGAATAAGACGGCGGCGCGCCGCTGCGGTCTGTGTCCCCCCGGCCCGGAAGCTTCGGCTTCCGGGCCGGGGTTTTTCCTGCGCGCACACGGCCTGTCGGACACGCCGGCGTGCATCCGGGAGGAAGCGGACGCGGTCTGCATTTTCCTCCCTGAAATCGGGGAGATAGCCGTTACGCGGCGCCGGTTTTCTGCTATACTGATGCAAAACGGGAGAAGGAGAAGGGTGATGACGTTTCGTGCGTATATTATCATCGCGAGCGACAGCAGCTATCAGGGAACCCGCGCCGACGGGAGCGGGCCGGAGGCCGAGCGGCTGCTGACAGAGGCGGGATACGAGGTGACCGGGCGGATCGTCCTGCCGGATGACCGGAGGATGCTGGCCGACAAGATGAAGCAGGTCGCCGATGAAGGACTGGCCGATCTGATCGTGACGTCGGGCGGAACCGGCTTCTCACCGAGGGACGTGACGCCGGAGGCGACGGAGGATGTTATGGAGCGGGCCGTTCCGGGGATTCCCGAGGCGATCCGGGCCGACAGTATGCGGTACACGCCGCGGGCGATGCTGAGCCGGGGGACGGCCGGCATCCGGAAGCGGACCCTGATCGTGAATCTTCCGGGGAGCCCGAAGGCGGTCCGGGAGACGCTGACTTTTCTTCTGGAACCGCTGGGTCACGGACTGGCGATTCTGACAGGTCTGACCTCCGACTGCGCGCGGAAGGAGAACAGCGATGGAACATGAGAGAGGGCGGATTGCCGCCATCAATATCAGCCGGGAGCGGGGAACGCAGAAAAGAAGCGTTCCCGAGGCCCGTCTTCGGGCGGACTGGGGGATCGAGGGTGACGCGCACGCGGGACACTGGCACAGGCAGGTGTCACTGCTGGGCTATGACGCGTTCCATGCCTTCGAGGAGAAGGGCGCGCCGATCCATTTCGGCTCTTTCGGCGAAAATCTGCTGGTGACCGGTTTCGATTTCAAGTCGCTGCCGGTGGGAACCAGGCTCCGCTCGGGTGAGGTGCTGCTGGAAATCACGCAGATCGGAAAGCAGTGCCACAGCGGCTGCGAGATTTTTCATTTGATGGGCGACTGCATTATGCCCCGGGAGGGTGTTTTCGCGCGGGTGCTGCACGGAGGCGTCCTGAAGGAGGGCGACTGGCTCGAGCGGGTGGATGAAACGCCGGACGGGGAGCCGGCGTGAAGGACGGCCCTGTTACGAGGCGGCGGTGAAACGGCCGGGTATCTCGGTTCGTGAACCGCTCCGGTGACGGGTCGGTGCAAAATGGGATTCAGATGCGGCGGAAGCTGGGGAGTGAACGCCGTACCGAGGAAGGAACGGGCGGCCGCATGCGGAAACGGGCGGCCGCAGGGAATCTGATAAGGGGCGGAAGTCTGCAAAATGAGGCTGGGGAGAAGAAACAGGCCGGCTGCGCCGGACAGAACGGAAGGCGGAGCGCGTCCGTCCGGCGTGCTTTCGCCGGATGCGGGGATCAAGGGAGAGAACAGAAGGAGCAGCGGAGGAGAGTCCGGAGCGGAAGCGGCGTGGACGGACGGGACGGACGACGGCATACGGGCTTCCGTCGACGGGAAGGAATCGGAAAAGGCCGGCGCACAGGTTCCGAGGAATGGAACGGACGTGTCGGATGGCGGTGCGCAGGTGTCGGAGAACGCACGGATGCCGGGAGCCGGACCGGTGGAGCTTCCGGAGGTGCCTGTCTCCAAACGGATCGTCTACCGCTCAAGCCGGGATTACCGGCGGGATACACAGCGGAGAAGCACGGCGTCGGGATGGAGCGTTGCGCTTGCCGGCGTTTCGGCATTCCTCGCGACGGCGGGCGAGTGGATGAAGGTGCATTTTCCGAAGCTTACATGGAAGGAATTTCTGCATGTGCTGGAGTATCCCTTTGAGAACCGGGCACAGGACCTGCCCCGTTTCCTTACCCTCTGCGTCCTTCCCGCCGCACTGGCGATGCTGGTCTGCGGCGTTCTGGGCGGTCACTTCAGGGACCGTCCCCATTTTGTGGCGGTTATGCGGGTACTGGCGCTTCTGCTTCTCGCACTGAGCCTGTTTCTCGTGTACCGGTTCGTCTCGTACTATCAGTTCATGGGTCAGAACCGTCCTTTTGTGAATCTGTTTCCGTGGTAAGAAAGCGGAAGGCGGATGAACGGGGAGACAGACCGGATGAGCGGCAAAGGAGAGGGAAGGTTTTGGCGGAAGAAAGAGAGCAGGCGGCACGGGACAGCAGAGAACGGAAGGACCGGGCCGCTGCGGTCTGGTGCGTATTCTGGTTTGCGGCGGGGTCCGCGATCCCGTTCACGACGGACCGGGACGCTTCCGGGGTGCTGGCCGTTTTTACGGTCAGCGCGGCGTTTTACGGGCTGCTCGCGGCGACCTGGCTCCGCTCCCGGCCGTCTTTCCGGATTTCGGCCGAAAACCGCCTGAGGAAGGGGGAACGGTTCATTCGGCGGATCGACGCGCTGACGGACCGGCGGTATCTGATTTCAGTCTGGATTTCTTTCCTTGTTCTCTGGCTGCCGGTATATCTCGCGCTGTATCCCGGTACCTTCGGCTATGACGCGCCTTATCAGCTGGGCATGTATACGGGGAGCAGCGCATGGTCGGCCCAGCATCCGATCCTTCATACCCTGATGCTCGGTTTTCTGGTGGAGGATGTGGGAAGACTTCATCTCGGATCGAGCATCCGCGGCCTGGCGCTCTACTCGGCGGTGCAGGCTGCGGTGACAGCTTATGCCATTGCCCGATCCTTCCTTTTCATGAGGAAAACCGGCGTACCGCGCCCGGTCCGTCTGGGCGGCTGGATCTGGCTGGCCTTCAATCCGTTTATGCAGGTTCTTGTCTTTGCGTCCACAAAAGACATTCTTTTCGGCTCGTTTCTGCTTCTCTTTGCGACGGATTTTGCGGAGGCACACCGGGCGGAGCATCCGTCCCGGGGGAGGTGTCTGCGGGCGCTTGCGTCCGGCACCCTGATGTGTCTGTTCCGGAATCAGGGCGTCTATATGCTGCTGGCGGCGCTTCTTCTGATGCTGCTGGTCTTCCGGCGGCGGATCCTCCGGAGAGGGCGTCTGAGACTGGCCGGGCTTCTTCTTGCGGCGGCCTTGCTGGCAGAGGCGTCCTCCGCGGCGATGGCGGCGGCCGTACACGCGGAGAAGGGCAATCTCCGGGAAATGCTGTCCGTCCCGATGCAGCAGCTCGCCTGTGCGGCTTATCAGCAGACGGAAGGAAAGTCCCGGGCTCTCACAGGCAGGGAGCTGAAGGCCATCGAAAAGCTGATTCCGGAAGAAGGCATCCGCCGGTATACGCCGTCCATCGCGGACCCGGTGAAGGAGACGTTCCGGACAGAGGTGTTCCTGGCGGATCCGGGACGCTTTATCCGCCTGTACTTCAGAATCGGCTTCCGCTGTCCCGGACTGTATGCCCGCGCATTCTGGGCGATGGCGGCGCCGTTCTGGGACATGTCACAGAACACCTTCCGCTATCTCAGCATGCAGGCGACTCCGGATCCGGTGACGACATGGCGTGATCTGGGCGCGCACAGCCGTTTTCCTCTGCTGCGGGATTTCCTGTACGGAGCCGTTGTCACGGACGACACCGCGCGTCTGCCCGTGATCGGACTGCTGTACGAGCCGGGGCTCGTTCTGACGCTGCTGCTGGCGGCCTTCGGAGTCAGCCTGATCCGGAGGAAGGAGCGGCCGGCGCTTATGCTTCTTCTCTATATTCTCTACGCGGCGACGATGCTGCTGGGTCCGGTGGCGCTTCTGCGGTATCTCTGGCCGGTCATGCTGGCCGCGCCGCTGATCGCCGGGAGCCAGAGCGGCACCTTTTCAGAAGGAGAGGCGGATCACTCAAAGCATTTCTGAATATCCTTATCCGTGCCGACGACGAACATCACGTCGCCGCTTGTGAAGTAGTAGTCGTTGCCGACGGAAATCTCCATGCTGTCTCCGCTCTTGACAGCCATGATGTTGACGTGGTAGCGCTTGCGGACGTTGAGCTCGCCGATCGTGTGGCTGACCCACGCGTCCGGAACCTGAATCTCAAAGATCGCGAAGTTGTCGTCCAGCTTCAGGTAATCGAAGATGTGGTCGGACCCGACGCGGACGGCTGTCCATGAGGCCATCTGCTTCTCCGGGAAAACGACCTCGTCCGCGCCGTTCCGCAGAAGCAGCTGCTCCTGAAGATTCTTCGACGCACGCGAGACCACGCGGGCCGCGCCCATATCCTTCAGAAGCGACGTGATCTCGATCGAGGAGAGCACGTCGTCACCGACGGCGACGACGCAGGCGTCGAAGTTGCGGATTCCCAGCGTTTTAAGAAAACCGGTGTCGGTCGCGTCTCCGACAATGGCGTTCGTCACGAACGGGGCGGTCGCGGCCACCCGTTCCTCGCTCCGGTCCACGGCCATCACCTGGGCGTCCATATCATTCAGCTTCTTTGCGATTCTCTGGCCGAAACGGCCGCAGCCGATCAACAGTATATTCTTCATAATCAATTCCTCCTGAAAATGCATTCCGCATCGATTCAGCGGACGGCTTAGCCGACGGTAATGTGCTCCCGCACGTAGCGGGAGGAAATGTGCTGCATATGCGGGAACGCAGCGAAAATCAGCGTCAGCCCCCCCACCCGGCCGGCGTACATGAGGGCGATCAGGATCAGCCTGGACAGCGTGTGAAGCCGAGGCGTGATCCCGAGCGTCAGCCCGACGGTGCCGATGGCGGAAGCGGTCTCGAAGAGGCAGGGAAGCAGAGGCAGCGACTCCGCGCGGCTGATGATGAATCCGCCGAACAGAAACAGCGTCACATAGAGAAACAGGATGGAGACGGCCTGCCGGAGCACGCTGTCGTCAATTCTTCTGCCGAAGCACCGCGTCTCGCGGTCCTGACGCAGCGTCGCGGCGACCGTGAGCAGCACGACCGCGAAGGTGCTCACCTTCATCCCGCCGGCCGTCGAACCCGGTGCGCCGCCGATCAGCATCAGCATGATCGTGATGAAAACGCCCGTATCCGAAAGCTTTGTGAGATCCGTCGTGTTGAAGCCGGCGGTACGGGGCGTCACGGACTGGAAGAGGGCGGCGGCAAGGCGGCTCTTCGCCGGGAGATAGGCATATTCCCCGAAGTAGAAATAGACGGCTGGCAGCAGGATCAGCAAAGCCGTCGCGGTCAGTACGACCTTGGTCTGCATCCGGTACTGGTGAAAACGGAACCCGTGGTTCAGAATATCGTTCCACGTGAGAAATCCGAGTCCGCCGGTGACGATCAGCCCCATTATCGTGATGTTGACAAGCGGGTTCGCCGCATACCCCGTGAGGGAGCAGTAAGGCGTCCGGATGCCGAGCAGATCGAAGCCGGCGTTGCAGAACGCGGATATGGAATGAAATACAGAGAACCAGATGCCGTGAAGGATACCGTAGTCCCGGATGAAGACCGGCATCAGAGCCAGCGCGCCTGCCGTTTCCGCGGAGATGACGAATTTCAGAATGAAGCGGGCGAGCCGGACGATCCCGCCGACCTGCGGAGCGGACAGCGCGTCCTGCATGGTGCTCCGCTGCATGAGGGAGATCTTCCGGTGGGTGAGCATCGCAAGAACCGACGCGACGAGCACCACGCCCATGCCGCCGATCTGAATCAGAAGGAGGATGATCAGCTGGCCGAAGAAGCTCCAGGCGGTCGCCGTGTTGCGGACAACGAGACCGGTCACGCAGACGGCCGAGGTGGAGGTGAAAAGGGCGGTCATCGGGCCGGCCGGCCGTCCGTCACGGGAGGCGGCGGGCAGCATCAGCAGCAGGGCGCCCGTGAGGATCAGGCCGAGAAAGCCGAATACGATGATCTGAAAACTGTTCAGCTTGATACGCTTCTTTTTCATGATTTTCGACACTCCGCACGGTAGGCGCGGATACACTCCGTTTCTTGTCTGATCATCCTATGATTGTCGCACAGTCTGTGTTAAGGCGGTATAAAGATCGGCCGGAACGTATAAACATCATGTAAATGCAGCCGTCACTGCCGCAGCATCTGATAGCCGACGCCTACATGCGTCTCGATATACTTCGCGCCGCCGGCGTGATTCTCGATCTTTTTCCGGAGAGATGCCATAAAGACGCGGAGAGAGGCCATGTTATTCTCCCAGCCGCTTCCCCAGACGGCTCGCGTGATGGTCCGGTAGGTCATGACCTTGCCGACGTTCTTCGATAGAACGGTCAGAAGACGGTATTCGTTGGGCGTCAGATGAATTTCCTCCCCGTTCATCCGGACGACGCCGGCCGCGTAGTCGATTTCAAGCGCGCCGTTCGTGAAGACGGATTCCGAGCTTGGGGTCTGCCCGGCGAGAAAATTCAGCCTTCTCTGCGTCACACGGATCCGGGCAAGAAGCTCCTGTACGGAAAAGGGCTTGGTCAGATAATCATCCGCGCCGGCGTCGAGCGCCTCTACCTTGTCCGCATCCTCCGTCCGGGCGCTGATGACGATAATCGGCACGTTCGACCACGTCCGGATCTTCCGGATCACATCGATCCCGTCCATATTGGGAAGCCCGAGGTCCAGCAGAATAATATCCGGGTTCTGGGTAGCCGCCTCCATTACGGCTTCTTCTCCGTCGTCCGCCGTCAGGTAGCGGTATCCGCTGGCCTTCAGCGTGGTGGTGATCAGGTTACGGACCGGCCGGTCGTCCTCGACAGCCAGTATTTTGATCTCATTCATGATGTCGTTTCTTCCTGTGTTTATTCTTTATATACTGGTCCGGTTTCTTTCTGCATCGGCGTTTTTCACGGGCTCCGCAGAGGGAGAAAGGCTTCGACCCTTCTACTATCATGCCTTCGCCGCACTCCGGAGTCAACGGGGAAAGACCTTGTACCGCCATGTCTTAATACGATTTTTATATCGCGGTCCGTATCTTTATGCGTGCTTAACACGTTCTGTGCGAGAATAGAAACAGAAAAAGAAAGGAACGGACTGATACGGGGTGAGTGAAATGATGCTGAATATGATCCTGATACTGAGCTTTACGGGAATCATGGTTCTGATGTTTGCCGTGATCCGTCGCGGGGAGAAATTGTTTGAGGATATACGCCGCGGCGCGTCTGCGCCTGCAGCCCCGGAAGCGGCCGGAAAAAGCACGATCGCGGAGATCCGGGAGGAACGGCGGAGAATCCGGGAGAAAAGAAGGCTCGAGCGCTCGCTCCGGCTGCATCACTGGAAAGAGCGGACTCTTGACAAATTTCACGAATCCGATACGTTTATATCGCATCACCATGACCATATTCTGATCGGGACGGCTTCGCCGTCGCGGATCCTGCTTGGAAGCAAAAACGAACAGCACGCATGAGCAAAGAACATATTCTCGCCTGCCTGTCGTCCTCGCCGTCCAATGAGACGCTGCTGAAGACGGCGGCGGAGCTGGCCCGCGTCTCGGAGGGGACGCTGACCGCTCTGTATGTGGAGGCACCGTCAAAGTCCGGCAAAAAAGGAAGCGAGGCGCTCGACCGGCATATCCGGCTGGCCGAATCGCTGGGCGCGAACATCGAACGTGACTTCGGGACGGACATACCCGGCACCATTGCCCGGTATGCCCGTCAGAATGCTGTCACAAAGATTGTGATCGGACAGAGCGCGCCCCCGCGTTTCCGGTGGATCCGGACCCGCAGCATTACGGACCGCATTCTGGAGGAGAAGCTGCCTGCCTCCCTGGTGGTTGTACCGGCAAAGGGCAGCGCGGCCCGGTATCACATGAATCTGAACCGCCGTCCGGAGGAACCGCTTCACGCAGGACTGCGGGACTATATCCAGATTATCGTGACGCTGGCCGGCGCGACCCTTCTGGGCCGGGGGTTCCAGCGTCTCGGTGTGCATGTCTCCAATATCGCCACGCTGTACATCCTCGCGGTTCTGATCATTTCGATCCTGACCTCCCGCCGCCTGCTGGGCATTCTTTCATCGCTGCTCAGCATTATCATCTTCAATTTCTTCTTTATCAAACCGTTTCTTTCCTTCCAGTTCTATTCGCCCAGCTATCTTGTGACGTTCGGCGTCATGCTGATCGCGGCGGTCATCTCAGGGCAGCTGGCCGCCAGACTCAAGAACTACGCGGAGCATGCCGAGCGGAGCGCTTACAGGATGAGTATCCTGCTCGATACCAGCCAGAGTCTGCAGAAGACGCAGGGAGAGAAGAATATTCTGAATACCGCCGGAAGGCAGATCGTCCGGCTGGTCGGACGGAGTATTCTGGTCTGTCCTCCGGAGAAAGGTGGTCCCGGACGGCCTTACCTGCTGGACGAGGACGAGGTGCGGCCGGTCGGATCGCTGGAGGGAGTGGATGGCGAGGCGGTCCGGTGGTGCTGGATGAACGGAAATCAGACCGGCGCCGGATCGGATCAGTACCCGGGCGCCCGGTACTGCTATCTTCCTGTGGCAACCAGAGGCAATCGGTTCGGCGTGATCGGTCTTCCGTCCAGGGAGACGTATATCAGTCCGTACGCCCGCAGCATCTGTCAGTCCATACTGAGCGAATGCGCGCTTGCGGCGGAGAACGAGAAGAACGCCCGCGAGAAGGAGGAGACGAAACTGATCGCGAAGAACGCCGAGCTGAGAGCGGATCTGCTCCGCTCGCTGTCCCACGACCTCCGCACGCCGCTGACCTCGATCTACGGAAACGCCGATAATCTGCTGGTGAACGGCCCCTCGCTGAGCGGCGGGGAGAAGCAGCGGATCTATCAGGACATTTACGATGACGCGGAATGGCTCACCAATATGGTGGAGAATCTTCTGGCCGTGACGCGTCTTGTGAACGGAACGGTTCATGTGGCGAAGAACGTGGAGGTAGTGGATGACGTGATTGACGAGGCGGTCCGCCATGTCGACCGGGAGATTTCGGAGCATCGCCTCGAGGTCCTCCACGGCGATGACATTCTCCTTGCCCGTATGGATGCGCGGCTGATATCACAGGTGATCATCAATCTGATCAACAACGCGGTCAAATATACGCCGAAGGGATCCGTCATCCGGGTGAGCGCCCGCAGAAAGGGCGCTCAGGTCGAGGTGGAGGTCGCGGACAACGGGCCGGGGCTTTCGGACGACGTGAAGAGCCACGCCTTTGAGATGTTTTATACCGGATCACGCAAGGTGGCGGACAGCAAACGCTCGCTGGGACTGGGACTCGCGCTGTGCCGGTCGATCATCGGCGAGCACGGGGGCACGATCCGCGCCGCGAACCGTCCGGAGGGAGGCGCGGTATTTACCTTCACGCTGCCGGCGGTGGATGTGCCGTCGGATGTGACGGACGGAGAGTGAGATGCCGGCGCCCTCCTGAGCACGGATCCGGCCGGCTTTTGCTGCCGGACAGCCTGAAAACAGCCGGGATCAGATCGGAACGCGGCCGTTCGGTTTGCCGTATCACAGATATGACAAATCGAACGGCCGATTTTTGTGTATTATTTCAGAACATGAATGGCGGAATCTGATTGACTATGACCGTTAATGACTGTATACTAATCACAGACAAAAATAAACGACAACAACGGTCACAATCAGCCATAATCGTCCATTTGCGTTGAACGGCTGGCGCATCGTGAGAGGAGGAGCGGATATGCTGGCGGAGGAACGATGGCAGGCCATTCTCGATCTGCTTGAGAGAGAGAAGAGCGTGACGGTGACGGAGCTGACGGAGCGGCTCCATACGTCGGAGTCCACCATCCGGAGGGACCTCACGCAGCTGGCCGGGATGCGGAAACTGAACAAGGTACACGGCGGCGCGACGCTGATCACCACGCGGTATGTGCTTCTGGATCAGACGATGAAGGAAAAGCAGAGCCTGCACGCCCCGGAGAAGCAGCGGATCGGCGCGTACGCGGCCGCTCTGATCCGGGACGACGATTTTGTCTATATCGACGCCGGTTCCACGACAGCCCGCCTCGTGGAGGCAGTGGAGTCCAGCGCCGCGGTCTTCGTCACCAACTCGATCGCGCATGCCCGCCGGCTTCTGGCGAAAGGATGCAGGGTACTGCTGCCGGGCGGAACCCTGAAGGCGACAACGGAGGTGCTTGTCGGGGCCGAGACGGTGGAGGCCCTCCGGCGTTACCATTTCACCATCGGCTTCTGGGGAGCCAACGGCGTATCCGACCGGAACGGCTTCACCACGCCGGAGACGGAGGAGGCGATGGTGAAGCAGGTATCGATGGAACAGACAGAACGAAAATATGTGATCGCCGACGGAAGCAAGTTCTCACAGGTCTCTCCGGTGACCTTCGCGCCCTTCCGTTCCGCGCAGATCATCACGGACCGGCTGACAGATCCGGCGTACGCCCGGTACAGAAACATCACGGAGGTGGAGAAATGATTTACACGGTAACCTTTAACCCGTCCCTCGACTACATCGTGCGGGTGGAGCATTTCCGCACGGGATGCATCAACCGGCCTTACTATGAAAACGTGCTGCCGGGCGGAAAGGGCATCAACGTCTCGATCGTGCTGAAAAACCTGGGGCATGACAGCACGGCGCTTGGCTTTATGGCCGGCTTCACCGGAAGAGAGATCGAGCGGAGGCTGAAGAGCAGCGGCATCGGGACGGATTTCATTGAGGTCGCAGGGGGCATGACCCGGATCAACCTCAAGATGAAGTCGGACGAGGAGACGGAGATCAACGGCCAGGGTCCGGCGATTTCCGGCGAAGATGTCGAAAAGCTCTATGCCCGGCTGGACCGCCTCACGGCCGAGGATCTGCTGGTGATCTCGGGATCGGTTCCCGGCACGCTGCCCGGCGACATGTATGAGCGGATCATGAGCCGTCTCGAAGGCCGCGGAATCCGGATCGTGGTCGACGCGGAGAAGGACCTGCTGGTCAATGTGCTGCGCTACCACCCGTTCCTGATCAAGCCGAACAATCATGAGCTGAGCGAGATTTTCGGCGCGGAGCTTACGCGGCGGGAAGAGGTGGTTCCGTACGCGAGAAAAATGCAGGAGAGAGGTGCGCGGAATGTGCTGGTCTCCATGGCTGGCGAGGGCGCGGTCCTCGTTCAGGAGGACGGCGGCGTGCGGATGAGCCCGGCTCCGAAGGGGAAGGTCGTCAATTCGGTGGGAGCGGGCGATTCGATGGTCGCCGGGTTTCTGACCGGATACATGGAAAGCGGCCATGATTATGACAAGGCGTTCAGGATGGGACTGTGCACGGGCTCGGCTTCGGCCTTCTCTCCGGATCTCGCCACGAGGGCGGAGGCAGAGGCGCTGATGGCGTCACTGGAACACTGAAGGAGGAATCGGAATGAAGATCAGAGATCTGCTGCGGCCGGAGGGAATCCGCCTCGGCGCGACGGCAAAGGATAAGATGGACGCGATCAGTCAGCTGATCGATCTGCAGGTCCGCTCCGGCAACATCGCGGACGCGGAGACATATCGGAAGGCGATTTTGGCCCGCGAGGCCGAGAGCACCACGGCGATGGGGGAGGGGATTGCGATTCCCCACGCGAAGACGGGCGCGGTCCGGCGGCCGGGCCTTGCAGCGATGACGGTTCCTGACGGTGTGGATTATGACGCGCCGGACGGCGAGCCGTCTGATCTGCTGTTCATGATCGCCGCGCCGGACACGAAGGAAAACGTGCATCTCGAGGTGCTGTCCCGTCTGGCGACACTGCTGATGGACGAATCGTTCACGGAGAACCTCCGGAAGGCGAAGACGCCGGAGGAGTTTCTCAGGGTGATAGACCGCGCGGAATCCGAGCGGATCGAAGAGGAGAGCGGAAAGGAGGCGAAGGCGCAGGCCGCGACCGACGCCGGACAGTATCCGGATATTCTGGCGATCACGGCCTGCCCCACCGGCATTGCCCATACCTATATGGCGGCCGAGGCGCTGGAGAAGAAGGCGCGGGAGATGGGACTCGTGCTGAAGGCGGAGACCCAGGGCTCGGTCGGCGCGAAGAATGTGCTGACGCCGGAGGAGATCGAGCACGCCCGCGGCATCATCATCGCGGCGGACAAGACCATCGACCGGTCCAGGTTTTCCGGCAAGCAGGTCTACGAGACATCGGTTTCCAACGGGATCAACCGTCCGGAGGAGTTGATCACGAAGATCATGAACGACGAGGCGCCGGTTCAGGAGGGGACCGTGCGGAAGGCATCCGACCGGGACGGAACGGACAGCACCTGGCACATCATCTACAAGCATCTGATGAACGGCGTCTCCCATATGCTTCCCTTTGTCGTGGGCGGCGGCATTCTCCTCGCCCTGTCCTTCCTCTTCGATCAGGCGGGGATGGGAACGAAAGACTACGGAACTTCCACGGCGCTGGCCGCGTTCTTCAACCGGATCGGAAAGGTCGCCTTCGGCTTCATGCTGCCGGTCCTGGCCGGCTACATCGCCGAGTCCATCGCGGACCGTCCGGGTCTTGCTGTCGGCTTCGTCGGAGGCTCGCTGGCAGAGGCGGGCTACACCTTCGCCTATCTTTCTGACCCGGAGCATGTGACGGCGGTGAGCGCGGGCTTTCTGGGCGCGCTGGTGGCGGGTTTCCTCGGAGGGTACATCACAAAAGGACTGGAGAAGACTTTTGATCATCTGCCGTCTGCGCTGGAAGGCATCAAGCCCGTGCTGCTGTATCCGCTGATCGGCATTCTTCTGATCGGCTTCGTGATGTTTCTGATCAATCCGCTGATGGCTGCCATCAATACGGGGATCACCGGTGTGCTGAACGGAATGGGGACCCGGAACCTCGTCCTCCTCGGGCTGGTGGTTGCCCTGATGGAAGCCACGGATATGGGCGGCCCCATCAACAAGGCGGCGTATGTCTTCGCCACCGGTATGCTGGCCAGCGGATCGGATGCGGCGAAGACCATCATGGCGGCCGTGATGGTCGGCGGCATGGTTCCGCCGCTGATCATCGCCCTGTCCACCACGCTGTTCAGGGACCGCTGGACGAAGGAGGAGAGGACATCCGGCCTGGTGAACTATGTGATGGCACTTTCCTTCATCACGGAAGGCGTGATTCCCTACGCGGCGGCGGATCCGGGACGGGTGATTCCCTCCTGCATGATCGGCTCCGGTATCGCCGGTGCTCTTTCCGCGGCCTTCGGCTGCATGAGCCCGGCGCCTCACGGAGGATTCTGGGTGGTCGCGGTGATCACGCATCCGCTTCAGTGGGCGCTGGCGATGCTGATCGGAGGCTTCGCGGGCTGCCTGATTCTTTCACTGTGGAAGAAGAAGCTGCCGGCGGAGCGGGAGGCGTAAAACCGGCCTCATCTTCCGGTCCGGACGGTGTGAACGGCCGGACCGGAGCTGAAAGGCATACGGATGGATAAGAAACCGGACACGGACAGACAGAGAGGAGACGGACAGATGAGCAGCGAATGGCACTGGGCGGTTCTCGGATGCGGCGTGATCGCCCATCAGATGGGCGACGCGTTCGCGCGGGAAGGCCGTCATATCTATGCGGTGGGCAACAGGACGCAGGCGAAGGCGGCTGCATTTGCGGAGAAGTACGGTGTGGAACGGGTTTATGACGACTTCCATGAGATGTTCACGGATCCGGAGGTGGACATCATCTATCTGACGACGCCCCACAACACGCATATGGAGTTTCTGAGAGCGGCGCTTTCAAACGGGAAGCACGTGCTCTGCGAGAAATCGATCACGCTGAACGCCGGCGAACTGGCGGAGGCGAAGGCGCTGGCGGCAGCGCACCATGTGGTGCTGGCGGAGGCTCAGACGATCTTCCATATGCCGCTTTACCGGGAACTGACGAAGCGGCTTCACGCTGGCGAATTCGGGCGGACCGGCGTGATCACGATGAACTTCGGAAGCTATAAGGAATACAATATGAAGAACCGGTTCTTCAACAAGGCGCTGGCCGGCGGCGCGATGCTGGATATCGGCGTCTACGCGCTCAGCTGCGCGCGGCTCTTTCTGGATTCCTGCCCGGACCGGTTCGAGACGATGATGAGGCAGGCTCCCAGCGGGGCGGACGAGCAGTCCGTGACGATTCTCGGGAATCCGGAGGGTCAGATGGTCACGATGTGCCTCACGATGCACTGCAAGCAGCCCAAACGGGCGATGATCGCGTGTGACCGCTGCTATATCGAGATCATGGAGTATCCGCGCTCGCAGAAGGCCGTGATCACATGGACGGAGGACGGCAGAAAAGAGGAAGTCGTCTGCGGCGATACGGAGCGGGCGCTGGATTATGAGATCGCGGATATGGAGCGGGCCGTAAGCGGGGATCCGTCCGTGATGCGTCTCGATTACACCACGGACGTGATGAACCTGATGACGGCGATCCGGAAGAAGTGGGGGTACTTCTACGACGGGGAGAAACTGTAAAAAGTGTACCGCGCGATACTGTATCGGACGGGAAAACATGCTATAATGACGGAAACGATGTTTTCAGCAAAGGAGACAAACCTATGAAAGAATTCAGCTATACGATCAAGGACGCAGAAGGAATTCACGCAAGACCGGCTGGCGAGCTGGTCAAGATGGTGAAGGGCTTCAAGAGCACGGTGACGATCTCCAAGGGCGCGAAGTCAGGCAATGCATCCAAGATTTTCGCCGTCATGGGTCTCGGCGCGAAGCAGGGCGAGACCGTCGACTTCAAGATCGAGGGCGAGGACGAGGAGCAGGCAGCGGCTGAACTGGAGAAGTTCATGAACGCGAATCTGTGATCCGGGAAGCGGAAGCAGAAAAAGGGAGAGAGCCGGGCGGCATTCGCCGCCCGGCTCTCTCCCTTTTCTGCACGGTTCAGACTACCGCCTCGTTCCTGTGGCGGACACCGTACAGGCCGTCCCAGACCACCTCGCGGAAACGGGTCGGGTCGGTGTTCCCCTCCGTGGAGATCAGCAGGACCTGGGAATTTTCATCGAGCCCCAGCGCGTCCCGGATGCTGTGGTACTGCGGATAGCGGGCGATGGATGCGAGAAAGCCCATCGTGACGGAACCGGACTCGCCGGAGATGATCGTGCTGTCGCCGGCCAGCGGGACGCCGTACATCCGGGTGCCTTTGGCGCTCATCCAGTCCGGACAGGCGGCGAAGCCTGCGGCATGGTTCCGGAGAATGTCCCAGGCGATCCGGTTCGGCTCTCCGCAGGCGAGACCGGCCATAATCGTATCCAGCTTGCCGGTGACGCGGACCGTCTGGCCGGTTCCTTTGGCCGCGGAGCGGTAAAGACAGGCGGCCGCGCCGGCTTCCACGACGCACATCGTCGGCTCGTCGCCCCTGAAACGGTTCGCGAAATAGCCGATCACTGCGCCGGCCAGCGATCCGACGCCGGCCTGGACGAAGATATGGGTCGGCCGCTCGATGCCGTCGGCGAGCAGCTGCCGGTCCGCCTCAAGCGCCAGCGTGCCGTAACCCTGCATGATCCAGGCGGGGATGTCGGTGTAGCCGCGCCATGCGGTGTCCTGTACGATCACGCCGTTCGGATCGGCCTCCGCCTGGGAGGCGGCGAGGCGGACACAGTCGTCATAGTTGAGATTCTCGATGGTGACTTCAGCGCCTTCCTTCGCAATGTTGTCGCGGCGGATCTCGGAGGACCCCCATGGCATACGGACGACGGCTTTCTGGCCCAGCTGGTGAGCCGCCCAGGCGACGCCGCGGCCGTGGTTGCCGTCGGTGGCGGTGTAGAATGTGGTCGCGCCGATGTCCTCGCGAAGCTCGGGAGAGGAGAGCACCTGATACGGGAGATCATCCACGCTCCGGCCGGTCTTCTTCGCGATGTAGCGCGCCATCGCGTAGGAGCCGCCCAGCACCTTGAAGGCGTTGAGACCGAAGCGGTAGGATTCGTCCTTCACATAGAGCCCGCCGATGCCCAGATAACGCGCCATATTTTTCAGATTGTGAAGCGGCGTCACCTCGTACTGGGGGAAGGAACGGTGGAAGCGGAGCGCCCTCCGCACCTCCTCCGGCGTCATGAGAGAAAGCCATTTGTCGCTGGACGGCGGCAGATGGTTCATCGTGAAATCCATCTCCGCGTTATTCGTACGGTTCATATCGCAGCCCTCCTGTCCTTTTCTGATTCCGGTCCGTTTCCGCGGCATTCCGGTACGTATTCTTTTCTTTCCTTATCATAGCATGCCGCGGACGTATTGCAACAGAAAATAATTTAGGCAATCTGAAAATCTGTTATTCCATTGTATTTCGGGAAACCACGTGATACACTTTTTCAATAAAAGAAGCCAGAGAAGGCTATTATCAGACAGCTGAAGTCCGGCGCATACGGAGGTGCAATATGATCGACCTGACAGTCAATGAAGAAGGCAGAAAACATAACATCGAGCGGGCGCGTGAGCAGCACATCATCATTCCGACGATCGCGGAGATGAAGGATCCGGGCAAGATCCCGGAGAAAATCCTTGAGCAGCTGAAGCATGTAGGTCTCTGGGACGTGAATCCGCTGAACCTTTACCGCGTCACATGGAAGAACGAGCCGAAGGAGTACGGCGGACTCTTCGGCGGCCCCAACTACATCGTTCTGCCGACGGAGCTGACCGGCGTGAAGGCGAAGATTCTTCTGATGGTCGGCAAGTATTTCCCCACCGGCTGCCACAAGGTAGGCGCTTCCTTCGGCTGTCTGGTGCCGCCTCTTGTGACGGGACAGTTCGATTCCTCGAAGGACAAGGCTGTCTGGCCTTCCACCGGCAATTACTGCCGCGGCGGCGCGTTCAACTCGAAGCTGCTCGGCTGCTATTCCATCGCGATTCTTCCGGAAGGCATGAGCCGGGAACGCTTTGACTGGCTGAAAAAGATCGCCTCCGAGATCATCGCCACGCCCGGTTCCGAGTCCAACGTGAAGGAGATCTTCGACAAGACCCACGAGCTGAAGGCCCGGAAGGATTGCATGATCTTCAACCAGTTCGAGGAGATGGGCAACTATATGTGGCATTACAATGTCACGGGAAACGCCATCGCCGAGGCGTTCGACGCCATGAAGGACGAAGACGACCGTCTGTTCGGCGCGATCTTCACCTCCGGATCGGCCGGCACGATGGCGGCCGGCGACCGGATCAAGGACCTCTATCCGACCGCGAAGCTGGGTGTCGGCGAGGCGCTGCAGTGCCCGACGCTTCTTGAGAACGGCTTCGGTGCTCACCGCATCGAAGGAATCGGTGACAAGCATGTGCCGTGGATCCACAACGTGAAGAACACGGACCTGGTGGTGGACATCGATGATGAGGATTCCCAGAAGGTGCTCCGCCTCTTCAACGAGCCGGAGGGACGGGCTTATCTCGCGAGCGTCGGCGTGCCGCAGCAGACCGTTGACCAGCTGAGCCTCTTCGGTATCTCCGGTATCGCGAACATGCTCTGCGCGATCAAGATGGCCAAGTACTACGAGCTGACTGAGCATGACGTCGTCGCGTCGGTGCTCACGGATTCGGCGGTGATGTATGAGTCGAGAGTGAAGGAGCTCGAGGAGGCGGACGGCGCCTACACGAGAGAGATGGCCGCGGTTGACTTCCATACGCATATCCTCGGCGAGAAGACGGACAACATGCAGGAGCTGACCTATGCGGACCGCAAGCGGGTGCACAATCTCAAGTACTACACCTGGGTTGAGCAGCAGGGCAAGGCATCCGAGGAGCTGAACGCCCAGTGGTACGATACGGAGCACACATGGGATGAGGTCAAGAAGGACGCGGACCGTGTGGACGACATGATCCGTGAGTTCAATGAGGAGGTCGGCCTGATCAAAGAGCTTTGACCGGCGGAAAGGCGGCGTTTTATGAGCTATGTCATGGATGCGAAATGCACGGTCTGCGGTCACGTCTTTCCGGCGGGGCCGGAGACGACGGTCTGCCCGGACTGCGGGGGCATTCTCGATATTGAGTACGACTATGACGCGATCCGTTCCGCGCTGACGAAGGAGACGCTGGCGGGCAGGACGGACCGGACGATGTGGCGCTACATGGAATTTCTTCCGGTAGACGGAATCGGCAGCCGCCCGCGGCTCCGCGTGGGAGGATCGCCGCTGTACCGGGCGGACCGGCTCGCGAAGACGCTGGGTGTGAAAACCCTGTATATCAAGGATGACGGACAGAATCCGACCGCGTCCCTCAAGGACAGGGCGTCGGCGATGGCCGTCGTCAAGGCGGAGGAGGCGGGAAAGGAGATCATCGCCTGCTCCTCCACCGGCAACGCGGCCAGCTCGCTGGCCGGGAACGCCGCGGCGGCCGGGCACCAGACCTTTATCTTTGTCCCTGCCCGTGCGCCGAAGGGCAAGGTGGCGCAGCTGATGATGTTCGGCGCCCATGTCATCTCGGTGGAAGGAAGCTATGAGGACACGTTCCGTCTCTCCGCGGAGGCGATCGACCGCTGGGGCTGGTACAACCGGAATGCAGCCATCAACCCGTACCTGATGGAAGGAAAGAAGACGGTCTCGCTGGAAATCGCGGAGCAGCTCGGTTTCCGGATGCCGGATTATGTGGCGGTCTCCGTCGGGGACGGCTGTACGATCGCCGGTGTCTGGAAGGGATTCCGGGATCTCTACGAGGCCGGCTTCATCGACCGGCTTCCGAGACTGATCAGCGTGCAGGCGGAGGGGTGTTGCCCGATCAACACCGCAGCCGCCGCGCATACGATGAAATGGAAGCCTCAGGAGGAAAATACAATCGCCGACTCCATCGCGGTCGGGGTGCCCCGCAATCCGGTGAAGGCGCTCCGCGCGATCGAGGAGTCTCACGGCGTCGCGGTGAATGTCTCGGATGAGGAAATTCTCGCGGCGATGAGGCTGCTGGGAAGGGAAGCCGGTGTGTTCGCGGAACCGGCCGGCGCAGCGGGCACGGCGGGTGTGAAGAAGGCACTGGAGACAGGTCTGATCGGGAAGGACGCTGAAGTGGTCTCCCTTGTGACCGGCAACGGGCTGAAGGATGTCAGCAACGCGATCCGTGCGGCCGGCGAGCCGATCCGGATCCCGCCTGAGATGGACCGGCTGCTGGAGGCATTCGCGGAAAAGGGGCTGATGAAGGACTGAGGCGAAATCCGGGGTTCCCGTCGCGGACGGACCGGGTAAGGAGAGGACGGATCAGAATGGCAAAGCAGCTTACTACGTTTATTTCCAATACGCCGGGAGCGCTGGCTGCCTTCTGCGGCGTGCTGAAGGAGAACGGCATCGATATGCGGGCCATGAACGTCTCGGATGCCATGGACTTCGGCATCGTCCGGGTGATCGTCAGCGATACCGGCAGGGCAAAGGCGAAACTCGAGGAACAGGGGTACATCTGTCAGGTGAAGGATGTGCTCGTCATCGAAGTGGAGGATCATCCGGGGGCGCTGGTGGCTCTTCTGCGGACGCTGGGCGCGTTCGGCGTCAATCTGGATTATACCTACGCGCTTTTCTCGCGCCATGAGGGCACCGCCGGTTTCGTCATCAAGACCGAGAACCGGGAAGAGGCAGTCCGGGCGCTTTCAGAGGCCGGGCTTCGTCCGATTCCGGACGGGGAACTGTAAGACACTTCCGGACCGGGACTGATCTCTGCAGCGTCATGTCTGCGCTGCAGTTCCGGGCGGTGAACTGTGAGCCGGTGCCGGAGGGCGCCATATAGAGAGAGCCCGCGTGACGCGGCTGTCGGAACGAAGCTCCGGCAGCCGCTTTTTTCTGTCTGCCGTTCAATCTTTCTACACATTTGCTATCTATGATAGAAAAACGTGTCAACGGAACAAGCATGCAGGAGGAGGCGGAGCAATTGATTGAAGTCAGGCACCTGACAAAACTCTACGGCGGGCACGCCGCGGTCGACGACCTGAGCTTTACGGTCGAGGACGGCACGATCTACGGATTCCTCGGCGCGAACGGCGCGGGCAAATCGACGACGATGAATATCATGACCGGCTATCTCGCGCCCACGGACGGCGAGGTGATCATCAACGGCCACAACATTCTCGATGAGCCGGAGGAGGCCAAGCGGACCATCGGCTATCTTCCCGAGATTCCTCCGGTTTATCCGGATATGACGGTATACGAATACCTGAGGTTCGCCGCCGAAATCAAGAAAATACCGAAGGCGGAGCGGGAGGACCAGATCGAACAGGCGGCAGGAGAACTGGAGCTGGGAGATGTGACGGACCGGCTGATCCGGAATCTTTCCAAAGGGTACCGTCAGCGGGTCGGCTTCGCCCAGGCGCTGCTGGGAGAGCCGGAGACGCTTATCCTTGACGAGCCCACCGTCGGACTGGACCCGCGTCAGATTATCGAGATCCGCGATCTGATCCGGAAGCTGGGGCAGACGCATACCGTGATCCTCAGCTCTCATATCCTCGCCGAAGTCAGCGAGGTCTGCGACAAGGTGCTGATCATCAACAAGGGCCGCTTTGTGGCCTGCGACACGCCGGATCATCTTGCCGCGGAGCGGGAACGGGGCGCGACGCTGACCGTGCATGCTGAGGGTACGCCGGCCGAGCTTGAAGCGGCGGTCCGGACGGTTCCCGGCGTGACGGATGTCTCCTCGTTCACCGAAAACGGGGAGAGCTGCGTCAGGATCGCGGTTCCGGGGGATCAGGATATCCGCGCCGAAGTCAGCCGCGCGCTGATGCAGGCCGGACTGATGATCCTTGAGATGCGGACTGAGAAGGAAAGCCTGGAGTCGATTTTCCTCGAACTGACGCAGGGAGAGGAGCATGCTTCCGGGGAAGCGGAGGGGCCGGCGCCGGCCGCCGAGAAGCTCCGCCTCAGGAAGGCAGACGGCGTGAACGGGGAGGATGACTGATGGGTGCGGTATACAGGAAAGAGATGCGGGGCTGCTTCACCAACATGACAGGCGCCATCGCGGTGGCCGCGTCGCTTCTGATCGCGGGACTGATGTTCCGCTACTATAATCTCTATTACGGCGTGCTCACGCTTCACTACGCGGTGAGTAACTGCGCGCTGATCTTTTACATCGTGGTGCCGATTCTCTCGATGCGCGTGTTCGCGGAGGAGCGGCGGCAGCGGACCGATCAGCTCCTGTTCACTTCGCCGGAGAGCGTATTCTCCATCGTGATGGGGAAGTATCTTGCGCTGGTGAGTATCCTCGCGATTCCGACGGCGGTGATGTGCTTCTTCCCGCTGATCATGCGCGCTTTCGGGGCGGAGACGCTGGGCTGGGACTACGCCTGCATTCTGGCCTGGTTCCTGATGGGCGCCGCCTACCTCGCGGTGGGGATGTTCATCTCCAGCTGCACGGAGAGCGCGGTGATCGCGGCGATCCTCAGTATCCTGTTCGTCTTTTTCACCCAGATGCTGAGCGGCGTGTTCACAATTTTAAGCACCAGTGCGGTGACGGCACTTCTGTTCCTGATCGTGCTGGGCGGACTGGCGGGCCTCCTGATGTATTTCATGACGAAACATGTCTTGATCAGCGCAGGACTCGGCGGGGGAATCGCGGCCGCGTCCGTCATCGGGTATCTTGTGCGGCCGGACTGGTTCAGCGGCCGTACGGAGTCCATTCTGCGGGTGCTGGATTTCTCAACGCATTTCTCGGATTTCGCGGGCGGGTCGCTGAGCATCGGCAACCTGCTGTTTTTCGTGTCCTATATTGTGATTGGGATCGGACTGACCGTGCAGTCGATTGAGAAGAGACGCTGGAGCTGAGGAGGGACGGAAGCATGATGAGAAAGAAACAGAAAAAAACGGAGCAGTCTCCTCAGATCCGGTCGCGCAGGAGGCGTCTGGCCGCGAACGGGACCTATGCCGCAGCGATGACGGCGATTCTGGTCGCAGCGGTGGTCGTGGTGAATTTCATCGTCGCCGCGCTGCCGTCGAAGTTCACGGTCTTTGATGTGACAGCCTCCAAGCTGTATTCGGTCGGAAAGACGACGAAATCGCTGCTGGACAGCCTGAGCGGCGACGTAACGCTCAATCTGATCACCCAGACCGGTCAGGAGGACCAGACGATCGTCAAACTCCTCGAGAATTATGCCGGGGAATCGAAGCATGTCACATTCCGGGAGATCGACTCCGTGTCGGATCCGACCTTCGTCAAGAAGTACACGGACAGCTCCGTGACGCTGAACAGCGTGATCGTCGTTTCCGGGAACCGGTCAAAAGTCGTGGATTACAACGACATGTACGCTTACTCCGACTACTATTCCCAGTCGGCTGATTCCTTCGACGGGGAAGGGAAAATCACCAGCGCAATCGCCTATGTGACCGGCGGGAGCGGCGCGAAAGTCTACTATACGACAGGCCACAAGGAGCTGGAGCTGGGGTCGGAGATGAAGGACGCCTTCGGGAAGGCGAACGTCGAGACGGCGAGCCTGAATCTGCTGAGCTCGGAGATCCCGGACGACTGCACGGCGCTGATTTCCTTCTGCCCGCAGCAGGATTACACGGCGGATGAGGTGAAGAAGGTCACCGATTATCTCGCGGACGGCGGCCATGCGCTGCTCGTGACGGCACCTGCGCTGTGGACCGGCGCCTCGACGCCGAAGTTCGACTCCATCGTGGCCGCGTACGGTCTCAGCCGGTCGGGCGGCGCGGTGCTGGAGGGCGACCAGAGCCACTACACCCAGATCCCTTATCTGCTGGTCCCGAATGTCTCGGCCTCCTCGGAAGTGACGAAGAATCTGACGAACGAGAACATCGTGGTGGGGATGTCGGACGGCATTCAGATCGGAGAGAGCGAGGACGCGTCCTACACAGTCACACCGCTGCTCACCACGAGTGACAGCGCCTATCTGAAGACGGATCTCTCTTCGACGTATGAGAAGGAGTCGGGAGACGCCTCGGGCGAGTACACACTCGGCGTAGCGGTGGAGCAGACCTATTCGAATGACGACAAGGGGAAATCGGATATGGATGCGTCCGCTTCCGGGACGGAATCTGCCGCTTCTTCTTCCGTGAAGACGGATGTTTCCGCGGACGCGGCCGGATCGGGCGCGGTGACGACGGTGAGCGGCGCGGAGACGTCGGCCGGTCACGGCTCCGGCAGTGTGAAGAACGAGACGGCCAAAGAGATGAAGCTTCTTTATTTCACGACGCCGACGACCTTCAGTGCTGAAGCGCTGTCCCTTCTGATTCAGCAGCAGGCGGATCTGCCCACCGGCAACGATGATCTTTTCGCGTCGATCGTCACGTATCTTACGGATCAGAAGGTGACGGTGTCCGTGGCGGCGAAATCGACTTCGGCGCCTCAGACAACGATCAACAGCGGCGCGGTGTCGATGCTCGGCAATCTGTTCATGATCCTGCTCCCGGCCGCTGTGCTGATCGCCGGCTTCGCCGTCTGGGGAAGACGCAGGAAGAGATGATGAAAGAGGCTCGAAAAGGCAGCCGGCATATGAACCGGAAGGAATCCGGAAGACGGCACCCGTTTCGGGAACAGGAGAAATGAGATGAGCGGAAAAAAGAGAAACAGACGGGCCCGTCTGCTCGCCGGCGCGGCGGTCCTGCTCGTGCTGGTCGCTGTCCTTGTGGTCGCACAGAAGAAATCAGCGGACTATGAGGCGTCGGAGAGCAGCGGCAGCGGGACGCTGATGGATCTGACGGCGGACAGGATCAAGTCAATCGCGTATACGAAGACGGGTTCTGATGAGGTGGCCTTCACACGGTCGGAAGGGCAGTGGTCCGCCGACGGCGACGCCGCATTCCCGGTGGACCAGACGAAAGCGAATACACTGGCGTCCACGATGACCGGTGTAAGCGTCACGAAAGAGATGGAAAACGTCCGTGATCCGGCGCAGTACGGACTGGACAAACCGTCCTATACCGTGCAGCTGACCGATACGGACGGGAAGAAGACGATGATCGCCGTGGGATCCGTCAATGACACCACGAATGATGTGTATGTTTATCTGAATGACGATTCTTCAACGGTGTACGCGGTCTCGACGGGACTGCTTACGGATCTCGACTATGATCTGAGTTACTTTAAGGAAACCTCGGATTCGGGCGCGTCCTCCGCGGCGGAGGCGGCCCTCAGTCAGACGGAGCCGGCCGTTTCAGCGGAGGAACCGGAAGATTCTCCGGCGGAGACGGCGTCATCGCCGGAATCCTGACGGAAAAAGAAGCGGATTCACCGCGGCCAGGCGGGCCTGCGGCGGATCCGCTTTTTACGCGGCACGGAGTTCTGCTTTACGCGCTTCCCTGCCATCGTCTATAATAGGCGGAGAAGAGGCAGGAGGTTCAATATGATGCGAATCGGTACTGGCTATGATGTTCACCGGCTGAAGGAAGGCCGGAAACTGATTCTGGGCGGCGTGGAAATTCCTTTTGAGAAAGGTCTTCTCGGCCACTCGGACGCGGACGTGCTGCTTCATGCGGTGGCGGACGCCCTGCTGGGAGCCGCGGCGCTGGGGGACATCGGCCTGCATTTCCCGGATACGGATCCTCTGTACGAAGGGATCTCCTCGATGAAGCTTCTGAAGAAGACGGCCGGTATCCTCACCAACCACGGGTACTTTGTCGTCAATGTGGACGCGACGGTGATCGCCCAGGCGCCGAAGCTCCGTCCCTATATTGACGGGATGAGGGAGAACATCGCCGCGGCGCTCGGAATCCCGGCGGACCGCGTGAGCGTGAAGGCGACGACGGAGGAAGGTCTTGGCTTCACGGGAGCCGGAGAGGGAATCGCGGCGCAGGCGGCGGCGCTGATCGAGACGTTTGACAGCGCGCGGCGCTGAACGCCTGCCGTGCGGAGACATCCGGATTCCCGCGTTTACTTTTTCCGCCGAGTCTGCTAGACTCAGCAGGATGACCGAGGAATAAGAAAGGCACAAGTGATGAAAATCTTCAATACGCTGACAATGACGAAGCAGGAATTTGTTCCGATCGAGCCGGGCAAGGTGCGGATGTACGTCTGCGGGCCGACGGTCTACAACCTGATTCATATCGGAAACGCGCGGCCGATGATCGTGTTTGACACGTTCCGCCGCTATCTGGAGCATAAGGGCTACGAGGTCAATTACGTCTCGAACTTCACGGATGTGGACGACAAGATTATCCGGGCGGCCGCCGCAGAGGGCGTGACCGCGGAGGAGATCGCGGCGCGCTACATCGCGGAATGCAAAAAGGATATGGCCGCGATGAACGTGAAGCCGGCGACGACGCATCCTCAGGCGACGAAGGAGATCGACGGCATGGTCGCGATGATCAGCGGGCTGATCGAATCCGGTCACGCGTATGTGCGCAACGGCACGGTATATTTCGCGACCCGGAGTTTCGCGGAGTACGGGGAGCTTTCGCACAAGAATCTGGACGATCTCCGCAGCGGCTTCCGCGAGCTGAAGGTCAGCGGCGAAGAGGAAAAGGAGGACCCGCTGGATTTCGTGCTCTGGAAGCCGAAGAAGGAGGGCGAGCCATTCTGGAACTCTCCGTGGAGCGAGGGACGTCCCGGATGGCATATCGAGTGCTCCGTGATGGCGAAGCGCTATCTCGGCGATACCATTGATATCCACGCGGGCGGCGAGGATCTGATCTTCCCTCATCATGAGAACGAAATCGCTCAGTCGACCTGCGCCAACGGCGTTCCGTTCGCTCATTACTGGATGCATAACGCGTTCCTCAATATCGACAACCGGAAGATGTCCAAGTCGCTGGGCAATTTCTTCACTGTTCGTGACATTTCGAAGAAATATGATCTCCAGGTGCTCCGCCTGTTCATGCTGAGCGCTCACTACAGGAGCCCGCTCAACTTCAGCGCGGAACTGATGGAGGCCGCGAAGACGTCTCTTGAGCGGATCCGCACGGCGGCCGATCATCTCCGCGATGTGGCGGAGAACGGCGCGGACGGGCCTCTTGACGATGCAGCCCGGAAGATTCTGGAGGAGGCGCGCGCCTTCGTGCCGGCCTTCGACGGGAAGATGGACGACGACTGCAACACGGCGGATGCGCTGGCCGTGGTCTTCGATCTGGTCCGCTTCGCGAATATCAATGTCACCGACAGCGCGCCGAAGAAGCTGGCCCGGGGCCTGCTCGACGTACTGACCGGGCTGGGGGACATTCTCGGCCTGATCGTGCTTCCGAAGAAGGAGACGCTCGACGAGGACATCGAGAAGCAGATCGAGGCGCGCCAGGAGGCGCGGAAGGCGCGCAACTTTGCGCTGGCCGATGAGATCCGCGACCGTCTGAAGGCGCAGGGCATCGAGCTGCTTGACACCCGGGAGGGCGTGAAATGGAGACGGATCTGACGGCGCATACGGAGAACGAGGGGACGGAACGGTTCATTCCCGATCTGGATCCGGCGGAAGCGGGGAGCTACTCCCCGCTTGTGCTGGCTTTTCTGGGCGATGCGGTCTATGAACTGGCGGTGCGGACGATGCTGGTGAAGGAGGGGAATGCACGCCCCAATCTTCTCAACCGGAGAAAGGCCCGTCTGGTGAAAGCGGCCGCCCAGTCCGCGATGATGGAAAGCCTTATGCCGCTGCTTGACGAACGGGAGCAGGACATCAGCCGCCGCGGCCGGAACGCGAAGTCCTACACGATGGCGAAGCACGCGACGACGGAGGACTACCGCCGCGCCACCGGATTTGAAGCGCTGATGGGATATCTGTATCTGACGGGACAGCAGGAGCGGATGCTCAGGCTGATCGGGGAAGGAATCAGACAGTATGAGAAACAGGGAAGTAAAACGGACGGAACGTCCCGCCTGGCGGAAGGATGAGAGCGGTTCTTTCCGCCCGGAACGAACGGCGGAGGAGGCCGGGAGATCCGGACGGAACCGCCCGGGACGCCAGACGGAAAACGGAGAGGATTCCGCGGAATGCGCGGACCGGATCGAGGGGCGGAATGCCGTGCTCGAGGCCTTCCGGTCCGGCCGGACCGTGGACAAGCTCTTCGTTCAGGAGCACTCGGGCGACGGTCCGGTGCGGACGATTTTAAGAGAGGCTCAGAAGGCGGGCACAGCGGTGACCTTCATGACGAAGGAGAGGCTGGATCAGCTCTCTCCCTCAGGTCGGCATCAGGGCGTGATCGCCCAGGTTTCCGCCTATTCCTACGGTACGGTGGACGAGATGCTCGCGAGGGCGGAGGAAGCCGGAGAGCCTCCGTTTCTGGTGCTGCTGGACGGCATCGAGGACCCGCACAATCTCGGCGCGATCATCCGTACCGCCTGTCAGGCCGGTGCGCACGGGGTGATCATCACGAAACACCGGGCGGTCGGACTGACCTCGACCGTGGTGCGCGCTTCAGCCGGGGCGCTGAACTATGTGACTGTGGCGAAGGTGACGAATCTGAAGCAGACCATCGAAGAGCTGAAGACACGGGGGATCTGGTTCGTCTGCGCGGATATGGGCGGCACGCCGATGTACGACCTTGATCTGAAAGGGCCGATCGGACTTGTGATCGGCAATGAAGGGAACGGCGTGAACCGGATTGTCCGGGAAGCCTGCGACATGACCGCGACGATCCCGATGACCGGCCGCATCGATTCGCTCAATGCATCCGTCGCGGCGGGTGTCCTGATGTACGAGATCGTGCGGCAGCGGCGGTAAAGGGCGGCCGCAGGAGCGGGGCAAATGGCGGAAAAACCGTATGAGGCGTATGCCGATGAGGAACTGGTCGGGCTGGCCCGCGGAGGAGATTCCGGGGCGGCCGATTTTCTGATGGAGAAATACAAGCCGCTGGTACGGAGGCTGAGCGCGGCCCGCTATCTTGCGGGAGGCGATCGGGAGGACCTGATTCAGGAAGGCATGATTGGTCTGTACAAGGCTCTGCGGGATTATGACCCGTCGAAGCAGGCCTCCTTTGCGACATTCGCCGCGCTGTGCGCGGACCGGCAGATGCTGCACGCCATCGAGGCCTCGCAGCGCGAGAAGAACCGGGTACTCAACGATGCGGTGGAGCTCACGGACGAGGAAGGAGAGCGGGTGCTTCACGGCGCGAAGGAGTCGCCGGAGACATTGGTAATCGCGAGAGAAGCCGCTGACGAGCGTCTGCGGAGGCTGAGAGAGGCGCTCAGCCCGCTGGAGACGAAGGTTCTGACACTGTATCTGACGGGAATGGATTACCGGGAGATCGCGTCCGAGCTGGGCAGGACACCGAAGGCGATCGACAATGCGCTGCAGCGCATACGGCGGAAGAGCAGGGAATGCATGATGGAAGAAGAGAGGAGTACGGAATGAAATCATTCACCTATACGGTCAGGGAGCCGATCGGGCTCCACGCGAGACCGGCCGGCGATCTCGTGAAGGCAATCCGGGACTATCAGTGCGCGATCACGATTTCCGGGAACGGCCGAACCGCTGACGGGAAGAAGCTGCTCAGCGTGATGACGCTCGGAATCCGGATGGGTCAGGAGATCATGCTGACCTTTGAAGGAGAAGACGAGGACAAAGCCTGTGCGGAGACGGAGTCCTATGTGAGAGAGCATCTTTGAAGCCGTCCGGATCTCCGGACGGATATGACAGCGGCCCTGCCGCCGGTTTCACCCGGCGGCAGGGCCGCTGTCATATCCGCTGCATTCAGACCCGGATCGCGTTCCGGCCGGAAGGAAGCGGCGCCAGCGAGACACGGGCGCTCCCGGATGAGCGCTGTCCGGCTTTTCTGCCGTCCGTCCCGGATGAGCCGGAGGACGCACGGTCTTTGTTCCGTCTGCTGTCTGAGGAGGTTCCGTCCGCTTTTTCGGACTCTTTTTCTTCCGTTCCGGAGGAGAGAACCGATTCGGCGTCCGGAGAGGAGGACTGGCTGACGGACTCCGCCGCGGAGACGGCGCCGGAATCCGTGCCCTCCGGAACCAGTGTGCCTTCCGCCGCACCCTTCAGATCACCGGCGGCCGCAGCGTTTTCATCAATCGGATCGATGCGCTCGAATAGCTGGAAGGTGATGCCGTCCACCGAAACTTTCGTTGTCGGCGCGTAAACGCCCTTGGAGTAGGCGGCAAACGCGTCCACTTCGGTCGTCAGTACCCGGTTGTGCTTCATGGCGCCCCGGAAGGCAAAGGTGCGGTTCAGATCGTTGATGTCGGACCAGTCGGTCATCACGCATCCGGTATTCCAGCCGAGCTGGAGGTAGACCTCGGGAATATAGGTGCCGAAGGCGTAGGTGTCCATCGGGATGGATGAGCGGATCGCTTCGATTCCCTCATTCATCGAGGCGGTTTTCCACGAGGAATTGGCCCGGAAATCATAGCTGACCGGGAGGTAAAGCGCACCCTCGACGGCCATCCAGACGCAGCCGCCGAAGAGGACGGCCGAGACTGCGGTGTTCAGATACGCGGCCGGCGTACCGAGCAGACGCCGGCGGCTCTCCTTCGACAGCGCCAGCGAGCCTTCTCCGAAGGCCGCCAGCAGGAGACACATCTGAATATGCGAGATGGACATATTGCCATAGGCGGCACGGTTCATGAAATAGGTGAGGGACGAAAGCCCGGAAAGGGCGATGGCAACGCGCAGCGTGTCCGCGGCTTCCATCGCGCCGAAGTCTACCCCCTCGACGGCGTTCGGGTCGCCCGTGATCACATTCGCGCGCAGCAGGTACTGACGGCGGAGCATGCCGGCAACCGTGAGGAAGAAGAGCAGGATCTGGAAGAAATAGAGGTACGCGGTCGAGGGAAGCGGGACCCGGAGATGATCCACATGGTACGTTCCGGAGAAGAACGGATAGATGAAAAGCCGGAAGGTGCCGGATTCGCCTCCGGTCAGCCGGTTGTAGAGACAGACGATTCCGTAAGCGGCCGCGACGCAGCCTGCGCCGGCTGCCAGGGCAGTCAGAATACGCCGGAGCGTGGCGTACGTGAAGACCCGTTCCTCGTAGAATCCGCGGAACAGCCAGGTCAAAAGGAAGACGGCCACGCAGAAAAGTCCGGTTTCCAGATTCCAGATGACGGAGCCGACGCCGCAGGCGGCGGCCAGCACGGCGGTCAGGACCCGGGCGCTCTTCGTCCGGTGAGCGGCGCCGAAGGCAACGACCGCCATCGTAAGGCAGGGGAACAGGAGGCGCAGCGGATTGATCTGGAAATACTGGCCGTGACGGGTCAGAATGGTTGTGGTGCCCGTGATGCCGGCGACCGCCATCAGATAGACCGCGTCGTGCCGGATCAGCCGGTCCGCGACGTAGAAGGCCGCGAGAAAGGCGAAGAAAGCCATCAGGGCCAGCGTCTGCATCACGGCGTAGAGATCGCCTCCCAACAGCTTCACAAACGGCAGGCAGAGGAGGCCGTAGTGACCGTAGATGCTGCAGTTATAGGCGCTGTAGGGCTGAAGGCGGGCGACGTTCACGATGGAATTGGTGACAGCGTGGATATGGATGAGACCGCCGCCCTGATCCTGAAAGATGTTCGGGCAGTAGACGGCGATTCCGTTGAGCACGGCCCAGATCAGCGCGGTTGTGACCCGGAACGGCCGGTTCCGGACGGTATCTCTTCTGAGGCGGGGGAGCGTGAAGAAGAGAGAGCCGGCGATGGCGGCGATGGCAGCCAGATAGAACCGGTGGGGCAGCTCCTGCCGGAGATAGGTCGGCGCGGCGTTGCCGGGGTACAGATTGCATTCGTTCACATAGATCCGGCAGATCAGCGCAATCAGCGCGGCGGCGGCGATGGTGTAAAATCCGTAGAGAACCGCCCGCTGCATCCGGACGGCGCCTCTTCCGGCTGCGGCCGGTGAGGCGCCCTCCTTCTTCCTGCGAAGGCGTTCCACGAGCCAGGCCAGCACGCAGAAGAGGACGAAGGCGCCGATCAGCGCCAGCGCGTAGACCAGCAGATTGTAATTGAGTCCGTGCCAGATCCCGTCGCCGCTTACATTGATCCGTGCCCGCGAGGCGAGCTCGAAGACGACGGCGAGCAGCGCGCCGATGAGGATATAGATCAGACGGTCCAGATTTTCATACTTGTAGTTCATGGCGATGCCTCCTGATCGGGGTTATGAGTGCCGGGACGATTCGCGCCCGGCACGGTTCTGAAAATGAAACCGGTAGACCTTTGAGCTGAGCCGCTCAAAGCCCTGTTCTGTCCAGATGACCTTCTGCCCGGTGTGCTCGGCGAGAAAATCGCGGATGCCATCTGCACTTCCGGAGACGTAGCGGACGTTTCCGGAGGTGACCAGCGAGGTCAGAAGCCGGTCCGGATCGGAGAGAAAGCGGCTGACCTGCGCGTAGTAGCGGGGGGAGAACGTATCCCAGCTGCCGGACCGGACGACGTTGTCGAAGCGGTGCGTCGGCTTCACCGCGGTCACCGGCGTGCCGAAGAAGTAGAGGATGCTCATCACGCCGGCGTCCATGATGTAGAGCGTGTCCGGATGCGACGCGATCTCATCCACAATGGCATTCTTCGGCGGCTCGTCGGACGGGCTTCTTGACACCCTGTTGGATTCAAGATAGTCACGCATAAAGCTCTGTCCGCTGTACAGGAAGAGAAGCAGACAGAGCAGAGCGGCCGTCCCTCGCAGAAGACAGGACACGGGCATTCTCCGAGGCTGTCCGCCGGAAGCCGGCGCCGCATCGGGCGGACCGCCCGTTTCCGGGGCGCGGCCGATCCGGCGCGGCGTCATCATGAGAAGTGTCAGCATGCTGACCGCCGCCACCGGCGCCGCGACCCGGATGACAAACCGCATGCGGACAAAGGTCAGCGCGAAGACGATCCCGTAGAAGCAGAGCAGCGCGCCGGCGCCCCCGAGGACCGGATACCGCTTCGCAAGGAGAAGCAGCATCAGAAACACCAGAAGCGGAAGCAGCAGATAGAGACGGCGCGCCGGCGTGAAGACGGAACGGACGTACCGGATCCGTCTTTCCGGCGTCACGGAGGCGCGGCCGATATCGGCGGCCTCCGTCAGCACCTTCTCCGTGTAGACCGGCTTCTCCGCGTATTTCCAGCCGAGAAGCAGATTGTAGTCCAGCCCGCTCAGGCCGATGCGGCGGAACTCGGAGACGTATGCCTGATAATCTGCCTCCGGGTAGTCGACGACGGAGGAGCGGGCACTGGTATAGCGGAGGAATGACTGCCATCCGGAATCCGAGTAGGCCCGCTTCTCGGCAGCGCCGGTGAGGAGCAGGAGGGCGGCCAGCAGGAGGACGGGGACGGTGACGGCGCGGGACGGGCCGCGGAGGCGGAGACGGGACATACCCGCTCCGCCCGGCGGGGTCAGAGCCTCCGCGGCCGTTTCGCCCGGGGCGTTTCCCTTCGCCGCGCATAGGCGTTCGCCGCTCCGGCAGGAGTGGCCGCATCCTTGCCGCGCGGACAGCCGGAAGCGCAGCACGCCAAGGAGAAGCGGCGCGGTCAGCACGACACTCGGAAGCACTGCGTCCCGGCGAAGACAGACGGCGGCCGCGAGAAAAAGAGAGCCGCAGATCCCTTCACCGATCCGGGGTGTTTCCCGCCGCCACGCGCCGTACCAGAGCACGACACCCGCCGCAGCCATATAGAACGCGATGACCGTGTAGGAAAAAAAGTACGGCACCGTCAGCGCGTCGATGAGCAGGACCGGCAGCAGGCAGAGCACACTGTGTGAAGCGTCCCAGACGGCGCGGTAGAACACCGTGAAGGAGAGCACCGTGAAGACGGCCAGCATCGCCGCGTACCAGTTGACGCCGGGGGCGAGACGGTACAGAGCCTTCAGGACGCCTCCGATTACTGCACGGATGTAGACGAGATGCGCGCATCCTGCCGTGCCGAAGGAGCCGTTCGCGATATAGTTCAGGAGATAATCGTCGGCGACCATGTAGTAGACCCTCGTAACCAGAAAAGGCACGAGACTGATGATGGCCGCGGGAAGCAGCCAGAAGGCTGCCGTAAGGGCTGCATGCCCCCTTTTGCTGTGCTTCATACCAGTCCTTTCCTATCATTTCGTATCTTCTTATTTTACCAGAAGAAAGCCTGTAAGAAAAGGAAGAGAGAATCTTGACAAGATTAGTAGGGTTTCATATAATTGGCACGGTTAAAGAAGAGCAAAATTGTCGGAAATAGAAAGGCGGTCGACGCGATGTCTGAAAATCTTCTTGAAGTCAAGGATTTATCGGTCAGTATCGAGGAGGGCGAGATCCTTCACGATGTGAACCTTCATATTGGCAGAGGCGAAACACATGTACTGATGGGACCGAACGGAGCGGGAAAATCCACTCTCGGCAACACGCTGATGGGAAATCCGACCTATCATGTCACGGCGGGACAGATCCTTTTTGACGGCGAGGACATCACGCGCGCTTCGGCGGACGCGCGGGCCCGGGCCGGCATGTTCATGTCCTTCCAGAATCCGCTGGAGGTTCCGGGACTTTCGCTGGAAAGCTTCATCCGCAGCGCGCTGCGTCAGAAGACGGGGAAGAACGTGAAGCTGCTCGCCTACCGAAAACAGCTGGAGGAGACGATGAAGCTGCTCCAGATGGACGAATCCTACGCGGAACGAGACCTGAACGTGGGATTTTCGGGCGGCGAGAAGAAAAAAGCGGAGATTCTCCAGATGCTGATGCTCAGCCCGAAACTGGCGATTCTCGATGAGACGGATTCCGGACTGGACGTGGACGCGGTGCGCACAGTGTCAAAGGGAATCGAGGAGTATCACAAACGGAGCGATGGCGCGCTTCTCATCATCACGCACAGCACGAAGATTCTTGAGGCGCTTCATGTGGACTACACGCATGTGCTGGTGAAGGGAACACTGGTGACGACCGGCGGCGCGGAGCTGGTGGAACGGATCAACGAGCAGGGCTTCGAGAAGTACGTCGAGGAGGCGGCCGCGAGGATGGAAGCCGAACGCGCGAAGAGCGGGGAGGCCTGACCGATGGCAGAAAGAGCAGTGAATTTTGATCCCGCGATCGATACGAGCCGGGATGATATCAACGCGTATCTCGAGGGAACGGACCGGAGCCTCTATGACTTCCGGGACGAGGAGACAGGTTTTTACAAGGTGGACGAAGGGCTGACACCGGAGATCGTGGAGACGATTTCGAAGGAGAAGCATGATCCCGAGTGGATGAGAGAATTCCGACTGCATTCGCTTGAAATCTACAACCGTCTCCGCGTGCCGAACTGGGGACCGCCCATCGACGGACTGGATATGAAGAAGATCGTCACCTACGTGCGGCCGAATACGGACATGAAGGCGACCTGGGACGATGTGCCGGAGGAGATCAAGAGCGCCTTCGACAAGCTGGGGATTCCGCAGGCGGAGCATGAGTATCTCGCCGGCGTGGGCGCGCAGTACGATTCGGAACTGGTCTACCATAACCTGCAGGACTATGTGGCGCGTCAGGGTGTCGTCTACACCGACATGGAGAGCGCGCTGACCGGCAAGTACGCGGATATGGTGAAGGAATACTTCATGAAGCTGGTCCCGCCGACGGACCACAAGTTTGCGGCGCTGCACGGCGCGGTCTGGTCCGGCGGATCCTTCGTCTACATCCCGAAGGGCGTGAAGGTTTCGATCCCGCTTCAGTCCTATTTCCGGCTGAACGCGAAGGGCGCGGGCCAGTTCGAGCATACGCTGATCATCGTGGACGAGGGAGCCGACCTTCATTTCATCGAAGGGTGTTCGGCGCCGAAGTGGAACGTGGCGAATCTTCACGCGGGCTGCGTGGAGCTCTATGTGAAGAAGAACGCGCGGCTCCGCTACTCGACCATCGAGAACTGGTCGAAGAACATGTACAATCTGAACACAAAGCGGGCCCTCGTGGAGGAGGGCGGCAGAATGGAGTGGGTGTCCGGATCCTTCGGCTCCCATGTCTCCTACCTGTATCCGACGACGATCCTGAAGGGCAGAGGCGCCGATGTGGAATACACCGGCATCACGTTCGCCGGCAAGGGACAGAATCTGGATACTGGCTGCCGGATGGTTCATATCGGAGAGGATACAAGCTCGCTGGTGACGACGAAATCGCTGTCGAAGGACGGCGGCATCAGCACTTTCCGGAGTTCCGTACAGATTCAGCCGAAGGCGAAGAGGGCGAAATCCTCGGTGGACTGCCAGTCGCTGATGCTGGACAACCGCTCCCGCTCGGATACGATCCCGGAGATGGATGTCAGGACGAGCGACGCCGATGTGGGCCACGAGGCCAAGATCGGCCGGATCAGCGATGAGGCCGTCTTCTACCTGATGAGCCGAGGCATTCCCGAGGCGGAGGCCCGTGCGATGATCGTATCCGGCTTCGCGAATCCGGTGAGCAAGGAGCTTCCGCTTGAATACGCGGCGGAGATGAACAACCTGATCCGACTCGAGATGGAAGGGAGTATGAGCTGATGGAAAATCTGAATCTGACAGTCAGTCATCTGCCTTCGCTCACCTGGAACCGGCTTGGCGTGAACCAGGCGCAGGTGACGGCGGAGGCAAAGGAAGGCGCGCCCGCCGTCTTTACGCTGCGGGGCGGGGCAGGCATGGCTGCGGGAGAAATCGGCGCGGCGGATGCGGACCGGAAGCTGGCCGCCGTCGCGGTGCCGGACCGCAGAGAAGCGTTTGTGGCGGGCAAGACCGCGATCTATCAGGAGCAGGGCTTCTCGACGGGACTCGGAGCCGAATTTTCCGATTATATGAGGAAAAATGCACCTGTCGTCCGGACCGTCTCGGTGGCGCCCGGCGCGAAGCTGACGGAGCCGGCGGTTCTCACGTGGGATTTCGGCAGGGGCGGCAGCGATGCCGCGAGACAGCTGATCACAGTGGGTGACGGCGCGGAGGCGACGGTGCTTCTGGTGTATCGCTCGGACGCGGAGGCGGAAGGCATCTCGGCGGTGGAGACGGATGTCCTCATCGGCCGGGACGCGACCCTGCATCTGATGAAGGTGAATCTGCTGGGCACGGGCTTCACTCACCTTGACGACACCGGCGCGGTGATCGGCGACGCCGGTACGCTGGATTTCCTCCAGATGGAGATGGGCGGCGCGAGGAACTGGGCCGGCTGCTACGCGGATGAACGGGGCAAAGGCGCGAACCTTAGGATCCGCACCGGTTACGCGGTGAACGCGGACCACCGGCTTGATCTCAACTATGTCGTCGGCCAGTTCGGAAGAAAGACGGTCAGCGCCATCGATGTGAAGGGCGTGCTCGCGGATCGCGCGGTGAAGATCTTCCGGGGCACCATCGACTTCCGGAACGGCTCGGCCGGCTCTGTGGGAGACGAGCAGGAGGACGTGCTTCTGCTGGACGAGGACGTGATCAACAAGACTGTGCCGGTCATCCTCTGCGAGGAGGAGGATGTGGACGGACGCCACGGCGCGTCCATCGGCCGGCTCTCGGAAGACATTCTTTTCTATCTCGCGACACGCGGGATTGGAGAGAAGGAGGCGCAGCGCCTGATGCTCAGAGGGCGTCTTGCCGGCATCGCGCGGGCGATCCCGGACGAGGAGACTGTGAAGCTTATCGACGCGGCGATCGACCGCTACGGATCAGACGGGGAGTCGGACTGAGGAGGCAGGCAGATGAATACAGACGCGGTGAGAGCCGATTTTCCGATCCTTTCGGACGGAAGCTATATCTATTTTGACAACGCGGCCACGACCCAGCGCCCCCGGGCCGTGCTGGAGGCGGTCAATGCGTTTTACAGCAGCGAGAACGCCAACCCGCTCCGCGGCCTCTACGAGTGGAGTGTCCGTGCGACGGAGTCCTATGAGGCGGCCCGCCACGCGGTGGCGGAGCTGATTGGCGCGGCGGAGGACGCGGAGATCATTTTCACGAGAAATGCAACCGAGTCTCTGAACCTGATCGCCTGCAGCTACGCCCGGACCCGGCTTCGCCCCGGCGACGAGATCGCGGTGGGCATCACCGAGCATCACAGCGACCTGCTGCCCTGGCAGATGGCCGCCCGTGAGACCGGAGCCCGTCTTGTTTTCCTCGAGTGCGAGCCGGACGGCACATACACCGATAACGAGATTGAATCGAAGATCGGGGAGAAGACAAAGATCGCGGCGATCGGTCAGGTCAGCAACGTGCTGGGGACAGAGAACCCGGTTAAGAAAATCGGAGAACGGGTGCATGCTTTCGGCGGCGTTCTGGTGGTGGACGGCGCCCAGAGCGCGCCGCATATGGCGGTGGACGTTCAGGCGATGGGCGCGGATTTCTTCGCGTTTTCCGGCCACAAGATGCTGGCGCCGATGGGGATCGGCGTGCTCTACGGCCGGCGCGCTCTGCTGGAGGAGATGCCTCCGTTCCTGGTCGGCGGGGAAATGATTGAGACCGTGACGAGGGAGGGCGCCACCTACGCGGAGCTGCCGCATAAATTCGAGGCCGGTACGGTCAACGCGGCCGGCGCGGTGGGGCTGCACGCGGCGATCGACTATCTGCGCGGCGTGGGTTTCGACGAGATCCGTAGGCGGGAGGAGCATCTGACCTCGCTTCTGCTTGAGGAGATGCGGGCGGTTCCCCATGTCACGGTGTACGGATCGGAGGATCCGAAACGTCATACCGGCATTGTCTCCTTCAACATCGAGGGATGTCATCCGCATGACGTATCGTCGATTCTGGATATGGACCACATCTGCATCCGCGCGGGGCATCACTGCGCGCAGCCGCTGCTCGAGCATCTGCACGTCAGCTCGACATGCCGGGCGAGCCTGTATTTCTATAACACGGAGGATGAGGTGCACCGGTTCGCGGAGAGTCTGCGCAAGGTGCGGGGCGAGCTGGGCTACAGCGACTGAAGCCGGAGGGAAGAATGATGGATCTGAAACAGATGTATCGCGAGATTATCAATGAGCACAACCTGCATCCGGACCACAAGCATGATCTGGAGAATCCGACTGTGGTGCTCCGGGGCGTCAACCCGAGTTGCGGCGACGATATCAATCTGCAGCTGAAGATCGAGGACGGACGGATCGTCGACGGCAGCTTCAACGGAAGCGGCTGCGCGATCTCCCAGGCGTCCGCCGACATCATGCTTGACAATATCATCGGGAAGAGTGAAGAGGAAGCCCGTCATCTCGGCGATATTTTCATGAGAATGATCAAAGGCGAGGCCGCGGAGTGGGAGATCGAGGAACTGGACGAGGCCGCCGCGCTGCAAAACGTGTCGCATATGCCGGCCCGCGTGAAGTGCGCCCAGCTCGGCTGGCGGACGATGAACGAGATCATCGATGAGGACGAGAAGAAAAAGAAACCGGAATGAACGGCCTGTGTGCCGCCCGGACGGAAGAAGAACGGGACCGGATTCGCCAGACGCGGCGGACCCGGCCCCGTTTTTAAGCCTTGGAAGCTTCCGCTTCTATTTTCAATTTCAAAATATGAAAAGGCCCCGACGGGGGAGCCGACGGGACCTTTCCAGGGGAGTAAAAAATAAATAAGGGGTTGTAAAAAAATTTTTGAAGGGTAAATTCTTTTACATCGACGATTATAGCCGATGACATGCATAAAAGCAACAAAAACTTAACACTATTTTAAAGAAATTTGAGCGAGATGACCGCGGCGGCTGTAAAGACGCTGAAAAAGCCGGACCGGGGCCGGCACACAGGAGCGGAAAATCACCTGTTTCAGGGAATCGGCATGGGCAGGATGACGGCGCTGGCTTATAATAGCAGTACGATCAGAGTGAGAAACGCCGGAATGCCGGCGGCGATGCACTGAGACGGGAAGGAGAAGGCGTATGGCAGAATATGTGATGGCATTCGACGCGGGGACCACGTCCAACCGCTGCATTCTGTTCCGGAAAGACGGACAGATCGCGAGCGTGGCTCAGAAGGAATTTACCCAGTTTTTCCCGAAGCCGGGCTGGGTGGAGCATGACGCCAACGAAATCTGGTCGACCCAGCTCGAGGTGGCCCAGCAGGCGATGGCGAATCTCGGCATCACGGCGGCGGACATTGCCGCCATCGGCATCACGAATCAGCGGGAGACGACTGTGGTCTGGGATCGGCGGACCGGCGAACCGGTCTGCCACGCGATCGTCTGGCAGTGCCGGCGGACCGCCGGATACGCGGATCGTCTGAAGCAGGAAGGACTGACGGATCTGATCCGGAGCAAGACAGGTCTCGTGATCGACGCGTATTTTTCGGCGACGAAGCTGCGCTGGATCCTCGAGAATGTGCCCGGTGCCAGAGAGAAGGCGGAGAGGGGCGAACTGCTCTTCGGAACCATCGACACCTGGCTGATGTGGAAGCTGTCCGGCGGACGGATATTCGCCACCGACTACTCCAACGCGTCCCGCACGATGCTCTTCAATATCCGGACGCTGAGCTGGGATGAGGAGATTCTGAAGCTGCTTCAGATCCCGCGGGCGATGCTGCCGGAAGTCCGTCCGTCATCCGGTCTGTTCGGTTATACCTCGCCGGAGCTTCTCGGCGCGGCGGTTCCGATCGCGGGCGTGGCGGGCGACCAGCAGGCCGCGCTCTTCGGTCAGACCTGCTTCCGTCCGGGGGAAGTGAAGAATACCTACGGAACCGGCTGCTTCATGCTGATGAATACAGGAAACCAGCCGGTGTTCTCGAGTCACGGCCTCGTCACGACGGTCGCGTGGGGACTTGACGGCAAGGTGACGTATGCCCTCGAGGGGTCGATCTTCGTCGCAGGCGCCGCCCTGCAGTGGCTCCGGGACGAGCTCCGGATCATCGACAGCACGCCTGACTCCGAGTATATGGCGACGCGGGTGAAGGACACCAACGGCTGCTATGTAGTGCCGGCCTTTACCGGTCTCGGTGCGCCGCACTGGGACCCGTACGCGCGGGGCACCATTGTCGGACTGACCCGCGGATGCAATAAATACCATATCATCCGTGCCACGCTGGACTCGCTGGCCTATCAGGTGCACGATGTCCTGATGTCGATGCGGGCGGATGCGGGAGCTTCCATTCCGGCGCTCAAGGTGGACGGAGGCGCTTCGGCCAACAACTACCTGATGCAGATGCAGGCCGACGTGATGAACGGCCCGGTGATCCGCCCGCGCTGCGTGGAGACGACGGCGCTGGGCGCTGCCTGTCTCGCCGGACTCGCCGTCGGGTACTGGGCAGGCACCGATGAGATCGAGCGGAACTGGTCGGTGGACCGCATCTTTGAGCCGCAGATCACGGACGAGAAGCGGAGAAAGCTGATACGGGGCTGGAACCGCGCCGTGCAGTGCGCCGCGGGATGGGCGAAGGAAGAAGAGTGAGGTTTGAATTTCACAGGGGCTTCTGATAGTATAGACGGAGCACAGCCTGTCAGAGGCTTATAAGGAAGTCAGGCCGCACGGACGGCACGGAGAGGAACGATGGATCAGAGCAAAATCCGCAATTTCTGCATTATCGCGCACATCGATCACGGGAAAAGCACGCTGGCGGACCGCATCATCGAGATGACGGGCCTGCTCACCGAGCGGGAGATGCAGGATCAGGTGCTGGACAACATGGATCTCGAACGCGAGAGGGGCATCACGATCAAGGCCCAGACCGTCCGCACGGTGTACCGTGCGGACGACGGGGAGGAGTATGTCTTCAACCTGATCGATACGCCGGGGCATGTGGACTTCAATTATGAGGTCTCACGGAGCCTCGCCGCCTGCGACGGCGCGGTGCTGGTAGTGGACGCCACTCAGGGCGTGGAGGCCCAGACGCTGGGCAACGTGTATCTCGCGCTTGATCACGATCTGGAGATCCTTCCGGTCATCAACAAGATCGATCTCCCGAGCGCGCAGCCGGACGAGACCGCGAAGGAGATCGAGGATATCATCGGTCTGGATACGGAGAACGCGCCGCGCATCTCGGCGAAGACGGGGCTCAACGTCCATGAGGTGCTCGAGGCGATCGTGCACCAGCTTCCTGCGCCCTCCGGCGACCCGGACGGACCGCTGAAGGCGCTGATCTTCGATTCGCTCTACGACAGCTACCGCGGCGTGATCGTCTTCATGCGGATTTTCGACGGGTCCGTGAGGAAGGGCTCGAAGGTCCGCATGATGGCGACCGGCGCGGAGTTCGAGGTGACGGAGGTCGGTATCTTCGGGGCGGGAAAATTCATTCCGACCGATGAACTGACAGCCGGCACGGTGGGCTACCTCGAGGCGAGCATCAAAGAGATGCGCCTCACGCGGGTCGGCGACACGGTGACGGACGCAGAGCGCCCCTGCGCCGAGGCGCTGCCGGGCTACAAGGAGCCTCAGCCGATGGTCTACTGCGGCATCTACCCGGCGGAGACGCCGAAGTACCCGGATCTGCGCGACGCGCTGGAGAAACTCCAGCTGAACGACGCGGCGCTTCAGTATGAGCCGGAGACGTCCCAGGCGCTGGGATTCGGGTTCCGCTGCGGCTTTCTCGGTCTGCTCCATCTGGATGTGGTTCAGGAGCGGCTGGAGAGAGAGTATGATCTTGACCTGATCACGACGGCGCCGAGCGTGATCTACAAGGTCCACAAGACCAACGGGGATGTGATCGATCTCACCAATCCGTCCAATCTGCCGGATCCGTCGGAGATCGACTACATGGAGGAGCCGATGGTGCAGGCGGAGATCATGCTGACGACCGAGTACATCGGGCCGATCATGACGCTCTGCCAGGAGCGCCGGGGCGTCTATGAGTCCACGGAGTACGTCGAGACGACCCGCGCTGTCCTCAAATACCGGATGCCGCTCAACGAGATCATCTATGATTTCTTCGACGCGCTCAAGAGCCGCTCCCGGGGCTACGCGTCTTTCGACTACACCTTTGACGGCTATGAGAGAAGTGATCTGACCAGACTGGATATTCTCGTGAACCATGAACCGGTGGACGCGCTGTCCTTCATCGTCTACGCGCCCAACGCCTATGCCCGCGGTTCCCAGATGTGCGCGAAGCTGAAGAAGGAGATCCCGCGGCAGCTCTTCGATATTCCGATCCAGGCGGCGATCGGCTCGAAGATCATCGCCCGCGAGACGGTGCGCCAGGTCCGGAAGGATGTGCTGGCGAAATGCTACGGCGGTGATATTTCCCGAAAAAAGAAGCTGCTGGAAAAGCAGAAGGAAGGCAAGAAGAAGATGCGTGAGATCGGCAGCGTGCAGGTGCCGAAGGAGGCCTTCCTCAACGTGCTCAGACTGGACGAGGAATGATGAACGGAATCGGCCTTTATCTGCATTTCCCGTTCTGCGTGAGAAAGTGCCGGTACTGCGATTTCCTTTCGTTCCCCTCGGATGAGGAAACCAAAGGACGGTACGCGGCGGCCCTGATCCGGGAGATCCGCGCGTACGGCGGCGCACTCCGGGACCGGGAGGTGGACAGCGTCTTTCTCGGCGGCGGCACGCCGTCGGTGATGCCGGTTCCGCATCTCCGCCGGATTTTTGAGGTGCTCCGCGAGACCTTCCGGATCGCGCCCGGCGCGGAGATCACGATGGAGGTCAACCCGGGGACTGTGACGGAACCTCTGATGGAGCTGATCCGGGAGGAGGTCAGCCGGGTCAGTCTGGGCGTTCAGTCCTTCGACGACCGCGAACTGGCGTTTCTGGGGAGGATCCATACGGCTTCGGAGGCGGACCGGAGCGTGGAACGGCTTCGGATGGCGGGCGTGAACAATCTGAATCTGGACCTGATGTCCGGGCTGCCGGATCAGACGGAGGAAAGCTGGGAGAAGACGCTCATCCACGCTCTGTCGCTCAGACCGGAGCATATCAGCGCCTACAGCCTGATCGTAGAGGAGGGTACGCCCTTCGCCGCAATGCGGAAGGAGGGCCGTCTTCCTCTGCCGGATGAGGGTACGGAACGGCGCATGTACGCCCGGACCGGAGAGATACTGGCAGCGGCGGGATTCCGCCGGTACGAAATTTCCAACTACGCGCGGGAGGGCTTTGCCTGCCGCCACAATATCCGTTACTGGCGGCGGGGGGAGTATCTCGGTCTCGGACTGGGGGCGGCTTCGCTGATGGATGAGACCCGCTGGCGGAACACCCGGAGTCTGAAGACATATCTTGACGGTTCGGCCTCGCCGGAAGCCATTCTGAGGGATGTGGAAAGACTGGACCGGAAATCGGAGATCGAGGAATTCATGTTTCTCGGACTGAGAATGACGGACGGCATCACCGAAGAGGCGTTCCGGCACGCGTTCGCTCTTTCGCTTGCCGATGTGTACGGCGATGTGATCCGGAAGCTGGAGCGCGAAGGACTCATGACCGGGGACGGGCGGGGCCGCTTCCGCCTCACGGATTACGGAATCGATATCAGCAACGAGGTGCTGGCGGAGTTTCTGCTGGACTGAGGAACATGCATCCGCCGGCGCCGGACGTGCCGGAGAGAAATCGGAGGAGACGCATATGCCGGGGAATCGGGAAGAAAAACAGGAGCAGCCGCATCTTGCGGTCCGCGGAGCCGTGGTGACCGGAGCGACGGGCGTGGTGGGCAGCGCGCTGGCCGCGGAGCTGGTCCGCCGCGGTATCCGTGTGCTGGCGCTGGTCCGTCCGGATTCACCGAACCGGAATCATCTGCCGGAGGATCCGCTTCTTACGACGGCGGACTGCCCGCTGGAGGCGCTCGGGTCCTTCGTACCGCCGGAGGAGGGCGGATGGGACGCGTTCTTTCATCTCGGGTGGGCCGGCACAAAGGGGCCGTCCCGCGAGGATCCGGATATCCATACGGAGAATATCCGCTATGCCCTGGATGCGGTCCGGCTTGCCCGGCGGCTCGGCTGCCGGGTGTTTGTCGGCGCCGGCTCACAGGCCGAGTACGGCCGGGTGAGCGCACCGCTTGAGCCCGATACGCCGGAGCGGCCGGAGTCCGCCTACGGCATCGGCAAACTGGCGGCCGGCCGGATGACACGGCTTCTATGCAGGCGCGAAGGAATCCGGCATGTCTGGACGAGGATCCTCAGCGTATACGGACCCGGCGACGGTCCGCGCACGCTGGTGACCTCGCTGATCACATCCCTCCTTGAGGGAGAGAAGCCCCTGACCACGGCGGGCGGGCAGATCTGGGACCTGCTTTATTCCGGCGACGCGGCCCGCGCGCTGCTCGCCGCAGCGGAGCGGGGCGCGGACGGGAGGACGTATCTGATCGCCTCGGGCGAGGCGCGGACGCTGCGGAGCCAGATCGAGACGATCCGCGACGCCGTGAGTCCGGGCGCCGCGGTCGGATTCGGAGAAATTCCCTACAGCCCGCGTCAGGTTATGTACCTTGCGGCCGATATCCGTGAGACGGAGCGGGATCTCGGCTGGAGACCGGAGGTGTCCCTTGCGGAGGGGGCGCGGCGGACAGCGGAACAGATCCGGCGGCAGGCGGAAGCAAAGAGGATTCAGCAAGAGGAAGTGTGACGGCAGTACATGACGGATCAGAAATATATACGGATTCGCGGAGCGAATGAGAACAACCTGAAGCATCTTGATGTGGATATTCCGCGAAATGAGCTGGTTGTGTTCACGGGGCTTTCCGGATCGGGAAAGAGCTCGCTGGCATTTGACACGATTTACGCGGAGGGGCAGAGGCGCTACATGGAGTCACTGTCCTCCTACGCAAGACAGTTCCTCGGGCAGATGGAAAAGCCGGACGTCGAGAGCATCGAGGGGCTTCCGCCCGCGATTTCCATCGACCAGAAGACGACCAACCGGAACCCCCGTTCCACGGTGGGGACGGTGACGGAGATCTACGACTACTTCCGGCTGCTTTACGCCCGGATCGGCGTGCCCCACTGCCCGAACTGCGGACGGGAGATCCGGAGGCAGAGCGTGGACCAGATGGTGGACCAGATCATGACGCTGCCGGAGCGGACGAGGATCCAGCTGCTGGCGCCGGTTGTGAGAGGACGGAAGGGCCGCCATGAGAAGACCTTCGAGCAGGCGAAGAAGAGCGGCTATGTCCGTGTGATGGTGGACGGGAATCAGTATGAGCTGACCGAAAAGATCGAGCTCGACAAGAATCAGAAGCACAATATTGAGATTATCGTTGACAGGCTGGTTGTGAAGCCGGGCATCGAAAAAAGACTTACGGATTCCATCGAAACCGTGCTGGGACTGACAAACGGGCTGCTTCTGGTCGACACGATGGACGGCCGCACGATCTCCCTCAGCTCGAATTTCGCCTGCCCGGACTGCGGCATCAGCATCGAGGAAATCGAGCCCCGGAGTTTCTCGTTCAACAATCCGTACGGCGCCTGCCCGGAATGCACGGGACTCGGATACAAGATGGAATTTGATCCGGACCTGATGATCCCGGATCCGACGCTGTCTCTGAACCAGGGCTGCATCGCCGTGATGGGATGGCAGAGCGCGCCGGATGCGAAGAGCTTTACGCACGCGCTGCTCACTGCGCTGGCCGAGGCCTACGGTTTCAGTCTGGATACGCCGTTTGGCGAGCTGCCTTCTTCCGTTCGGAAAATGCTGATCTATGGCACCAACGGCCGTGAAGTCAGCGTCCACTATCAGGGCCAGCGGGGCGTCGGTGACTACGATGTCGCCTTCGAAGGGCTGATCCGCAACGTGCAGAGGCGGTACCGCGAGACGTATTCCGAGGCATCAAAGCAGGAATATGAGAAATTCATGCAGATTACGCCCTGCCCCGTCTGCCACGGCCAGAGGCTCAAGCCCTCCTCGCTGGCAGTCACGGTAGGCGGAAAAAGCATCATCGAGATGACGGAGCTTCCGGTGACAAAGCTGCTGGAGACAGTAAGCGGTCTTGAGCTTACGGATCAGCAGCAGCGGATCGGCGCGCAGATTCTGAAGGAGATCCGGGCCCGCGTCACCTTCCTCCGTGATGTGGGACTCGATTATCTGACGCTTTCCCGGGCGACCGCGACGCTCTCGGGCGGCGAGGCCCAGCGGATCCGGCTGGCGACCCAGATCGGCTCCGGACTCGTGGGCGTGGCCTACATTCTGGATGAGCCCAGCATCGGACTGCACCAGCGGGACAACGACAAGCTGCTGGCGACGCTTCGCCATCTCCGGGATCTGGGCAATTCTCTGATCGTCGTGGAGCATGACGAGGACACGATCCGGGCGGCGGACTGTGTCGTGGACATCGGTCCGGGCGCCGGCGAGCACGGCGGCAGACTGGTGGCGATGGGCACGGCGGAGGACCTGATGAAATGTCCGGAATCCGTCACGGGCCAGTACCTGAGCGGAAAGAAGCGGATCGCCGTTCCGGAGGAGCGGAAAAAGGCGGAGCGCTTCCTCACGGTCCGGGGCGCGGCGGCCAACAATCTGAAGAACGTCGACGTGCGGATTCCGCTCGGCGTCTTTACCTGCGTCACGGGTGTCTCCGGATCCGGCAAGAGCTCGCTGGTCAACGAGGTGCTCTACAAGGCGCTCGCGAGAAAACTGAACCGGGCGCTGGTGGTGCCGGGACCGTACCGGTCCATCGAGGGAACCGAAGAACTGGACAAGGTGATCAACATCGATCAGAGCCCCATCGGCCGCACGCCCCGGTCCAATCCGGCGACCTATACCGGCGTGTTCGACATGATCCGGGATCTCTTCGCATCGACAACCGACGCGAAGATGCGCGGCTACACGAAGGGACGGTTTTCCTTCAACGTAAAAGGCGGCCGCTGCGAGGCTTGTCAGGGCGACGGCATCATCAAGATCGAGATGAATTTTCTGCCGGACGTCTATGTGCCCTGCGAGGTCTGTCACGGGCACCGGTACAACCGGGAGACGCTGGAAGTTCTCTACAAGGGAAAGAGCATCTACGACGTGCTCAATATGACGGTGGAGGAGGCGCTGGCCTTCTTCGACAAGGTACCGAGGATCCGGAGGAAACTGCAGACGCTTCATGACGTGGGACTTGACTATATCCGTCTCGGCCAGCCCTCGACCCAGCTGTCGGGCGGGGAGGCCCAGCGGATCAAGCTGGCCGCGGAGCTCTCGAAAAAGGCAACCGGCCGCACGATCTACATCCTCGATGAGCCGACGACCGGACTGCATTTCGAGGATGTCCGGAAGCTGATCGGAATCCTTCAGCGTCTCCGGGATCAGGGAAATACACTCGTCGTGATCGAGCACAATCTGGATGTCATCAAGACGGCGGATTACATCATCGACATGGGACCGGAGGGCGGCGATGGAGGCGGCACCGTGATCGCCGAGGGCACGCCGGAGGAAATCACAGAGGTGCCCGGGTCATGGACAGGAAAATATTTAAGGCCGTATCTGGAGCGGGACAGGAACAGGACGCCGGAGGAAGACGCGGGATGAGCGGAAGCGCGCACCGGTCCGCAAAAGGCGGATGCCCGGGGGAGGATTGAAAACCGGCTCCGCGTCTGAGGCGCGGCGGCCGTGTTCATCGGAAAGACAGGGAGCGGGTTATGGCATTTACGGATATCGGAATCGATATGGGCACCAGCGATATGGTCGTCTGGTACAAGGGGAAGGGCGTGATCATCCATGAGCCGACGATCGTCGCCTATGACAAGGAACGCGATCATATCGTTGCCTTCGGTGAGGAGGCGCGGCAGCTGGTCGCGCACAACAAGGGAAACATCGTGGCGATCCGGCCGTTCCGGAACGGCACGATTTCGGATTTTCAGGTGACGGAGCAGATGCTCCGGTACTATATTCAGGCGGCGATCGGCCGCAACATGATCCGCAAGCCGAACATCTCCCTCTGCCTCCCGAGCGGCGCCACCGCAGTGGAAAGACGGGCGGTGGAGGAAGCCGCGTATCAAGCGGGCGCGCGGGACGTGGTGATCGTAGAGGAAACGGTGGCGGCGGCGATCGGGGCCGGCATCGACATCACCAAGCCGGTGGGCAATCTTGTCGTGGACATCGGCGGCGGCACGACGGACATCGCGGTGCTTTCGATCGGCGCGCCGGTGATCTCGGATTCCCTGAGGATCGCGGGCGCGGCCTTCAACGAGCAGATCGCCCGGGCGATCCGCCGGGACCACAACCTTTTCATCGACAACGATCAGGTGGAGGATGTCAAGATCCGTGTCGGTACCTGCTTCAAGCGGCCGAAGGTCGAGACGATTCAGATCAACGGACGGAACGTTCTCACCGGACTTGAGAAGACGGCCTCCATCACATCCGAGGAGATCCGCGAGGCCCTTGAGGACAGCACGTCACGGATTGCCGACGCGGTCCACGGCGTGCTGGAGAAGACTTCGCCGGAGCTGGCGGCGGACATCACGACGCGCGGGATCGTGCTGACCGGCGGCGGTGCCCTGCTGGACGGTCTGACGGAGCTTTTAGAGGAGAGAACCGGCATCAACACGATGGTAGCGGAGAATCCTTCCGAGTGCGTGGCCGTGGGTACGGGACTCTACTGCGAGCTGATGGACCGGCTCGGACGCATCGATTTCTGACGGATGAAAGGGGGATCATGCAGGAGCGCATCACAGGCGTGATAGAGCATGTCATCTATCGCAACGAGGACAACGGCTACACAGTCTGTACGCTGCGCGGAGAAGAGGGCGAGATCACCTGTGTCGGCTATCTCGCCGGGCTCCGCGAAGGGACCGGCATCGAAGCCGAGGGCGCTTACACGGAGCATGCGGCCTACGGGCGTCAGTTCCGGATCGACTCGTTTACATACCATGAGCCGGATACGGCGGACGCGATCGAGAGCTATCTTGCCTCCGGCGCGATCCGCGGCATCGGCGCGGCGCTGGCGAAACGGATTGTGAAGCGTTTCGGAAACGATACGCTGCGGATTGTCGAGGAAGAGCCGGAGCGGCTGGCCGAAGTGAAGGGCATCAGCGAGCGGAAGGCCAGAGAGATCGGCGGACAGGCGGCGGAGCAGTCCGATATGCGCAAAGCGATGCTTTTTCTCAGCCGGTATGAGATTTCACTCCGGATGGGCATCCGGATCTACAAGACCTACGGGGAGAATATGTATGAAATCCTCCGGACCAACCCTTACCGTCTCGCGGAGGATATCGACGGAATCGGATTCCTGACGGCAGACCGGCTGGCCCGGGAGATCGGGATCGACGCGGGATCCGGTTACCGGATCCGGAGCGGTCTTCTCTACGTGCTGGCCGCGGCTGCCGGAGAAGGCAGCGTGTACCTCCCCGAGGAACAGCTGATGAGCCGCGCCGTGTCCCTCCTCAGTGTGGACGGAGAGCAGGTGCGGCATGAACTCACCGGGCTCTGCTTCGAGCGGAAGGTCGTGCGGAAGGAGAATGACGGGCAGCCAATCGTCTACGCGGGGAGCTATTATCATCTGGAGCTCAGCTGCGCGCGGATGCTGCTGGATCTCTGCGAGCCGTCCGGCGTCACCCGGGAGGCGGCGGAGAAGGATGTGGACGCGCTGGAAGAGGACGGCCGGATCGTGCTGGACGAGCGCCAGCGGGAGGCGGTGATCGGCGCAGCGATGAACGGCGTGTTGGTGCTGACCGGCGGGCCGGGTACCGGCAAGACGACCACGATCAACGAGCTGATCCGCTACTTTCGGAGAAAACGGGCTTCCGTCCTGCTGGCGGCGCCCACAGGACGCGCGGCGAAGCGCATGACGGAGACTACCGGGTACGAGGCGTCGACGATTCACCGGATGCTGGAGGTGACTTCGCCGGCGGAGGATTCGCCGGAAAGCGTGACCTTTGACCGCAATGAGACGAATCCGCTCGAGGCGGACGTCGTTATCATCGACGAGATGTCGATGGTGGATATCTTTCTGATGCATGCCCTGCTGTCCGCCGTGGCGGTCGGTACGAGGCTGATCCTCGTGGGCGATGTGGACCAGCTTCCGTCCGTGGGTCCGGGCGCGGTGCTGAAGGACATCATCGCCTCGGAGGCCTTTCCCTGCGTGCGGCTGGACCGGATTTTCCGTCAGGCGGAACGCTCTGATATCGTCGTCAACGCCCACCGGATCAACCGGGGCGAGCAGATCTCGCTTGACAACCGGAGCCGCGACTTCTTTTTTCTCCGCCGCAGCGATGTGAACCGGATCATCAGCGGCATCATCGAGCTTGTCAGCCGGAAGCTTCCGCCCTATGTTGACGCGAAGCCGTATGATATTCAGGTGCTCTGCCCGATGCGCAAGGGACCGCTGGGCGTCGAACGCCTGAACGGAATCCTGCAGCGCTATCTTAATCCGCCGTCCGAACGGAAGGCGGAAAAAATCTTCGGCGATCATCTGTTCCGGGTGGGCGACAAGGTCATGCAGACGAAGAACAATTATCAGCTGGGCTGGGAGGTCCGCGGCCGGAACGGCGTGCGGACGGACAGCGGGGACGGCATATTCAACGGAGATATGGGCGTGATCCGTTCCATCAGCGATGCGGGTCAGTGCCTGGAGATCGAATTTGACGAAGGACGCTTTGTCGAGTATCCCTACGGGGCGCTGGAGGAGCTGGAGCTCGCTTATGCCGTGACGATCCACAAGGCCCAGGGCAGCGAGTACCCGGCCGTGATTCTGCCGCTGCTCACCGGCCCGCGTCTTCTGATGACGCGGAATCTCCTCTACACGGCGGTGACAAGGGCAAGGAGCTGTGTCGTGATCCTCGGAAGCGAGGAGACGGTGCGCGGCATGATCGGAAACGAGTCCGAGGAGCATCGCTACACCTCCCTCGACGTCCGGATCCGGGAACTGGTCAGCGGGCCGGAGGGCGCGGAGGATCCGATGCCCTGCGGCCCGCCGGGACGGCCGGAGGAGACGCCGTTTTCCGGACAGCCGGAGAGCACGGCAGCAGGTACGAAAGAGGAGATGCCGCTTTCCGGACAGCCGGGAAGAGAGGCGGATGACCTGCTGTACGAACCGCCGTTCTGAAGGCGGCGCACAGCCGCCGGATCTGTCCGGCACAGCGTTCCGCGGCAGCGGCGGCATCCTTACTCTCTGCAGGAAGGCGGTGAACTGCGTGAAAGAGAAATGGTACGATCCCCTGCTTGATCTTCTTTATCCGCCGCGATGCCCGGTCTGTCACGGCATCGCGCCGAAACGAGGCGTCATCTGCAGGGAATGCATGCCGCGCCTGCCGGTGATCCGCTCCCGGCGCTGCCGGATCTGCGGCCGGCCGGTGCCGGAGGACGAACCGTACTGCGGGGACTGCCTTCGGACGAAGCACGCCTTCTCACAGGGAATGGGGCTCTATCTCTATGACGATGTGATGCGGGAGTCGATCGCGGCCTTTAAATACAAGCGCCGGCGGGAATACGGCTCCGTGCTCGGACGCCTGCTCTTTCTGGGTACCCGCGACCGGGTGGATCTGTGGAAACCGGATGTCGTGATCCCGGTTCCGCTTCACGCGGACCGGCTCCGGCAGAGAGGATACAATCAGGCCGCCCTGCTGGCCGGACCTGTGGCGGAGGGAAACCGGCTGCCGATGGATGAAAAACTGCTGCTCCGCACAGGACGGACAAAAGCGATGAAAGCGCTGGACGCCGGGGAACGGAGGGAGAACATCCGCGGCGCGTTTTCTCTTGCGCCCGGGCGGACGGCGCCGCGCCGGGTCCTTCTGATTGACGATATTTTCACCACAGGCGCCACAGTCGACGCCTGCGCGGAGGCGCTGCGGGCCGGCGGCGCCCGCGAGGTGTATTTCCTGACACTCTGCACGGGAGCCGGATCGTCCGGGCGTCTCTGAGCGGAGGAAGAGCCGCGGCGAAGAATTGCCTTCCGTTCTGCTCCGGCCGGCGCGGAATAACCCCCCGAGAGGCTTCCGCCGAGAGGCGCCTTCCGGTATGATGATCGTCGGAAAAGAAAAACGGAAGGAGAATTTCCATGCATATTCCCGAAAACTATCTGAGTCCCCAGACCTGCGCGGTGATGACGGCCGCGATGGTTCCCGTATGGACCCACGCGGTGAAAAAGGTCCGATATGAGATCCCGAAGGCGAAGATGCCGCTTCTTGGCGTGGCCGCGGCGTTTTCCTTCGTCGCGATGATGTTCAACGTCCCGCTTCCGGGCGGCACGACAGGCCACGCGGTCGGCGGCACGCTGGTCGCGATCCTGCTCGGTCCCGATGCGGCATGCATGTCCATCACGATCGCGCTGGCGATCCAGGCGCTTCTGTTCGGTGACGGAGGCGTGCTGGCGCTGGGCGCGAACTGCTTCAATATGGCGTTCCTTCTTCCCTATGTGGGGTACGGGGTCTACAGCGCGCTGCGCCATGCCATGAAACAGAAGGACAGCCGGTATCTTCCGGCCGCGGTCGGCGCCTACGCCGGCATCAATGCGGCCGCTTTCGCTGCGGCGGTGGAATTCGGTATCCAGCCCGCGCTGTTTCATAACGCGGAGGGCCGGGCGTTGTACTGCCCGTACGGGCTCAACGTTTCCGTCCCGGCGATGATGATCGGCCATCTGACCGTATTCGGAATCGCGGAGGTGGTGTTCACGGTAGCGCTCTGCGCCTTTGTCGGGAGAACGGCGCCGGGACTTTTCCGCGACGCTTCGGTTTCGCTGAAGAAGAGAACCGGACTGAAACCGCTGATCATTCTGCTGGCGGTTCTGATCTGTCTGGTTCCGCTGGGACTGCTGGCGGAAGGGACGGCCTGGGGCGAGTGGGGCGCTGATGAAATCGCGTCGGTCGTGAGCGGAGGAAAGACGCTGAACTATACGCCCTCCGGCATGAAGAACGGATTCAGCCTTTCCTCACTGCTGCCGGACTACACGGTGGCCGGGCTACCGGACGCCGCCGGCTATATCGTATCGGCTGTCATCGGTGTCGCGCTGGCGATCATCATCTTCCGCCTGATCGCGGCGGGGATGAGGGAAAAGAAAGATTTCAGACTGGACGGGAGCGCGAACGGATGAGCGAAACCCGGACCGGGGAGATCCCCGACTGGATGCTTGAGGAAGAGGTATATGAGCCGAAGAAGGACCGGGAGCGGTTCATTTCGGGGAGCCTCCTCAAGCTGATGAGCATTCTGTCAAATGCACGGGAGGACGGCAGCATCCGGATCGGAGGCACCAGCCCTTCCGTGAAGGTTCTTTGTACACTCTATCTGCTGATTCTGACGGCCTGCAGCCGGAACGCGTTCTTTTCCTACTGCGTTCTGGCGGGCTGTCTTGTGCGTTACTGTATCCTTCCGGGGCGATATCTGAGAAGAATCATCCGGAGCGGCGCGGCGGCGGCCGCCTTCAGTATGCTGCTCATGCTGCCTGCCGTATTCATGGGCCAGCCGAACACGATGCTGACGGTGTCGCTGAAGGTGTTTATCTCAGTCAGCCTGATCGCCTGCCTTGCGGCGACGACGCCCTGGAACCGGCTGACCGAGACGTTTCACATGTTTCATATCCCGGATCTCTTTATCTTCACCTTTGATCTGACGCTGAAGTACATCGTGATTCTCGGCGATCTCTGCGTGAACATACTGACCGCGCTGCGGCTGCGGTCCGTCGGCCGCAACCGGAACAAGAAGGAATCCTTTTCCGGCGTGCTCGGCCATGTCTTCATCCGTTCGAGGGAAATGGCGGAGGAGATGTACGGCGCGATGCAGTGCCGCGGGTTCGAGGGAGAGTATCACAGCATCAGAAAGAAACGGTTCCGCTGGGCGGATCTTCTGTATGCACTGCTCGCGGCAGCCGTGACGGCCGCGTTCTGGTATCTGGAAAGGATGGCGGCATGACTGGAAATATCATGGAACTCAGAGACGTCTGCTTCGCGTATGAGGATCAGATCGCGCTCCGCTGCATTACCTTTAATATCGCAAAGGGTGAGACCATCGTGCTTGAGGGACCGAACGGGTGCGGCAAGTCGACGCTGTTAAGGCTGCTCAACGGGCTGGTCTTCGCGGATGAGGGAACCTACCGGTTCGAGGGCAGGGAGATTTCGCGGCAGAGCATGAAGGACTCCGTCTTTTCGAAATGGTTTCATCAGCGGGTCGGATTCGTTTTCCAGAACTCGGACGTGCAGCTTTTCTGTCCGAACGTCGAGGAGGAGATTGCCTTCGGACCGTCCCAGATGGGCCTTCCGGAGGCGGAGGTGAAGCGCCGGACTGACGATGTGATCACGCTTCTCGGCATCGATTCTCTGAGGGAGCGGGCGCCCTATCATCTGAGCGGCGGAGAGAAGAAGAAGGTGGCCATTGCGTGCATTCTGTCGATGAACCCGGAGGTTCTCGTGCTGGACGAACCGCTGGCGGGACTTGACCGGCCAACGCAGGAGTGGCTGATCGGTTTTCTTCTGAAGCTGAAGAAGGCGGGCCGGACGATGATCATCGCCACACACAACGAGGAGCTGGCCGAGAAACTGGGAGACCGGCATATCTTCTTCAATGACCGTCATGAGGCGGAGGAGCTGCAGGTATTCTATCATTCTCACCGGCACTGCCACGTCGTCAGTCCGGGAAACTCGGAGGCGGAACTGGTTTACGAAGGGATCGAGCATCACAGCCATGACGAGGAGAAGGAAGGCTGAACCGTCCGGGGCCGGATCTGAGGGACCGGACTGGGGCATGAAAGAAAACGGAACGGGAACCGCGGCGGCTGCAGAAACGCAGCTGCCGCGGTTTTTCGGAAATCCGGCGGATCGGAAACCGATTGGCAAATGGCTCCGGCCGGAATACAATGCGGATAAGGAACAGACGGAACGGGCGGCTGCATGCTTTGGAACGGAAAGGCGCGGCAGGGAGGACGCTATGATGGAAGTCGATACGAAAGGCGAGCTTTCTCTTAAAAAGATCGCGGAGAGCGGACAGACCTTTCGCTGGAGAGAAGAATCGGACGGCTGGTGGCGGATCGCGGCCTTTGACCGGGTGCTGCGCGCGCGTCAGGATGGCCGGATGCTTACACTGGCGTGCACGCGGGAAGAATACGAGACGGTCTGGCGGAGCTATTTCGATCTGGATACGGATTATGCGGCGATCCGCCGCACCATTCCGGCGGAGGACGCATACCTGACGGAAGCCGCCGCCCGCGGCAAAGGAATCCGGATCCTCCGGCAGGATCCGTGGGAGATGACCGTGACCTTCATCATCTCCCAGCGAAAGAACATCCCGGCGATCCGGACCTGTGTCGAGAAGCTGTGCCGGATGACGGGCCGGAGACTGCGCGCGGATTCCGGCCCTCTGACGGCGGAGAAAGCATCCGGAGGACGGCCGGGAAGCGGTACGGACAGCGGCGGCGAAGCGGAATACTGCTTCCCGACTCCGGAGGAAATCCTCCGTCTCCGCTGTTCGCGGGCGGAGGGACGGCCCGAGGGCGAGGAGCCGCTCTGCTCCTTCCGGCAGGCCGGGTTTGACAGCTGCTCGCTGGGATACCGAATGCCCTATATCCGTGCGGCGGCGGAATGGGCCCGGGACCGCGGCGGACGAACCGCGGAACGGCCGGATCCGGAGTCCTTACGGGAGGGGAACGGCGGGCTGAGAGGGCTGGAAGCACTCTCAGACGGCGAGCTGATGGAGACGCTTCTCGGTATCCGGGGCGTGGGCGTCAAGGTCGCCTCCTGCATCATGCTGTTCGGATTCCACCGGCTGAACGCTTTTCCCGTCGACGTCTGGATGAAGCGGGCGCTAGAGACGCATTACCCCCAGGGCTTTTCCCTTTCTTCATACGCTCCTTACGCGGGTGTGATGCAGCAGTACATGTTCTGCGAGGAGAGGAGAAGGCATGCCGCGTCCGGCTCCTCCCGGAAGGAAAATTGACGTTTCGTCCGGATGCCGTTATTAATTGAACAGAAAGACAGGAAGCTGACAAACCGACTGAAGGAGGACAGATCATTGACGATCACGGTCTATCTGGGAGCGAACGAAGGAAACAGCCCGGTCTACCGGGAAGCCGTGGCCGAGCTGGGCCGGTGGATCGGCGAGAGCGGGCACGCGCTGGTCTACGGCGGATCGGGAACCGGTCTCATGGGATGTCTGGCGGCCAGTGCTCTGGCGGCAGGCGCCAAAGTGACGGGGGTGGAACCCCGGTTCTTTGTGGAGCAGGAAGTTCAGTACGAGGGACTGACCCGCCTGATCGTGACGGAGGATATGTCCGCGCGGAAGGCGAAGATGATCGGGCTGGGAGACGCGTTTATCGCCTTCCCTGGCGGAACGGGCACGCTCGAGGAAATCACGGAGGTGATGTCGATGGCGGCTCTGGGCCGTCTGGACGACCCCTGCATCCTGTACAATCTGAATGGCTACTACGACGATCTCCGTCATCTGCTCTTCAGGATGAGGGAAGAGGGGTCAGGCGCGAAATTTTCAGACAACAACAGTCCGATATGGTATACTTAAAACAGCTCCGGCCCGGCGGCGGGAGAAGCTGTCTGTTTCAAAGAATTCGTTATATCGCCAGTGAGAGGAAAAAAGATGGAGTTTCAAAAGTTTCTGTACGGTACGGCATATCATCCGGAGCGGTACGCGGCGAGAGACGACCTGCTTCGTCAGGATATCGAGCTGATGAAGCAGCTCCGGTTCAATCTGGTGCTTCTGAAGGCAGACGCGCTCCGCTACGCGCAGGGCGTGGGAGGCGGCGAGCAGTGGCTGCTGGATCTGATCCGGGATCTTGCCGATGACGGAATCGAGACGGCGGTCGAGATCTCCGGAGCGCTGCCGTCCAAGACGCTTCTCCGGAAACTGGACAGCCATGATCGGGTGCGGTTCTTTCTGGCGTCGGAGGAAGAGGACGAGGCGACGGCCGCACTGGTCAGAAGACTGAAGGGCATCGGGCTTGAGAAGCCGGTCGCGGCAACGATGTCGAAGGATCTGATTCTCTCGGGAGACAGAGAGCTGGCGGACGCGGCGGATATCCTCTGCTTCAGCAGCAATCCGGACTGGGTGACGGGCGTGCCGATGGAGACGGAGCGGAAGGTGTCTTATCTGGAGGACCGGATCCGTGCCGTCAAGCATTCCTCCTATATTAAATGCAACATCAATCCGGTTTCGACGAGGAGTTCCGGCGTGCGGCGTCTGAAGCGGCCGGGAACGCTGGCTCAGGAAGTGCTGCAGTCGGCGGCTCACGGCGCGAGAGCCTTTCTGTACCGGGAGTGGCGGCAGCCTCTGACCGGGCCGGACCGGTACGGTGACGCGCTGATCGGGCATTCGGGAAGAATCAACGACCGGATCATGAAGGAAGCCTGTCAGATCGGGCGGATGTCGAGGGAGCTGAACGAGATTGTCGATGCCCGGGAGGCGGCGAAGACGGCGGTGCTCCCGGGCAGCGCGGACGAGTGGCATGCGGCCTATCGGTATTACTCCGCGCTCAGAGAAGGCGGACTGCCGGTGGACATCATCGACCAGAGCGCGGACTTCGCGGCCTACAGCCTGATCATAGCGCCGGGAATGCGGACGCTGGAGGAGGGAACCGCGGAAAAGATCCGCTCCTTTGTGGCCGGCGGGGGCACATGGTTCGGAAACCTGTCGCCTGCCTCGGAGGGAGCGGACGGAAGCTGCTTCGAGGGCGATCTGCCGTACCGGCTGACGGACGTATTCGGCATGCGGATCACGGATTCGGAACGGCTTGCGGACGGGGAGACGGTTCCGCTGACCGCCTCGTCGGATTTCCGCGGCCGGTACGGGGCCAGCCATGTCTGCGAGCTTCTGACGGTCACGGACGCTGAAATCGTGATGAAGTACGACGGACAGTTCTATCGCGGTACGCCGGTGTTCACGAGGAAACAGTTCGGCAAAGGATACGCGTACTATCTCGCGACCGACGCGTCCGGCCCGCTGCTCGAGGATCTGTGCGGCAAAGTCACGGGCGGTCTTCACAGGATGCCGCGGTCGAAGTCGATGGAGGAAATTTCCGTTCAGCGTCTGGACAGTCATGACGCGGAGTATGTGATTTTCCAGAATTTCTCGGGGAAAGAGAAGCGGCTGCCCGTGGAATACAACAAGCTGGACGTGATATTCGGCTATGACCCCCTGCCGGTGTTCGGCGCGATGGTGCTCAAGGTTCCGAAAGGAAAGAGAGAAGACTGAGCGCGTCTTGCCTAATCCTTGTGTTTTCGCTATAATATCTTTACTTCCGGCGGCAGGCGCAGCGAAGCGCCGGACGGAGAGGGGAAAGGAGACAAGGTATGTCAAAGTTCATTGATGAGTTCAAGACCTTTATTTCGCGCGGGAACGTGATGGATATGGCCGTCGGCGTTGTGATCGGCGGTGCGTTCAGCGCGATCGTCACCTCGCTGGTCGATGACGTCATAGGACCGGTCATCGGCATGATCACGGGCGGAATCGATTTCGGCAATCTCGCGATCCAGCTCGGAAGCGCGAAGATCATGATCGGCAGCTTCATCCAGGCCGTGATCAATTTCCTGATCATCGCGCTGGTGCTTTTCACCGTGATCCGGACGTTCAACAAGGCGAAGGAGCTCGCGCAGGGTCCGGCGGCGCCCGAGGAACCGACGACGAAGATCTGCCCGTACTGCAAGTCCGAGATCGATCTTCACGCTACACGCTGCCCGCACTGCACATCGGAGCTCGGCGAAGATCTGAAGGCGTAAGAACGGAACAAAGCGGAAAAGACGGAGAAAGGCCGGTTCGGGAACAGACGGCCGGGATAACAGGCGAAGACAGGTATGAATGAAGCGCAGAAAAGAGATCTGATTGAGGAATGCATGCCGCTTGTGGACGAGGTGATCGAGGACCTGGACGACGGCGTGATGCCTTCGGAGGATCTCCGTCAGGAGGGAATGGTCGGCCTTGTGCGCGGCGTCGACTCCCTCAGCGAAGACCCGGACGAATGGGGCGGCCGTTCCGTTGAGGAGACGGTGAAGGAAGCGATCCGGGCCGCGGCGCTGGAAGCGAAGGACGCGTTCATCGAGCTGACGCGGAAGGACGACCGGCTGATCGCCCAGGTGGAGCTGCTGAATCAGAGCATCGACCGGCTGACGGAGGAGCTCGGCACGAAGCCGAACATCGACGAAATTGCCAACGATATGGGGATTACGCAGGACAAAGTGATCGATATTCTGAAACTGACGGGAGAAGATCTTGACGAGAGTAAGCAGCGGAAGCCTGAATAAGGACAGCTGATGGAAGAACGCAGGGATATCGAAAAGGCTCTGGCCGCGTCTCTCAAAAGACTGGCGGTAAGCAAACCATTTGAAAAAATCACGATCAAGCAGATCACGGACGGAGCGGGTGTGATACGGGTTACGTTCTACAACCATTTTCAGGATAAGTACGACCTGCTGGAATGGATTGTCCGGACGGAAATTCTGGAACCTGTGCGGATCCTTCTGGCGAACGGGATGTATCGGGAATCCGTGATCCTGATCTTCACCAATCTGCGGAAGGAGAAGGAGTTTTATACCCACATCGTCAATCTGGAGGGACAGAACTCCTTTCAGGATATCTGCAGGGCAAGCATCCGGAAGCTGCTGTACAGCCTTTTCAGTGAGGTGACGGGGCCGGTCGGAGAGAATCCGCTGCATCCCTGGATGACGCCGGAGTACCTCGCCGATTATTACGCGCAGTCGATGACCTTCGTCGTCCTGCACTGGATCCGCTCGGGAATGGCAGTCTCACCGGAGGAGGTCGCGACGATTTACGAGTATATCGCGACGCGCTCGATGTGGGATGTGCTCAAGGAGCTCCGGTCGCAGACGGCGGGACGCCTCACCGGGAAACTGACCGGACCGGGCGGAGGCGATACAGGAGACAGTTGACATTCAGACAGATCTGTCCGGGCGGATAGACAGATCAGCCGATTTGTAAAACGGAATTCGACAAGAGAAGGGGATTGGATAGACACCTGTCCGGTCCCTTTTTTGTATACTGTTTCACGCGGAAAAGAATCCGGCGGCTGCATGTTCCGGAAAAAAAACGGCGCAGGACATCCCGCGGAGGACAGTGACGGGCGTCCGGATCGGACGGAACGGGCCCGGATGGATCGCTTTTCCGGGCAACATGTAAAAGAAAGGCAAGAGAGGGAAGACGACGATGCGAAATCTTGGCAAGGCAGTTGTGAAGGCCAGATTTGTGATTCTGGCGGTGGCGATCGCACTCCTGATCCCGTCTTACTGGGGCTACACGCATACCAGAATCAACTATGATATGCTGACGTATCTGCCGAAAACGCTCGATACGATGCGGGGGCAGGACATCCTGGAGGACGAGTTCGGAACCGGCGCGATCTCGATGGTGATTGTCGACGGCAAAAGCGAGAAGACGGTCGCGGAGCTGAAAAAGAAGATCGAGAAGGTGCCGCATGTGAACAACGTGATCTGGTACGATAGCTTCGCGGATCTTTCCGTTCCGATGGAGATGCTGCCGGACAAGGTGCGGGAAGCCTTCAACAAGGGCGATGCGACGCTGATGGCGGTCACCTTCGATACGACCACCTCGGACGACGGGACGCTGGAAGGCATCAGGAAGATCCGCTCGATTCTCGACAGGCAGTGCTACGTCCAGGGCGTCTCGGCCGTGCTGGAGGACACGAAGGAGATGGCGGAGAAGGAGGAGCCGGTCTATGTGGGACTCGCCGTTCTGCTGGCGACGATCGTGACGGCCCTCAGCATGGATACCTTCCTCGCGCCGATCCTGTTCCTGCTGTCGATCGGGATGGCGATCATCTACAACCTCGGAAGCAATCTGCTGATGGGGCAGATCTCTTATGTGACGAAGGCGCTGGCCGCGGTTCTCCAGCTGGGCGTGACGATGGATTACTCGATCTTCCTGTGGCACAGCTTTAAGGAGAATGAGGCGCGGTACCCCGGAAATCCAAACACGGCGATGGCGCGGGCGATCAACGCGACGCTGCAGTCGGTCATCGGCTCATCCATCACGACGATCGCGGGCTTCGCGGCCCTCTGCTTCATGACCTTCAGCTTCGGCCTTGACGTGGGGATTGTCATGATGAAAGGCGTGGCGCTGGGCGTCGTGTCCTGCGTGACGATTCTGCCGTCGCTGATACTCCTGTTTGAGAAGGCCATCGAAAAAACACGGCATAAGCCGCTGATGCCGTCGCTGAAGAAGCTGCCGGCGTTCGTGCAGAAGCATTACAAGGGAATCCTGATCGCCTTCGCGGTGATGTGGATCCCGGCGGCGTACGGTCAGTCCCACACGGCGGTCTATTACAATCTGGACAAGACGCTTCCGAAGAGCCTTCCCTCGGTTCAGGCGAACGATAAGCTGAAGGACGACTTCGACATGAGTGCCACGATGATGGTGCTGGCCGACGAGAACCTGCCGACGAAGACCACGGCGGAGATGTGCGACAGCCTGAAGGATGTCAGAGGCGTCAAATCCGTGATCGGACTGGACGCGTTCCTGGGCGGCGGTCTTCCGCGTGAGGTGCTGCCGGACGATATCTATAACAAGCTTAATTCAAAGAACTGGAAACTGATTCTGCTGACAAGTCAGTACGCGACCGGAAGCGATGAGGTGAACAGCCAGATCAATACACTGAACAGTGTGCTGGACAAGTACGACAGGAAGGCGCTGCTGATCGGCGACGCACCCTGCACGAAGGATCTGGTCAACATCGCGAACCACGACTTCAACGTCGTCAACTGGGCGTCGATCCTGATCATCTTCTTCATCATCGCGTTCGTTTTCAAATCGGCGTCGCTGCCGTTCCTGCTGGTTGTGCTGATCGAGGGCGCGATCTTCATCAATATGGCCGTCCCCTACTATACGGGCGAGGCGCTTCCGTTCATCGCGTCCATCGTCATCGGAACGATTCAGCTCGGGTCGACCGTTGATTACGCGATCCTGATAACAAGCCGGTATCAGACCGAGCGATTTTCAGGAAAGACGAAGAACGATGCGATCTACATCGCGCACAGCACCTCGATTCAGAGCATTCTGTGCAGCGGGTTCACGTTCTTCGCGGCAACCTTCGGCGTCGGACTTTATTCCAATATTTCTCTGATCTCCTCGATGTGCACGCTTCTTGCGCGCGGCGCGCTGATCAGTACGTTCCTCGTCATTACCGTTCTGCCGGCGATCCTGATGCTCTTCGATCCGCTGATCGTCCGCACGAGCCGGGGGTTCATTCCTTCGAAGAAAACCAGACGGCAGATCAGGGCGGAGAAACGGCAGTCACAGAATCCGGTTTCGGAGCAATAAAGAAAGGAATGGTACAGGATGAAAAACAGACAGGTCATGGCACTGCTGCTCACGATCGCGATGACGGCCAATCTGACGGCCGTTCCGGGCTTCGCTTCGGCGGACAGTGTTTCGGAAAATGCATCCGGCAGCACGGAGAGTATGGCGGAAAGCGGAGCGGAGGCGGCTGCCGACGCGATCACGAAGGTCGCGGGAAACGGAAAGACCGGCTCCGCGCAGAAGAGCGAGACGGTGTATGTCTTCACTGACGCCAACGGAAATACTAAGAACGTCACGGTCAGCGACTGGCTTAAAAACAGGAACGGAGATTCAAAGCTGACGGATTCCACTACGTTGTCCGATGTGCAGAATGTGACCGGGGATCAGACTTATACGACCAACTCCGACGGGACGATCACATGGGATGCGGACGGAAGCGATATTTACTATCAGGGGACCACGTCGAAGGAAACGCCGGTAGACGCGAAGATCACCTACTATCTGGACGGGAAGGAAATCGACCCGAAGGATCTCGCGGGCAAGTCCGGCAAGGTGAAGATCCGGATTCAGTATACCAATAAGGAAAAGTCGGGCGACGTCTATGTACCGTTCACGGCAATGACCGGCATCGTGCTTTCCAACGACTCGGTGAGCAATGTCAAGATCGACAACGGCACGGTAGTCTCGGAAGGAAAGAACACGGTGGTCGTCGGTGTGGGCTTCCCGGGGCTGAAGGACAGCCTGGCTTCCGTCAAAGATGATATGAAGGATACCGCCGATCAGTTCGAGGAGGCGGCGAAAAACCTGAAGGCGGATTCGGACGCCGACAGCACAGATTCAGACAGCTCTGCGGAGTCGACGGATTCCGCGGCATCGACGGATTCCACAGCGTCGACGGATTCCGGGGCATCGAAGTCGGAGTCCGGCCCGGATTCCAATTCCGCGCCGGAGGATACAGACAGCGACGACACCTCCTCTTCGATCGAGAAGATCAAGGACCAGATTGACGAGATCGACTTTCCGGATTCCTGCGAGATCACGATGGACGCGACGGATTTCCAGATGGAAACCGCGCTCACGATGGTCTTCTCCAATCTCCTGACGGATGACGATGTGGATGACGACAAGGCGACGAAGGATCACGACGACGCCATGTCTGATCTGGACAAGACGGTGGACGATCTGCTTGACGTGGGCGACAAGCTGGCGGACGGTGCGACGGATCTCTCCGACGGGATCAGGGAAGCGGATGACGCCATGCCGGATCTCACGGACGGAACGGAGAGCCTTGCCGAGGGCGTCGACAAGTACACGGACGGCGTGGATCAGGTAAACAGCGGTGCTGCGAAGCTGAAGGACGGCACCTCCGAGCTGAAGGACGGAGCCGACGAGCTGGAGGATGGCGTCTATTCCTACACCTCCGGCGTGCGCGAGGTCAAGAAGGGCGCGTCGCAGCTGGCGGACGGCACCTCCGAGCTTTCCTCGAAGTCCGGCGAGCTCCGCTCCGGCGGATCAGAGCTCGCGAGCGGCGCAAAGACGCTGAACCAGAGTATGAAGACCCTTCGCGACGGACTGGCCACGCTTCGCAGAAACAGCAGCAGGCTGTCGGACGGCGCATCTCAGCTGAAAAACGGACTGAAGGCGATCAAGAACGGTGCGGTGAGCTTAAGCGGCGGATCCGGCGAGTTCCTGAAGGCGCTGAAGCAGTATACGTCCGGCGTGGACACGATCGATTCCGGACTGAAAACCTTTGACGCAAAGGTGAACGGAAGCGGAAAGCAGTCGACGCTGGTGAGCGGCGTGAAGACGCTTCAGGACGGCGTGTCCGCCTATACGGGCGGCGTAACGGCCGCCGATGCCGGCGCGAAGAAGCTTGGCGCCGGCGCAGGACAGCTCGAGAAAGGCAGCGCGGATCTCAGCAGCAGCCTGGCGGCGTTTGTCGACGGATGCGAATCTCTCTTCCAGGGCGTCGACCAGATGAACGACAAGGCTCAGGGGGTGCCGGCGCTGGTTTCCGGGATGGAGCAGCTGAAGAGCGGAATCGATACGCTGGCTTCCTCGCTGGGGAAAGGCGTCAGCAGGCTGTCGGACGGCGTGTCGAAGCTGACCGAAGGCGCCGGGGCCGTGAAGGCCGGCGCGGAGAAATTCGCGGCTGCGGCGCAGGAGCTTCCCGGTGCGATCGCACAGAACGCCTCTCAGGTTGGGACTCTTTCCGAAGGTCTCGGGACGATTCGCGACGGAATGGCAGCGGTCTCCCACGGGATCAGCGGCGTGAAGGACGGAGCCTCCTCGATCAGCGGCGGAGCGGCTTCTATCAAGACGCTGGCCGGTCAGATTGAGGACAGGGCGTCCGCCGGGACGGACCTCTCCGCCGCGCAGCAGGCCGGCAGAGACGCCGGGAATAGCGCGGACGTGAGCGGCGCGGTGAGCGCCGGAAAGGACGCAGGGATCAGCGCGGCGGGCAGCGCGGGCGCGGATGCGTCAGCGTACCATATCAGCGGCGACGCGGGCGATGCGACGCAGTACGTGACGGCTTCCGCGGATGTGAGCGGACGGGAGGCGGCGATCGCGGCGGTGAACGCCTCCTTCGCATCACCTGAGCAAAAAGCGAACATCATCAACTGCATCAACGGGATTTCCGCCAGCGCCTCTGTCTCGGACAACGGGAATCTGAAGGGCGTCGTTGACGGAATCGTCGGCAATGCCAACAGCCAGATCAGCGCGGCAGCCAAGAGCGCGGCGTCGTCGGCCGCTACCGCAGCGGCGGAAGCCGCCGCACAGACTGCGGCGGACCAGGCGAAGCAGACCGCATCTGCGGCTGCCGCCGCCGGTACCGCTTCCGCAGCACAGAATGTGGTGAATCAGCTTAAGGGCGCGCTGGACGCGGATGCGGCGGACGCAAAGACGATCGTCGGGACGGCGGATGCCGTGAGCGGGGGTGCGCAGACAATTGAAGACAGCTGTGATCAGATGACCGGTTCGCTGAAGGCATTGATCGCCGGTGCGGAAGGAGCCAAGAGCAAGGTTGACGGGCTGGGTACCGTGCTGACGGATGCGGTCAAGTCGATGAATGATCAGCTGAAATCCATTTCAGACGGCGCGAAGCAGCTGTCCGGCGGATCCGATGAACTGACCGGCGGATGCGGGACGCTCAGCGACACTCTGAAGACGCTGTCCGATCAGATCAGTCAGCTTCCGAACGGCGCCGAAATGCTCAATAAGGGAATCCAAACGCTGTCTGCAGGCGTGAGCGCCGCCTCTCAGGGCGTCGCGAAGCTTCGTGGAGAGGGCCTGTCCAACGAAACGGCGCTGAAGCAGGGTGCGGAAACGCTTCACGCAGGAATTCAGAGCCTTCAGAGCGGCGTGAAGGAACTGACCGGCGGGCTCGATACGCTCGTAAAGAATAACGATACGCTGAACGCAGGTCTTAAGACGCTGCTTGACAACGCCCAGACGATCGCCTCCTCGGTGAGCGCGCTGAGAGCGGGCGCGACGAAGCTGAACAGCAATTCCGCGGCTCTGGTCGGAGCGGCCCAGCAGATCGCGACAGGAAGCAATACGCTGTCGAGCGGCGCGTCGGAGGCCTACAGCGGCTCTCAGAGCCTGACACAGGGACTGGGCACTTACCTGTCCGGCGTAGCGGCTGCCAGCAGCGGTTCTGACCGTCTGGTAAACGAAGGAACGGAAGCAGCCGAGAGCGGCGCAGCGGAGCTGGCGTCCGGAATCAAAGCGTACACGGAAGGGGCGGACAAGATCAACAGCGGAGCCCAGACGCTCTCTGATGGCACGAAGACGCTGGATTCGAACAGCGGAAAGCTGAGAAAGGGCACGCGGGATCTCGCCGGCGGCGCGAAGAAGCTGGATGACGGTGTCGGCACGCTTTATGACGGCACGAAGGAACTGGCCGGCAATTCGAAGGCGCTGAAGGACGGCGTGAAGGAGCTGAACGACGGCGCGAAGAAGCTGGCGGACGGCATGGCCAGGCTGCTGAGCGGTTCCGTGGACCTGAAGAAGGGACTGGTCAAGCTCAACGATGAGGGCGTGAAGCGCATCGCGAAGATCTACCATACGGATGTGAAGTCCATCGATCAGAAGCTGATCGAGATCAAGAACGCGGCGAAGGATTACACGACCTTCACGGGCGCGACGAATTATGAGGACAGCACAGTCAAGTTTATCATCAAGACGGACGGTATCACGACAGATGACACGGATTCCGATTCGAAAACGGCGGACACGTCTCAGGACAGCAATACCGCATCGGATTCGGAGACGTCCGGCGCATCGGATCAGTGACCGCATGGCCGGCTGATCAAAGGAGCCGCTTATGGAAGCACTCTTTCTGACACTCATCGCGCTCGCTCTGGCAGCGGGGATCTACGGATCCGTGCTGCAGAGCGGGGCCAATATTGTCCGGCTGGACCGGCGCATGACGTGGGTCTCTCTGGCGGCGGGGGCGATCCAGCTCGGCGCGTCCGTACTGGGATATCTTGCCGGCAGACGGATCCTGATCGCCGGAGTCGGCGGGGACGAGCACCGGTTCTGGGTCAGGGCGCTCGGAGGCGTGCTGCTGGCGATGATCGGGATCCGGATGCTGATGAAGGCATTTCAGAAAAAGACATTCTTTGAGCACAGGATCGAACGGATCGATATGAAGAAGGATGTCCTCGCCGATCTCCAGCTCTGCGTCTATTCGGCTCTGGCCGGCGTTGCCTGCGGCGTGCTGGGTTTTAATTTTCTGCTGTTCCTGCTGCTGATTTTCATCGCGGCGCTTCTGTCCGCGATCGGCGGCTATGTCAGCGGGCGGGCGAACGGCGCCGGGCATGCGTCCTTCGCATATGCCATCGGCGGCGGCCTGCTCTGCGCCGTCAGCGTCATCATTCAGTTTGCAGCATAAAGGATCCGCCGTCCGGAAGGGTTTCCGGACGGCGGGTTCTTCTGTCTTAACCGAAGACGGCGGATTTTCCGGGTGCATGACCGGCATGAGGAGCCTTTTGCTGTGCGTGCTCAGATCCGGGCCCTTACCGGAGGATGTTCAGGTAACGGTTCGGAGCAGCCGGAGCGCTGCCGGGAATTTGCGATCAGATGATCCGTGCTGTTGAAGTTGTGATATAATGGCGCAGAAGTGCCTGTCTGACGGGCGGAGAACAGCAGATTCAGGAGGATGTGGGAATGAATATCGTTGTATTGTGCGGCGGCGTATCGACGGAGAGAGAGATCTCGATTGTCTCGGGCACGGGAGTATGCAAGGCGCTCCGGTCGAAGGGACACCGTGCCATCCTGCTGGATGTGTTTTTTGGAATGGAGAGCGTCAATCTGATGGACGCGTTCCCGGAAATGTACGACGCGGACAGCGCGGCCGGCGAGATCCGATCGATGAATGATCAGATCCCCAGCGCCGTGGCGAATCCGAACCGGTCGTTTTTCGGCCCGAACGTGACGACACTCTGCAAGATGGCGGACATCGTCTTTCTCGCGCTGCACGGGGAAAACGGAGAGAACGGAAAGGTGCAGGCGGCCTTCGACCTTCGAAGAATCCGCTACACAGGCACGGGCTATATCGGATCGGCTCTTTCGATGGATAAGGGCCTCACGAAGATCATTTTGAAGGCGGCCGGCGTTCAGGTGCCGGAAGGTTTCACGATGACGAAGGACCAGTGGGATACGGATCTGTCCCGTCACGGACTCTCCTTCCCGGTCGTCGTCAAGGTCTGCTGCGGCGGATCCTCGGTCGGCGTCTATATCACCCGGAACCAGGAGGAGTATGAGAAGGCAATCGGGGACGCCTTCGCGCTCGAAAACGAAATCGTCGTCGAGCAGTACATCAAGGGACGGGAGTTTTCCGTCGGCGTGATCGACGGCGAGGCGCTTCCCATCATCGAGATCGCTCCGAAGGAAGGCTTCTACGACTACAAGAACAAATATACCGCGGGATCTACCGTTGAGACCTGCCCCGCCGAGCTGACAGGCGAGCAGACCCGCAGAATGAAGCAGATGGCGGAGCAGGGGTACCGCGCTCTGTATCTCGATGCGTACGGACGGCTCGACTTTCTGATGGATTTGCACGGCAATATCTTCTGCCTCGAGGCCAACACGCTGCCGGGTATGACGCCGACATCGCTGATGCCGCAGGAGACCGCGACGCTGGGTGTCGATTACGCGACGCTGTGCGAGAAGCTGATTCAGGTTTCGCTTAAGAAGTACATCGGCGGAGAGGAGAAGCAGGGATGAAGCAGATGACGCCGCGCAATATCGCGCATGCCTGCGGAGGAACCTATTTCGGACCGGAGTCCGTTCTGGACCGGGAGGTGACGTCGGTGACGGTCGACAGCCGCGAAGCGACGCCGGGCTGCCTCTATGTTCCGATGCGCGGAACCCGTGCGGACGGACACGATTTCATCCCGAAGGCGATGGAGGCCGGCGCGCTTCTGACTCTGACCGAGAGGAAAGAAGAAAAACCGGCGTTCCCCTGCATTCGTGTGGACTCTACGGCGGAGGCGATTCAGAAGATCGCCGGATTCTACCGCCGGGCGCTGGGGATTCCGGTGGTCGGGATTACAGGATCCGTAGGCAAGACCAGCACGAAGGAAATGATCGCGGCCGTTCTTTCACGGAAATACAGGGTTCTGAAGACAGCGGGCAATTTCAATAATAACCTCGGATTGCCGCTGACCATCTTCCGTCTCACGGAGGAAGACGACATCGCGGTGCTCGAGATGGGGATCAGTCACTTCGGCGAAATGGAAAAACTGGCTGACACGGCCGAGCCGGATACGATGGTCATCACGAATATCGGAGAATGCCACCTTGAGTTCCTGGGTGACCGGGACGGCGTGTTCCGTGCGAAAACCGAGTGCTTTCACTACATGAAGCCGGACGGAACGGTCATTCTGAACGGCGAGGACGACAAGCTGAGCCGGGTCGCGGAAGTGAACGGACGGAAGCCCGTCTTCTACGGCTGTGACCCGAAGTTCCGCGTTTATGCGGACGAGCTGCGCCCGCTGGGCCTTCAGGGCACGGCCTGCCGGATTCATGTCGATGATGATGCCATCGATGTGACCGTGAAGCAGCCGGGCCGCCATATGGTGATGAACGCGCTGGCCGGTGCCGCTGTCGGCTCCCTGTACGGACTTACGATGGAAGAGATCCGGGACGGCATCGAGAGCCTTGAGACGCTCGGCGGCCGCCTGCATCAGATCGAAACAAAGAGCGGTTATATGGTGATTGACGACTGCTACAATGCGAATCCGATGTCGATGAAGGCGTCCTGCGGTATTCTGAGCGGAGCCGGAACGCGGACTGTCGCGATTCTCGGCGACATGGGGGAGCTGGGGAAAGACGAAGCGGCGCTGCACCGGGAGGTGGGCGAGTCCGTCGGCCGTCTGGCGATCGATGAGTATGTGACGGTGGGAACGCTTTCAGAGAATCTGGCGGAAGGCATCCGGAGCGTCCGGCCCTCTGCCTGCGTCCGTTCGTTTGCGGGCGTGGAGGAGCTGCTTCCGGCGCTGCCCGGTCTGATTCAAAAGGGCGATACCGTGCTGGTCAAGGCATCCCATTTCATGCAGTTCGAGCGGATCGTGAAGGTGCTGACAGAGGAATAAAAAACGGACCGGCGGTTTCGCCGGTCCGTTTTTTATTCCTCCGCCTGATTTTTCCTGATCATCTCCGTCAGAATATCCCGGAAATATGTGTCGATGTGCCGCTGTTCGTCACGTGTCAGATCCCCGTAGGCGACCGGCTTCCCGTACTCGACGACCACGTGCTCACGGCTCACTCTCGGGAACTGCCGCTCGAAGATGGAGGCCGTGTTGTTGAAGGAAACCGGAATGATTTTGCATCCGGTGCGCTGGGCGATCTTGAAGCTTCCCTTGTGGAACTCACCGAGACACGTCTCGTCTCCGCTCTTGTTGCGGGTCCCTTCCGGGAAGATGAAGACGGAGATGCCGCTGTGGATGTAATCGATGGCCCTGTGAATCGTTTCAAGTCCCTGCTTCAGATCGTCCCGATTCAGGAAGAGGCAGAAGAGAAAGCGCATATTCCATGACAGGATCGGGATATGGGCGAGATGATCCTTCGCCACATAGCCGCACCGCGTCTTCATCTGGCTGTAGCTGATGATGATGTCGAAGAAGCTCTGGTGGTTGCCGACAAACAGCACCGCCTCGTCCCCGGGAATATTCTCGAGCCCCTTCACCGTCACGGTGGTGCCGGTGATCCGAAGAAGGATGCGGAAGGCGCCCTGCACGATCCGCAGCATGGACATCTCGGCCTTCAGCGGCCATCTTTTGCGGATCAGGGTTTCCACAAGCAGGATGGGAATGGAGACAATACAGTAAAGAACGACGAACAGGATTCCGAAGATAGCTCGAATCATAATGGTCCCTTTCTGAAAGTTTTCGCGAAGACCGCCCGTTCCGTACGGCCGTGCCTCGCGACAACTCATTTTTGCACAAAGATAGGGAAAACTCAACAGCGGTTTTTTCCGGGTCACCGACTTGCGTGGCGCAGGCAATCTGATATAATACGGATGTATACAATGAACAGGAAAAATACAATCGGAGGCTCTGATGTATCTGCAAGCGACCGCGAAGATCAACCTGTCTCTCGACGTGCTCGGCACGCGCGCGGACGGCTACCATGATGTACGGATGGTGATGCAGATGGTCGGCATGTATGACCGTCTGGAGCTCACGCCGGAGAAGGGAAAGCCGGGGATCCGCTTCACGACGAATCTTTCCTATCTTCCGACGGACCGCTCGAATCTTGCCGTGCGGGCAGCGCAGATGCTGATGGAAGAGTTCGGCGTCACGGACGGGCTGAGGATACATCTGCATAAGTTCATCCCTGTTTCCGCCGGCCTCGCGGGCGGAAGCTCGGACGCGGCCCAGACCATGATCGGCGTGAACCGGCTTTTCCGTCTGGGACTTGACAGAAAAGGACTGATGGAACGGGGAAGAAGCATCGGGGCGGATGTGCCGTTCTGCATCCTCGGCGGGACGGCGCTCTCCGAGGGAATCGGGGAAAAGCTGACGCCGCTGCCGGCGATGGACAGAACCGATGTGCTTCTCTGCAAGCCGCCTGTGAACGTCTCGACAAAGGACGTCTACGCCTCATTTGACCGCCTCCCTGCCGTTGAGCACCCTGATATTGACGCCCAGATCGCGGGCATCCGCGCACATGACCTCACTGCGGTTACGGACGCACGGGCGATGCGGAACGTTCTGGAAGCCGTGACAGGCGCAGCCTGTCCCGTCATAGGACAAATTGAAGACCAGATGATGGCGGACGGTGCACGGCGGGCCGTCATGAGCGGCAGCGGCCCTACTGTATTCGGCCTTTACGATGACCACGCGAAAGCCGAAGATGCGAGACTGCGTCTGAAGCGGATCTTTCCGCAGGCAAGAACATTCCTTACATGGACAGAAAACAGAAGAAAGGGATAACCAGTGATGAGAGAACAAGAGAACACAGTCAATCCGGAAGAATACATGCCGCTCCGCGAAGTCGTTTTTCTGACTCTCCGCCGTCAGATCCTGAGAGGAGAGCTGAAGCCGGGTGAGCGGCTGATGGAAATCAGCCTCGCCAATAAGCTGGGCGTTTCGAGAACCCCGATCCGTGAGGCAATCCGCAAGCTGGAGCATGAGGGACTGGTCGTCATGATTCCGCGGCGCGGCGCCCATGTGGCGGAGATCACCCGGCAGGAACTGAATGATGTGCTGGAAATCCGGAAAAGCCTTGAGACACTGGCGATCACGAAGGCCTGCGACTATATGACGGACCGGGATATCCATGAGCTCAGGGAGGCGGAGGAAGCCTTTGCGATCCAGATCGCCCGGAGAGACGCAGATCTGACCAACCTCGGAGAAGCGGATGAGCACTTTCACGATATCATTTACCGGGGAACGAATAACCGCCGGCTGATCCAGATCCTGAACAACCTGAGAGAGCAGATGTACCGCTTCCGGATGGAGTATCTGAAGGATACGGACATCCGGCAGACCCTTGTCCGCGAGCATGACGCGATCGTCAAGGCGCTGGAGCTGCGGGACAAAGATGAGGCGGAGCGGCTCACAGCGCTTCATATCGACAATCAGTACCGGAACATCGTCCGCCTGATTGACGCAAGGAAAACAGAGGGGGAGTCTCATGAGCAGACAGACTGAAGCCCCGATCGGCGTGTTTGATTCCGGCCTCGGCGGACTGACGGTGGCGCGGGAGATCATGAGGAACCTTCCGATGGAAAAAATCGTCTATTTCGGCGACACCGCGCGCGTGCCTTACGGGAACAAATCGAAGGCGACGATTCAGCGATACGCAAGACAGATCGTCCGCTTTCTTAAAACTCAGAAAATCAAGGCGATCGTGATCGCCTGCAATACGGCGACGGCGTACGCGATCGATGTCGTGAAGGAAGAGGCGGAAGGAATGCCCGTGATCGGCGTGATCGACCCGGGTGCGCGCGTCGCATGCGAGACGACGAAAAACGGCCGGATCGGCGTGATCGCGACGAAGGCAACGATCGCCTCCGGAGCCTATCCGGAGGCGATCCACGCGATCCGGCCTGAGGTCAGCGTCATCGGCAAAGCGTGTCCGCTGCTGGTTCCTCTGGTGGAGGAAGGCTGGACCAACGACACGGTGACGAACGAGATCATCATGCGGTATCTGGACGATGTGCTTGAGAATGACATCGACACGCTGATCCTCGGCTGTACGCATTATCCCCTGCTCCGCCACGCGATTCAGAGGCTTGTCGGAAGCGGCATCCGGCTGGTCAACCCGGCGTATGAAACGGCGCGGAGTCTGGCGGATCTCCTGAAGGCGGACGGCATCGCGAACGAAAGCCCGTCCGTTGAGGAGGAGCCTCAGCCGTACCGCTTCTTTGTGAGCGATGAGGCGGAGCGGTTCGCGGAGTTCGCCAATTCCATCCTTCCGATCGATGTGAAAACGGCGCGTGCCGTTCAGATCGACGAGTACTGAAACGGAGAGGAGATCGGCGATGAACAGCCACGTCAGAGTGAGGGTGCGCGGGGAGCAGGCTCTCCCGGATCATCCGGGAGAGAGGCCGGAACCCGTGCAGTCCGAGGCGGCCGGACGGTACCGCCTTGTGGCGGGACGGCATCACTTCAGCTTCGACGAGACGCTGGAGGGAACGACCGCCGCGACAAGAAATCATGTGATTGTCGGTCCGGATCGCGTTGAGGTCAGAAAGAACGGCCCGGTCGTCACCTCGATGATCTTCGAGAAGGGCAAACGGCACCCGATGGTTTATCGGACCGCGTTCGGTCAGCTTTCCATGGAGATCCAGACAAAGGAACTGACCGTTGAAGAGGATGAGGAACGGATGACGGTCACGCTCCGCTACCGGATCCGGTCCGGATCGCAGACCGTCTCGGAGAACGTCACGGTGCTGGAATTCAGCAGCGAAGGATCACATTCACGGCATCCGTGAACCGGCTGGCCATCCAGGATGCAGGTAAATCAGACACGAACCGAGCAGCGGCAAATGCCTTTCCAGACGGAAAAACACCCCTTCCGGCAGGATGTGAACAATTTCACGTATCTGCCGGAAGGGGTGTTTTTGCAGAGGCCGACGGAGGCCGTCGTTTCATTCAGCGCTTTTTCTTCGCTTTGGAAGTGGTTTTCGATTCGGCTTTCAGCTCGGCTTCCGCTTTGCTCTGGGCGCGGAGCAGACGCTGACGGAAGGACTTCTTCTTCGGAGGCGTCTCCAGCTTGCCGCGGATCGCTTTCACATCCGTGATATAGATGCCGGATACCGTCGCCCGGACGGATTTTCCGACCGGGATGACGTCAAAGATTTTCTCATCCGCGATCATGACCATAATCTTCGGTCCGGCCTTGACCTTGACGATCGGAAGCTTGTTCCTCCGCATCAGCTTCGGCACCTGATCGATGACCATCTGGGGAAGCCCCGACTGATTGATCCGCATCCTTTTCTTATCGATGATCAGCAGCTCCATCGTCTGCTTGGCGGCGTCAATCTGTTCCTTCTGCGCGTCCTGCCTCTTCTGGAGCCGTTTCCCGACAAAATACAGCACGACGGTGACAGCGATCAGAATGGCAAGAACGATCAATAAAATCTGCCAGACCTGCACTTTGCAATTCCTCCATCAAACATCAGTATTCGCAATCCTCACCATACTATCATGAAAACAGACGGCCGGCAAGCGGTTTGAAGCGGATGGCTTCTCCGCTGACCTGCCGGGCGGTCCGGTCCGGCAGGAGCGCCGGAAAGCGAACCGCGCTGGCACGCATTCCGCCGGAATGGAAGGAGAGCTTATGCTTTCCCTTCCGCTGTGACCGGCGTCGGCCGAGCGGAACTGAAGACGGATTTGACGTCAAACAGGTCCTCGAAGACATTGATCTTCGCACTTCCGGACAAGGCGCGCCACATCTGCAGCCCGTCGCAGTCGATCCGCCCCTGACGGAACGAGAGATCATTGATCTGTACCCAGTGCTTCTGTGATGCGTCCACATTCATATAATAGTTGTAGCCGGCGTTCTTATAGTAAGCGAAGACCGGGTTGGTCGACATATCATACGGCTTCCAGTTCCCGATATCGTTGCCGTGGGCGAAGATGATCGTGTCAGTCTGCCCGGTGATATTGGCGACCGTGGCCTGCCACTTCCCCTGGTCCGTTTTCAGCGTCTCGACGGATTTGCCGGTTACGCTCAGATGCCCCCAGGTGTGACAGGCGAATTCCCAGCCTTCCTTCTTCACCGCGTCGGCGATCTTCTTCGCATCGGCTACATCCTGATCCCAGCTGAAGTCCGGATGCTCTTCGAGCCACTTTTTCTGGTCCTCATCGAGATTTTCACCGGTCCGGTAGGCAGTGTCAGTCCGGTATCCGAAGACGCCGTTGTATCCGGTCATCGCGATGAGTCCGCGGGCGCCCTTATAGGAAAAATCCGGATGCGAGGCGATGAAGGTATTGAGCCGCGGCACCACGTCGTAATCGCCGACAGATGCATTTCCATCGGCATCGGTATACTGGACTTTGACATTGCCCTTCGAATCGAGCACCGCCTTGTCCGCGAACCCTTTTCCGGTGTAGGTGTGGTAGTAGCTCCAGTCATCGACTGAGAGTACCAGAGGCTTTTTGTCCGGCGGCAGTCTCAGAGAAGAGCTCTTCTTGAAATGCACATACCCGTCTTCGCCCTTGTACTCCGTCACGAGATCGCGCGCCTTCACCAGCACATACCCGTTGTCGTAAAGCTGCTGGATCATCTTGTCGAACTCATCGATCGTCGTCATCCACGCGTTGATTCCGTTAATCTCTCTTGTGCTCCATTTCGATGTGTCAAACGCGCGCGATGTATCGACGATCAGAGAGTGAAAGAAAATATGGGGAACCGTGGTCGGATCCTTCGTTTCCAGCGCGGCCTTATCTGCCGTGAATGCCGCGATCGCGTTGACCAGCTCGGAGTCGGAAGTGTAGTTGTCTTCCTGCTGCAGCAGCGCGATGGCGGCGTCATAGTCGTATCCGGAGGCCAGCTGCTTCGCCTTCGCAATCGTGTTGCGCCGTGCTTTGATCGCGGATTCTTCCTGGCTGATTTTCTCCATCCTTGCGGCTCTCGCCGGGTCAGGCGTTCGACTTGACCGCAGCCTGAAAAAGCCGTAGATGAGCAGCCCGATGGCCGCGGCCAGAAGAAGCAGGCAGGTGAAAATGATCCTGAGCTGTCTTCGTCTGCCTCTGCTGTCTTTTTTTTTGCTGTTCTGATCCGCCATATCCCTGTTCCTGTCAATGCAGCCGCCGCTTCAACCGTCCTGGCGGCCTTCTGTCTCATGCTGAATGTTTCCTTATTATAGCATTGTGTGCACTCGGCCTTCAAGGCCGATCCCCGCCCCGGCACAGGCCGGCGGGTGACGCCTCCGGCAGAGCCGGAACCGCTAAGGCCGATCCCTGACCCGGAATGAACCGGCGGACGGGTCTGTCTGTCCGGAGGCTCCGGAGAAAGGCGCAGACATTGGCTTTTTGATCCGAGTGTGATATAAATAATTCGATGTCGGGTCAGCCGTATGCCGGTATGACCTGAGAGACAGGATGACACAATCGAAAGGATACCGGATGGATCACGTACAACAACACGAGAAAGTCATTGTCATCGATTTCGGAGGGCAGTACAACCAGCTGGTCGCACGCCGCGTGCGGGAGTGCAGCGTGTACTGCGAGATTTATTCCTACCGTACGCCGCTTGAGCAGATTCGGGCCATGCAGCCGAAGGGCATCATTCTGACGGGAGGCCCCAACAGCGTCTACACGCCGGATGCGGCCGTCTGTTCGCCGGAACTGTTCTCACTGGGGGTTCCGGTTCTGGGACTCTGCTACGGGGCGCAGCTGATGCAGCATGTGCTCGGCGGACAAGTCGAAAGGGCGCCGGAACGGGAATACGGCAAAACGGAAGTCATACTCGATGAGCCGAAATCAGCCCTGTTTGATGGAATCGCTTCGCCGACGACCTGCTGGATGAGCCACAATGATTACATCAGCCGGATCGCGGACGGCTTCCGCGTGACGGCCCATACGGCGAATTGCCCGGTCGCGGCGGCGGAGGATGCGGCCCGCGGTCTCTACGCGATCCAGTTCCACCCGGAGGTGCTTCACACAGAACACGGGTTTGAGATGATCCGTCATTTCGTCCTTGATATCTGCGGCTGCAGCGGGGACTGGAGGATGGATGATTTCGCGGAGCGGACGATAGAGGAGCTTCGCAGCCGGATCGGAGACGGAAAGGTTCTCTGCGCGCTGTCCGGCGGCGTGGATTCCTCTGTGGCGGCTGTGCTTCTCGCGAAGGCGGTCGGCAAAAATCTGACCTGTGTTTTCGTGGATCACGGTCTTCTCCGGAAGAACGAAGGCGATATGGTCGAGGAAGTCTTCGGACCGAACGGTCCCTACGACCTTCAGTTCGTCCGGGTGAACGCGCAGGAACGCTTCTATAAGAAGCTGGCCGGCGTGACCGAGCCGGAGCGGAAGCGGAAAATCATCGGCGAAGAGTTTATCCGCGTCTTTGAGGACGAGGCGAAGAAAATCGGAAGGGTGGATTATCTCGTGCAGGGAACCATCTATCCGGATGTTGTCGAGTCCGGACTCGGCGGTGAATCCGCGACGATCAAGTCGCATCACAACGTCGGAGGTCTTCCCGACTACGTCGATTTTAAGGAAATCGTCGAGCCGCTTAGAAATCTGTTCAAGGACGAAGTCCGCAAGGTCGGACGGCATCTCGGGATACCTGAAAAGCTGGTCAGCCGTCAGCCGTTCCCTGGTCCCGGCCTCGGAATCCGTATCATCGGAGAAGTGACCGCAGAAAAAGTCAGGATCGTGCAGGATGCGGATGCGATCTTCCGGGAAGAGATGGAAAAAGCCGGACTCGACAGGACCGCCAGCCAGTACTACGCGGCGCTGACGAATCTTCGATCGGTCGGCGTGATGGGTGATGAACGCACCTACGACTATGCGATTGCCCTGCGCTCGGTCAATACCGTCGACTTCATGACGGCGGACGTGACGGAGATCCCGTACACTGTCCTGAAGACGACCATGAACCGGATCATCAATGAGGTGGAGCATGTGAACCGCGTCTTCTACGACATCACGAGCAAACCGCCGGCGACGATTGAGCTCGAATGATAAGACAGAGGCTGTAAACCCTTATATTCAGCGGGGTTACAGCCTCTTTTTCTGTTCAGTGACAATACAACGACAATACTCCCAAAAGGATCGTCACTGAATGAATGATGTAAATTTTTTCTTCTGATTTCACGTCCTGTCCCATTCGGGACATCCGTCCATGAATTTACCGGGTGAAAGACCCGGCTTTTTTTAACTTCACAGCCACGGTCAGTCCGTATCCTGCTTCTCCGGCTTGCGTTTTCTTTTCGCTTTTGCCCCGGAATCAGGTGTGGCAGTCGTTTTATTCTCACCCTGCAGTTTCTGGAGTTTGTTTGCGATTTCGGGATTCGGAGTATAACCGTACATCTGGTCTTTGTCGATAAAGTCAGGCCAGGCGCTTTTCCAGTCGTCATATTCCTCGTCCAGAAGATTGCCTTCGTCGTAAACCTTGCGGACATGCTCCCATAAGGCGAGACTTTCCCGAAACTGCAGACGTTTTAACTTTTCAGAGGAGGTGAGAGCTTTCTTTACACCAGCATCTGCGTCCTGATCGAGAACAAGGCACAGTCGGCCGTCTATCTCCTTAGGGATGAGGCCGTAGCAGCGCTCGATATCAAACAGGACATGAATGGCTCCGGTCGGATCGGTGGGATCCGGATCCAGGAGACTGAAAACATCAATGTGAAGAGTATCAGCAATCTGTGTCAGGGTCTGCTTGTCCGGATACCGGTTGCCAAGCTCATAGTTTCGGATGGTTGATTCATTTAAGCCACATGCATCACCGAGCTCCTTCTGCGTCAGTCCGCGATACTTCCGGTAGAGACGGATCTTACTGCCGATGGAGTGGATGAACAGGGAATCCTTGTCAGGCATATCTTCCTTCTTTCGTACATGATTGTCTGGTCCTTTGTTCGTCAGCAGCCTTCCGGAGCTTCGGAACTACAGTAAGTATATCAAAAACAGTGCAGAAATGAAATGTTTTTTGCCTGGATGTATTGACAGTTCAAAAATGAACTGTTAGGATGAGGATATGAAACAGTTCATAAATGAACTGCTAACAACAAAAACATACGTACAGGAGGATAAGAAATGAACGGCAGCAGATTTATGAAAGCAGCAGATATTCAGGAGATTCTCGGTGTTTCAGACAGCATGGCATACAAGATCATCCGCCAGTTGAATGACGAGATGATTGCCAAGGGGTATCACACGGTAAGAGGTAGAATCAGCCGTAAGTATTTTGAGGAAGTATTTTACGGCTGTTCTGCAAAAGAGGACTAATCCATGGCAGTGATCAAAAACGAAAAGACCGGAAAATGGGAAGTCCGAACTTATTACGAGGACTGGACCGGCGAGCGTAAACAGAAGACAAAGCGGGGCTTTGAGAAGAAGCAGGACGCGGTGGAATGGGAGCGGGCATTCAAGCTTCAGAAGCATTATGACATGTCCATGACATTCTCCGATTTCGTTGAGGTTTACAGCAATGACATGAAACCGCGCCTCCGTCTCAATACGTGGAACAGCAAGGAGCACATCATCCGGACAAAGATCCTTCCTTATTTTAAAAATAAGAAAATGTCGGAGATAACGCCGTCGGATATTGTGAACTGGCAGAACGAGCTTCTCAGCTACCGGAATTCCTTTGGAGAAGGTTATTCCAAGACGTATCTGAAGACGATTCACAACCAGCTGAGCGCCATCCTGAATCATGCCGTGAATCTGTACGGGCTGCGGTTTAATGCAGCCCGCAGGGCCGGCAACATGGGAAAGGAAGAAACCGGCGAAATGCGTTTCTGGACACAGGAAGAATATGAAACCTTTGTTGAGAAGGTGGCGGACAAGGAAGAGACGTATATGGCGTTTGAAATTCTGTACTGGTGCGGCGTCCGTCTCGGTGAACTGCTGGCTCTTACGCCGGAGGATTTCGACCTGGAGAAAAATTCGCTCCGCATCAATAAATCTCTTCAGCGGATTCACGGCGAGGATGTCATCACAGATCCAAAGACGCCGAAAAGCAGACGTGTCATCATTATGCCTGAATTTCTGACACTCGAAGTGAAGGAGTATCTGAGCCATTTGTATAAGGTCGGTCCGACGGACCGGATCTTCTGCATCAGCAAGAGCTTTCTGCATCATGAGATGGATCGTGGAGTGAAGCTCAGCGGCGTGAAACGGATTCGGATTCATGATCTCCGGCACAGCCATGTGTCGCTGCTGATCAATATGGGATTCTCCGCGCTTGCCATCGGGAATCGGGTAGGCCATGAGGCAGTGGATATTACCTATCGGTATGCGCATTTATTCCCATCAATACAGACGGAAATGGCGTCCGAGCTGAACAAGGAAAGAGAGGCAATCCTGAATGTCGCAAAAGAACAAAGATGATCACAACCGCCTCCGGTCTAGGACCATTGCCTTTCGCATGTCGCCGGAGGAAGAAGCGGAGCTGAACGACAGAGTAAAACTTTTGGGATATCGGACAAAGCAGGATTATCTGATCTATGCAGTTCTTCATAACGAGGTAAATGCAGTCGGTAATGCGCAGATGCTGGTACAGTTCCGGAAGGATCTCAGGGAAATTCTGACCGAGCTTAAGCGGCTGGATTCTGCTTCGGAGATGGAGGAGGAGCTGATGACGCCGGTACGGACCATGCTGGAAATCCTGAGAGCATTTCAGGAACAGCCGAAGAAGCAAGGAAAACAGCCGGTAATGCAGGAGACGCAATACAACAAGATGATGCACCTGCAAAAACTGGAAAGGCTTATGGCAGAAAGGAAGAAGCAGTATGAGTAAGATCATTGCCATTGCGAATCAGAAAGGTGGCGTCGGAAAGACTACTACAGTCGTAAACCTGGGCGCCGGTCTTGCCGGAGCAGGAAAAAAGGTTCTGATGGTGGATCTGGATCCACAGGCATCTCTGACCATCAGCATGGGATTCCGTGAGCCGGATAAACTGGATGGAACAATCACTGATATTTTCATGAGAACCGTGAATGACGAAGTGATTCCGGAAGGATATGCTATTCATTCTATCGCGGAGCGTCTGGATCTGATTCCCTCCAGCATTGATCTTTCCGCGACAGAAGTGTCTCTGGTCAATGAGATGAGCCGCGAGCTGGTGCTGCGCTCTTACATGGAGCGGATCTCCGGCAGTTACGACTATATTCTGATCGACTGTATGCCGTCGCTTGGAATGCTCACGGTAAGTGCACTGGCCTGTGCCGGAAGTGTTCTGATCCCGGTACAGCCGGTGTATCTGCCGGTTCGCGGCCTGCAGCAGCTGATCCGGACGATCTATACGGTAAAGCGGCGCCTCAACAGTGCGCTTTCTATTGAAGGAATTTTGTTCACGATGGTGGACAGGAGAACCCTGTATGCAAAGGAAATCGTGGAAGAGGTGAATCAGGCTTACGGAGGCACAATTCCGATTTTCCAGATGGTGATTCCGATGTCTGTTAAGGCTTCGGAAACAAGTCAGGCAGCAAAAAACATCTATGATTATGATCCGCAGGGCAAGGCGGCAAAGGCATACAGAGAATTAACGGAGGAGGTTCTGGAGAATGACAGCGAAGAGAGAAAAGGTGCATTTTGAGTCGGTTGAGGAACTGCTGGGAGCGCCGGTTGCAAAGGACGCGACTTCAGAAATCCGCATTGATCAGATTTTTCCGTTTGAGAATCATCCATTTAAGGTTCTGGATGATGACAGGATGCAGGAACTGGTGGAGAGCATACGTCAGCACGGCGTGCTCGTGCCGGTGCTGGTTCGTCCGGATGATGAGGGAACCTATGAGATGATCTCCGGGCATCGGAGAATGCATGCGGCGAAGCTTGCAGGCCTGCGACGATCCCGGCGATCATCAAACCGATGACGGATGATGAAGCAACCATCGCAATGGTGGACGCGAACATGCAGAGGGAGGAAATACTGCCGAGTGAGAGAGCTTTCTCACTCAAGATGAAGATGGATGCCATGAGGAGACAGGGGGCGCGGACAGACCTCGCAATGCGGAGAAAAGCGGAAGTCGCAAGTCAGAATAATGTGTCTGACTCTGGAACTTGTGGCACTGAATGCCACAAGTTAAACACCTCGTCAAACTTTGATAGAAAAGCCAGAGAGGAAGTTGGAGAATCCATGGGGTTAAAGGGAAGACAGGTTTAGAATTATATCCGCCTCACTGAACTGGATTCCCGTCTCCTTGATCTCGTCGATCAGAAGCGGGTAGCCATCGCCCTTGCTGTGGAGATCTCATATCTCGACAGGCAGATACAGAGTTGGATCTATGAGTATGTGAAGGATAACGGATTCCTGAAGAAGGAACAGGTCATGGCAGTTCGCGCGGTTGATCACCCGGAACAACTGACACAGTTCACATTGATTCAGCTGATGAATGATGCGCTCCCGAAGCCGAAGGATACAGGGCGTGTGACATTCTCTGGCGCAAAGCTCAATAAATATTTCCCGCCGCACTTCACAGGCCAGCAGAGAGAAGAGGTCATTCTGAAGCTCCTGCAGGAATGGAGTGCAGGAAATCGCCAGGATTAAGAAGGAGGGCGGAATGCAGTTTTCTTATATCGCAGGCAGTGAAGCGGAACAGTATGAGTTTGTTCGGATTCCGAAGACTCTGATCAGCAGCGACTATTTCGCGGATCTGTCTAATCCGTCGAGGATTTTGTACGGGCTTCTATTCGACCGGATGAGCGCCTCTCCGAAAAATCGCTGGCTGGATTCGGAGGGGGCATGTATATGTCGTGTATCCGGTGCCGGAGCTTACGGAAGATCTTCATTTGTCAGAGAGGAAAGTCAAGAGCTGCCTTTTGGAACTGGAGAAAGTCGGATTGATTGAGCGGAGAAAGCAGGGCCGGGGATTTCCGAATCGCATTTATGTCCGGAATTTCCTTCCGGCGAGTAATCATGAAGTGTAAATTGTGCACTTCTGGAGAGGGGGATCGCTATGGATGAGAAGCCGATCCTGAAATATTTCACCGGCGGCGAAGCGGATCAGTTCACGTTCTACCGTATTCCCAAGCAGCTGTTTACCAACCGATATTTCCGGAATCTGTCCACGGATGCCAAGGTGTTATATGGTCTGATGCTGGACCGAATCAGCCTATCCGTCAAAAATCACTGGATAGATGAGCAGAACCGGGTTTATATCTATTTTTCCGTTGAAGATACGATGGAATATCTGAACTGCAGGAAGAACAAGGCGGTGCAGCTGCTCTCCGAGCTGGACAGTGAGAAGGGGATTGGCCTGATTGAGAAGCGGCGGCAGGGTCAGGGAAAACCTACCGTGATTTATGTAAAGAACTTCTTTATCCCGACGGATGCCGGAAAAGTGCAGAAAAAGTCGTCGGAGGAGCTGCCGGAACCTGCCTCAGAAGTTGGAAAAACAAACTTCAAGAAGTCCGAAAAACAAACTTCTGGAAGTTTGAAAAATAAACCTCTAGAGGTTGGAAAAACCAACCCTAATAAGAATAATAAGAGTAATACTGAAATGAATCAGACGGAGAGGGAGCTTATCTCATCTGATCTTATTGTATCTCTGGCGGAGGGGAAGGCAGACAATATCCGGACAACACAGTTGGGGAATAATGGCTGTCAGAGCGGAGCGGTTACAGGAGCAGCGAATCCGATGAGGGAGATCCGAAATAGAATCGATTATGAAGCCCTTCTGCAGGAATACCCGTTTCAGGACGAAATGATTGATGGGATCTGTGAGCTGATGCTTGAGATTGAAGCATCGCAGTCAGAGAGCATCGTGATTGCCAGCAGCCGCCTGCCGGTTGAACTTGTCCGGGAGCGGTTTCGGAAACTGCGGTATGACCACATTCACTACGTGATGGACTGCATACTGGCAAATACAACCAAGGTCCGCAACATCCGTAAATACATGCTTGCGGCCTTGTTCAATGCACCGGCGACGATAGACGGTTATTATCAGGCAGAAGTGAATCATGACATGCCGGAGCTGGCAAGGCGCTGAAGAAAAAGTGAGAGCCGTAAGTAAGCCGGAACGGTAATTCTGTATTATTGCTGGAATATTTCAGAACTACGTGATAAGTGCTTGCTATTTATGCAGAGCATAAATATAATGAAATTAGATAAATATGCAATGCATAAATACATAGGGGTAATCATCATGGACAAGGATGAAAACAACAATCTGGAGAATAAGAATTCGGGGGATGAAATCCGCCGGATTCGCGAGAGTACAGGGATGAATCGAAAGGAATTCGCGGAATATTTCGGCATACCTTATCCGACGATCACGGATTGGGAACTGGGACACCGCAAAATGCCGGATTATCTTCTCCGGCTGATCGCCTATAAAGTGGAGATGGAGAAACTGATCAAAAAATAGTCTTGCAAGGAGGATCTGTCATGATGGCCGTGCTCGGAGTCATACTCTACCTGATCTATCTGGCTGTCTGTATCGCGTTGGCGGTCATGGGACTAACGCTGGCGTATATGCCGTATGTGCTTGGCGGCATCGCCAGCCTGATTATTTACAGCCAGAATCCGGGAATTCAGACGTGGATTCCCGGGCATCCGTGGATGTGTTTTATTGTGCTTCTGGCACTCGTCGAGGCGGGGATTGCTGTCCTGATGCACATAAAGCATGTTTCCCGTGCAGTCATTACGTTTTTCTGCTGTGTTTTTATGGGCGCGATCGGAGCGGTCGTCTTTGAAGGACTGACTCCGGATTCCATGGGGTATTGCCTTTTTGTCTCGGTCGTGTACCTTCTGCTTTCGGTATTCGCAGTACGGGTCAATCTGCGAAATCTACCAGAAGAGCGCGGAAGCAGAGGAATCCTTGCGGGCATTCTCTCGGGTGCGCTGTACGGCCTGTCTGCAGTAAGTCTTTTCGGATTCCTGGCGGAAGGTATCTGGAAACCGTATTTTGTCGGACTTGGACGCAGTGCCGACAGAATCGAATGGATCATTAATGCAGCGTGTGTTGTCGGGGCAGTGCTGATCTTACTGGCAGTGGTTTTGTTTAGGCGGAAAACTGGGAATCTGCAGGATATGTCGTATTCATAAATCGGACAGGCTGAAGCTGCCGATTGCTTTATTGGGGAGAAAGGTTTATGAGTGACCAGATCAGGATAGATGATGAATATAAACGCTGGATACAGCAGATCAGCAGCGACTTTAGGAAAAGCCAGATAAAGGCTGCGTCAACAGTAAACTCTGAGATGCTGAAGTTTTACTGGAGACTTGGAGAAGGTATTGAGCAGGAAAAGCAGAAATACAGCTGGGGATCAAAGCTGTATGAGCAGATCAGCAAGGACTTAAAGGCAGCTTTGCCAGGCATGCATTCCTTCTCACCACGGAACCTGCGGTACATGAACCACTATTATCGGCTGTTTTCTTCCCCTGAAATTTCGCAACAAGCTGTTGCAGTTTCTGAAGGAACTGAAATTCTGCAACAAGCTGTTGCACAATTATCACCGATATTCTGTATACCGTGGGGACATATCGTGAATATTTTGGATAAATGTAGAGATGATCCGGAAAAAGCATTGTTTTACGCAGAGAAGACCATGGAAAACAACTGGTCCCGGGCTGTTCTCCTGAATTTCCTTGATACGGATCTTTATGAGCGGCAGGGAAAGGCTATCACAAATTTTGATAAGCGGCTGCCGGATGCGGAGAGCGACCTTGCCCAGCAGATGACGAAGGATCCCTACAATTTTGACTTCCTGACGCTACGGGAACGATACGATGAAAAAGAGCTGAAAGATGCCTTGATGGACAATGTTCAGCGTTTCCTTCTCGAATTGGGAACCGGGTTTGCATTCGTCGGGAGGGAGTACAGACTGAATGTCGGCAAGACAGAACAGTTCATCGATGAACTGTTTTATAACATTGCGTTGCACTGCTATGTGGTCATAGAAGTCAAGACCAGAGCCTTTGAACCGGGAGACATGGGGCAGCTCGGCACCTATGTTGCGGCTGTAGACGGCATTCTGAAAAGAGACGGGGATACACCGACGATCGGGCTCCTGATCTGCAAGACCAAAGATGCGGTACTTGCCAGATATGCATTGAACAGTGTAAATGTTCCCATCGGGATCTCAGAATATGAATTATCCAAATTCATCCCGGAGAATTTCAAGCAGTCCATGCCGACCATTGAGGAAATCGAACAGGAGTTGAATTAAGCGGATAGTGAGTACCAACTGAGTACCGGATGAGTACCGACTGAGTATTTCCAGACGATTTTCCGGGTGATATTCTTATACTGGACAATCGGAGAGGGAACCGAAGATCCCAAACCGGAGTCTTTCTTTTGCAGAAGAAAACAGCATATTTATTACCAGAGCGTCAGCTCGTGACAGAAGCGTCACGGGTCTGGCGCTTTTCTTATGCCTGAAAAACGGAAGTATCCGGCAGGCGCTAAAGAGAGGAGCCTATGACAAAAGAATTTGAAGATTTTGCAGACCGAGTGACAGATGAGCTGATCGATCGCCTGCAGGAGAACGGGTATGGTCACATTACAGTCGGTGTGAGAAGCGTAGAAACGGCCGGCGGCAGTTATGAGGCGGTGAACGTGAAGCTGAACGGCACTGAAATGGCGGTCAGCGCGAACCTTTCAAAGGCGTATGAGACATATCTTTCGGGAATGTCGATTGATGAGATCGCGGAAAATTTGACACATCAGATCAGTCACGCGCTTGCTCAGATGTCCAGGATGGATGTGAGTTTCATTACCGATTATGAAAATGTAAAGGACAGGCTGATTGTAGATCTTGTCTCTGGAAATCAGAGCAGAAATCGTCTTCATGATGTCCCGCACGGGAATATCGCCGACATGGCCCTTGTGTGCAAGGTGATGGCAGATCCGGACGACATTTCGAAAGGCACGATCCTGATCAATAATTCCCTGCTACAGCAGTATGGCATAACACCAGAACAGCTGCAGCGTGATGCTCTGGAAAATGCAGCCAGGATCCGTCCGGCAGCCATCGCACCAATGTCTGAGGTCCTGCGTCAGGAACCTCTGGGTGCCGATGAGTTCCTGTTTATCGCTTCCTCTCCTGATGCAATTCACGGAGCAGGAGTAATTGCGTATCCCGGATTCCTTGATCAGGCAGCACAGCAGCTCGGAGGAGATTTTTTTGTTCTTCCATCGAGCATACACGAGGTGATTCTTGCAAAAGACAATGGATTTCTTCACGCGGAGGAACTCACTGATCTTGTACAGGCTGTCAATCAGACTGAAGTGGCTCCGGAGGAGAGGCTCAGTGATACAGCTTATCACTTTGATAGTCGGGAACATGTCTTTGAGAAGGCAGAACAATTTGCGGCAAGGAAGAAAAGGGACAGAGGAAAAGGGTCACTTCTTGGAAATCTCGCGAAGAAATCACAGCGCGTTTCCGAGGAAAAAGCAAACAGGATGGAGCGTGCTTCAACATCAAAAGTGAAGGGAGGCAAGGAAATCTGATGTGCAAAGCTTATAACTCACAAAAGATCGGGACCGGCAAGATGGATTCCATACCGCCGGCATTTCCCACCAAGACTGCAATGCCTCGAAACTGCCTGCATCCATGCTGCTATGGAAGGGGACGCGATTATTGCTTTCCCTGCTATAAAAAACTGAAAGGTAAAAATGAAAAAGCAACTGGCAAATGACAGTGTCCGGACGGAAGAGCCGGAACAGAACAGCTTTACGCAAATTCCTTTGTCATTGTACGAAGCGCAGCCATACCGGGAGATAACGCCATTGTCGAGACAGCTATATGGACTTCTCCGTTATCGGACCTGCCTCGCTGAAAAGTATGGGTGGGAAGACGAAAAGGGCAGGAGATACATTTATTGCACAATCCGGCAGATCTCGGAAGAACTGGGGTGCTCGGTCAGAACGGCAGGAAAGCTTATAACAGAGCTGCAGGAGAAGGGTTTTCTTGAGAAGGAACGGCAAGGGCAGGGAAAGCCAAAAAGAGACAACCTCGCGGATACAACTGATCCACAGGCGTCTCTTCTCCCTACTTGATGTTCTTACAGTAATCAGACTATTTCTTGTTGTTCTCCCGGATGTGCAGAAGAGAATCATTCGCCAAATTCAATCCCGTCCTTCTCTTTACGGCCCTCTACGTCCTTCTCTTCTTCTTTAAACTGATCACGGAATTCTCTCGGGGACTGTCCGCACAGCTTATGAAAAAGCCTGCTGAAGTACAGCGGATTATCATAGCCAACGACAGAGGCAATTTCCTGCACGCTGTACGCAGTCGTCTCCAAAAGGATCTGCGCATTAGAGATTCTAAGGGAAAGAATATATTGATTTGGTGTATGCCCCGTATATCGTTTGAAACTTCGAATGAACCAGCTGATGCTCATTCCTCTTGCAGCCGCATACTCTTCTATGCTGATCTGCTTCCTGTAGTTCTCGTGAAAATAAGCAACGGCATGTACCATTTCTTCAGACAGGAACGGATTCTTTGGTGTAACATGCTCTCCGTCCAGTCTGTGAATCATGATAAAGATTTCCCGCAGGTACATTACAAGAAGTTCTTCGTTATCCGTCCGGTTTCCTTTTCGCTCCTCGATCATCCTCTGAAACAGATTCTTATACTCAACGGACGTACCCGTATAGATTACATGCTCATGATCCTTAAATCCGTACTTTCGAAGGATATTCGTCACGTCATTTCCAGTGAAGTGAACCCAGTAAACTTCAGTCCGGTCAACACCGTAATAATAATACCGTTGTTCTTCTCTCGGACGGTACAGCACCATATTACCTGCGTTGACGATCTGTCGTTTCCCATTGAAATAGAAATAAGCTCTGCCATGCGCCACATACAGCAGCTGAAAGTCGAGCCTTCCTCTCGGTCTATACGTCGGAAGCCGCGGCCGACTGATCAAACGGAACATCCCGCAGCTGCCAACAAACAGCGGATGTTTTCTGTCCTTAAAGTCTATCCGGTTATTCTTATAGTAGGCGTTATCGACAATGAGATCTTTTTCCTCAGGCATAACGACTTTCCCCTTGATGATACATTATTCACACTCCCAGAAGCCTTCTGCTGTCGCACCGACCCCGGCTTTTCAGATATTGTATCATTTTGTGCATGTTTCATCTATTTTTCTTTATATGAATTTCTCATTAACACCGATAAACTACAGATAAACAGAAATAAATGACAGCAATGGATGAACATCATATGAATTCTGTTCCGAGTCAAGAAAATGCATGACATGGTAATGTCATGAAATAGATTGAAACCTCATGTGATACAGAAAGGAGATTCCCAATGGTTGTAAAGAACAATTTTGAAAATCTCGATGTTCTCCACGAGAACACAATGCCTGACCGCGCATATTATGTCCCAGCCTCCGAAATGATACCAGATCCGGTTGAACACCGAGAGGAGTCAGACCGACTGCAGTTTCTGAACGGAGACTGGGCATTCCGCTACTACGACAGTATTCGTGAGATGGAAGACCGCTTCTGGCTCCCGGATTTTGATTCATCGGCCTTCGGAAAAATCCATGTTCCTGGGATGTGGCAGACACAGGGTTTTGACCAGCATCAATACGTCAACATTCGCTATCCTTTCCCGGTTGATCCACCTTACGTTCCTATCGACAATCCCTGCGGAGCATATCTCACTTCTTTTGAGTATCATAAGGATCCGGAGGTACCACGCTGTTTTCTGGAATTTGAAGGTGTTGCCTCCTGCTTCTACGTATGGCTGAATGGACGTTATGTCGGTTACAGTCAGGTTTCCCATGCCCTCTCTGAGTTTGAAGTAAGTGATTTTCTTCAGGAAGGTGAGAACACCCTAGCCGTTCTGGTTCTAAAATGGTGCGACGGAAGCTATCTGGAAGACCAGGATATGTTCCGCATGAACGGAATCTTCCGTGACGTTTATCTCATGAATCGTCCTGCGAACTTCATCTTCGATTACTTTATTCAAACTCAGATCAAAGGAGATTCTGCTGTTGTTTCAATTCATACAGAATGTGCAGATGATCCACTCCCAGTCTCAGCTGATCTCTTCGACCCGGAAGGGAACAAGATTGTCTCTGTTTCTTTTACCGATGAAACCCTTATTACGCTTGATCATCCTGAATTATGGGACAGCGAACACCCCGCGCTTTATTCCCTGGTGCTGTCTACCCCTGGAGAGGTCATTGAAGAAACCATCGGTATCCGCGAAGTAAATGTGGATGGAAATGTCCTTCTCCTCAACGGAAAGCAGCTCAAATTCCGCGGTGTCAATCACCATGATTCGGATCCTGTAAATGGCTATGTTCAGACCGTGGCCACTATGAAAAAGGATCTTTCTCTAATGAAGCAGCACAATATCAATGCTATCAGGACCAGCCATTACCCCGCACCGCCTATGTTTCTGCAGATGTGCGACCGTTATGGCTTCATGGTTATTGATGAAGCCGATAATGAAAGTCACGGTCCTTGGATGCTGTATTACCAGAAAGATACCGATGAAGAACGGGCCGCCCGATGGAACGAAATGATCTCAGATAATCCCGCTTTCAATGAAGCTACGCTGGATCGGATAAAGAAGATGGTTGAGCGGGATAAGAACCGTCCTTCCGTCCTTGTCTGGTCCATGGGTAATGAATGTGGGTACGGATGCACGTTTGAACGAGCCCTTGCATGGACCAAAGACAAGGATCCCGGAAGACTCACGCATTATGAGAGCGCATATTACCGCGGGAAAGAAAGAAAATATGACTATTCGAACATTGATCTTTACAGCCGGATGTATCCTGCCTTCGATCAGGTGACAGAGTACTGTGAATCCAATCCTGATAAGCCATTCCTCATGTGTGAATATTGTCATTCCATGGGCAATGGTGCCGGCGACTATGAAGACTATTTCCGCCTGATCGATCAGTACGACTGCATGTGTGGAGGCTTCGTCTGGGAATGGTGCGATCATGCAATCGATGAAGGTGTAACAGTTGAAGGCAAGAAGATTTACACCTACGGTGGAGATCATGGTGAACTTCTCCATGATGGCAACTTCTGCGTTGATGGTATGGTTTACCCCGACAGAAGACCTCATACAGCACTTCTCGAATACAAAAACGTCTGCCGTCCTGCCCGCGTTATCCTCTGGGATGAAAAGATCGGCCTGCTGGTGAAGAATGAGCTTCATGACACAGACCTTTCCGATTATCTTGATATCTACTGGGAAATCAGATGCGACGGAATGCTCACAGACAGCGGAAGAATTCCGGAAGAAGAAATGCCATCCATTCTTCCAGGCGAAGACAAATGGATTCCTTTCTCAGTCAATGCTCCAGAAAAAGGCAAAACGTGGCTAAAGATTATTTATCGTCTTAAAAGAGCAGACTCTTTCCGGAATGAAGGCTTTCTTCTCGGATTTGATGAGGTTCCCCTGGTAACCACGGACTCCCGAAATCAGATTGTCCGGCATTTGAAGAAGAGGATTTCTGCCGTGTCAGGATCTGCTCATACTCCTCTCCGCCTTACAGCAACAGAAGATGAGATTCAGATCGAAGGGAAGCATTTTTCCTATACTTTTAACCGTTTGACCGGTCTCTTCTCTCACATGACAATGGATGACAACGATCTTATTGCCCAGCCAATGGAACTCAATATCTGGAGAGCCCCCACTGACAATGATATGTACATCCGGAAGGAATGGGAAAAGGCAATGTTCAACCACACATTGATCAGAGCCTACGAAACCTCCTGGGCATTCGCCGAGAATAAAGCCAACATTGAAATCACTGCACATATCGGACTGATTGCTCCTTCCGTGCAGAAGATTCTGGACATCCGGGAGACCTGGAAGATTGGTCCCGACGGGACACTGAACCTTGACATGCAGGTTTACAAGAACCGGGAATTTCCCGATCTTCCCCGCTTTGGTCTGCGGCTTTTCCTGCCAGAACAGATGCAGGACGTCAGCTATCTTGGCCTTGGTCCCACGGAAAGTTATATCGACAAGCATCAGGCATGCTGGCACGCCATGTTCACAGATAAGGTTTCCTCTATGCATGAAGACTATATTAAGCCACAGGAAAATGGCAGCCACACGAACTGCGATTTCCTGAGCATCACAGATGGTGTTCTCTCTCTGACCGCCATCAGCCCTGCACCATTCTCCTTCAATGCATCACCTTACACACAGGAGGAGCTGACCGCCAAAGCACACAACTGGGAACTGAAGCCGAGTGGATACACTGTCCTGAATATCGACTACCGCCAAGATGGAATCGGATCCAATAGCTGCGGTCCAAGGCCGAAGAAAGAATATCTTTTTGACAGTGACAGCTTTACCTTTTCCCTGACTCTTGTTCCAGAAAACAAATCGTAAGATCTCAGAATCTGCATTACTGCTCCGCCACGGCGCCGGCAGAGCACTAATGATAAAAGGAAATATCGGCATCTCTGTCAGACATAACAGATTTTCAAGAAGTAGCTGCACATTTCCGCAAGAATGCGGGAAGAAAGGGGAACCACAATGGAAGAAAAGAAATACCTGAAATGGTACAACAAGATCGGTTATGGATCGGGAGATATTGCCGGCAATGTCGTATATGCCCTGCTGTCTGCCTTTGTCATGATCTTCCTGACCGATACGGCCGGCTTAAGTTCAGGAGTTGTCGGGACACTGATTGCGGTATCAAAAGTATTCGACGGAGCCAGTGATCTGCTGTTCGGTGCATTGATCGACAAAACGCATACAAAGATGGGTAAAGCACGTCCCTGGATGTTCTATGGATACTTCGGATGCGCCGTCTGCCTGGTCGCCATCTTCAGTATTCCGGCGGATATGTCGGATTTTTCAAAGTATGCATGGTTCTTTATCACCTACACTGTGCTGAATGCAGGTTTCTATACCGCCAACAACATCGCTTACTCTGCACTGACAGCATTGATTACCAAGAACAATCATGAGCGCGTCCAGATGGGATCAATCCGTTTCATGTTTGCTTTTGGCACCAGTATGCTGATTCAGACGATCACGGTGGCATGGGTCAATTCTCTGGGAGGAGACGCCGCTGCCTGGAGGACAGTTGCGATCATCTACGCGATAATCGGTGTTATCAGCAATACCATCTCTGTTTTCTCAGTGAAAGAGCTTTCGCCCGAAGAACTGGCAGAGGATTCCACTGCCCAATCCGAAGACTATGAGCCTCCGGTAATGGATACAGAGAGTGAAGAAGCTATACCGATCGCAAATAATCAGAATGAAAAGTATTCCTTCAAGGAAGTTTTCAAGATCCTGATCCACAATAAATATTTTATTATGATCTGCGGCGCTTATCTTCTTATGCAGATCTATTCTGCAACATTGAACATGGGAATCTATTACATGACCTATGTGCTGCACAACGCAAACCTTCTCGGGGTATTCTCCTGGGCGATCAACATACCGATGATCCTCGGCCTGCTGTTTACTCCCATGTTGGTCACAAGGTTCAAGGGGATGTACCGGCTAAACAAATACGGATACATACTGGGCACTCTGGGAAGACTTGGTGTCCTTGTTGCTGGTTATCTCGGCAGTGTCCCACTGATGCTCGTTTTCACAGCCCTGGCCGCGGTTAGTATGAGTCCGCTTCAAGGTGACATGAACGCTCTGATTGCCACCTGCTCTGAATATACATACCTCAAAGATGGAAAGCGTGTAGAAGGAACCATGTATTCCTGCACGTCCTTTGGAACAAAGGTTGGCGGTGGTATTGGTGTTGCGCTTTCCGGATGGCTCCTGGAACTCTCCGGATACATCAAGGGTGGTGTTGCCACACAGCCTGCCAGCACAATTCAGATGCTCGGCATCATGTATCTCTGGCTCCCGCTGATCTTCAACTTCCTGGTTCTTCTCATTCTCGCAAGGCTCGATGTAGAGAAGACTGTTGAAAAGATGAAAGCTGAAAAGGCAGCCACAATCTAATGCAAAGATCCCACCAGAGGGAAATTCGTTTTCCTGCTGGTGGGATCTGTCTTACTCATAGCTCAGGCCATGACCGGATTTTTCTTTTCTTCCTTTTCCTGCCGAATCAACTCGCCAACCCTTTTGAGGCTGACACCTGTCATCTCAGATATTTCTTCTTTCCCATATTTCCCAGCTTTAATCATACGTAAGGCAGTAGCTTCAAAGAGAGACCACACAACACGAAATAGAGATGCGTATTTACTGGAATCAGTGGGGATAGTTCACACTCTGAGATTGCAAGAGCAAGTTAAGAGCAAGTTAAAGCACCCACCAGAAAACGTTGAAAATACAGGGCTTCCGCCATCTTTTAGGTGAAAAATGATTGAGCTCAGCAAGTTAAAAGTGTCATGGGGAGCAGTTCACCGTTTCACCGAACGCTTTTTACCACGCCCCGGATTGGAAGATATCGTGATATGCAAGTGGTAGCAAGAGGTGAAATTTGCGAGTAGGCCATTGTTGTCTTTTATATTGACGATATTTTTTTGACACAGAGGCGGAGACCGTTTGCGAAATCGCTTGCAATGGACGACAATCCACGGCATAATGATATTGTCACTCGTGACAATAAAATGACATTCAAATCATCCGTAAATTCATGAATCAGAAAAGAACAGTTCAGAAGTGAACTGTTTCGCACGCTGATATAGGATCTATGGACCTCTAACCCCTTTTCAATCGAAGAGCTCGAATAAATATTGAAAGTCCGGAATCCGGTATAAACACTGGGCTTCCGGACTTTTTCTATGCCTCGTGAGTACATTTTTCAAAAAAAGATTCGGCGTTTACCGACCACCCTTTTTGCCTGAAAACGGAACCACCTATTTACCTCCGTCTGTGAAGGTGAATAATTCCTCGACAGTAACGTCAAATACTCTTGCGATATCCATTGCCAGCTTTAATGAGGGATTATATTTACCGTTTTCCAGATGAACAATTGTCTCCCTCCGGGCACCAACTTTCTCCGCAAGATCCGCCTGCGTTAATCCTGCTTTTTCACGGAATTCTTTTATTTTTGTAACAAGTGCCACCTCATACTCCCTTCTGATCCATTACCTTGAAAATGATAATTCGCAGTATGGAAATGATGATCAGCGAAATCATAATAACCCAGCCCATGAAAGATGCAGTATTAGCTACATGCCCCAATGTGCCGCCAATAAATGCAGTCAAAACCATTGCTGATGTAAATATTTTCAGACAGATGGAGTCACATCTTTTTAAATTTGCTCTTGCAAGCTCATCGATGGGTTCTTTGTGAAATTTCCGGACTCTGTATGATATCAGGAAAATAAAACATATGATCCCTCCTGCGACAGCATTTTGAATATACGTGTAGGATTCTTTCCAATCCGTTCTTACCCAGCACCAATAGTAGAATGTCAAACCAATGGTAAGAACTGCAGTTTCTGTCATCAATTCTGTAATACTGACTTTTTTATTCATAATGCCTCCTGTGTGATATATTTATCACTTGATGTTATAAATATATCACATTAAAATTACTTGTCAACAATTAATGTGATAAATAATTCACTTTGTATATTCAGATATACAGTTTCCAGACCGTGATTGACAGCTATGAGGACTCGATGAGTGTGTCTGATTCTGAAAGAATTGTTTAATTGCTAAGAAATGAGGCCTTAAACCGTTAAAAGGATTACAGGAAGTTGCAAATTATAAGAGCGCAAAAAGACATTATTATATACGGGTTACGCGATTAACCTATTGTGGAATGAGCTTTTTTTAAATACTATGGGACAAAAGCGTAAAGGAGAAACTCAGAAACCCCATGTCAGATAAAAGATTTTTACAAGATGTGCTGCGCATCTCCATACCCGTGGCATTACAATCCATGCTGCAGTCTTCCTTTTCCATGGTCGATCAGATCATGGTCGGTCAGCTTGGAGATAAAGGTGTTGCTGCAGTTGAAATTGCCGGAAAGCCCAGTTTTATTTATGCGTTCGTCATTGGAGCAATCAGTACGATCACAGGAATCATGATCTCGCAGTACATTGGCAACCACAACAGAGAAGCAGAGGAAAAGAGCATCTGTATCAATTTTCTGGTGATGATATTAACCGGGCTTACCTTTCTATCTGTTTTCAGTCTTTTCCAGAATCCGTTCGTGGGAATGTTTACGGAAGAAGAGCAGGTAATCACAGAGGGCAGCACATATCTCGGGATTATCTCATGGACATTCATTCCGCTGGGGATCTGCAACATTCTGGGGACGGCCCTGCGATGCCGGGACAAATCAACCTGGCCGCTTTATATCGGCATTTTTTCTGCTTTGCTCAATACAGTTTTAAACTACTGCTTTATATTTGGAAATTTTGGCGCGCCGCGTCTTGGAATAGCAGGCGCCGCATATGCGAGTGTCATATCCCAGGCAGCAGGAGCACTGATTTCCATCCTGTGTTTTTGCAGATTATATGGGCGGATTCGTATTTCGTTAAGCCTTGGAAAGGCAGGATATTCGCAGTACTTTCTGATGCTTCTGCCGATTGTTTTGAATGAGTTTTTCTGGTCCGTGGGACAAAGCGTATACACATATGTTTATGGGCATATGGGAACTAATGAACTGGCAGGAATGTCGTTGACGGGCGCTGTTCAAGGCCTGACCATGGGAGCATTAAGCGGCCTGTCTCAGGCAGCCGGGATTCTGATCGGCAAAAGGCTGGGCAGCAGGGAATATGATGCTGCTTATGAGGATTCCAAAAAGCTATGCGGTCTTGGAGTGGCCGGATCACTGGTCTTCACGCTGTTATTGATTTTGATCAGAAATCCGTATGTTCAGCTGTTCAACGTATCAGGAGATGTTCGCGGAATTGGCGCAGATATTATGGCAGCATTTGCGATCCTGATGCCTGTGAAGGTACAGAATATGATACTGGGAGGCGGAATCATCCGAAGCGGCGGAAAAACGAAGTACGTCATGATGATTGACATGATGGGAACCTGGCTGATCGGCGTACCTCTGGCGCTGCTTACAGGATTGTATTTTAAGATTCCGGTTATCTGGGTCTATTTTGTTTTATCGCAGGAAGAACTGGTCCGTTTGATCATATCTGTTTTTATGTTCAGAAGCAGAAAATGGATGCATACGCTACAATAACTGGTGATGAATATGTGGGATGAAAAGAAGATCCGGATTATTGATATTGCGGATGAATTGGGCGTCAGTACAGCGACTGTTTCCAATGTCATCCACGGCAAAACAAAAAAGATATCCGACGCAACTGTCAGACGGGTGCAGGAAAAACTCGTTGAAAGGGGATATATTCCGAATATGGCCGCGACGCTCCTTTCGCAGAACAATTCGCGGATTGTCGGAGTGGTCGTAAATAATCATCCGAAATATGAAGGACATGTTCTGGAAGACCCGTACATCAGCAGTGCGGTCAATGCGTTATCGGACGCACTGGAAAGCCATGGATATTTTTTAATGCTGAAGAAGACAAGTGACATTATGGATATTGTCCCCTTTGCATCCATGTGGAATATGGATGGAATGGTAATCATGGGGTTCTGCGAAGATGAGTATCAGAAGCTTCGTGACCGCATCAGGATACCATTTGTTGTATATGACGGTTTTTTCCAGAATGACAGAAACATCTGCAACCTGATGCTGGATGATTATGACGGAGGAAGGCAGGTCGGTGCGTTCTTCAGAGAAAACGGCAGAGAGAAGATATTATTTGTAGCGGACAATTGGCTGAAACCGGATTTTGACAGATATGAGGGACTTTGCTCCGGGTATGGAAGAAAAGTGAATTTTATGGAAGTACCTATGAGTAAAAAAGAAAGACAGGCACATTATCGGGATATCTTACCGGTATTTCGGGATTATGATTCGGTGTTTGCCGCATCGGATTATTATGCGGTTGAAATCATGTACTTTCTGATTCACGCGGGGGTACGCGTCCCGGAAGATATCTGGGTTGTGGGATTTGACGACATGGAGCTATGCAGAAATGTCATGCCGCAGTTATCCTCTGTCCGGCAGGATGTGTTTTTGCGCGCGGGAAAAGCAGTGGAGTATCTGGATCGGATGAAAACAGACAGAAGCTATTCGGTCACGGATAAAATTCCGGTACAGTTCGTTCCGCGGATGAGCTGTGGGAGAAGATCGTATTAAAAGGAATAAAGTCGGATGCAAAGTGCAATATCGCGGAGACGATTACGGATTTACGGTAAGATTCCACCGTCGCTGCGGAGAAGGCCGGGGGACAGGTGTGAGTGCCAGTGTCTCTCAAGTTGTCCTTTATTATAAAAAATATGCGGTGGCGTGTAAAAATGAATGATGACGGAATTCACCGTGTGGAGATACCGGAAGTACCAGTTGAGGCGATTCGTGAGGCGGTAATTAATAGCTTTGCTCACGCACGGTATGACATTGCAGCATGAAATTAGAAAAATATATGCTCTGTGTGGTGCCAAACATGTAAATGTGCCATATGTCAACGAGGAGACTGCATTTACAATGGAGTTTTCGCGTCAGGACAGAAACTTTTGGATGCACTGGGAGATGAAGAACTCTCTGCTGCAGAATTAATGGAGAGACTGGACCTTTCCTACAGGCCGGCCTGCCGGAAAAATTATCTGAATCCGGTTCTTGATCAGGAACTGATCGGGATAACGATACCTGACAAGCCGAGCAACCGAAATCAGAAATACAGAAAAAAGAGATAACTTGGTCGCTCACCGATCAGGATAAGCGACTAAGATACCGACTAAGATAGAATATACACACAGTCAATTGCTGATTGTCTCGGTGCTTTTTTTGAGATTGATGCACCTGTTAATGCCGTAAGCCTATGAATGACTCTAAAATTTGACAGCTAGCGAGCATGACATTTTTGGGGCTTAAGGCAGGGACCGACCATGGCTGAGAGACTGAAACTGCTCCGCAGCATGGCAGTTCGCCAAATGAAGACGATATCAGAGATTTCGCTTGAAGAACTCCGGGACTGGAAGAAAAGAAAGAAGAATAATGTGATAAGCTGATATGTAATGGCCATTGTCAAGGGGAAACCTGGCAAAACCACATTGGTTTTAACTGAGCACATCCTGAAGAAGCTCCAGACGTATCAGTCTCCGGCCTTGGCCACTCTGATATACGTGGATTCGGATCGCTCCTTACCTACAGGTCAATGGTCTGCCGAGAGCTCTGCCGTCTAAAAGCGTGGATCACGGTTTCCCGTGCCGACATAGTTTAGTCGCAGATAGCTCAGACCCATCATGAAGCTGAAGCTTCTTCAGGGTGTGCTCAGTTGTAGTTGGCCGCATAGCGGCGTAAGCCGTCCTATGCGGGATCGTTACCAGAATGACAATGCGACGGTGAGGTCAAGGCCCTGCCGCCGCAGGCGGGGCAGCTTTGCTGCAGCCTTGACGGAAACGGAACAGTGTCATATGGATCATGCTGTTTCTTCCGTCATCATTCCCCACATGAAGCAGGCAAGTTCGCGGGCAATTGATGTTTTGACGACATTGACTTTTTTCCCGCACTTCAGGGTCATCCTGTAATACCTCCTGCGGAGACGTTCGTTAGCTTTGTCAGCGTAGGCAATGACTTCCGGAGGGTTTCCTTCCTGGCGGGCTTTCAGAGCCTTGGATTTGAATCCGATACTCCCGCGTCCGTAGGACTGAGCTGCTTCAACAAGGAGCCTCCTGACATGCGTATTGCCGGCTTTCGTGATCGGGAGTCGGTTGATCCCGTCACCGCTGGAGTCCTCACCGGGGACCAGACCGATATATGAGGCGAACTGCTGAGCTTTCTGAAACCGTTTGAAATCGCCGACTTCAACGATGACAGCAAGTGCCGTCTGCGTTTTGATGCCAAGGAAACAGCAGAGCTTCCGCACGCTTTCCCGATAAGCGTCCTGATCAGCCAGTTCTTCGATACGCCTGTCAAGACGCTCCAGGGTATCGGTAAGTTTATCGTAAGTCAGAAGGTACTCACTAAGGATCTCTTTATAGAGTCCCTCTGGTTCAAGGCTCCGTAGCCAGCTGAGATGAGCAGCCGTCCAATGGCTGGCACCGGCATTGTAAATAAAGCCATGGCGGAGGCAGAACGCGAGGATCTGCTGCTTGATCTTCTTGAGTGCCAGTTTATGGTCATCCCTCATGCGGATGAACTCCTTGATCTGTTCCTCTTCGGAGGTAGGGACATGTACCTTGTGATACGAATGATGAGCGAGGCAGCGAGCGATCACCTCAGAATCCCGCCTATCGGTCTTTTTCTTTTTCTGTACAGGCGACTTCGCCATAGTGGAAGGAGCGAGTATGATACATTCAACACCATGATCGTTCATCTGATGATATAACGTATAGCCAAGACATCCGGCTTCATAACCGCATATAAACTTACTGTCATCGCCGTAGATTCCACGCATGCTTTCGATGTATTCAAGGACAAGCCGATAATCCGGATCAATCTTCACATAATGAGAGCAAGCATCCTCTCTGACTGTATAGCAGCAAAGAGAAAAAGAGTTCTTGTGGACATCCATTCCGACGTAGACTGTGGTATTATTCATTTGGTGGCCTCCATTTGTATGCGGTAATCCCCGTTACCATGATTGTGACGATCACAGTTTACAGGTAAATCCGCGATGTTACAAATGTGGGGCCATTACATATTGTCTGAACAGGAAAAGAGAGATTACGGTATTGATTTCAAGCCACATTCTCGACGAGCTTTCCAGACTGGCAACCCATTACGGCATCATAGACCATGGACGGATGGTAAAAGAGCTCAGTGCAAAGGAGTTAAATGCTGCCTGCCAGAAATGTGTGCGGGTGGAGGTCAGTGATACATCGGTGCTTGCGCGTGTCCTGGACGCCATGGGCGTGGAATACCAGATTATTTCAGACACAACTGCGGATGTGTTCGCAAGTGTGAATGTAACACAGCTAACGCTGGCACTTGCAAAAGAGAAGTGCGAAGTGCTGTCCATGCAGGAACGGGATGAAAGTCTGGAGAACTATTTTCTCTCTTTGACAGGAGGTGGGGATCAGTGATCAGAATGTTGCGAGCCGATTTGAAGCGTCTTTGGAAAAGTGCGGCGCTTCGTCTTTCTCTCATCGGGATGCTGGCGTTGGCGTCTGCCTTTATGGCAATACAGGCAACCTCTATGGACTATACCGTCCCACTTAGTAGGGTGATATTCCTGCCGATGAGCATGTATGGCGTATTCATGGGTGCTTTGGTCAGTGTATTTGTGGGGACGGATTTCAGCGATGGCTTCATACGCAATAAGCTGCTGGTAGCAGATCATCGAAGCAGCCTGGTTCTTGCTCAAATCTTGGTAAGCTGCATTGCCTGTGCCATCGTGTATGCGATGGTTACCTTGTTTACCGCCGGGGTCGGACAGTTTTTCTTTGAGAATAACGTCGATAGCCTCACATTTATCCGATTTTTCTTTCTGGGGTTGGGGATGAGCCTTACAACCGGCTGCCTGTATGCTGTTATCACCCTGCTGTTCGGCAATAAAACACAGGCGGTGATCCTGTGCATGGGCCTTGCTTTTGTAATGCTTTTTCTCGCCATGCATACCAATTCCATATTGGTGCAGCCCGAATTTAAGGATGGCGTTCTGAATCCCAAGTACGTTGGGGGAATCCGCAGATTTTTAAGCGGCATCCTCCACGATCTCAATCTCTGCGGGCAGGCGGCGCAGCTTTCTACCTGGGAGGTCTGGAATCCTGTCCGCATAGTAGTTCTGGATCTTACCATGATCGCCGGAATGTCCGCTCTGGGATGCGGGCTGTTCCGCCGGAAAAACATCAACTGACAGCAGAAGGGCAGAGGTGAAGGAGGAACTAATAGACTAACTTCTCATCGAGGTTAGGTTCACCATGCCTAGGAGATAAGCCCGTCAATGCTGATGGAGGATGAGGTTTCATCCAACTCTATCCTGAAGCGGGTAACGAAGCATTATAATGTCATGATTGAACATAAAGCAGTCGATTAAGCACCGGCCACTCGTAGCGCCGGGTGGCCACTCTCAACGCACCCGTGGCCACTCGGCGGCGCAAAATGCATCCGTATTGGAAAAGGAACTGCTGTAAACCGGCAAGACCCGTTTCCAGAACATAAGCCCGTTTACGATCAGAAGTGCTCCGAATCCAATCCTTGCTGCCCACTCGGGCAGCAGAAGTGCGATCCCGTTCATATCTCCGCCGCCGAACAGTCCGCACAGAATACTCAGGTAAAGCGGATCGATCAAAAGAAGCGCGACCGTGATGTAATACAGAACTGCGCGAAGCAGTTTGCTCCTGGCCGTGCCGATCTTCTTTGCAAACGCCGTCAGCAAATATGCCATGCAGAAAGTTGCCACAGCACCTACAAGGCAGAAGATGCCGAGCTGCGTATCTGTCATGCGTTCACGGAAAATATCGACCTGCACGCCAAGCCCCATAAATTTTACCTGCCGGAACACCCCTGTAAACAGGGCGTACAACAGGTGTGCTCCTTCGTGGACAAGATAATAGGCAATCACGGCCGCCAGAATACCGATGTATTGCCGTGTTCTCTTTGACATTGTTTTTCTCCGTTTCCTTTCATTCGTAAGGTTCAATAAACTGGAAGGTAACTGTTCAGAACCCCTGCTTACTGCAGGACGATCTCAGCGTTCCCAGTAAAAGCAGCTGTCAAAGCTTCATAAGCGCTGATACCGTGCTTCCTGCCTGTGCTAATGTATGACATGATGTCCAGATAATCCTGCGCCCCACTTTCTGTACGGAAACATCCGGACACCTTGGTTTTTGTTTTGACATTGCGGACATCGCGCTCCGCCTGGTTGTTATCAAAGGGAACATCGAAGTCCCTGATAAAAAGGCAGACTGATGCCTTGAGTGCCATAAGGCGTTCGATGAGCGACCGCTCTTTCCCTTTTTTCTTCCGCCCTTTCTTTTTCTTTAGCGGATCTGGGGAAAGAGGACATTCCTCATTTGCCATCATCATAAGCCTGTCATACTCTGTGTCAAACTTATGAAGGTGATAGTAGCTGAGTTCCGTTTTGCCTTTGACCACCGCTTTATCACGGGCCTTTTTCATGGAACGGAGGAGGGTCTTGAACCCCGGCGCCCACATGTGTCCCGGACTATACTGTTCAACACCGGTCAGTTCGCGCAGCAGATGTCCATTGCAAACTGCGTGTGTGATATCGTCATACTTCCAGTATGGAGACCAGCAGTCATGTACAGCAATACCGCCAAACTTGGTGAGCACACCATTCCCCTCCATGCCGATCTGGCCACGTTTGGTGCTGATCGTCTGATAGGTCAGATCCGAAGTGGATGAATTATGCACCCAGATGGTTTTTCCATTCACGTCGGTGCCGGTCTCATCAAAGTTGGCGACCTTCGACCCGATCAGCATGGACTTTATAGTCTCAAGTGTACCGCCCACTTTTTGGGCGCACTTCGACACCATGGAGGTGATCGTCCCGGTGGACAGGCTGATCCCGAGAAGGCTTCCCAGCAGGACATGGATCCGCATTGTGCTGACTGCTCCATAGGTGCTCAGCAATCCGGCAAGTACGGAAACGGAATCGCCATACTGTACATATGCCCGGATTCCCTCAGGGAATTCCCCGGCCAGGGCTTCCCCCGTACATGGACATGATGCCACCTGGATGGACTGGTGCTCTGTCACCCTGGTTGTGATGACTGCATTGACTTCATAACGCTTCTCACCGCAGGTAAATACTTTGCCGCTCATGACGCACTCGTTCAGCCGCGGGCAGGAAAGGCACTTTTTCGGCAAATGTTTGCTGTATTCATCCGGTTCATGCGGGATCGACATATGGGAGCCCGGATGCCCCTTCTGTCCGCCCTGCTTCTTGCCGGATTTCTGCCGCTGACTTTGAGGCTTTGGTTTATTGAAACCATCACTGGAAGGTGGCTTGGAACTGTTCTGGGAGTTCTGATTCAGCTGGCGCTGGAGCTCTCGGATAGTTTCCTCTAATTCCTTGATGGTTTCCGTCAGTGATTGCACAAGTGCGGTGAGATCCGCATTCTGTTTTGCCATTGTTTCGATAATAAGATCTTTGTCATCCATTGACCCGCTCCTTTCCGGAAGCGGTATCCATCAGGATATCACAAGCCTTTTTCATCGAACAGCGGCAGAAACGGGTTTCGCCTTCTGCGGCGGTAAGCTGACTACGAAGCTCTGCAATAAGGGCATCCTTCTGCGCTATTGTTGCCAGAGCCTGCTCATACAATGCCCTATAGTCTGTATCACTATGGGTCAGGGAAGCAGCATCTGCCTTTGTCCGCTTTCCCGTCGGGACAATATCGCCTGTGGCAGGATCGATGCGGCCAATCAGCTTGCGGTGGGAACGGGGCTGCTTCAGCTCCTTATCCCAATAGGAAACAGACTCATAGACATATGTTATATTGCGAGCTTTATTATGAACCTTTACGATTGCCATGAATCTGTCTCCTTAATAGTGTTACTTTTATTATATTGTATCACTATTAAGGAAAAATATCAAATGTTACGTGTCACTATTATGTAAAACTATGTCAGTGCAGGGGGTTCTGAACAGTTACGACTACACTGACTTATATAAGCCGTGGAGAGCATTTCTGTGACGGATTTCTTCAGGAATATCTGGAGAACAATATGCTTATGAAGCTTCTTTTTCGTATTGACGACTTGCTGATCGAGTACTACAAGAAGCATAAATTACCGGTATCGTTGCGCTATAAGAATCCGTTGTTCTGGTACGAAACAAGAGAGGATGGCAATCCTGTTCTCGTGAAAGGGAATGGAGAAAAAAGCGTTTCCGCAGAGAAAAGCGAAATGTTCAACCAAACGGTTCAAAGCCAGCAGGGTTGGCAACGTTCACGTCTTTATATGGATGCAAACGGAATATGGGATGCGACGGCTTTTGGTGCAACCATGTCTGCAACATTTGCTTACGGACCTGATGATGAGGGGCGATGCTTTACATTCACTTCCTATGAAGAAGCAGACAGGAGAATGTATGTGTAGCGTAAAATAAAAGTACCCGGAATCGGAAACAAAATTCCCCAGTTTCAGAAGGGGAAATCCCCGAAATCGGAAAGGGACATGTTGTAGCAAACAAACCAATCATTTATCCTTTGTCTAAGCACGACCAAAGGCAAAGGAGGAAAGGAAGATGCTGACTATGTCCCAAATCAATGATATCAGAGATTTGAGCCGAAAGGGATATGGGATTTCCAAAATATCATCCCTCACAGGAAAGGATCGCAAGACGATCCGTAAATACCTTGAACAAGACGACTTCTCACCGGAGCCGCCTGTGGCGAAATCCAGAACATCCATCGTCACGCCGTACATTGATATCATCACGGAATGGCTTGAGGAGGACCAGAAACACTGGTCCAAGCAGCGGCATACTGCCAAGCGCATCCACGAACGCCTGCAGGAGGAATACGGTTTTACCGGAAGCTATGATTCTGTCCAGAAATTCGTGCACAGAATCCGGACCGATATCCAAACCAAAGGAACACAAGAACTCGTCTGGGAGCCCGGCTGCGCACAGGTTGACTTCGGAGAGGCGGATTTCAATGAGGATACCGAATGCGTCCGCCGGAAATACCTTACCGTATCCTTCCCATTCAGCAACGACGGATATAACCAGGTATTTCGGGGCGAAACTGCCGAATGCGTCTGCCAGGGGCTTCAGGATATCTTCAACTACATTGGGGGTGTCCCTTCGCTTCTTGTGTTCGACAACGCAACCGGCGTTGGCCGCAGGGTCATGGATAAGATCCATGAGACCGAGCTGTTTGCCCGGTTCCGTGCCCATTACGGGTTCCGTATCCGGTTCTGCAATCCGCATGCCGGATACGAGAAGGGCAACGTCGAGAATAAAGTAGGTACAAGCCGGCGGAACCTGTTTGTTCCTGTTCCCACATACCACGACATCGAAGAGTTCAACCGCGGCCTTCTTGGCCAGCATGCAAAGAAAGCGGCAGAAGCCCACTATAAGAAGGGCACTACGATATCAGAGCTCTTTGAAGAAGATAAGAAGCATTTCCTCCCGCTTCCGGCAAAACCGTTCAATGTATGCCGGTATGAGACCTGCAAGGCCGACGGATATGGAAAGATCTGCCTTGATGGCAGACATTTTTACTCCACCAAGCCCGAAAACCACAACCAGAAGGTCATGGTCGGCATCCGCGCCCATTACATAGACATCCTGGAACCAAACGGCGGTCTTCTGGTCCGCCACAGGCGTCAATATGGGGAAAAACGTACCGATCTTACGGATTACAGTACATCGCTTGAGATGCTCTCAAAGAATATCGGTGCCTGGCCGAACAGCGGATTTCGGAAGGACGCACCGGAACTGATCCGGGAGTACGTTGACAGCCAGCCCCGTGCAGGGCGCAAATCCTGTATCCGGATGCTAAGCAGCCTGTCAAAACAGTACGGCTATGAGGCAGCTGTAAACGCGCTGGAGCTCGCCATCAAAGGCAACAGTGTCAACAAGTCGGATACCGCCATTCTCGCGGCGCGTATCACCGGATACGGCATTGATACTCCGCCGGAACCCGGCCCGTCACTTGTTGTTTATGACCAGGCCTTTCTGCCCAACCAGGCCACAGACAAGGAGGCGGCATCATGATCACGGCAATCGCCAGAACTGAGATGGAAGAAAGCATACAAGCCTGTTGCAAGTCCCTGTTTCTTACTTCCGCGATCCCGGAGTTCATCAAGGAAGACGGCACGCCGAAGCAGATCGAATATCTTGCGGCTGCCCTCCGAAAAGAAGTTGTCCGCAGGGACGAGAACAAGCGCGAACGTCTGGTCAAACGCGCCCGGTTCCCGGTTTATAAAACGTTCGACGGATATGAATACCGCTGTGTAAAACTTCCGCCGGCGCTATCCAAAGAAGATCTGGAAGCTGTCCGTTTCATAGAGCATAAGCATAACCTTGTCCTTTATGGGCCCGTAGGTGTTGGCAAGACCCATATGGCGATCGCCGCCGGCGTGAATGCCTGCCGGAAAGGATACAAGGTGCGCTTTTATACAGTGACGGAACTTGTCCTGAAACTGGCAGAGGCCAGGAAGAATGGAACGCTCGAGAGGCTCCGCAGTGATCTGAACTCCCTTGATCTGCTAATTCTGGATGAGTGGGGATATGTCCCGGTAGACCGTGACGGATCCCAGCTCCTGTTCCGCGTAATATCAGACAGTTATGAGAGCAAAAGCCTCATTCTTACTACCAATCTGGAATTCTCTAAATGGGGCAGCATATTTACTGATGACCAGATGGCCGCGGCGATGATTGACCGTCTTGTCCATCACGGGCATCTGCTCCTCTTCGAAGGAAACAGCTACCGTATGGAGCATGCGCTGATGAAGCAGACGGCACGCCAGCCTGGAGCGGGCGTTGTCAAGGGGACAGACCGCTTGACGTGAAGCGGCCGGGCAGTCCCTGAAAAAGAGGCACAGAAAATCCTCAGCCGCGGAAAACAGTTCCATTCTCTGCCCGACGATGGGCAGGCCTCGGCGGAACCCAGATGAGGAGAAATCATGCCACTTTCCGAAACTGAGGAATTCCCAATACGAAACTGGGGAATTTTCCTTCCGATTTTGGGGATTTCTTATTGACAAAACACAAATGTATAAAAACCTAACGCCGGAACAAGTGCAAGAATGCCGAAAGAATGTTGATGAGTTCTATGCAGATCCTGAGCTTCAGATGCGTTGGAAGGAAGTGATCTTACATCCTATTTGCTTAATCCTAAAGCGGGATGGCTCACTAAATCCGATTTCCCTGACGAAAGTCAACCCCGAAGTTGTTGAACGTTATCAGCAACAGACGGTATGTATCGGGGACACGGAATCCTATAAGTGGATATTTGAAAACGAATGATGTTGAAAAGATAGATGGGGAGGCAGACATAAACCGTTGCCTCTCCATTTTCTTGATCAAGCGGCCTCGGCCGCTCAGCTCATCACCGGAGAAATCCGGGGATGTTTAAGGGGATTGGGGCGCTTCCCCAACGAGCGGAAATCGGCTGGGTATATACCCAGACACTGCTCGCACAGAATGTGCCTGGTACAGAAATTGAAAATCTCAAGCTTGCAGAACTCAAATCGAGATTGAAAAAGTAAAGCCGTTGTGATATAATGATCCGCAGTGTTATAGCCACTCAAAGCTCATAGAAAAGATAAAGGTGAACGAAATGGCAATGAATTACAACAAACTCTGGAAGCTGTTAATTGATAGAAATCTGATGAAGAAAGATTTGCGTGAAATGGCCGGCCTTTCGACTAATGTGATTGCCAAAATGGGTAAGAACGGAGATGTTTCCACGGAAGTTCTCCGGAAGATTTGCAAAGCCTTAGACTGTGGGTTGGATGATATTGTGGAAATAGTGCCAGATCCCGAACCTAGTACAAAAAATGGGACAGCTGGATCTGTACAATAGATAATGGAGAATTGCGAGATGAACAGAAAAGAATACAGCGCCGGTGCTGTAAAACATTCTTTCTGGTTTATGGAATTCCGCAAGGTCGTATCTCTCCGCCTGGAGGGAAAGACGTGGGAAGAAATAAAGCGTCTGAATGAGGAAGAGAATATCTTCGGAGCGCCGACGACGCTGCGGGCAACGCAGATTTTCAATACGGTTTCGGCCCGTGTAAAAAGCATGGACGATAGCTTCTATCCTGTCTTTGAGGCTTGTGATCTGGCCTCTCAGAAGCTCTTTGCGCTTGTGGCTGCCATGACTTATGACGTGCTCTTTGGTGAACTGGTCTATGAGCTTATCCGGGAGAAAATGATCATCGGCAGCAATGAACTGGCAGACAGTGATCTGAGGATTTTCTTTAAGGATAAACAGCAGCAAAGCGATAAGGCCGCCAAGTGGACGGAGGCCACAATCAAGAAGCTGATGGTTTCCTACAAATCCATGCTGTATGAGGCGGGCGTGACCAATAAGGCAAAGAATGTCCGTGAGATTTACAAGCCTTTACCCGATCCGGCAATGGAACGCTGGATGAAGGATCAGGGAATGAATTATCAGCTGAAAGCAATTACGGGGGTGAGATGATGGCAGGATTACAGGAACGATTAGATCAGATGGAAGCTGCCATCCATAAACCGTCATTCCGGGAAAGCAGCGGAAGGGCAAACGAGGTCAACTATTGGGTGTTTGACTACGATCCGGCAAAGGAACTGGAAGTCCGGGAGCGTGTCGAATACATGAGGAAAAAGAATGCGAAAGGCACTGACGGCTTTGAGCTGGTGGTCTTTGATCTGTATGACATGATCATGGACTATCTGGAGGAAAAGGACTTCGTGAATTCCTATGTCCGCTATGAACAGCGCCGCGGCTTCGACTATATTATCCGGGCAGCATCCACGTCAATGAAGATGAACGAGGACGATAGCATCCTGATCAAGAAGATTGTGGAGCAGACCCCGGAAAACGCGATTGTGTTTTTAATCGGCGTGGGCAAATGCTACCCACTCCTTCGGTCACATAAGATACTGAACAACCTGCATCAATCTGTGCTGAAAGCACCGGTGGTATTGTTCTTCCCCGGAACATATACCGAGCAGGAGCTGATTCTTTTCAACGAAATTAAAGACGATAATTACTATCGCGCATTCAAACTTGTGAAGTGAGGTACGGATATGCAGATCAAGGAAATGTTCAAAAAGTCGATCACCCGTGACATCCAGGGCGTCGTTATTGCCGGACAGGGTGAGAAAACCAATATAGCCACAGAGCTTGAAGAGTACGTAGTAACGCCGGAGCTGCAGCGGCATTTTGCAGATTTCTTCTCTGCATACGCCAAGGGTATCAATGGCGAGACCACCAAGATGGGCGTGTGGATTTCCGGCTTCTTCGGAAGTGGTAAATCTCACTTGCTGAAGATCCTCTCCTACATTCTGGACAATGAAGTTGTCGGCGGCAAGAGAGCCATTGATTATTTCATAGATGACAAGAAGATCACCGATCCGATGGTACTTGCGGATATGCAGCTGGCGGCCAATACCCCGTCTGACATCATCATCTTCAACATTGATGCGAAGAGCGAATCCGATGGTAAATCCAATAAGGATGCTATCGTAAATGTCTTCCTGAAAGTGTTCAACAACTCCCTCGGATTCTGCGGAGCAATTCCGTATCTGGCTGACCTTGAGCGGAAACTCACCGAAGACGGGAAATATGAGCAGTTCAAGGAGACCTACCAGAGAGTGACCGGTCACGACTGGTATGAGGAACGCCATGAATTCCTTTCCAGACAGGACGGCGTAGTGGATACCCTGATCGAGATGGGTTACATGAGCGAGAAGGCCGCCTGGAACTGGTGCGATGCTGCAATCGGGGAATATCAGATCAGCATAGAAGACTTTGCCAAGCGCGTGAAGTCATACATTGACCGTCAGGGCAATAATCATCACGTTGTATTCCTGGTAGACGAGATTGGCCAGTACATTGGTGATGATTCCAAGCTGATGCTAAACCTTCAGACAGTAACGGAAGAACTCGGAAAAGAATGCAAAGGCAAGGCATGGGTCATCGTAACCAGCCAGCAGGACATCGACTCCATCACCAAGGTGAAGGGCAACGACTTCTCCAAGATTCAGGGACGCTTTGATACAAGGCTTTCCCTTTCTTCCGCGAACGTGGATACCGTTATCAAGAAGAGAATCCTGGACAAGACCGATACGGCTGCACAGACCCTCCGCCTGCTGTATGAGCAGAAAGCTACGATCATCAAGAACCTGATCGTATTCAATGACGGTGTAGAGAAAAAGCTGTATGCAAACGACAGGGATTTCTCAGAAGTCTATCCCTTCATTCCTTATCAGTTCAATCTGTTGGCAAGTGTGCTGACTTCGATCCGTACCCACGGTGCATCCGGTAAGCATTTGTCCGAGGGCGAGCGTTCCATGCTGGCTCTGTTCAAAGAGTCCGCTATGGCACTCAAGGATGAAAACGTCGGGGCAATCGTACCGTTCCACCGCTTCTATGATGCGCTGGAGAATTTCCTGGATCACAGCCATAAGGGCGTCATTATCAAGGCTTACGACAACAGTTATATCAATCCGGATCATAAGGACAAGGACGTTTTCGCTATCAATGTGCTGAAGACCCTGTTCATGATCAAGTACGTCCTTGAGATTGAATCCAACATCGACAATATCACCAGCCTTATGATCGAGAACATCGACGATGACCGTATTGAAATCAAGGGGCGTGTTGAGAAAGCCCTGAAGGTTCTGATGCGTCAGATGCTCGTTCAGAAGAATGGTTCCCATTATGTTTTCCTTACCGATGAGGAGCAGGAAATCAATCGTGAGATCGACAGCCAGAACGTTGAAATGGCCGAGGTCATCAATAAAGTATCCGAGATGATCTATGAGGATATCTTCACGGATAAGAAGTACCGCTATCCCGCGTTCAATGGCCGCTACTCCTTCAGCTTTAATCAGGCTGTGGATGACAGGCCTTACAAAGCGAGCCAGAATTTCGATATTGGCGTCCGGGTGCTTACTCCCTGGTATGAAGGCGGCAACGATGACCTGACACTGCGGATGCTCTCCGGTCAGAAGAGTGAAGTGTTGGTGGTGCTGCCCAACGATGCAGCGTTCCTGGATGAAATCCGGCAGTACCTGAAGATTGAAAAATTCCTGCGCCTGAATACGTCTACACAGCTTGCCAAGTACGAAACGATCAAAGAGGCAAAACGTGTGGAAATGCGTGAACGCAATGCGAATGCCAAGCTGTATTTGACGGACAGCCTGAAGGAAGCAACCATCTATGTGAACGGCGATGTTGCCCGCGTTTCCGCGAAGGAAGTTTCTTCACGCATTACGGAAGCTTTGGGCAGGCTGGTTCAGACCGTTTATAACAAGCTTTCCTATATTGATGCGGCTATGGGCGAAGCAGAAATCCGGAAAATGTTCCACTCCACCAACCAGCTGACCCTTGGTCTTGAAGGCGGTACGGATGCCAACACCCATGCGCTGGATGACGTTTTGCAGTTCATCGCTACCAATACCCATATGCACATGAAGACTTCCATGAAGACGGTCAAGGATCGTTTCATGAAAGCCCCCTATGGCTTCGTGGAGGATGATGTGCATTGGCTTGTTGCGCGTCTGTTCAAGCGCGGCGATCTCGCATTCACGGTCAATGGCGCAAGTGTCAATCAGAACAACAAAACGGATGAAGAACTGATCAGCTTTATCACGAAGAAAGCCTTTGTAGAAAAGCTCCTTCTGGAAGAGCGTATCCGTGTCAACGAAAAGGACAAGAAGGCTGTCCGTGACGTGATGAAAGAACTCTTCGGCACTGCCGGTGTGGCAGAGGACGAAGACAGCATCATGAAGAACTTCCAGAGATACGCGCAGAATACCATCAATGAAATACTGCGTCTGGAACCGCAGTATCAGAATTATAAATACCCAGGAAAGAAAGTTCTGGATACCGGCAAGAAGCTGATGCAGAACGTAATTCAGCTTCAGTCCCCGCTGGAATTCTTTAAGTACGTCTCTCAGAACAGAGAAGACTTCTATGACTTTGCCGAGGATTATGAACCGGTAAAGGCATTCTTCAATGGTGAACAGCAGCAGATCTTCACCAGAGCCCTGGATATGCTTGCAATCTATGATGACAGCAAGACTTACATCGTAGATGAGGAACTGGAAAAGATTGTTGCGGAGATGCGGCAGATCACCAAACAGGATAAGCCGTATCCCAATATCCCGAAGCTTCCCGAACTGCGGAGCCGGTTCATGGAAGTATACATGAAGATCCTTCAGCGCGAAGAAAAGCCTGTTCTGGATGCTATCAATCAGGCATGGGCAAGAGTGCTTGAAGTCCTGAACACCAAAGAATATGCGGATCAGAAGCGTTCCAAGTATTACGACATGTTCCGGGAAATCCAAGACGGGGCAGAACATTGCAACAACGTATCCTCGCTCAGAAGCTTTGCGGATAAGGCGGATGCCTTGAAGATTCGTCTCATGAACGAGATGGATGCTCTGGATCGTCAGATTGCCTACGAAAAGGCGCTGAAAGCCAAGAAAGAGGCTGAAGAAGCCGCCCGCAAGGCAAAGGAAGAAGGAAAAGAAGTAGAGATCGTCACACCGGTTCCGGAACCTGTGAAGATCAAGAAGACGAAGAACGTCACGATCAAGAACATGACGAACACCTCTTCCTGGAGACTGGAGAGCGAGCAGGATATTGACCAGTATCTTGCAGCGCTTAGAAAAGCTCTGATTGAAGAGCTGGAAGGAACGGATATCGTAAACGTCGAGTTCTGATCCCCAATAGAAAGGAAACGGTGCAGGTATGAATAAGACTGCCATTAAAAACTTTGCCATCTGGGCAAGAAATAAACTGATCGCGGATATCAGCTACCGTGCTGGCCTGATGGGGATTACTGCGGACGGTATTCAGAAAGCATTGCCGCAGTCTACCGGAACGACTGAGTTCTACGACATCGGCACGGCGGAGCCTTATTCCATCAGCGGAGACGCCGTAAAACAGAGGAAGCATCTAGTAGAGCTGATCCAGCGGAAAGAGAAGGAAACAAACTATAAGACTGCCTATAAATATGTTCTGGAGGAGGTTGCCTATACTTGGTTCAACCGCCTGATCGCCGTGCGCTTTATGGAAGTTAATGATTACCTTCCTTCTCATATCAGGGTGCTTTCTTCTGACTCCGGAAAGATGGAACCGGATTTGGTGACGAATCCGTTCAGCGCAGGCTTGTCCTTCACTTCGGAGGAAGAACAAGCTATCTATCAGCTGAAGCAGGAAAACAAACTGGATGAGGTTTTCCGTATCCTCTTTATCAAGCAGTGCAATGCATTGAATGAAAATCTGCCGGCACTGTTTGAAAAAACCAGCGATTATACGGAGCTGCTGCTAAATCTGTCAGTCATTGACCAGGACGGCGTAGTCTATCATCTGGTACACGATATTCCGGAAGAAGATTTCGATGTGGAACGCGGCGGCCAGGTAGAGATCATCGGCTGGCTGTATCAGTATTACAACACCGAGCCGAAGAATGAAGCCTTTGCAAAGAAAGGCAAGATTACCAAAGAAGAAGTGCCTGCGGTCACGCAGCTATTCACACCAGACTGGATTGTACGTTACATGGTGGAGAACAGTCTTGGCCGCCTGTGGGTTGAGGGGCATCCGAATGATGACCTGAAAGCAGGCTGGAAATACTATCTGGAAGAAACTGAGCAGGAACCGGGAGTGCAGACAAAGCTGGCTGAAATCCGTGCTGAATATTCGAAGCTGAATCCGGAAGATATTAAGGTGATCGATGCTAATTGCTCGGTTTTGATACAAGAATACGAAAGCGAAACAAGGCTGAATGTGGCTTAATTAAAGGGCTTTCCGAGCGGAGGGTTCTTTTTTTATGCTCAGAATTCGGAGCAGATGATGAGTTTTGGTACAGCAGTGCGAAGGCGCTGCCAGAGGGGTGTTCATACTCACACACGATAAAAAATGTGTCAGTATCAATCGTTAAAATGTAAGGCATAGAAAATTCAGAAAATCTTCCCTTGCCCTTCATCTAAAATGAGCATATACTCATAGCTAATCCTCTCCGAGTTTTCGGAGGGGTGTCTTTATCTTATTTCGACCGGAGAGAGTTCCGGCGTCCCGTGCCGTCCGGCACAACCTTTACCACATAACTTTTAAATCTATGAAGCGGAGGACAATGAATGGCAAAACTGGTATCCAAGAGAACAACGACAACTGTAACTGAAGAGGTGGAGTTAATTCCGGCAGTACCCGGGGAGATGAAAGGTCATCGTTTCATGAAAGTAGGTGGTTATGGCACCTACCGCGGGGCTGATGGAAAGGACGTAGGCAAACCGCAGATAAACCTGAATGCCAAGTGGCTGGCAGAAGCCGGGTTTGATGTAGGTGAGCAGATAGACGTGGAAGTTCATGAGAATGAACTGGTAATCAGAAAACTGTGTGTGCAGGCATAATGAAAGCGGCGCCAGGGTGATCCTGACGCCGCCGTTTTGTTTATTCTGCGTTGTACTTCTGCCCGATGGCTTTTGCCCTGTCGAGGTAGTAGTACACGTTCCGTTTTTTGATGCCGAGCGTGTCGGCAATCTCCTCTGCGGAAAGCCCATCCACGTTCTTTGCCTCAAAGACCTGCGCGATGATGGGGTTTTCCTTGTCCATCAGCTTCTTGATGTCTTCATACTCCAGTTTTGCCTGGAGCTGCTCCATCATGCGGTTGTCGCCTGCCTCAATTCCAGACTCCAGCATCACATCCCGCGAGATGATATCCGGCTCATGCTGATCCCTGTATTCCGGGAAAGGACACTCGGCGCAGCGGTTGCATTCCGGGCAGCGGACGAGCGTCCCGGGGCGCTTGCCGGGTACCCTGCAGCGTCTTTCGCGGTAGGCATTACGGTGTTTCGTCCTGAGTTCCCCTAAAAGGAACCGGTAGGTATGCTCATCAGCAGGGGTCAGGTGAACCGTCACCTTCTCGGAACCAATCCGCCAGGTGCGGCACTGATCCCACGTGATGCCCAGGGTTTCAAGCTGCTCACGGTGCTCGATTTCAATCGGCGCCGCGAAAATCTCTCTGCCGCTTTTTTCGAGTGCGGACAGTGTCTCGGCCTCAGTCGGGGTGAGGTCAGCCCATTCGATATTCTTTGCCATTAGATCGTCCTCCGTTTTGGCTGAAACGGAGCCGATCCATATGGCTTGTCAGTATTCTGCTGTTCATGACCACCTCATCGGATTTCTCCGTTTCTGAAAGTGGTCAGTGGCGTATGACACTGACGTGATTTGTTAGGGGTCGCCTGCTTTGACCATACGCACACCTTCCGGCCGGTCAGGTGCGTCGCCACAGGCGATTGAGTTAATCAGTTTCTCAGATCTGCCTCGTAGGCATAGAGTTCGTTGAATACCTCGGAGTAGTAGCATGGATTTAAGTCCTCAAGGCCTGATGCATTGTAGTTGTTGAAAATCGCCTGGACTGTCTCATACCCAATCTGCTCTCCGACAAAGGCTGCTGACTGCTCGATACTTATTCTCCAGCTTTCGTTGTCGATCATTGACTTCTCCTTCCCCAGAGGACTTGCCGTTCCGCAGGCTGGAACCTCTGAATTCTTTGTTGACCGAGGATCGGAACTGCACTTCGGCTTGTCGACGAGCCACAGTGCTCCTTCGGATGATGCCAGAATAGCGCAGATCAAAAGTAATGTATATTCTGACAAAAATACATTACTAATGGCGCTTTTGTTCCATTGCTTACTTGAAATTTCTCAGAAGAACAGCTATTATTTATGTATTACATTACTTTTTGCATTACTTTCTCCGAGAAATAAAAAAAGGAGCCCCTGAGCAGGACTCTTTTGAGGAAAGATAAAAGGTGATTTGAGTGGGAAAAAAAGCGAAAATCGAAGAAAATTTTTTGACGAGCAGTATATTTACCTTTGAATCATATAAGTGCACTTGTGAAGAGACATCTGTATCTACCAACATCAGCATGCTCCCGGTACCCGCAGTAAAACTGACTCCGGATACCAGGATGAAGGTTTATTTTGCCTTTGGTTCTAAGGTGGGATTGGTCCGGCTGAATGAAGATGGCTCGATTGCTGAAAGCAACATCCTCGGGAAGCTGGTAGCGATCAATAGAAATGATATCAGGGCTTACTTCTCCTTTTTTGAGAATAATGGTTTTTTCTTCCCGATTGCAACAGATAAGTCAGAGATTATTGGACTGAACGAACTGCAATTCCTTGTCGGCCGACTGCAGGCCACGCTTGAACTGATGTCAACGATCACAGATATGTCCCGAACAAGCTACGAGAGAATTATCCGTATGATTTTTTATCACTTGTTTGCCCCAGTTGTCTCGGTTGAAACAAAAGATGGGAAGTACAAGTATGTATCGGACATTCATCAATACAGCAAATACCTCGAAACGAATAAGGATGCTGACCGAGCTCCGCGCTTAAATGATACATTCAATAACGAGAATTTCTCTTTTAACGATAACATTGCCGCTTTTTCAATGAATGCAGATTTTGTGGACTCGGTTCTCAATGGGACACCAGCCGACAGCAAGTACCAAACTCCGCTATTCCAGAATGTGTTCACGGCATATTGTGCGCCGCGTGACGGGAAGCCTAAAACCATGCTGTTCATCAACGACTTTGTTTTTCATTACTTCTATGAAGTTGGAATTATCGATTACGTCGATTTAGAGAAAACACATTACATTAATGATGAGGTCCATAAGGAGAACTTTACTGAGCAGCTGAAGAGCGCAGCGGTGAGGACAGCTAAGTTCATTATTAAGGAGGAGATAGAGTCGAATCTGAGACGGGTAAGGCCAACGTATAACACGGCTATACTGGAGCCGGCATGGAAGATCGATTCTCTTCTGAGTGCGTTGTACTTTGGTTTGTTTTATATGCGTCCAAACATGGAAACGTATCGGCGTTGTGCAAATCCAAAATGCGGGGAATTCTTTCCGGTACCGGTTTCATCAAGGAAGAAGAAATACTGCTGTACAGCCTGCATGAACCGAGCTATGGCAGCAAGGAAACGAGCCAGGGATAAGCTGAGCGAAACAAAATATGAATAAAAAAACGGAGAGGAAGGTCAATCCTCTCCGTTAATACTTTATGGTTCAAATGGACGCTCAATTTCCCGAATCAGTTCCTCCTTGTCGGAATCATGATTCCCGTCATAGTTCTTAAGCAAATAACGGGTATCAAACACTATGCCCTGAACCCGTTCGTAGATTTCGGGACTATCCGGATGGTCCACCCAGTCCCCGACAGCTTCAGCGACATTCCCAAAGAGGCTGTTGATGCCGAAGTCATTGTTCGTGCGGTTATATGGCATGATAAATGCATTGAACACCTGAGTGCCGGCGGGGGTCTTCTGATTTTTTACAAACTGGCCATACGTGATCTGCTTGTTTATATCAGAGGACTGTGGCAGAAGCCCAGGACCGTATTTCGGGAGTATTCCGTAACGATAGTATTTTGCATCAAGTACATAGAACTTCCCACCGTAAATCATTATGGTGTCGGGTTCGAGAGCACTTGCCTGTTTACCCTTATTCTTACCAAACCTTTCGGTCCATAATCCATGAGGGAAGTAGGCATCCTTGTTTGGTACACCGAAGACTTTATCAATCAGTCTTTCCCAGACTGTCTCAAATCTGTCCGTTCCGAAATAGAACTGTTTGTCGATGGTCTGATTATCCCGGAATTCGATCATTGCGATCATGGAGCGGAAGAGCATCTTATCGTCTACATTATTCGTGCTGCCAAGTTTTGCGTTGAGAGTAGCAAGAAACATATTCTTGTCGAACGTGATGTCTGGCTGCTCGGGAGTATTTGTGGTATAAATCCAGCCGATTCGTTCGAAACTTTCATACACACAGTACTTGTGAATGCGCGTGATTAAGCGGTTCAAGTCGGGGGTGGAAACACGGACAACCTGGTTCAGATAGAGAAGAGACTTCCCCTGAACCATTGGAGTTTGCGTTTTTATGGTTCTGCCCCAGTCTGTTTTGCCACGTTTGTCAACCTTATATGTTGTTTCGGTTTCGGTATAGTAGCTGCCATTGTGATCCAGGTAATAATTAATGACATTCAGGTATGCCTGGATGGGAAAATCCACGGACTGAGGAGCCGTGAATTTGTCCATCTCAAGGACTCGGTCTGTTTTCTCAGTGAACGTTGCGAGAACCTGGAACAGGTTCTTTATGTCTCTGCGGAGCTCATCATCCTGTGCAGGCAATTCATAACCCATAGGGAAATAGATCATCGCATTATTGCTGTCAGCTTTTACGCCGACAAAACGGTCACCATCTCCATTCTGGTTGATATGGCAGTGTTCTCTAATAACAAAATGCTCACGGTCTATGGCCATGGACTCACCACCAATCTGTTATGAATTACTCTTCGGTACGAGCGAATTGTAAATATTTTCCTTAAACACGAGAAAACGGCTGTTTCCCTGTGATGTGACGAAAAGGTCAATAACATCTTCCAGACTTTTTACTTTTTCCAGATCAAATACATCCTCCTTGGTAAATTTGAAGGCGTCATCCCACAGGTACTTCAGCACCTTTTCGGGAAAACGGCTGATTTGCCGTTCGCTGCCATCGCCGACAGCAAGATCCTCCTCTGAAACGAAATGGGTGCCAAGACGCTTATCTTCGGAGGACGTCATCCTTATGTTTTTGCCGAGGATGAAATTGTTAATCTCGGTAAAGAAATGCTCCCATGTTACATCGGTATCAAGGATCTTTGTCCCGGCAAATCGTCTCTCATCCTCTTCATCGTGGAATCTGTTCCTGATCAGTCGCATACTCCATCTGCGCTGAAAAGCCGTGTCCAAAGTGAAAACATTCTGGTCACTTGTATTCATGGTGCAGAGAATGCACATGTTCGACGGAATTGATACCTTGTGGCTGTCATCCAAATATACGATTTTTGCTATGTCAGCATTGGTGATTTCATATTCGCTGTTACCGTCCTTGTCGCGGTCAAGCAGTTGAAATACATCTCCGAAAATGGCCGGAGCGTTGCCGCGGTTCACTTCCTCGATAACCAGGTAATACATCTTTTCGGGGTTGATATAAGCTTTACGAACCAGCTTTGTAAAGGGGCCTGCTGAGAATTCATAGCTTACGCTACCATCATCAGAAACCTTGGGAAGAATCTGGCCGACGAAATCAGAATATGTGTAATCAGGATGAAAGACCAGACGCTCCATGCGATCTTCATTATCGCAGTATTCATGTTTGATAGTCCAAGATTTGCCTGCGCCGGGGACACCATATAGAATAATATTAGTTCCACCTTTGATTCTTCGTTCGTCGTAGTGTGCGGCATTCGCTGTTACGGAATCTGCTTCATTTCCGGCCTTACTTTGATATTCCTTCATGAAGGCTAATAGCTCAGTCTCAAGGTCATCATACACATCACCATATTCGGCGAGATAGTAAATGACGTTTCCAAGGTAGCCGGAAGAGGCATCAGGGACTGCTATTTTTTTAAGTACACAGGAACCAAAAATATCCTTGCAGGAACGAGTTGTCACTTTGTTCCCGTCTCTGATGTTAAGAAGTGCTTTGCCGGGCCTGAAATCAGGATCAGCCTGGATGAACTTCAGCATACGATCTTTGTCTTCATCGTTATCAAATAATGCAGAAAACTGGTCGTTGTCAGTTCTTCCAGAAGCCAGATCTTTTATGATGTCCTGATTATTTCGAATTCTCAAGTCAAAGAATTTACAATATGGATATAAAGCCTGTGCATATTTCTTACACACGACAGCAAGATAGAACCACTGGTTAGAGAAAAATACATTGTTGCTATCAGGCTTTACAACAGAGGTGGCTCCGTATACTCTTGCATAGCTTTCTTCTTTTTCAAATATTGCCTGAAGGCGGCTTTGCATTGTTTCGGATAAAACTATTTCAGGTATATCACTATCCAAAGCAGGGGGCTGAATATCAGCAGCTGTTAAATCTGAAAACATACTATAATCGTCCTCCTCCTTCTATTACCTGACCGGCAGTTCTTCAATAACATTGATTAATCTTCTTGCAACAGCCCGTACGACTGGGACGGCCACAGAATTGCCAAACTGTTTATAGGCCTGCGTGTCAGAGACGGGAATTATAAATTGTTCTGGGAAGCCCTGTAATCTGGCACATTCTCTTGGAGTGAGTTTACGTGGGTTTTTCCCATCCTGTTCTATAAGAATTTCACTTCCATCTTTATAGTATCTTGCACTGATAGTATTTGTATATGGAGAATCATCGTTGAAAAGAGAGTAGCCGAAGCCATTTCCCTTTTCTTGGTGTTCCTTCTTACGACGCTGATGTCCCTCCCAAAGAGAGTCGCTTATTGTATATTTTTCATCAACATTATGCTCGAGTATATCGCCAAGACGGGTGGGCTCATAGGTTGGTTCCGGAAACTCAAAATCATAATCTTCGGGCAGATCGAAGTATTCCCGATCTAAACCAATAATATAAATGCGCTCTCTATTTTGAGGTACGCCAAAATCCCCGGCCCTAAGTATTGCATATTTATGATAGTAATTTAGGTTATCGAGGTGCTCTAAAATCACACGAAGAGTCCGACCTTTATCATGGCCTTTTAACTGCTTGACATTTTCTAATAAAAAAGCCTTGGGTCGTTTTTCTTTAAGAATCCGTTCAATCTCAAAGAAGAGTGTTCCGCGTGTATCTGAGAAACCTTTCTTTAGACCTGCCTGTGAAAAAGGCTGGCAAGGAAAGCCACCGAGGAGGATATCAAAATCAGGAATATCTGATGCTTCTATCTTGGTGATATCACCCTGGGGTTCTTCGCCGAAGTTGACGCGATATGTTTTTTGGGCGAATTTATCCCACTCAGATGTAAACACACATTTGCCTCCCAGTTCCTGGAAAGGTATACGTATCCCACCGATTCCCGCGAACAAATCTATAAAGCGGAACTCACCATCTCCTTGAGCTGGCCTGAAAGGAATCGCTTCGGCAAATCTCATTATGCTGTTATATTCCAACGTGGATGGGGTTGATTCGCCGTTTTCCCATCGCCTTAAAGTGCGATCGCCATTTCGCCCCATTCCGAGTGCATCTGCAAAATCTTTTTGAGTAAGGCCAAGCTGCTTACGCTTTTCCTTGATCTCCTCACTAATGCTCATTAAGTGCGTACCTCCTAACCGTCGACTCTTAGGTCAAACTGTCCTCATTTTATCACAAATCCGCCCTCTTGGGAAGGGGAATTTCTAAGAAAATTTCGGAAAATTATGTACATTTCGTCTCCTCCTTGGTAAAATAAAGTGTTAGGCATATTCAAAGGGGGGTGCATCGAAATGCCTTTTATTCAGGATTTTCAAGATATAAAAGCCAAAATCAAAACTGACATCTCTCAATCGCAACTCATAATGGATGAAACATTGAGAAGAAGTGGATACGATACGGCTTCCCCTGAAGTTCAGTATGATCATATCTACGACATTCTTGCTGCGAGAGATTCTGTGCATAACGATATTCTTGCAGCTGGGTTGACAGAAGATGTTAAGGTCACAGGAAGTGTAACTGAATTGATCTGTAAAATAGGGCTGGATGCTGCAGCACAGGGCAGATATGATAAGTTGCCAAAAACATGGGACTGGATTGGCGATTTTGCCATTATGGGTTCTCCGTTCAATTTGTTCGTTTCTGTGAAAAGCTATAAAGCGAAAGAGCGTCTTATTGTTAGTGGAACCGGACAAAATGCTGCTCCGGTTGTGGGCTATGGCCTTTTTGATGATCCAAAGGAATGGACCCCGGATCGGGTAAAGCAGTACCGTCAGAGGGGCTTTATTGCAATCTATATGCCTCGGACACTGTATGATACTCTTGCGGACATGGATGCATCCAAACCGGGGCTTTCTAAAAAACTGCAGAAGAAGTATGCCAAAGATAAAGGTTATCCGGCTACCGAAATACTGAATATTTACGACCGTCCGCTGTTAAGAAAAATCGAGGAATTCACTTCAGATGTCTCTAATGTTTGTTTACCAACAAGCTATACATTAGACTTGTCAAGGTATTAAGCTATGGCAGACGTTCATTCCAAAGAGACTCGAAGTTATAACATGTCCAGAATCAGGGGAAAAGATACCAAGCCAGAGGAAATGGTAAGAAAGTATCTTTTTTCAAAAGGATTACGGTACCGGAAAAACGATAAAAGATTTCCGGGGCATCCGGATATTGTGCTTCCCAAGTATAACGTCATTGTCTTTGTTCACGGTTGTTTTTGGCATTTACATGAGAACTGCAAATATGCCAGATTGCCATCCTCTAATGTTGAGTTTTGGGAATCAAAACTCAATGGTAACAAAAGTCGAGATGAGAAGGTAAAAACTGAACTTGAAAAGATGGGGTGGACAGTTCTGACGATTTGGGAATGTGAATTAAAGACTGATAAACGCGAGAAGACACTTCAGACTCTCTATGAAAAAATTGTGGCTTCCTGAAAGCAGGTACGCCCGGCACCTATTACACATATAGGTGCCGGCGCTTTTTTTAGTCCTTCTTATAAAAGCTGCACTCATAGCCATCGGCCCGCAGGAGCAGACCCGGTATCCAAGGAGGTGTCCTCCCCATCTGGTCACAGACTTCCTGCAGGGACACATCCTTCCTGGCTTCGATGATCAGTTCATCATGAACATGACCGCAGATGAAGCAGTGGGACAGCGTCCGCATTGCGTAGGCAAGAATGTCTCTGCTGACCGCCTGGACTATGTTCTCCACGAACTTCGGACCGTAGGATTCGATGCGGCTCCATTTCTTTTGTGCATCCACCCCCATGTAAGTGACGGACTCACCACCGAACCTGTTCACACCGAGCTTGGGCTTTACATAGGCAAGTACCCTGCCGGAGGGCAGCGTGATGAACAGCATACCGCTCCGCACGGTGAACTCGACGTTTCCTACCTTCTGAGGAACCTTCCAACGGATGGCGGTCTTGATCGCATTGTCGACCGCCCACCAATAAGCCGTGATATTCGGATTGGATTCCCGCCACATGTCTACAAGGGGCTGAAGCTCCTCCTCGGACAGCCCCATCTCAATGGCACCCATCGCTTTGAGAGCGCCGACCGATCCGCCGTAGCCGAGGGCGAGTTCGGCGATCTTGCCTTTCTGACGGAGGTGGGCGTTCTGGCCGTGCTTCTCGACCGGAACATGGAACATCTGGCTTGCGGAAGCGCAGTAGATGTCGCCGCCCGTGCGGAAAACCTCTGCGCGCCATTCCTCCCCGGCAAGGTGTGACAGCACACGCGCTTCGATGGCACTGAAGTCGCTGACGATGAACTTGTACCCGGGGCGCGGCACAAAGGCGGTGCGGATCAGTTCCGACAGAACGCCAGGGACGGAGTCATACAGCATATCGAGCATCTCATAATCTCCCTGTTTTACCAGTTCCCTTGCCTGTTCCAGATCCTCCATGTGGTTCTGGGGCAGGTTCTGCAACTGAATCAATCTGCCGGCCCATCGCCCGGAACGGTTGGCCCCGTAGAACTGGAACATCCCGTGACAGCGGTCATCCCCGCAGACTGCGTTACGCATGGCTTCATACTTGCGGACGCTGCTCTTGGCAAGCTGGAGCCGGAGGGACAGCACCTCTGCCAGGTCATCAGGAGCGGTCTTTATCATGGCCGCGACTTCCTTCTTTCCCAGGCTTTCCGTCTCCATGCCGTTCTCGGCAAGATACTCCTTCATCTGTGCCACCGAGTTCGGGTTTTCAAGCCCTGTCTTTTCCTGCATTTTTGAGGTCAGGCTGTCCTTTGAGAGAGCATCGATCCGGAGGGCTTCCGAAACCATGTCCTGATCGATCATGATGCCCCGGTCGTTGATTTCCTGGTCGAGGTGGTATTCGTCCCACACGAAATCCGGCACAGGGTAGTTGCGGAGCCGCTCCTGGATCTGCATCTCGACCTGGACGTCCCGCTCGTTGTATTTTTTGAACAGTTCCCACTTGTCAGGGGCGTGCTCCGGGAGGTTCCAGGTGCGCCCTCCATTGCTCTTTGTAGGCTTGCATGGGGTGCAGAAGAAGCGGATCAGATCTTTGCCTTCCTTCATTTTCTGCTCCTCAAATCCGAGAGCCGCACCGACCTTCTCCAGGGAAAGGGGAAGCCCGTTATAAGCAGCCCAGATCATCGTGCACCTCCAGGATGCCGGATCGAGGTATGCGGATGCCGGATCTTCCGTGACGCTGTAGCCGCGGAAGTACCGGGGATAGTTCCTTCTCAGCCACACGGAGAGACACACCCGCTCGAATGCGGCGTTATAGGCCCACTTGGTGACTGTATCATCAGAGAGGGCGGCAATGATTTCTTCCGGGACTGCATCCCCGCAGGCAAGGTCATATACAGTGACGGGGCCGTTGTTCACGGACACGCCGAACAGCAGTATCCCGAAGTCCGGAGACTCCGCATATTTATAGGCACCACACTTGGTGATGTCGACGCTTGATTTCGTCTCAAGGTCCAAAGACAGGCTTTTAATATTCATATTGGTTTCCTTTCAAAAAGGCGGCGGGTGCTGTTCCACCTGCCGCCTCAAACTGTTTTTATTCAGTTTCTGCTGCTTCAGCTTCCTCCTGCGGAGCGTCCTTCCCGCGGAGTTTCTTCCGCACCCATTTCACCAGGCTGACCGCCAGGTATCCGATGAACCAGAGATCCATCGTGATGATCATGATGAAAGCGCACATGACCACGGTTTCTTTCATATATTCGTACATTGGCTTTTACCTCGTTTCAGTCAGGGCGGCAGGCGGGATGCCCACCGCCCGCGTTGTCATTTATCCCAGAAAATCCTCATCGTCATCATCGTCCAGGTCAGCGAAGTCATCCTCGGCACGGCTGTGTCCGCCGAGCGGGGTTCCGTCCGCCAGTTTCTGGATGTTGTTCAGGCCGCATGCGATGCCGCGGTTGCCGTTGCTGTTGAAGGCGTAAAAGTTGATGGACGCCCTGCCAATGATCCCGGAGTACAGTTCGCTGCTGTCCAGGATGGGGTTGCGGTCGGCATCGACCACGCCCGGCTTGGTTGTGCTGTTGGCGTTCACGAACCAGGAGTTGGCGTAAGCCTCGTCACCCTTGCGGTCCTTGTCGCCGTCGCGGAGAGGGGTCTTAAGGTCAGCAAGGTCGGGGATGAACTTGCTCGTACCTTTCAGCTTGCTCTGGCCTTCCTCGTAGGCTGCCTGGATGGCGGCGCGGATCTTCGCTACGGTCACGGTGTCGGACTTCGGGATGATCAGCGAAACGCTGTACTTCGGTGTGCCGCCGCCCAGCGGGACTTTCGGCTCGTTGACGTTCAGATAGGACATGACAGTGTTCTTGCCGGTGATAACCTTTGTAGGATTCTTGACTGCGTTACTCATAATCGTATTCCTCCATAAAATCATTAGCCGCTGCGTTAAACTCCGGACGTTTGTCTGTATTTGGAGCAAGAACGGGTTTCCCCTGGGGCTTCACAACCAAACCCCGCAGCAATTCCTCAAATCTCTTTTTGCCTAACTGTCTGGTCATGGCTGTGATGCCCAGCAGCTTCTTTTCATAAGGATCGTATCCGGCGTCCGATACGATCTGCGCGACCGCCGCCTCGTCTGTGTACCTGCGGTTGCTCCGGCCTTCGACCAGTTTGTACCCCGGGTACCTGACCCCGGAGAGCGCCTGGTTCAGCGCATAGGCTTTGATGTCCTCCGCCCAGGAAACCAGTGTGTCTATCTGCGGCAGGATCGCCGCGATCTCAGTCTCGTCCAGGGTGGGCGCGTCAGCGAAGTCGTACTGCGCGAGTTCCATAGCGTATTCAGCTCGTTTCCGGCAGCTTGCCTTTACCTTGCAGAACTGGCAGTGGTCGCCCGCATGGAATTCGCCGCCACCCTCATACGCGAGTTTGGCGATCGGGGCGAGGACTTCATCCGCCCACTTCAGCAGCTCATCCTTCGTCAGTTCAAAGGTGTCCACGTTCTCACGGCGGGGCTGAAAGATGGAAAGGCGGATGCGGCGGATGTCGTACAGGTCTCCGAAGGTATCGACCGCGCCGAGGGCATAGCACTTCAGCTGACTGTTGTCGGTGGCTTCGACCAGAACGCCCACACCGAATTTGAAATCGATGATGTGCAGCAGGTCATCCGCCACGATCACGGCATCGCCGGTGCCGAAACCATGCTCGACCCATTTGGAGAAGTCCAGGGTCTGCTCGACACAGACCAGGGGGTCTTTGCACAGCTTCTTTGCCTCTGCCACCTGTTCCATGACGAAGGCAGCGTAGCTTTCGGCGGCTTCCTGCATCTCGGCATCGTAGTACGTCAGGTCTTCGACCGGGTCCCTGCACGGCATCCCCAGGGCCTTCTCCAGAAGGTACTGGCAGAGTTCGTGCGCGTCCGTGCCCTGCTGGGCATAGGGGCTTCCCCGGTCTTCCTCCTGGGCGCATAGCTTTGCGCTCGGCGGACAGGCGAGCCATCTGTGGCTGGCTGACGCGGAGAGGTATGCGTGTTTAGGCATTTCCGATCACCTCCGCCTCCGCCACAACGGTGGCGAGTTCCTCCGGGTCCGTGATCTCGGAAAGCTGCCTTACGCCGTGGGCGGTCAGGATCGCCTTTACCTCGGCACGGTACCCCGTCCTGGACTTCTCGGCGAGGATGCCCCTGACTTCCTCAAGTGTCCACACCTTCGCGGGTGCTTCTGTCTCGGGAGCCTTTACGGGTTCCTCCTTCGGGATGTCCTGTTTCTTTGCCGGGGCCTCGGAGCCTTCCAGTGCGGACACGATCTCGTCAATGTCAGCGGAGAGCTTCTTCAGCCCGTCAATGAGAACTGAGATATCTTTCTTTTTCATTGAGGTTTGCCTCCTTTCTTTTGTTCTCGGTTTCCTACGCCCAGAAGTGGGTCAGTTTTACAGTGCGATTTGCATTTTTTCTGACCGCTCCTTTGCGTTCACCTTCCTACGCCCAAAAGTCCGCGGGTTTTACAGTCAGCTTTGAAAAAAAATCAGCCGGGTCGTTTTCCTTCTTAAAAAAGGAAGCGATCCGGCTTTTTTCATTTTCTACTGTAAAAACGGCGCTGTTCTGGGCGTAGGAAGGCAGAACGATGAAAGGAGACACTTTCCTATGAACAACAGGGACTCACCAATTGTATATGTCTGTTCCCCGTATTCCGGGGACGTGGAAAAGAACACGGAGATGGCAAAGCGGTACTGCCGGTACGCCATTGGACAGGGAGTTATTCCGCTTGCACCGCATCTGTATCTGCCGGCGTTCATATCGGAAGAAACGGAACGGGAGCTGGCGGTCAGCATTGACCTGAAGTTCCTGGAGATGTGCCGGGAACTGTGGGTGTTCGGGGACAGGATCAGCAGCGGGATGAAAAAGGAAATTGAATACGCCGGGGAGCTTGGAATCCCAGTGAGATATATCAGGGAGGAAATCAATGTACGCGATAAATGAAGAAGTCAAAAAGATCAACGGTGAACTTGTCGAGACCTTTGAGCGTGAGGTCGCTGACGGCAGCACGGTCCTCCGGGTGGAAGCCGGGACGACCGGATACAAAGGCGGCGGCAGGAATACCGGAAGCCGCTCTTATCTGTGCATCGACTGCCTGTGCGGTGACTTCCATTTCAGTGAGGTCACTGATGAGGACGGGGCTGCCGTGGGCGTGCAGATCGCATGCTGCGGTGATGACGGGCTGAACGCCCTGATGAAGGCGCTGGAGTTCGCGGCACAGGCCATGAACGACCAGAGGTGTGAAGTTGACGACTGACAGAAAACAGGCAGGCCTGCTTTGCGCGGGTCTGCCTTTAGGAGGTTTATTCAAATGAAAGCAATCAGGACTGAATACAAAGGATACCGCTTCCGTTCCCGGCTTGAAGCGCGGTGGGCTGTCTTTTTCGATGCCTGCGGCGTTCGTTGGGAATATGAGCCGGAAGGTTATGTGCTCCCTGACGGACAGTATTATCTCCCGGACTTCCTTCTTCATGCCGTGACCTTCAACCACGCCGGATACAGCGAAGGTCATGACCTGTTTGTTGAGGTCAAGGGAAAAATGACAGCGGAAGACGCAGAAAAGATCAGACAGTTCGCGTTCCCGCCGGAAGCGGATGGGGTTGAGATGTGGCTGCCCGAGAAAATGAATCCGCTGCTTGTCGTAGGCAATATCCCCGATGGGGAAACGGCCATGCAGCTTGAGATGGAGATTTTCAATAACAACTGCTTCAGGCCGGAGAATTATGGGATCGAAGCGTTCAACTTTGAAACCGTGGACGGGGACTGCTTTGGTGCTATGCCGGGCATCGGGAAGGACAGAAAGTTTCAGCTGTTCGGTGCGGACAGCAGCTATACCGGAGATATGGACCCGGTCAGAACGGAAAGAGCCTACAGGCTTGCCCGGCAGGCAAGGTTTGAACACGGGGAGCGGCCGTATGTCAGGAGGGGTTAAATGCGTGAATTCAAAATAGCCTGCGCCGGCAGCCGGAAGGCTGCCCGTTGGGCAAACCAGAAGGTAACCTGGCCGGATCTCTGCGGCAGGCTGAAAAACACATCTTACACGTCTGAAACTTCGGAAGAATACTGGGCCATGAGCAAGGATGACCGTGATGCCGCCAAGGACAAAGGCGGATTCGTGGGAGGATATCTCAGGAACGGCAGACGCAGAATCGCTGACGTGGAATGCCGGTCCCTTATTACGCATGACGTGGATACTCCGGAGATGGATTTCTATGAGCGGTTTATGAGGGAGTTCCCGTATGCCGCCATCATTTATACCACGCACAGCCATATGCCGGACAGGCCCAGGTTTCGTGTCGTTATCGCGCTCGAGGAAGACATCGCTCCCGATCACTATGAAGCAGTGTCCCGTTATCTTGCCGCGGAGTTCGGCATTGAACAGTATGACCCGGTATCGTTTGTGACCAATCAGCTGATGCACTGGCCTTCGACCTCGAAGGACGCGGAATACATCTGTGAGGTGAAAGAGGGACCGTTCCTGAACGCGGATGTGTACCTGGCAGAGCATCCCGGCTGGGAGGATTATTCCAACCTGCCTGTTTCCAGCCGGGAGAAGAACCGGAGGGAACGGGACGGAAAAATGCAGGAAGACCCGCTCTCCAAGGAAGGTATTGTGGGAACCTTCTGCCGGGTGTACGGCATCCAGGATGCCATCAGCAAGTTCCTGTCAGACATATATGCTCCGTCCGCCGTGGACGGCCGGTACGACTATATTCCCGGCGAGGGTTCCTGCGGTGTCGTAGTCTACGATGACAGGTTTTCCTACAGCCACCACGCCACCGACCCCGCCGGGGGAAAGCTGCTGAACGCCTTTGACCTTGTCCGGGTGCACCGTTTCGGGGATGAAGATGGAAAAGAATCGTTCCTTAAGATGTGCGCCTTTGCCGAGAGCGATCCCCTGGTGAAGGAGGAACTGGAGAAAGAGAAGGTGGAGCAGGCGAAGAAGGACTTTGAAGAGATCAGTTCCAAATGGGAAGATCCGATCCCGTTCGGGAAGTATGAACTGGAGGCATTCCCGATTGACGCTCTGCCTGCTGATATCAGTGCATATGTCCAGGCGGTAGCGGAAAGCACACAGACGCCTGTTGATATGGCCGGGACAGCTGCGCTTGCCGTCGCAGCCATGTGCTGCCAGGGCAAATATGTGATACAGGGAAAGGCTGACTGGATCGAACCGCTGAACCTTTATACCAATGTCATCGCGCAGCCGTCCGAACGTAAATCCGCGGTTGAACATCATATCGTCCGCCCCGCGGACAATTTTGAGGTCCAGTATAACCTGCGGAACGCCGCCCGGGTGGAAGGCTCCAAGATGCGGAAACGTATCCTGGAACGCAGGCAGAAAGCCATCGAGGACAAGGTGGCAAAAGGCCAGGCGGAGCCGGGAGACCTGGAGCAGATCGCGCAGGAGATCGCCGACTTCGAGGAAGAAAAGCCGCTCCATCTGTATGTGGACGATATCACGACTGAAAAGCTGGTATCCGTTATGGCAGGCAATCATGGCCGTGCGGCGCTGATCTCCAGTGAGGGCGGCATCTTCGATACCCTGGCAGGCATTTACACCAAGAACGTCAATATCGATGTCATGCTGAAAGCCTACTCCGGGGACACCATCCGGGTTGACCGCATCGGGCGGGAAAGCGAGAGCATTATGAACCCCACCCTGACCATCCTGCTGATGACGCAGCCAAAGGTCGTATCCGATGTGCTTGGGAACCCCACGTTCCGCGGACGGGGACTGACCGCTAGGTTCCTGTACTGCCTGCCGGACTCCTCTGTCGGCGAACGCCGGTTCCAGAGCAGGCCGATCCCGGAAAAGGCGTACCAGAGATATGAGCAGCGGATCATCAACATGCTGGAGGACGAGTACCCGCAAAGGCCGGAGATTATCACGCTTTCCCCGGATGCTTCAAAGCTGCTGACGGATTTCGCGGAGGAGATCGAACCAAAGCTGAAGACCGACTATGCCGAGATTTCTGACTGGGCGGGAAAGCTGGTAGGCAATACGCTTCGTATCGCCGGACTCCTGTGCAGGGCGGGTGTGTGCCGTGCGCCGGAATTCCTGAATGAGAACGAACACCTGGAGGTCAGCGGCGGGACGATGGCGGATGCCATACGGCTTGGACGCTACTATCTGAGTCATTCGATGGCGGTGCATGACGCGATTCCCCAGTCATCCATGTACAGGCAGGCGGAAAAGATTCTTCAGATGATACGGGAACGGCGGCTGGAGGAGTTCACGCGCAGGGACGCCATGCGTTTCTGCCAGACCTTCAAACGGGTTGATGAGATACAGCCCGTACTGGATTTCCTTGAGGATATGGGATATATCGCGTCTGTGGATACCAAACCGAACTACGGCAAGGGAAGGCCGTCATTGCCGAAGTATGTGGTCAATCCATCTGTTTTGTCATAACTGTCATGTGTGTCATACCATGCCGCATGACATAAAAACGCACGGAATACAAGGCTCTCTGATTTTTGTCATATAGTCATGGACTCCTAAATATAGGCAAAAAAAGATTATTTCTTTCTTTCTGAAAATCAGTACAGAAATCCCTTTATGTCTTATAGGGTTCAGACAAAAAGACAAAAATCGGAAATGCCCAGAAACAGGAGGTTTTTAATGTCTAAGAGCAGAAAAATCGGTTCAGACAGAACTGACATATATGAGAAGAAAATCGAACAGCACCTGGTCAGGGCTGTGAAGGAAGCGGGCGGCATCTGCCCCAAGCTGGTATCACCCGGCATGGATGGGATGCCCGACCGCATGGTCTTGCTTCCGGGATGCCGGATCGGTTTTGTCGAGGTAAAGGCTCCCGGAAAGGAGCCGCGCCCCCTTCAGACGAACAGACACAGGATGCTGCGGAAACTGGGCTTCCCGGTCTTCGTCCTGGACGGCCCTGAGCAGATCCCCGGGATCATTGAGGAGGTGGCGGCATGGCGCACGTGATACAGCTGACGGACGGGAGCACCCACACAATCTTCGGCGAGAGGGACATCATCTCCCTGGTGGATGAGTACCTGGGATATGAAGCCCGGACGGAACTTGAGGAACTGCTGTCGGAACATGACCCGGATGCGGACTATATCGATGAGCTGGAATCGGAACTGAAAGGCGCGAAGGATCACCACCGGGAGGTGATGGAGCAGCTGCGGACACAGTCTGAAACCATCGCCGGGCTGATCAGGGAGAAGGACATCGACAGGAACGCGCTGTCCAAAGCCGCCGGGGTCATCGGTTCCATAACCTGGAGGGAACTGAGTGTACGATGAAAATTATAAGAAACTGGCAAACGCCATCATCCTGCAGGCGGTGAAGGATTTCAGGCCGGCATACCGCAGGCTGAAGAGGTTTCCGAATGACGCGGCGGCACAGTCCACGGTCAGGGAGATCACGAAGTTCTTCTGTTCGGATTACTTCGCCGCCCTGACCGACCTGGACGGCCCGGCGCTGCTTAAGCGGATCATGCGGGAGATGGATGAGAAGGGGATCAAATGACAATGAAACGACAGGATTTGCATGAATACCAGAATTACTGCGTCCGCTTCCTGATGGAGCACCCGGAAGCGATGCTGATACTTGAGATGGGCCTTGGGAAAAGCTGCATAAGCCTTACCGCCATCCTTGACCTGATGTTTGACAGCTTCGAGGTGTCGAAGGTACTGGTCATAGCACCTTTGCGGGTAGCGAAGACTGTATGGCCGGAGGAGAAAGACACCTGGGAGCATGCCAGGTTCCTTCGGATGAGCGTGATGGTCGGGACGGCAAAGCAACGGGAAGCGGCTCTGCGGACTCCCGCCGATGTATATGTCATCAACCGTGAAAACGTGAAGTGGCTGACGGATTACCTGGAGAAACGCCATATCCCCTGGCCGTTCGATATGGTGGTGATCGATGAACTTTCATCCTTCAAGAACCATAACAGCCAGAGGTGGAAAGCCCTGCGGAAGGTCCGTCCGAAGATAAAGCGCATGGTCGGCCTGACCGGGACTCCGGCGTCCAACGGGCTGCTTGACCTCTGGGCGGAAACCTACCTCATCGACAACGGGCAGCGGCTTGGGCGGTTCATCGGCAGGTACCGTGATGCCTACTTCAAGGCGGCAGGCATGAATCCGTACACAGGGGTCGTGTACAACTACGTGCCTCTCCCAGGAGCGGAGGAGAAAATCTACAGCCGGATATCCGACATCTCCGTTTCCATGAAAGCCTTGGACTACCTGGACATGCCGGAGTTCATCCCCGTCATCCACAGGGTGGATATGGAGCCGGACGAGCGGACACTGTATGAGGAGATGAAGAAGGAACTGCTGGTCAGTGTGGACGGTGAAGAGATTGATGCCGCCAACGCGGCCGTCCTTTCCGGGAAACTCCTGCAGATGGCGAACGGCGCGATATACACAGACGACCGGGAAATTGTGCCGATCCACAGCCAGAAGCTGCTGATGCTGGAAGACCTCATCGAGCAGGCCAACGGCCAGAACGTGCTTGTGGCATATTGGTATCAGCATGACCACAGCCGCATCATGGAGCACCTGGCGGCAAAGGGATATACACCGAGGGACATCAGAACCGATGCTGACATTTCCGACTGGAACGCCGGGAGGATACAGGTTGGCCTGATTTCCCCGGCGAGTGCCGGACACGGACTGAACATTCAGAGGGGTGGCCATATCCTGATCTGGTTCTCCATGATCTGGTCCCTTGAGATGTATCAGCAGACCAACGCCCGCCTGTGGCGCCAGGGTCAGAAAGAAGTGGTGACCGCCCATCACATCGTCTGCCGGGATACCGTTGACGAGGATGTCCTGAAAGCCCTGGAGCATAAGGACACTACGCAGCAGAATCTCATCGCCGCGGTGAAGGCACACCTGACAATCTGAGTCAACCTAATGGCAATCCGGGAAATACAAATCATATTTTCGGAGGTAGAAGCCATGAGCATTATGTGGAAGTATCTGGACAAGCGGTCCGCGACAATCGCGGCGATCAAGGACTACGAGAGCATGCAGTTCATCATAAAGCACACTGATGATGAGATCCGTGCTGAGCGGGACAAGATGTCCGCAGTCCGCAGTCCCGGGTGGGACGGAATGCCCCACGCACACAATCCGAATGCACAGGAGGAGCGTATCCTGAACGGCATCGAGGAAATCGACATCCTGAAAGAGCGGTACCGTCAGGCCGTGGAATACATGGACTGGTTCAAGCCCGCCTGGGATCAGCTGACAGAGGACGAGAAGTACGTTCTTGAAACCTTTTATGGTGACGCGAACAGCTACGGCTCCAATGCCGTCTATTACATCGCAGAGTATTTCAAGATTGAGCAGACATCCGCCTATAAGCGGAAGAACCGTGCGCTTGACCGCCTGACCGTACTGCTGTTCGGAAGACAGTAAAAAAGGCCCTTGAAGTTCCAGGCTGCGGAACTTCAAGGGCCTTATCCTTTATGATGCGGTAAGCAGATACTTGGTTGCAGAGGAGATCATTTTTCTCCCGCCCGGAGTAGCTATCAGAACGAGGCCTCCTGCAGCGGCAACCCATCCCCAGTTCTCAGCCCACCAGCTTGTCGCGGCACCTACGTTCTGGGTCTGTGTCGACTGAAGATCTCTGACACGGCGGGTGTTGTTCTCTTCCCGCTGATCGTATTCGGCATTGGCCTTCTGGATCAGATCGACTTTCTTTTCCCAGTCGGTGTCTTTGTCTGCGATGATTCCGGCAACCACCTGATTGTGATTCTCCTGGCCGCTCATGTTGCAGACCTGCTGTACCAGTTTTTCTGTGTTGAGTGCGTTTTTCTGCGTGTCATCGAGGGACTTCGTGAGCACCTCGGCCATTTCTCTTACGTCTTTGTTTTCCATTTGAATTCCTCCATTTTAGGATTTGTCTGTTGATTGTTCTTCTTCGTTTGTTTGCAGGGAGCGGACGAAACAGTAGATGAAAATTGCTTCTGCCAGGTACGCCGAAAACCCGACGCCGTATTTGTCATCATAGGTTTGGCCTTGCCCACCCTGTGCTACTAAATTCTTGCCGACACTGTGAAATACATCCAGGTCGGCCCCTTGCTTCTCGAGTGATTCCGTGTAGAGCACGTCAACAAGAGAATACGTTTTCTCCGAGCCGGCCGGCACATGAAGCATCCACAACTTTCTGATTGAGCGGTAGATGCGGTCACGTAAGTCTAAAAGTTCCGGAGTGTTGGACTTGGCTATAACCGTGTCCTTATCTATTCCATGCGCTTTCAGCAGTTCTCGCGACCCCGTTTCATAATCAGATGATCCGACTTTAGGGTCTACCGGAAGAACTTCAAGGTATCGGTCGATATCATCTACCCCTTCCTTGTGCGGAAAGGCTGGCAGCTTTCCGACTGAACGTATCGTTTCAGCAAAACCCTGCGCGGTACTCAGATGCTTAGTCTTCCACCGAAGATCGTTAATTTTTCCGTCCAGAGAACCCCATATCTCTTTGTCCGGGCCTTGTCCCGGAGCAGAGAGTATTTCTTCAATCTGTTCGTTTTTGTATCCGAGCATCTGCAGCATCCTGATCCACCAGATACGTTCGACCGCATCGCTGCCGTAAACCCAGCACTGAGTGGGACCCGGCTTGCGGAGCGGAGACAGGAGAACTGGCTGCCGTTTACCGCTTTTCCGTTTCTTGTCATCGTTTCTTCTGCCGGCCCACGTGCGGAGCGTGTCGTAGGTGACTCCCGGCAGTCTTCGTAACTCCTGGGACGTATATTCTTTTTTCAAGGTTCGCACCCCCTTTTATAAGTGATCACTTCGGTGGTTGTCTGTACTATAACACTTCGGTCTAAGACCGAAACAAGCCTTTTTTGAAATTTTTTTGAAAGAAACCAATGTCCAAAATCGCGTGGGATGCATATTGCGGAAACTGGTATGCTTATATCGTGAAAAACCGCGCGGAGCCCCGGAGGATCGTCCTTCCGGGGCTTTCGCCATGAAAGGACGGAAAATATGAGAATTCTTACATGCGAACAGGTGTCGGACGGTCACCCTGATAAAATCTGCGACCAGATCGCGGATGCCGTTGTCACCGACTGCCTGCGGCACGACCCCGAATCCCGTGTCGCCATTGAGTGCCTTCTGAAGAACGACCAGCTGATCATCGCGGGGGAACTGACCAGCACCCATGAGCCGGACTACCGGAAACTGGTGTATGAGGTCTTTGAGCGCATTGGACGTGGGCGCCTGGGCTATCCCGCCGACCTTGATATCGGAATCCTGGTGAAAAAGCAGTCCCCCGACATCGCGCTTGGCGTGGATAAGGGAGGAGCCGGCGACCAGGGCATCATGTACGGCTATGCCACCAATGAAACCCCGGAACTGCTGCCGATCCCCTTTGTGGTGGCGACAAAGTTCCTGCAAATACTTAAAAACCATCCGAGCCGGATGTTCCGTGCTGATGCCAAGGCACAGGTCTCCTATGATTACGATACGGGCCGGATCACGGTATTCCTCTGCAGCGTACAGCACAGCCCGGATGTTGAGGTATCGGATTTCCGCCATATCGTGGAAAGCGCGATGGTACTGGCGGCTTCCGAGTACGCACTGAATACGGATTTTGAAAAGCTGATCAATCCGACCGGCAGGTTTGTCATAGGCGGCAGTTTTGCCGACTGCGGTGTGACGGGCAGGAAGCTGGCGTGCGATACCTACGGCGGCATCGGCAGGATCGGCGGAGGCGCCCTTTCCGGGAAGGACCCCACCAAGGTCGACCGCTCCGGCGCATATATGGCAAGGAAGATCGCAAGGGACATCGTACTTTCCGGGTATGCCGATAAATGCGAGATACAGATCGCCTATGCCATAGGAATGACAGACCCCGTATCCGTGAACATCGACTGCTTTGGTACGGAGAGCCAGAATCCCCGCATGATTGAGCAGTTCGTAAAGGACAGCTACGACCTGACCCCGAGGGCGATGTGTGAGAGCCTTTCCCTGCGGGCGGTGGATTACAACCAGGTCAGCAGCTACGGACACTTCGGGAGGCCGGGCCTTCCCTGGGAGCGGTAATGCCTGTGAAACCACGGGTGCCATGTAAGCACCCAGGATGCGCCGCCCTTGTTCCGAGCGGGACAAAGTACTGCGACCTTCACAGGCCGATGCACCCGGAGGAGGTGCGGTCAGCGCACAGCCGCGGTTACGGTGCGGCGTGGCAGAAGGCAAGCCGGGCCTTCCTTAAGGCACACCCGCTGTGCGAGGAATGCATGAAGAACGGACGGTACGTGAAGGCAGCGGTTGTCGACCACATCGTTCCGCACCGCGGTGATGAAAAACTTTTCTGGGACAGAAGCAACTGGCGTCCGCTGTGCAAACGGTGCCATGACAGGAAGACCCGCCTGCAGGACGAGACGCCGACCTACCACTACTGACCGGGGGCCGGGGTGCAATCTCTATAGGGCAGACCCCCGCAGACCGCCGCCCCCTCTCGCGTTAAAAACCGCGAAATTCGCAGCCCGGGGGCCTGAGGGAGCCGGGGCGGCAGTGCGAAATGGACCCGGAAAGCGCAGAAACACAAGGGAAACAGCCGTTTTTCCGCAAAAAATCAGTGAGCCAAAAGGCAGTGATGGAGTGATTTCCACCGCTGCCTTTTTTGATGGAGTTTCGTGCCAGCGCAAAAGCGGCACAGACGTTTCGTGCCAGGGAGGAAGCTATGGAATTTGAAGATCCGGATATGAGCGAGTTTATCGCCGGGTGCGCGAAACAGTTCTGCCCCTGGTGCGGTTCTCCTGTCGTGATGAACCGTGTCGGCAGACGGAAGAAGTTCTGCTCAGACAAGTGCCGGTGGGCATTCTGGAAGTTCGAGACCCGGCACAAGGACGTGAAATTAGAAATGGAGGCAAGGCTGAATGAAAACCGCACAGCTGAAGGTGCTGCCGGTCACCGTACTGAAACCGGCTGAGTATAACCCGCGCAAAAAGCTGAAGCCGGGTGACAGGGAATACGAGAAGATCAAAAACAGCATCGAGGAGTTTGGCTTTGCCGATCCGCTGGTGGTGAACGCTGACATGACGATCATCGGCGGACATCAGCGACTGACGGTGGCGATGGACCTCGGCTTCACGGAAGTCCCCTGCGCCGTGGTCGATGTGGACAAGACCCGGGAGAAGGCGCTCAACATCGCACTGAACAAGATCACGGGCGCATGGGATGAGAATCTCCTGGCGGACCTGCTGAAGGACATCCAGGACTCCGACTTCGACCTTGGCAAGACTGGCTTTGACCCACCTGAGATCGAGACGCTCTTTAACAAAGTCCACTCCAAGGATGTGCAGGAAGATGACTTTGACGTGGAGGCGGAGCTGCAGAATCCCGTGTTCTCCAAGCCGGGAGATCTCTGGTGCCTCGGAAAGCACCGGGTCATCTGCGGAGACTCCACAGGCGAGGAAGTATACACACGCCTGATGGACGGGCAGAGGGCAAATCTCGTGCTGACCGATCCACCGTACAATGTGGACGTGGAAGAAACCGCTGGGAAGATCATGAACGACAACATGGCGGATGAAGATTTTTACAACTTCCTCCTGTCCGCATACCGCTGTATGCACGCCAACCTGGCTGACGATGGCAGCATCTATGTGTGGCACGCCGACACCGAGGGGCTGAACTTCCGGAAGGCATTTAAGGACGCGGGCTTCTATCTTTCCGGATGCTGCATCTGGAAAAAGAACGCGCTCGTCCTTGGAAGGTCGCCGTACCAGTGGATTCATGAACCCTGCCTGTTCGGCTGGAAGCAGGCCGGGAAGCACCAGTGGTATTCCGACCGCAAGCAGGTGACGGTCTGGGAGTATGACAAGCCGCGCTCCTCCAAGGATCATCCGACGATGAAGCCGGTGGCGCTCATGAGCTACCCGATCCGGAACAGCAGCATGACGAACGGCATCGTGCTCGACCCGTTCCTCGGCAGCGGTTCCACCCTGATCGCCTGCTGTGAGACAGACCGTGTGTGCCGGGGCATTGAACTGGACCCGAAATTCGTGGACGTGATCGTGAAGCGGTTCCGGTCCTGGTGCGGTGAGCATGGGGGCTCCGAAGATGTGTATGTGCTCCGTGACGGGCAGAAACTCACATTCGATGAAGTATGTGCGGGATTGGAGGACGCTGAAAATGAATAAGGAAACGCTGACCCTCGGTTCCCTGTTTTCGGGTTCCGGGGGTTTTGAATTGGCGGGCATCCTTTCCGGGATACAGCCCGTGTGGAATTCGGAAATTGAGCCGTTTGCGGTCCGGGTGACGACAAAGCGCCTGCCGGAGGTAAAGCACTTCGGGGATGTGTCAAAGCTGTCCGGGGCGGAACTGCCTCCGGTAGACATCATTACCTTCGGAAGCCCCTGCCAGGATATGTCGGTGGCGGGACGAAGGGCCGGACTTGACGGCGAGCGGAGCGGACTGTTCCACCAGGCGATCCGCATCATTAAGGAAATGAGGGAGAAAACCAATGGAGAGAAACCGAGATACTGTGTCTGGGAGAACGTCCCGGGCGCTTTCAGCAGCAACGGCGGAGCGGACTTCAAATCAGTCCTCGAAGCGGTCATCGGCGTCAAAAAACCGTCCTGCGAGGTGCCTGCGCCTGGTAAAAACGGATGGCCCTACGCCGATGTGTACCTGGGAGACGGATGGAGCGTGGCTTACCGGCTTCTCGACGCTCAGTTCTGGGGCGTTCCCCAGCGCCGCGCAAGAATCTTTCTTGTCGCAGATTTTGGAGGAGAACGTGCCGGAGACATACTATTTAAGTCCGAAGGCCTGTCAGGGTATTCTGCGGAGGGCTTCGAAGCGTGGAAAACAGCTGCCCGAAATTCTGAAGGCGGCACTGGAACGGCAGGCGGCATCTGCCTGAACGACCAGGGCGGCGATCGGATGGATGTGTCTGAGGACGTGTCCGGGACGCTCCGGGCGCAGGATCACGGGCATCCTCCCGTGGTGATGGCGGCGGGTTTCTGCACGGAGCATTCCGCCAGATCCCGCTCCATAGGATATGAGGATGAGATATCTCCCACCCTCCGGGCGGGTGTGGTTCCCGCCGCGATTGCCCTGGAGCACCATCCGGCTGACTGCCGCATCAGGATCGATGAGGGCGACGCCATCCAGACGCTGACGAGCCGGATGGGAACGGGCGGGAACAATGTGCCTCTTATCATGACCCCGGACGGTCCGCTCGTCCCGTACACACTTAAGATCCGCTGCGGGAAGGAAGGCGGCGGAAAAGGCGCCCTTGTGCAGGAGGACAAATCCGCCACCCTTGCTACCAGCAACGATCAGACGCTGTTCGCGCCTTCCGCTTTCGGCATCAGTTCTGACCAGAGCCATGCCATGCTCTCCGGCAATCCCCATGCCGGGATCTATGAGGCGAAGACCTCTCGGACGCTTGATCTGAACGGCGGGCATCCCGGATGCAACCAGGGCGGTATCGCCGTGGTGGAGAAGGCGTATCCCCTGGAGGGAAACGGGCAGCGGCCGAGCCATCAGGGGGACGGATGGAATGAGTCAGACGCGATGTATACCCTCAATGCCACAGAGCATCACGGGGTGGCGGCTCCCGTTTACCACGGCACAAAGAATTCCCATCTCACGCATTTCACTGACGAACCCGCGCTCGACACCCTGGTGGCTACTGAATATAAGGAGCCGCCCGTGGTGAGCGCCGATCCCTACTACATTGTACGCAGGCTGACACCAACCGAATGCGCGAGGCTCCAGGGCTTCCCGGACTGGTGGTGCAGCGGGCTTGAAACCGCGGAGCCTTCCGAGGAGGACATTGCTTTCTGGGCGGATGTATTTGAGACACACAGGCAGGTGGTCACCCATGCGAAGAAGCCGAAGACCCGGAACCAGATCGTGAAATGGCTGAAAGATCCGCACCTGGATTCTTCCGAATACAAGCTGTGGGGCAACGGAGTGGCGCTCCCGTGCGTATGGTTCGTGCTTTCGGGCATCGTGTATTATGACCAGTTCCGGGGATGAAACCTTGTCGGTATTTCCTTCGGATATTAAGCAGATATGAGTTGCTTTATCTTCCGCGGCGAGTGATTAATACACTACGCCGCGGGACGGCAGAAAAGAAAAACGGAGGTACATACCATGAGGATCAGTTACAACGTAACAGGAAACGAGCGCAAAGCCCTGGTGAAGGTCATTTCCCAGGCAACAGGCGAAAGGGCGGTCTACAAGTTCATGCCGACCTGCGCTTACGACATCGGTTTTTTCACGGTCACGAAAGACGGCACCCTTGAGTTTGATGACCGCGCCGACAGCGAGGTGGCCGGGAAGGTTCTGGAGGCTCTTACTGCCGCCGGATACGAAGGCATCGGGGAAACAGCCGCCGCGGAGCCGGAGGAAGCCGACAAGGCCGCGACAGGGACCGGCACGGCGGAAGAACCCGAAGGGGTCAGCCTGACGGTGAAGCTGCCGATGGGCAGGCACACGGGGAACACCCTGCGGAACCTCGTAAACCTGGTCTACACGCGGGCAAGCCTTGTGAACAAGGCGCTCGGCACGGATTTCCGGGTGGATGAGGGACTTGCGGAAGCCCTGCAGGCAGCAGCCCTTTTTAAGGCAGAGGACTTCCTCAGAACAGTCGGAAACTACGAGGAGGAGCACGGCAAAGCCATCAGCGGGCTGACCTTCACGCCGGAGGACATCACCTTCGCCTCCCTTCCGGAGACAGCGGAGCCGGAAGCTATGAGGGCCTTTACGGAACTTTGCGCCATGATGAACAAACAGGCGCTCGCCCAGAAGCGCATCCAGGCAAAGGCGGTGAACGAGGAGAACGAAAAGTACGCCCTCCGGATCTGGCTTACCCGCCTCGGCATGAACGGCCCCGATCATAAGGAAACACGGAAGATGCTGATGCGGAACCTTTCCGGACACTGCGCCTTCCGCACGGATGCCGAGAAGGAACGCTGGACGCGCCGTCAGGCAGAGAAAAGGGAGGCTGCGAGGCAGGCTTCATTATCTGAGGAGCAGTCATAAAATACACAGTTTTCAGGCCGGATCTTTGTCAGAATTATGCCCGGAAACAGGGCAGAATTGACTTGCTATATAGTCCTTTCAGAGTGATTAATAACATACCGCAAGGGAAGAAAAACACACTTTGAAAGGAGCCAAAACCATGACAAACGCAACGGCAAAGCAGATCGAGAACATGAAGACGCAGACCTACGGAGTTGAGGTCGAGATGAACAGCATCACCCGCGAGAACGCGGCGAAGACGGCAGCCGCCTACTTCGGAACCGGAAGGTACGAGTACACAGCCCGCCGCAACGGCTACGAAACCTGGAGCGCATGGGACGAGGCCGGAAGGGAATGGAAATTCCAGAAGGACGTCAGCATCGCGGGGTCGGACAGCGAAAAGTGCGAACTGGTAACGCCGGTCCTCCGGTACGCCGACATGGAATTCCTGCAGGGCCTCATCCGGGAACTGCGCCACGCGGGCGCGAAAAGCAGCCCGAGCAGAGGATGCGGGGTGCACATCCACATCGGAAGCGACGGCCACACGCCGCAGACCATCCGCAACCTGGTCAACCTGATGGCAAGCCATGAAGACCAGCTGACCAAGGCCATCGAGATCGGGGCTTACCGCCAGAGCCGGTACTGCCAGACGGTCGACCCGGATTTCCTGAAAAGGATCAACAGCCGGAAGCCGAAGACAAACGAAGCCCTCGCAAGGTGCTGGTACAACGGCCCCACGGAAACCGCCCACTACAGCCACACACGGTACCGGATGCTGAACCTGCACAGCTACTTCAACCGCTACCACACCATAGAGTTCCGGTGCTTCAACTTCGATGAGAAGACCGAAGAACGGCAGGGCGGCCTGCACGCCGGACAGCTGAAGGCGATGATCCAGCTCTGCATGGCGATGAGCCAGATGGCAAAGCAGCTCCGGACGGCGAGCCCGAGAAAACAGCAGACAGAAAACGAAGCCTACGCCTTCCGGTGCTGGATGCTCCGCCTCGGATTCATCGGGGACGAGTTCAAAACGGCAAGGGACTACTTCATGAGGAACTTCGAAGGCAACAGCGCCTGGAGGCACGCCGCCTGAAGGGAACACGGCGCAGGACCGCACAGCTGAGGAAGGAGACAGCCTCCTCCTACCGAGAACCGCCACGGAGCGGTCTTTCGGTGGTAGAAGGATATCCCCTTCGAATAAACGAAAGGATGGTACAGAGAATGAAGTACTACTTAGCCTACGGAAGCAACCTGTCGGTGGCGCAGATGCTCCACAGATGCCCGTCAGCGGTCTACGTCGGGTACTCCGACATTCCCGGTTATCGGCTCCTCTTTAAGGGAAGCCAGACAGGAAGCTACCTGACCATCGAACCGATGAAGAAACGGACGGTTCCGGTTCTGGTCTGGAAAGTGGACGATGAAGACGAGGCGGCACTCGACCTTTACGAAGGGTATCCCCGCTTCTACCGGAAGGAAACGATGAAGGTGATGCTGCGGAGCCTTGCGAACCCCCTGGTGGTAGATGAGGTGGAAGCATTTGTCTACATCATGGACGAGAGCCGGCCGCTCGGCAGGCCAAGCGAGAATTACTACATGGTCTGCCTGGAAGGGTATCTCCGGTTCGGCTTCAATACGAAGATCCTCGAACGGGCCTACCGGGAAAGCACCGGGAAGAAACACACGGGAGGTGACGGCAGATGATGTTTCCAAAGAGAGAAACGGTGGAGATGATCCGCAGAATGTACCCGAAAGGGACAAGGGTGGAACTGGTGGCTATGGATGACCCGCAGGCCCCGCCCATCGGAACAAGGGGCACGGTACTCGGTGTCGATGACACGGGAAGCCTTCTCATGCGGTGGGACAACGGCTCCGGGCTGAACGTGGTCTGGCAGCAGGATGCGGTGCGGAAGGTTGGTGATCCGGATGACTGAGAGGATAAAGGAGCAGATCCTCGCGATCAGGGAAACCGGGGAAACGAACATGTTTGACGTCCCGGTGGTGCAGCGGATGGCGTTTGACAGGAATTACTATGAACTGGTCGTTTTCCTTGAAGAGCATCCGAAGGAATACGTGCGGTTCATTCTCTACGGAGAGGAATAATAAGCACAAAATAATGTGAATATCTTTGTTCAGATTATGAAGCAGAATTGTCTTGGCTCCCACGGAACATGACGGTAATATGCACATACCGAAAGGGAAAACAAAGCAAAAAACGGAGGGCAAGGACATGACAGAACTTCAGAATTTCATCGAGAACTACGGATTCGGGATCAGTGTAAAGGAACTGGCGCACAGGGCTTACCGCCACATGGAAAGCAAAGGCTGCGAGGTCTGCATTGTCAACGACCGCTACCTCGAGGTCAACGGAACCACCTACCTTTTCAGCAAGAGCCGCAAGCACGGGCACTGGATTGCAAAAGCATTCTAAGGAGGCAGGAGCATGACAACGGATGAACGCCTGAGAGCAGAATTTGGTTACCACGAGAATCACGACCTGCCGAGCCGGTTCTGGGAGCCGGAGCCCCCGGAGGACTGGCAGAGGGAACTTACCCCGGAGGAGGAAGCCGAATTGGATGACCTTCCGTTCGAGTAAGATCTGCACAACATAATGTGAATATCTTTGTTCAGATTATGAAGCAGATATGAGTTGCTATACTCCGCACCTGACGGTAATATGCACATACCGAAAGGGAAAACAAAGCAAAACGGAGGAAGCAGACCATGAAGAAAAACACCTGGATCGTAAAAGCCTACACCGGATACAAAACCGGATGGAAGGAAATCAAAAGATTCGACAACCCGGCAGACGCAGACAACTGGCTTTGCAGCTACGTCAGAGAAAACGGCTACAGCATCGCGGATTTCAACATCATAAGGAAATAAGGAGGACAAAGACATGACAATCAACGAAGGAATGAAAACCTACAGGCTGCCGAACCCCACCACCCCGGAAGACCTCGAATGCAGATGGAGCAAGGTTCTGAACTTTGGAGACAGGGTTCTCCTCGCGGGATACTACTACAACGGCAGGAACAAGCCCTGCTACTTCGGAGCGGTTTACGAGCACCTCAACGATGACCTTTCCTGCGAAGGAACCATCGGGCTGAGAGCGGTCAGCGGAGTCGAGTTTGAGGATGACGGCCACGCGATGGCCTGGGCGATGCAGCAGTAAGAAACACACCGATCAGAATATCGGCGGGAACGGCCCGGAAGGGGCTGTTTCTCGTACACACGAAAAGACCGAAGGGTCTTATTTTTTTACCCAGAAGGAGGAAGCTATGGCTAAGAAGTTCCTGATAGACAGGACACAGCTTCCGTATGATGCTTTTGTCCCCGACCCGTCATGGCTGGGGCCGATTGACGAGGAAGGAGGTGAGCCTGATGGCGACGAGAGGAAGGAAGCCCACGCCGACAGCGATCAAGGAGCTGGAGGGCAATCCGGGCAAAAGAAAACTGAACGACAGGGAGCCGAAACCTGAGAAGAAGGCGCCTTCCTGCCCGAAATGGCTGGAGCCGGAGGCGAAGAAGGAATGGCGCAGGCTTGCGAAAAAGATGGAACTGATGGGGGTGCTGACGGAAGTTGACATGGCGGCTTTCGCGGGATACTGCCAGGCATATGCCAGGTGGAAGGAAGCCGAGGAATTCATCACGCAGCACGGCACCATCGTGAAGACGCCGAGCGGATACTGGCAGCAGGTGCCGCAGGTGTCCATCGCGCAGACCTATCTGAAAGTCATGAACCGTTTTGCGGAGCAGTTCGGCCTGACCCCGGCATCCCGCTCCCGCATCATTGCCGATATCTCCGGCGCGGACAGCGGCGATGAACTGGAGGCGCTTCTGGGAGGTGACAGCTGATGGCAAGGGAACCAAGGCCGGCAGGCTACCCGAAACTGAAGGACTACAAGCCTACTCCCTTCATGCTGCCCACATCCCGGTATGATAAGAAAAAGGCCGACCGGGCTGTAAAGTTCATTGAAAACCTGTCCCACACCAAAGGCAAGTGGGACGGCAAGCCGTTCTGGCTGCTCCCCTGGCAGGAACAGATCATCCGGGATATCTTCGGCATCGTGGACGCAAGCGGTCACAGGCAGTTCCGCACAGCCTATATCGAAATCGGAAAAAAGAACGGTAAGTCCGAGCTTGCGGCGGCAGTGGCGCTGTATCTTCTCTATGCTGACAACGAGCCGTCCGCGGAAGTGTACGGCGCAGCGGCAGACCGGCAGCAGGCGTCCATTGTTTTCGATGTGGCCAGGCGCATGGTGGAAAAGGCACCGGCGCTGTATAAGCGCTCCAAGGTTGCTGCCGCCACCAAGCGGATCGTGAACTATTCCAATGCCGGTTTCTACCAGGTCCTCTCTGCTGAGGTCGGGACCAAGCATGGCCTGAACGTTTCCGGGCTTGTCCTGGACGAAGTTCATGCCCAGCCGAACCGGAAGCTGTATGACGTGCTTACAAAAGGCAGCGGCGACGCCCGGGAGCAGCCGCTGTATTTCCTGATCACGACCGCAGGGACGGATAAGGAAAGCATCTGCTATGAACTGCACACGAAGGCCCTGGACATCATGGCGGGAAGGAAGGTCGACCATACCTTCTACCCCGTGGTCTACGGGCTGACGGATGACGATGACTGGACGGACGAGACAAACTGGTATAAGGCGAACCCCTCCCTGGGGCAGACCATACAGATCGACCGTGTGCGTGATGCCTTCCGGGAAGCGCAGGAAAACCCCGCCGAGGAGAATGTGTTCAAGCAGCTCCGTCTAAACATGTGGGTGTCCTCCCTGACCCGGTTCATTCCGGAGCAGATATATGATCTCGGGAACATACCCATCGACATGGAATCCTTAAAGGGCCGTGACTGTTACGGAGGACTGGATCTTTCCAGCACCGGGGACATCACGGCTTTTGTGCTGATGTTCCCGCCAAGGAACGAGACAGAGAAATATATCATGCTGCCGTTTTTCTGGATACCGGAGGATACGATACCCCTCCGTGTCCGCAGGGCATCGGTGCCGTATGACGTATGGCATCAGCAGGGCTACATCAACGCGACTGAGGGGAACGTGATCCACTATGATTTCATTGAGAAGTTCATCGAAAAACTCGGTGAGCAGTATCACATCCTGGAAATTGCCTTTGACCGATGGGGAGCCGTGCAGATGGTGCAGAACCTTGAGGGCATGGGCTTTACGGTCGTTCCGTTCGGCCAGGGCTTCAAGGACATGAGCCCGCCCACGAAGGAGTTCTACAAACTTCTGATGGAGGGAAAGATCATCCACGGCGGCAATCCGGTCATGCGGTGGATGAGCGGCAACGTGGTGGTCGACAGGGATGCCGCGGAGAACATCAAGCCGACCAAGGCGAAATCCCCGGAAAAGATAGACGGCATTGTGGCGGCGATCATGGCGCTTGACCGCTGCATCCGGCATGAGGAGCACGGCAGCGTCTATGATGAGCGCGGCCTGATGGTGTTCTGACCAGAAGTGTCCAGAATCGCGAGAGATTGGACTTGCGGATTCTGTTATCCTTATATCGTGGAAAACTGCGAGGGCCGCCCGGGATGCCGGGAGGTCCTTTTTGACGTTACGGGAGGAAATGGCCTATGGGATTTTTTGAATGGCTGGGCATCAGCCCGAGGGATGCCCCTGATCTGCCGCGGGTGGAGGACAGCGTCCGGGACTCCGGGCAGACGTTCGTCTTCGGACGGGCGGACTCCGGCGAGCGTGTGGATGAAAAGAGCGCGATGCAGATTGCTACGGTCTATGCCTGCGTGAGGCTCCTGGCGGAAACGGTGGCGGGGCTTCCCCTCCATCTGTACCGCTTCACGGATGACTCGGAGAAGGGCAAGGAACGCGCGAAGGACCATCCGCTGTACAAGCTGCTTTACCGGCAGCCAAACCCGGAGATGACATCGTTCTCCTTCCGAGAAGTGATGATGACGCATCTTCTGCTGTGGGGCAACTGCTACGCGCAGATCGTCCGGGATGGCAAGAACGGCATCCTGGGGCTGTACCCGCTACTCCCGGAGAACGTTGAAGTCGACCGTGATGAGAAGGGACAGATCTATTACATCTACCACGCCTATACGGATGAAAAACCGGGCGAGACAAATAAGGATATTTTCTTCCGGAGGGATGAGATATTTCACGTTCCGGGACTTGGATTCAACGGGCTTGTGGGTTTTTCCCCCATCGCCATGATGAAAAATGCCCTCGGCACAACGCTTGCCGTGGAGAAATACGGCAGCAGCTTCTTCCGGAACGGCGCACAGCCGTCAGGCGTCCTGGAACATCCGGGGGTGCTGAAGAATCCGGAGAAGATCCGGGAGAACTGGTCGGATGTGTATGGCGGGGCCAACAACGCCCACAAGGTGGCTGTCCTGGAGGAAGGGATGCAGTACAAAGCCATCTCCCTGCCTCCGGAGGACTCACAGTTCCTGTCAACCAGACAGTTCGGAGTGAACGAGATATGCCGGATCTTCCGTGTTCCCCCGCACATGGTGCAGGACCTTGAGCATGCCACGTTCAGCAACATCGAGCACCAGAGCATCGACTTCGTGGTACATACACTGACGCCCTGGCTTGTGCGGTTCGAGCAGGCAATCGTTAAGGACCTGCTGATGGAGGAAGAACAGGATACTTATTTTCCGAAGTTCAACGTGGACGGGCTGCTCCGCGGCGACTACCAGTCCCGCATGCAGGGGTACGCCACGGGAATCAGCAATGGATTCCTGTCCCCCAATGATATACACCGTCTGGAAAATATGGACCTGATCCCTGCGGAAAAAGGCGGCGATGACTACTACCTGAACGGGGGCTACGTGAAACTGGCCGATGCCGGGAAGCAGCAGGCCGCCGCGGCAAAACCAGAGCCGGAACCGGACACACAGGAGAACCCGGAGGAAAAGCCGGAGAACAGAAAGAGAGGTAAACGACAGTGAAGAAATTCTGGAACTGGATTCGGGACGACACGGGAGGCAGGATCCTGCGCCTGGAAGGACCCATTGATTCGGAGTCCTTCTGGGGCGATGAGATCACGCCCGCGATGTTCCGCCAGGAACTTGAAGCGGAGGAAGGCGACCTGACCGTCTGGATCAACTCCCCGGGCGGGAACGTGTTCGCCGCCGCTGAGATATACACGATGCTGAAGGATTACAAGGGAGCCGTCACGGTGAAGATCGCGTCCATCGCGGCATCGGCAGCGTCCGTGGTGGCGATGGCGGGAAGCCGGGTGCTGATGTCCCCGACGGCCCTCCTGATGATCCATGACCCCTCCACCATCGCGATGGGCAACACCAAGGCGATGGAACAGGCCATCACCACGCTGAATGAGGTGAAGGAGTCCATCATTAACGCCTATGCCGCCAAAACGGGACTCCGGCATAACAAGATCGCCGAGCTTATGAGCAACGAGACCTGGATGAACGCGAAGAAGGCTGTGGAGCTGGGCTTTGCGGACGAAGTCCTCTATGAGGACAAGGGAAAGGAACCGGAGCCGGAAGAAGGCGGAGACGCAGATCCGAAAACTGCTGAACCGGTTCTTGAGGCACTCCTCTATCAAGGCCGAGTGACGGACATGGCAGTGCTGAATTCCCTTGGCGTGAAGGATACGGCGCCGGAGGAGAAGGAGCCTGACGTGCCGCGCATCGGCATGGACGGAAAGACGGAAACAGGGGCCATGCCCTACGAGATCTTAAAGAGACAGCTGGACTTCCTCAGATGAGGGTCCGGCTTTTTCTATGTTCAATTATGAAAGGATGGTAAATACCATGAGCAAGATTATCGAACTGAGGAATAAGAGAAACACCCTGTGGGAGCAGACGAAGGCATTCCTTGAGCAGCACAGGGACGAGAACGGCCTCGTGAAGGCGGAGGCTGTCGAGCAGTACAACAAGATGGCGGCCGACGTGAAAGCCCTGGGTGATGAGATCACCCGCCTGGAGGAACAGGCCGAGATGGATGCAAAGCTGTCCCAGCCGACCTCCACCCCGGTACATTCCGACCCGAAGGACGGCAAGAAGAAAAACGTCCGCGCGACTGCGACCGCTGAGTATTCCGAGGCATTCTGGAACATGCTACGCGGCCGCATTTCCAATGAGGCACTGGAGGGCCTTTCCATCGGCGAGGATGAGAAGGGCGGCTATACCGTGCCGGATGAATTTGAGCGCAAGCTGGTCGAAGCCCTGGAGGAGAACAACATTTTCCGTGGCCTTGCCACTGTGATCCGTACTTCTTCCGGTACCCGCAAGATCCCGATCGCCGAGGACTCCGGTGAGGCGTCCTGGATCGATGAGGGCGAGGAGATCCCGGAAGCTGACGCGACCTTCGGCCAGACCACGCTTGCAGCCTACAAGATGGGAACCATGATCAAGATCAGCAACGAGTTGCTCCATGATTCCGCTTTCGACCTGGCATCCTATATCGCGCGCCGTTTTGGCGTCCGCATGGGCAATGCCGAGGAGAAGGCGTTCATCCAGGGTGACGGGCAGGGCAAGCCCCTCGGCCTCCTGGCTGAAACCGGCGGCGTTCCGGTCGGCGTGACTGCCGCATCTGAAACCGCTGTGAAGTTTGACGAGATCTTTGACCTCTACTACTCGCTGAAGTCCCCGTACCGCAAGAAGGCGAAGTTCCTCTGCAACGAGGCGCTTCTGCTTCAGCTGATGAAGATCAAGGACAAGAACGACAACTATATCTGGAAGCCCTCCCTTGAGGTCGGCAAGCCGGATACCGTGCTGTCCCGTCCGATCATTACCAGTTCTTATATGCCCTCCATCACGGCGGGACAGAAGGCCCTGCTGTTCGGCGATTTCTCTTACTACTGGATCGCTGACCGCCAGAACCGCACCTTTAAGCGTCTGAATGAACTGTACGCCCGCACTGACCAGGTTGGCTTCATCAGCACACAGCGTGTTGACGGCAAGCTGATCCTGCCGGAGGCTATCCAGGCGCTGAAGATGAAGGGAACCGCTCCGGCGGCAAATGCGGAAGGCTGATAACGGGAGGTGATCGATCATGGCACTCGTTTCGCTTGATGAAGCCAAAGGGTACCTCCGGGTGGATACGGCGGATGAGGATGCCATGATCGGTATCCTTTTATCTGCTGCCGAAAGGCTCTGCGCTGATGTGGCGAGGTTGACAAATGAACAGTGGGAGGCGGTCAACTCCGATACGGAGGACGCCTCCCTTACTCCTATTCGGGAAACTATGAAGGTGGCGATCCTCTATGCCCTTGGGTATCTCTTTGAGCACCGGGAGGAAGCGGATCATCACGAGCTGACGCTGACACTCCGATCGATCCTTTTTGCCATTCGGGAAGGGGCGGTGTGATGAATATTGCAGGACTTCGGACCCGGATCACCATTCAGAAGAATGAGACCGTGACGGATAAGTATGGAAACCATAAATCTGTATGGACCGATTATTTCAAGTGCTGGGCTACGGCTGTGACCAGCGGCCTTTCCACGAAAGAGGAAGAAGCTGCTGGGCATACAGTGGAGGCGGATCGGTTGGATATGACCGTTCGATATTCCTCTGAGACCGCTGCGGTGAATTCCAAGCAGTACCGTATTCTTCTGGGCAATCGGATCTATAACATCCAGTCGATTGACGAGATGGGATTTAAGCATAACAGCCGGAAGATACACACTGAGCTTTCTGAGAGGTGAGCGCGATGGGAAAGAAGATACAGATTGATGAGTTGGCGGATGCTGTAAATGAACAGCTCGAAGAGTACAGCAAGCTCTCTGCGGAAGTGGTGAAAACGGCAGTTACGAAAGCTGGTAATTCTGTAAAGAAGGGCATCGGAGAGAGTGCTCCGAGGCAGACAGGAAGGTATGCAAAAAGCTGGCGCACGAAGAAGACCAAAGAGACCTCTACAGAGCTGGAGGTGACGGTGTATTCACCGACCCGTTATATGCTGGCACACCTCCTTGAGCACGGACATGCAAAACGGAATGGTGGCCGGGTCCGGGCAATCCCGCACATCGCACCGGCTGAGGAGGCTGCAGAAGAAGAGCTTCTTCGTGATATCGAAAGGGGCCTAAGAGATGGATGAGATAAATGAACTGCAGGACCTGTTGGACCTGCTTACAGAGATGGGGCTCCCTTTCGCATACGATCATTTCGCGGAGGGCGAGTCCCCAAAACCTCCGTTTATTACCTATCTGATCCCAGGAAGTGATCATTTCTCTGCGGATGGAAAGGTTTATCTGAAAGTGGATGTCGTGCACATCGAGCTTTACACCGATGAGAAAAGTCCGGCTGCGGAAATAATTATCGAAAATGTACTCGATGCCCACGACATTTTTTATGAGAAAACAGAAGTCTGGATCGAGAGCGAAAAGCTCTACGAAGTCCTGTACTCCTTTGAAAGGAAGGTAAGCTATGGCGAATAAGAAAAACAAGGTGAAGTACAACCTCAAAAATGTACACGCAGCGGTGCTGACCAAAGGCGATGACGGCACCTTTACGTATGCGACGCCGGTGGCAATCCCGGGTGCGGTGAGCCTTTCGCTCGATGCAGAGGGAGATTCTTCTCCGTTCTATGCAGACGGCATCGTGTACTTCAGAAGCACATCGAACAACGGATATTCCGGCGACTTGGAAATCGCGCTGGTACCGGAGTGGTTCCGCACGGAGATCCTGCAGGAGGAGAAGGATGCAAATGGTGTTCTGATCGAAAGATCGGACGTTACCGAGTCTGTCTATTTTGCCCTGCTCTTTGAGTTTGATGGTGACATCAACGCAATCCGTCATGTGCTGTATAACTGCACGGCCTCTCGTCCGTCCATCGAATCTCAGACCAAAGAGTCCAGCATTGAACCGGGAACGGAAACGCTGGCCCTGACTGCAGACCCGAGGGAGGATGGCCTTGTGAAATCCCGTACCGGAGATGAGACCAGCACGGCCACCTATAACAACTGGTATAAGAATGTCTATGTTCCCTCGCCTGCACTTTCTGGCGGCAGCGGAAATAGCGGTTCCTGATAGGAGGTAGCGTATGCTTCAGAAGACAGTCAACATCTGCGGGAAAGATGTAAATTTCCGGTCCTCGGCCTCTGTGCCGAGGCTGTACCGGGCTAAGTTTGGCAGAGACATTTTCAAAGACCTCTCCAAATTGGAGAAGGCATACAAGGATAGAGGCGGTGAGGAAGCCTCTGCGATGGAGATTGAGGATCTGGAGATCTTCGAGAACGTCGCTTATATCATGGCGTTTCATGCTGACCCTACTATTCCGAAGACCATTGATGAGTGGCTCGATCAGTTCGACATGTTTTCGATTTATGAGGTGCTGCCGGAGATCTTGGAGCTTTGGGGAACTAACCTCATTACGGATGTCGAAGCTAAAAAAAACCTCAAAAAAGTAACCGGGAAATAACGACAGCACTGTTCCTCCTTCGGTGCCTGGAGGTCGGGTTATCCATTCCGGATCTCGACCTCCTTACCATCGGAATGGTACTGGATATCTGGACTGAAAAAGGAAATGACGATGCCGACTATGGTGCAACGGTACGTGTGGCCGATCAGTCGGACTTCGATAAATTCTGATGGAGGTGTGTATGGAGATTATCTGTGATCAGTGTGGCGCGGTGATCGGGAAGCCGGATTGGGTAACGATCCGGGATGGCGAGCTGGAACACACCTATTTTGTTTGTGATGACTGTGGGGCGGCATATCAGTTTTCAGTGACGGATAAAAAGCTCCGGCAGAATATCGAGAAGTATAAAGAGATGGCGCAGCGTCTGAAACAAAAGAAATGCAGCGAGGCATTCCAAAGACGGGTGCAGCGTCTGAAGGAAGACAACGTGAAGCGGAGCCGGGAGCTTAAAGAAAAGCATCCCCTGCCTCCGCTTTTTCTGACGGAATAAGGAAGGAAAGGAGGCGGCTAATCTATGGCGAATCGAATCAAGGGTCTGACCGTGGAGATCGATGGATCGACTACTGGTCTTGATAAAGCCCTTAAGAATGTCAATTCCACCATAAAGAATACCCAGACACAGCTCAAGGATGTACAGCGCCTCCTGAAACTTGACCCCTCGAACACGGAGCTCCTTTCACAGAAGCAGCGACTCTTAAAAGAAGCGATCGGCGCGACGAAGGATAAACTGGAATCCTTAAAGACTGCGCAGGAACAGGCAAAGCAGCAGCTTGAGAACGGGACACTCGGGCAGGATAAATATGATGCCTTACAGCGGGAGATTGAGGAGACCGAACAGGCCCTGAAAAATCTGGAGTCCCAGGTCTCCACAACCTACTCGGCGCTGGAGAAGATTGATGAAACCGGGAAAAAGCTGCAGCAAGCTGGGGATAAAATCGCAGGTGTCGGAAAGACCCTCACGACCCATGTGACGGCTCCGATTGTGGGCATCGGGGCAGCAGCAGTGAAAACGACTGCAGATTTTGATGCCCAGATGTCGAAGGTACAGGCGATTTCCGGAGCGACCGGCAAGGATTTTGATGACCTCAGGGCTAAGGCCCGCGAGATGGGAGCCAAGACCAAGTTCTCGGCATCTGAGGCCGGGGAAGCCTTCGAGTACATGGCGATGGCCGGATGGAAGACCGGCGATATGCTGGATGGCGTCGAGGGTATCATGAATCTGGCGGCAGCCTCCGGTGAGGATCTGGGTACAACCTCGGATATCGTGACGGACGCACTCACTGCCTTCGGTCTGTCGGCAAAGGACTCCGGCCACTTTGCGGATATCCTTGCGGCGGCCAGTACAAACGCCAACACGAACGTATCCATGCTGGGTGAGTCCTTCAAATATGCAGCGCCTGTGGCAGGTTCCCTTGGCATTAGTGCAGAGGATACGTCTGTCGCTCTCGGCCTTATGGCAAATGCCGGTATCAAAGCGTCGCAGGCGGGTACGTCCCTACGGACGGGCCTCACCAACCTTGCGAAACCGACGAAGCAGATGCAGACCTACATGGACAAGTACAACATTGCCCTTGTAGAAAACGATGATGGTTCCATTAATCTCCGGGAGACGATGATCTCCTTACGAGAGAAGATGGGAAATCTGTCCGAGTCCGAGCAGGCAGCTGCAGTTTCCGCGATCTTCGGGAAAAACTCGATGGCCGGTTGGCTTTCCATTATTAATGCATCAGATGATGACTTCAATAAGCTGACCGGTGCGATTGATAACTGTGATGGATCGGCTGAGAGCATGGCCGAGATCATGCAGGACAACCTTTCCGGACAGCTCACAATCCTGAAATCTCAGCTTGAGGAGCTGGCGATTTCCTTTGGGGATCTGCTTATGCCGATCATCCGGAAGGTGGTCGCAGCAGTGCAGGCTTTTGTAGATAAGCTGAACGGAATGAGTGATGCACAGCGGGAGACCATTATCAAGGTGCTGGCGCTGGTGGCAGCGATCGGACCACTCCTACTGATACTTGGGAAGGTCATATCCATAGTTGGCTCTGCTATGTCCGGCTTTGCCAGCCTTGGGAAAGGGATCATCTCCCTTGGAACAAAGATGCAGAGCCTTGGCGGGATCAGCGGTGTGCTGGGAAAAGCGATCGGCTTTCTGACGTCACCCATTGGGCTGGTCATTGCTGCGGTGGCCGTTCTGGTTGCGGCCTTTGTGCATCTGTGGCAGACAAATGAGGAGTTCCGGGAAAAGGTGACTGCGATCTGGGAGAAGATCAAGTCGATTTTTTCCGAATTTGTGGAGGGCATCAAGGAGCGCCTTGCTAACCTTGGTATCAGCTTTGAAGACATCACAGCGACAATCGGTAAGATCTGGGATGGCTTTTGTAATCTGCTGGCTCCGGTCTTTATTGCCGTTTTCGAGATCATTGAAAACGTGCTGGAGACGGTGCTTGGTGTGCTGACCGGCCTCTTCGATGTCTTTGCCGGGATCTTTACCGGGGATTGGGACATGGTATGGACCGGGGTGAAGGAGATCTTCACTTCCATCTGGAATGGCATCAAGGGAATTTTCGAAGCGGTGCTGAATGCGATCAAGGGTATCGCAGATACGATCCTTGGCTGGTTTGGCACAGACTGGGAAACCTTCTGGACTGGCATTAAGACCTTTTTCGTAAACCTGTGGAACGGAATCAAAACTTTCTTTACGAACACATGGAATGCGATCAAGACTTTTGTCACCACGGTGCTGACTGGCATCCGGGATTTCTTCGTGAATATCTGGAACGGGATCAAGACTACAGTATCCACGGTGGTGACCGGCATCCAGACGACCGTGACCACAGTGTGGAATGCGATAAAAACATTCTTCACTACGATTCTGACCGGAATTAAGACGACTTTTGAAACCGTATGGAATGCGATTAAAACCACAGTATCCACGGTGGTCAATGCCATCAAGACAACCGTCACTACGGTATGGACCGCGATCAAAACGACAGCGGAATCCATCTGGAATGCAATCAAGACTTTCTTTACCACGACCCTGAATGCGATAAAAACCACATTCTCTACGGTCTGGAATGCAGTGAAGACAGCGGTCACAACCGTATGGAACGGAATCAAAACCACGGCCTCCACGGTGTGGAATGCGATCAAGACTTTCTTCACCACGACCCTGAATGCGATCAAGACGACCTTCACCACGATCTGGAATTCGGTGAAGACGACGGTCACAACCGTATGGAATGGGATTAAAACGACGGCGACGACGGTATGGAACGGCATCAAGACATTTTTTAGCACGACACTAAATTCCATCAAGACCACGTTCTCCAATATCTGGAACGGAATCAAGTCGACGGTGACGACCATTGGCAGCAGCATCAAGACCTCCGTAACTACGGCCTGGAATAACATCAAGAGCTCGCTTTCGACTACGATGACCAACATCAAAACGGCGGCCTCCAACGCGTGGACGGGAATGAAGACCAGCATCGGTACGATCGTTGATGGAATCAAGACGAAGGTCTCTGGTGTGTTCGACGGTATTAAAACTGCTGCTTCTACTACCTGGAATAATATTAAGTCGGCCATGACCAGCCCGATTGAAACAGCAAAGACCACGATCAGTAATGCGATAGAACGGATTAAGGGGCTCTTCAATTTCACGTGGAGCTTCCCGAAACCGAAGATGCCGCATTTCTCTTGGTACTGGCAGGATGTCGGTGGCATTCTTTCTATTCCGATGATTTCAGTGGACTGGTATAAGAAGGCCATGGATGCTGGTATGATCCTGAATTCCCCGACGATCTTTGGCATGATGAACGGACAGCTCCTCGGGGCTGGAGAAGCAGGATCGGAGACGGTGGTCGGTACACACAGCCTGATGGACATGATCCGGCAGGCCGTTGGCAGCGTTGAGCGTGCCATGAATATATACTACGGTGGCGTGACGGTGAATGTTTACAGCCAGCCGGGACAGGATATTTCAGAGCTTGCTGATGAGATTGAGGAACGTATCAACATGAACGTCGCAAGAAGAGCGGCGGCATTTAGCTAAGGGAGGATGAGAGATGCACACTTTTATCTATAACGGGAAGAAGTCGCAGGACTATAACCTCATCCTCTCTGGTGAGGATACCTGGAAAAAATCGATGCCGGATGTGGAGCGAAGGCAGATCCCCGGTCGAAACGGGGACCTCATCCTATCCAATCACCGATACAGCAATGTTGAGCTGACCTATCACGTTGGTATCAAACGGGACTTTGATCGGAACTTCACAGCCTTCATGAATTTCCTCCTGAAGGAGCCGGGCTATCACCGATTGGAGGATTCTTACCATCCGGATTATTACCGGATGGCAGTGCTGGATAAGGAGATCAGTCCGGAGCTGGGGTTTCAGAACTACAGCGGCTCTTTTGACCTGACCTTTTCCTGTATGCCGCAGCAGTATCTGAAGTCTGGAGAGCGCCAGCAGGTGCTTACCGGCTCCGGTACTGTGTTTAATCCCACCATCTACGATGCAAAACCACTGCTCAGGATTTATGGGCAAGGGCGGCTCACGGTAGGAGACGAGCAGGTGACGGTGACAGAGAATGACTCCTTTATTGATCTTGACTGTGAGCTGGAGGACGCCTTCCGCGACACCATCAACCTGAACGGCTGCATTGAGCTATCGACAGGAGACTTTCCGGTATTGAAACCGGGCAGCACCAACATTACCTTCGGGTCCGGCATCACGAAGGTAGAACTGATCCCAAGGTGGTGGTGTCTATGAAGCCGATTCTTTATCCTGCAGGTGAGACAGAGTTTCGCAATAATGGCCTTGGCAGGCTGTCAGAAGCGACGAAGTGTCTGGTGACGGAGGAGCGGAATGGTCAGTATGAGCTGGAAATGCAGTATCCGATCACCGGACGTCATTATAAAGAGATTTTGGAGGAACGGATCATCGCTGCCCGCCATGACGACAGCGATGACATCCAGCCTTTTCGTATTTATAAAATCACTCGTCCCATGAACGGGATCGTAACGGTATCCGCAAGGCATATCAGTTATCAGCTTTCAAAGGTAGCGGTGATGCCGTTTTCCGCAAATACCTGCGCGGAGGCACTTGCAGGGATGATCACAAACAGCGTGGGTGATTGCCCGTTTTCCATATGGACCGATAAGCTGCTGCAGGCGAATTTTACGGTGGATGTTCCTTCTTCCTTCCGGTCGCTTTTGGGAGGAGTAAGCGGGTCCATTCTTGATGTCTATGGTCCCGGGGAATACGAATGGGATAAGTTCACCGTGAAATTTCACACGCACAGGGGCTCCAATCAGGATGTGATGATCCGCTACGGGAAAAACCTGACTGATGTAAAGAAGACCACGGATACCAGTAATCTCTGGACGGGCATCCTGCCTTATTGGGCCGGGACGGATGAAGCAGAGCAGGCAGTACTGGTGACGCTGCCGGAAAAGGTCGTTTATTCGGATGCGGTGGATGATTTCGTTTACCGCATGGTTGTTCCGGTAGATCTGTCCTCGGCTTTTCAGGAACAGCCGACTGTGGAGCAACTCAGATCCCGGGCTAGGTCCTATGTGGCAGCCAATGCTGCAGACGGCATCCCGGCCAGCATCGATGTTTCCTTTGTGGCTCTCTGGCAGACGGAGGAATACAAGAACTGGGCACCGCTGCAGAAACTGAAGCTATGCGATACGGTGACGGTTTACCACAAGGGGCTGGGAATCGAGAATAAGGCTAAGATCGTATCCGTCACCTATGATGTGATCCTGGAACGATATGAGAAGATGACCATTGGAGAGGTCAAAACAAACCTGGGTGATTCGATCCGGCAGATTTCGGAAGAGATCAAAAAGGATGTGCCAACAAGCGCATCCATCTCGCAGGCGATCAGTCTTGCGACGAACATTCTTTCCGGAAGCACTGGTGGCAACATTGTGATCAATACGAACGAGAAGGGCCAACCGGTAGAAATCCTCTCCATGAATACAGCGGATATCAAAACCGCTACCAAGATCATAAAGATAGATAAAAATGGCATCTCTGTATCCAAAGCCGGGTACAGCGGTGCCTTTACTGTGTTACTGGATATCGATGGGAAACTGGATGCGGCAGCGCTAAAAGGAATCATCGATGCAGCGCTTGTGAAAACCGGGATTCTTTCCGATAAGCTGAGCAACGTTTCCTGGAACATGGCGACCGGCGCTTTTACCGGAAAGAACATGACCATCACAAAACTCACGGCAACGGAAATTGAGGCCGATTCGATAAGCGGCGATACCGTCAGTTCCGGTGATGGCTATACCGGAAGCTACCATGTCGATGGAGCTACGATCAGTGTCCGGGCAGGTATCGTCACCGGCAAAACGGATGATGAGGAACCGGCAGCCCCCGGCTTCACCGGAAGCTATCACGTAGATGGGGCTACGGTGACCGTTCAAGACGGAATCATCACTGCGGTGACTGCTGATCCGCAGCCGGAACCAGATCCTGAGCCAGAAACACCGGGTGGTGAGGAAGGAGAAAATACAGAATGATCACAACACAGATAGAACTGGATGTCTCTCCGGGCGGCATCGCACCGGTGATTCATGTCAGTCAGTATGATACCGGGAGCAGAACGCTCCAGTTTAATCTGATCGCGACAGCGGGAGATTTGATTCTACCGGGAAATACAAAAGCAGAGATCCGGGGCACTAAGCCGGATGGAAATGGCTTCTCTTATGAAGCGCTGATCAGTGGGAAGACAGTAACAGCCGATGTAACTGAGCAGATGAGCGCTGCTGCGGGAAAGGTGATCTGTGAAATTGTTCTTTATACGGGCACGCCTGCAAGTGAAGCGGCGGAGGCATCTACAGATTTTAAGCAACTGTGTACCGCCAACTTTATCTTGTTCGTGGAGCGAGCTGCGCTGGATAAGGACACCTTAAAATCAGGCTCCGAGATCCGGCAGCTCGTAAACGTGATTGATCGGACGGATGAACTTCTCGCCGCTGCGGCAACAATGGATGAAGCTGAAGAATCCATTCGTCAGATGACCGAAAGCACCCGTTCAGATATGAATCAGCTTGCTGAGCGGGTGGAGACAAACGCACAGGATCTGGCAGAACAGTCTGCGGCCTCTGCAAGGTCAGCAGCGCAGTCAGCACAGGCAGCTTCACGCACACTAGAGACGGTAGAGGCAAAGGGTGAACAGCTGTCTCGCCTTGCAATTAACTCGGATACCATTGCAAAGCAGGCGCTGGAGCATGCCACCAATGCAGAAAACGAGTCTGCAGAGACGGCAAACGCGGTCGATAACATCAACCGGGAGCTGGCAAGGCTGAATCTCCTCACGCAGGGGAAGGTCGACGACGCCTACGTGGAGGATGGCTTCCTGTATATGACATCGGATGGAGATGTTGTTGTTGGCCCGCTGGGACCGTTCTCCGGGACAGGTGGAGGTGGTGGCGGGACCTCTGGAAACAACGCTCATATCACGCTGACCAATAAATCAGGCTTCCTTTCCCGAACGATCGCGCAGGGAGATTCCCTGCCGGTCACGATAAACTGGACCTCGGAAGAGGATGACATCCCGACCGGAAACGGTACCATGAAGGTGACGGTCGGTGGCGTCGTGAAGGCTATGATCGATGTAAAACAGGGCGATGTGACGATTGATGTGGCTCCGTATGTGTCTGCCGGTTCCTCGGTGGTGAAGATCAATGTGGCGGATATCTACGGAAACAACCGGACATTGAACTTTTCAATCACGGTTGTTGTGCTGACGCTGACATCGTCCTTTGATGACTCAGCTGCTTATACTGGACCGATCAGCTTTCCGTATATTCCGACCGGTAATATTCAGAAGACGATGCATTTCCTTCTGGATGGGATCGAGATCGGGACTACCATCACCTCTGTTTCCGGAAGGCAGCAGTCCTTTGCCATTCCGCAGCAGAGGCATGGTGCGCATACCTTTACCTGCTATTTCGAAGCCGACATCAATGGGCAGAGCGTCCGGTCCAATGAGCTGTATTACGAGATCATCTGTCTGGAAACCTTAAACCTTAACCCGATCGTGACCTGCTCATTCCATGAGCAGAGCGTAAAGCAATACACCACTATTCATATCCGCTACTCGGTATATGATCCAACATCAATGAACGCGGATGTTACGATCAAGCGGAACGGTGAGGTGATTTCTACCCAGACCGTTGGCAGAAGTAAGCAGGACTTCGCCTGTCGGATGGACACCGTCGGGGAGTATACGTTCGAGATCAGTTCCGGAGAGGTGAGCAGGAGCTTTTCGCTTACGGTAACGGAATCCGATATTCAGATCGAAGCAGAGACAGAAGCACTGGCTCTGTTCCTTACCAGCAATGGTAGAAGTAACACAGAAGAGAACCGGTCTGAATGGAAATCCGGAGAGATTACGGCACAGCTTACGGACTTCAATTTTGCGTCGGATGGATGGCAGAAAGACGAGCAGGGTAGTACGGTCCTACGGGTATCCGGTGATGCCAGGGTCCAGATCCCATATCTGCTTTTTGGCACGGACTTCCGTACTGCCGGAAAGACGATCGAGCTGGAGTTTGCAACACGGACGGTCATGAATTATGACGCGGTGATCCTGTCTTGCCTTTCTGGTGGCAGGGGTCTTTTCCTTACCGCGCAGAAGGTACAGATGAATTCCGAGCAGTCGGAGATTTCCATGCAGTTCAAAGAGAATGAGCATGTGCGGGTGGCCTTTGTGGTTGAAAAGCGGACAGAGAACCGGCTGGTATATTGCTATATCAACGGAATCATGTCCGGGGCAATTCAGTACCCGGTGAATGATGACTTTTCGCAGACAGAGCCGGTCGACATCTCCATTGGCAGCAACGATTGCACGATCGACCTCTATAACATTCGGGTCTATGACAATGACCTGACAAGGTCCCAGGTACTGGATAACTGGATCGCGGACACACAGGATGTGGAGGAGATGCTCTCCAGATACCAGCGTAATCAGGTCTATGATGCTTATGGAAATGTGGTAAAGGAGCAGCTGCCGCATGACTTGCCCTACCTCATTTTGGAATGTAATGAGCTGCCACAGTACAAAGGGGATAAGAAAACAGTATCAGGGTCTTATACTGATCCGCTGCGTCCGGAGAGGTGTTTTACCTTCACCGGCGCTCAATTCGATGTGCAGGGTACTTCCTCTCAGTACTATGAGCGGAAGAATTATAAGGGCAAGTACAGAAATGGTTTCGTGATGGCCAGCGGAGCGACAGCGGATGACTTTAAGCTGCGAGATACTTCCATACCGGTGGCAACCTTCTGCTACAAAGCGGATGTGGCGTCCTCGGAAGGAGCCAATAACGTGGAACTAGTTAGGCTCTACGATATGGCCTGCCCGTATAAGACACCTGCGCAGCGGGAAGATGAGCGCGTGAGGCAAGGCATCGACGGATTCCCGATCGTCATTTTCTGGCATAACACAGCCAGCGACGAGATGCTCTTTATGGGCAAATACAACTGGAACAATGATAAGTCCACCGAGGAGACCTTCGGGTTCCAAGCTGACGACGAATCATGGGAAGTCCTGAATAATACTTCCGATCGTGTTCTTTATAAGAGCGCGGATTACTCCGGGGATGTGTGGACGGGTGACTTTGAGGCACGTTTCCCGGATACTGATCCGGCCTATTCAGATGTGACTCAGCTTAGGGAATTTGCAGAGTGGATCGTAGAAACGGATACCGAGAAAGCGACCGGAGCAGCACTTGAGGAACCGGTGACGATCGGGGACGCCACCTACGAGTACGATACATCAGAGTACAGGCTGGCCAAGTTTAAGGCTGAAGCCGGGAACTATATGGAGCTGCAGTCGGCCATGTTCTATTACCTGTTTACCGAGCTCTTCCTCATGGTGGACTCCCGGGCAAAGAACATGTTCCCGTCATTTATGGGAGGTGAAGCAACCGTATGAGAAAAAAGATCGTATTCCTGCCGTATGACTTTGATACGGCGATCGGGATCAACAACGAGGGCGCTTTGGTGTTCTCTTACAATCTGGAAGACATCGATAAGACCGAGGGTGGTGCGGATGTATTCAATGGGCAGCAGTCAGTTCTGTGGAAGAACATGAGAGCTGCCTTTTTTGATGAAATGAAGGCCATGTACCAGAATCTCCGCTCAACAGGCGCTCTTTCCTATGAAAAGGTCGAGCAGATGTTTGAGGAGCATCAGGGAAAGTGGCCGGAGGCGATCTTTAACGAGGATGCCTGGTTTAAATACCTGGCTCCTCTTGTGGAAAAGGGCAATGCCTCCTATCTCTCCATGCTGCAGGGGTCGAAGGCAGAGCAGCGGAAGTGGTGGCTGTATAACCGCTTCCGCTACATCGACTCGAAATACAATGCGGGGGATGCGCTTACTGATGTCATCACGGTCCGTGGATATGCGAAGGCAGATATCACCGTGGAGCCTTATGCGGACGTCTATGCCAGCGTGAAATATGGATCGTATCTGGTGCAGAGCCGGTCTGCCCGTAATACGAAGACCACGCTGCCGTGCCCGCTTGATAACGTAAATGACACAGAAATCTATATCTACAGCGCCAGCCAGCTTGCCGATGTCGGGGACCTGTCTGGCCTTATGGTAGGTTATGCGGATTTCTCAAAGGCTGTGAAGCTGCAGAGCCTGAAGATCGGTGATAGCGATACAGAGTACAGTAACGGAAACCTGACAGAACTGTACCTTGGCAACAACGAGCTTCTCCGGACACTGGATGTGCGGAACTGCCCGAATCTTTCACAGGCGGTGGATCTTTCCGGATGCGTCAATATCGAGCATATCTACTTTGATGGAACATCGATTACAGGTGTGGATCTTCCGAAAGGCGGCATCTTGAAGACGCTGCATCTGCCGGGAACACTGGCCAACCTGTCGATCATCGGACACCCGGGGATCACGGATTTTGTGTTACCCAGCGTGGCGAACTTGACGACGCTCAGACTTGAGAATATTGGAGCGGGTATCAATGTAAAAAACATGCTCAGCAGCTTATCGTCTGGATGTCGTACCCGGATCATTGGATTTGAGTTTTCCGTATCAAGTGAATCGGAGCTGACCGCCATCAAAGGGCGATTGGATACGATGAGAGGAATCAATGAGACTGGTGGGAATGAAGATCTGGCGCAGCTTCTTGGAACGATTCAGATCAACTCCGTGACTGGTGCGACCGTTAAGGCGTTCCGGGAAAAATATCCGGACATCAACATCAGCTATAAGAATATCAGCAGCGTGTGCTATTTCTACAACTATGATGGGACATCTGTTCTCCGCACGGCGACGGCTGTGAACGGAGGATCAGTCACATACAGTGGAAGTACACCGACGAAGCCTCCGTCTGAGTCAGAAACCTTTACGTTTGTAGGATGGTCTCTGGTGATTGGCGGGGCGCGTGATCCTTCTGCGCTTTTGCACATCGTAGAGGACCGCAATGTATATCCTGCGTTTACTGCAAGCGTTAGGACATTTACTGTTCGATTCTATGTGGGAACAAAGTGTATCCAGACAAAGAGCAACGTTCCATATGGGACGGCAACAGAATACACTGGCGCGACACCCACGAATACAGCAGAAAGTGACCCTACGGATTATGAATTCATTGGATGGGATAAGGAAACGACCTCGGTCAAATCGGATCTGAATGTTTATGCTCAGTTCCGGTATGTTGGGGCAACCTATAAGCACATCATCGATGGCAATCTGAAGGGTGAACTTTACAATGAGTTGGCGACGAAGGTTGGAAACCGGGCATGCTATGGGCTTGCCAGCGTAACGAGCATCTCCTTACCGAACGTGGAGACGGTTGAGGAATACGCGTTTGCAAATTCAAATCCTACAGGTAGTAACAGGGGAACATCCTTACTGTCTGTTAGCCTGCCAAAGGTAAAGACCATCGGACAGTATGCTTTCTCCTATCAGACAAAGATGACTTCTTTGGATGTAAGTGCGGTTGAAACTTTGACTACAAGATGCTTTAGCCACTGTGAGGCATTGCAAAGCATTAATCTGCCAAATGTTGAGGTGCTGCCTGACTACGTATTTGAAGCAGACGCACAATTGGAGACTGTCAATATTCCGAAGGTGACCCGCATTGGAGAATATTCATTTTTTTACTGCAATGCGCTGAAACATATCACACTACCTGAAACGTTGCTTAGAATTGGTGACAGCGCGTTCTATCGTTGTTTCAATCTGGAGGAGATCATTATCCCGGCTAGTGTGACATATATTGATGAAGATGGATTTCGGTCTTGCAGCAAAATGAAACGGGTCATCTTTAAGGGGCGTCCGGGTATTTATAGAACAGCATTCGTTGATTGCACAGCGCTAACAGATATATATGTTCCATGGTCAATGACAGCGACAAATGGAGAACCTTGGGGTGCTCCTAACGCAGTAGTTCATTATCTGGAGGATGGCTGGATGGAAGAATTGTTCCCTGAAAGTCAGGAAGGAGAGTAAAGATGGCTGTTGTAGAAAAAACCGTGGATCTCATCGGTGATGAGAGATTCACGGCAATGCTTCTGGCAAAGACAATACCGGATGACTGTCCGGTCGATCTTTATGATGAGGTTGTTCAGAAGGTTAGAAACTATGCGATGTATAAAATGGGAAAGCTGCAGTCCGCCATCTTTCCTCGTGTAACAGCTGTGGGAAACTATGCGTTTTATGAATGCAGCACGCTTAAGAAGGCGGAAATGCCGCTTTGCACAACTCTGGGTGAAAGGGCGTTTCAGGGATGTAAACTGTTAGAAGAGATCGAGATGCCGTTGGTACAGTTTCTGAACAGCAGTAGTTTTGCGGGATGTGCAGCGCTTACAAAAGCGATCTTCTCGAGCGTTACAATTATGTATGGATCAGGGGTGTTTTCTGGTTGTCCGAATCTGAAAACGGTGGACTTTCAGAAAATGACAAACATGGGCGAGGGGTGCTTTGCCAGTAATCCGACTCTGGAACAGATAGATCTTCCTTCAATCAAGGTTATTGGTAGTTCGGCATTTAGCAATTGCACCGGGTTAAAGACCGTGAATATTGGCCCGAATATCACGACGATTCCCGCTAATGCGTTTTCTGGGACTTCATCGGAGCTTGTGATCAATTTGGCGGTGTCAGAAGGCGCGGTGGCAAATGCTCCTTGGGGAGCGACGAATGCAACGATCAATTATGACACACCATATGCAGGGGATATCCCGATGCCGACATAAGGGGGTGATGACCATGATTCGGAAAATGCTCTATAAGAGCGCACGGAAAGGTGGCGGGTACACCGTCTCCCTGATAAAGCCGGAAGGAAGTTATCAGGTGCGATGGCGGCTGATTGCTGAAGAAGGGAAAGCAATCACCAATGGGGAACAGGTTGTCACAGTGATCGATGTGATCCACCGGAAGGATTGTGAAAACTGGACAGACTGCGATCTGCCAGAAGAACAAAACATAGAATCCATTGTCGAAGGCATCCAGTGATGGGTGCCTTTTCTCATGCAAAGAAAGCGAGGTTTTATCATGAAGGAATTTTGGAACACGATCCAGGTGATCTTCACCGGGGTGGGAGGATGGCTGGGGTGGTTTCTCGGCGGCTGTGACGGATTGCTTTATGCGTTGGTCCTGTTCGTGGTAGTCGATTACATCACCGGAGTGATGTGTGCTGCAACGGACCACAAGCTCTCCAGTGAGGTCGGCTTTAGGGGGATCTGCCGCAAGGTACTGATCTTTCTGCTTGTCGGCATCGGACACGTACTGGATACACAGATTATTGGAACTGGCAGCGTACTTCGGACCGCTGTAATTTTCTTTTACCTTTCCAATGAAGGTGTGAGTCTTCTGGAGAATGCCGGACATCTGGGTCTTCCGATCCCAGAGAAACTGAAAATCGTGCTCGAACAGCTCCATGACAGAGCTGAGAAAGAAGGTGACGAGTAATGGCATATACCAATAGCTCTATGGTGGTATATACGAAACTCAGCCCGAATCACTCCGGGCAGCGGACACACAGCATTGATCGTATCACGCCCCACTGTGTAGTGGGGCAGTGCTCCGTTGAGACCCTGGGCAGTATCTTTGCACCGACTTCCCGGCAGGCGTCCTGCAATTATGGAATCGGAGCAGATGGGCGGGTCGGTATGTATGTGGAAGAGAAGAATCGCAGCTGGTGTTCTTCCTCCAATGCGAATGATCAGCGGGCGGTCACTATCGAGTGCGCTTCTGACACGACAGAGCCGTATGCTTTCCGGGATATCGTATATCAGACCCTCATCAAGCTCTGCGTCGATATCTGCAAGCGCAACGGGAAAAACAAGCTCATCTGGATGGGCGATAAGGATAAAACACTCGCCTATACGCCAAAGGCTGGAGAGATGATCCTGACAGTCCATCGCTGGTTTGCGAATAAGTCCTGTCCGGGGAACTGGATGTATGCGCGGATGGGAAATTTGGCAGAAAAGGTGACTTCGCAGCTTTCTGGCAGCACTGTGGCAGAAGAGCCGGAAAAGAAAACCGGCCTGCAGGCGACGACATTGAAGAATCTGTCAGAAGGCGACGCGATCAGGAAGGTGGGTGCTCTGTTCACTGCTGACCAGAAGAAGTCCGGTATCCTCGCTTCCGTATCTCTGGCGCAGTTCATACTGGAATCCGGATACGGAAAGACAGAGCTGGCCCAGAACGCCAATAACTGCTTTGGCATGAAGAAAACCCTCTCCGGAAACACCTGGGGCGGATCGACCTGGGACGGGAAATCCATCTATACGAAGAAGACACAGGAGGATGATGGGACTGGCAGGCTTTATACCATCACCGCTGATTTTCGGAAGTATCCCTGTGTCGAAGATTCCATCGCGGATCATAGCGCATACCTGCTCGGTGCGAAAAATGGCAGCAAGCTCCGGTATGAAGGACTCAAGGGATGCACGGATTATAAGAAGGCGGTGCAGATCATTAAGGATGGCGGATATGCTACCAGCACAACCTATGTGGCAAAGCTCTGTAATATTATCGAGCGCTGGAACCTGACGCAGTACGATGTGAAAAACGAAAGTGTACCGGTGACAAAGCCGATCGCAGACCGCACCATTCATGACATCACAAAGGAAAACCTGTTCCAGGTGCCGAGAAGCCGAGGCAGCAATAAGATCCAGTTCATCGTTGTTCATTACCTTGGAGTTCCGAATGCCGATAACCCGAATCTGTACGGAGGCGGGTATGGCGGCCATTACAACATTAAGCGTGATGGGTCGGTCTACAAAGCAGCTGATCCGAAGACTGCTGTGGTGTGGCACTGCGGAGGCGGGCTGCAGGGCAGTAGCGGTCACAGCTTCTACCAGATCTGTACCAACTTCAATTCCATCGGAATCGAGTGCGGGGTCTGCTATACGGAAAATGTGAAGGAGGCCAGCGGTGACTCAGACAAGTGGTATTTCACCATGGAAACACAGGAGAGCCTTGTCTGGCTGGTGTCGAAGCTCATGGATGAGTACGGAATCAGCGCAGATCACGTGATCCGTCACTACGATGTGACCGGAAAGATCTGTCCGAATCCATATGTGAAGAATAATCGCCTGCGCACAAGCTGGACATGGGATGAATTCAAATCCCGCCTTACCGCGTACCGCAACAACGGTGGGTATGATGACGGGACTCCGGCAGAGGATACATCCTGGTATCGCGTCAGAAAGACATGGGCGGATACTTCCTCGCAGAAGGGAGCCTTCAAGGTGCTCGGCAACGCGAAGGAATGCGCTGACTCCAATCCGGGATACAGCGTGTTCGATGCGGACGGTGTCAATATCTATACACCGAAAGCGTCTGCTCCGGCGGAGCCTGCGGTTCCGTTCCTTGTGAAGGTCAGCATCCGTGACCTGAATATCCGCAAAGGCGCCGGCACCAACTACGAGCGTACCGGGCAGTATACGGGTATCGGCGTTTTCACCATCATGGAAGTGAAGTCCGGCAAAGGCTCCACAGCCGGATGGGGACGGCTGAAATCCGGTGCGGGATGGATCTCGCTCGACTACTGCACACGCATCTGATTATAAACTTACGCCTGGCTGTATCTCTTCGGGGATGCGGCCAGGCGCTTTTTTTATTTCACTCCCACTGTAAAACCGACGGACTTCTGGGCGTAGGAAGGTGAACGAACAAACGATGGGAGTGAGCCTTATGACAAAAGAAGAGAAAAACAGCATCGCGAGGATGCGGAAAAACGGATGCAGCTATTCACAGATCGCTCGGGAACTGGGAGTGAATGAAAATACAGTGAAGACCTTCTGCCGCAGGAACGGACTGACGGGAACGACAGAGGAAATGCCGGAGCCCGTGTTCCCCGGGATCACTGAGAAACCCTGCCGCCAGTGCGGAAAGCCGGTCATCCAGTACCCAGGGCGCAAGGAGAAGAAGTTCTGCTGTGACGCCTGCAGGAATAAATGGTGGAACAGCCACCTCTCCCAGGTGAAGCGCAAGGCCATGTACGAATACACTTGTCCGGCCTGCGGTAGCACCTTCTACGCCTACGGCAATCGGAACAGAAAATACTGCTCACACGAGTGCTACGTTGAGGCGCGGTTTGGAGGTGCGGCATGCAGATGACACAGGAAGAATTCGACCGGGAACGGCGATACCAGACCATCATGCATTTCGTGCGGAAGATGTTCGAGGAGGGGCTGATCTCCGAGGAGGAATACCATCAAATTGATACAAGGAACCGCCAGAAACTGCACCCTAAGACGGGTGATCTTTTGAGCGGAAAGTTCTTGATATGTGCCTCCGATTACGGGAATATGTCACACGGAAAGGAGGCATGACAGCATGAAAAATGTGAGAAAACTGGAGCCTTCCGCGCCTGTTGTCAAGGCGAAAAAGCGTGTCGCGGCCTATGCCCGCATCTCGATGGAATCGGAACGGATGAGCCATTCCCTCTCCGCGCAGATCAGCTACTACAACGACAAGATCCAGAAGAATCCGGACTGGCTGTTCGCGGGGGTGTACGCCGACAACGGCATCTCCGGGACCGGAACGGAAAAGCGGGATGAGTTCAACCGCCTGATCGCAGACTGCGATGCCGGAAGGATCGACCTGGTGCTGACAAAGTCCATCAGCCGTTTTGCCCGCAACACGGTAGACCTGTTGGAGACAGTCAGGCACTTGAAGGAAATCGGCGTGGAAGTATGGTTCGAGCGTGAAAACATCCGCTCGATGGACGGGGATGGCGAGCTGATGCTTTCCATCCTCGCTTCATTTGCCCAGGAAGAAAGCCGGAGCATTTCCGACAACGTGAAATGGGGTACCAGGAAGCGTTTTGAACAGGGACTGCCGAACGGACACTTCCGTGTGTACGGATACAAATGGGAAGGTGATGACCTCGTCATCGTGCCGGAGGAAGCGGTCATTGTGAAGCGCATTTTCCAGAACTATCTTGACGGCAAGTCCAGGCTTGAGACCGAGCGGGAATTTGCCGCGGAGGGCATAACGACAAGGGATGGCTGCCGATGGGTCGATTCCAACATTGCCACGGTGCTCAAAAACTGCACATACACAGGCGACCTTCTCCTGCAGAAGGAGTACATCTCCGACCCGATCACCAAGAAGCGGAAAAAGAACCGGGGGGAGCTGCCGCAGTACTTTGTGGCGGATCACCATGAAGCCATCATTGACCGGGAAACTTTTGACTATGTGCAGAGCGAGATAAAGCGGCGGGCAGAACTTGGCCCCCTCGCAAACAAGTCGCTCAACATCACCTGTTTTTCCGGAAAGATCAAATGTGAGAAATGCGGTCTGAGCCTGATGCGGAACACCCGCACCAACCGCGCGAAAAACTCTCAGCTTGGCGACAAGCTGATTGGCTGGGTCTGCGGTTCCAGAAAAAAGAAAGGCCACACCTGCTCAACAAGGGAGATCCCGGACAGATTCCTCAGAAAGACCTGCGCGGAAGCCCTGGGGCTTGACGAGTTTGACGAGGATGTTTTTAACGAGAAGGTTGATTTCATCTCGGTCCCGGACAACGGCCTGCTGACCTTCCATTTCAAGGACGGGACGGAAAAGACTCTGGAATGGGTGAATACCGCAAAGAAGGACTGCTGGACCGCGGAATACCGGGCAAGGGCATCGCAGTACAGAAGGACCGTCAGGGCAAAGGGAAAGAAGGGTTCATCGTGCTTTACCTGCAAGATAAAGTGCGGTGTCTGCGGAAGCAACTACACGGGCGAATCGTACAAGGGGATGCGCTACTGGCGCTGCAAGCCGAACAGGGACAACACTTCCCTACGGGATGACGCACTCCGGGAACTTTCCGCTGAAGTCCTCGGACTGGATTCCTTTGATGATGACATCTTCGAGGAGCGGATCGACAGCATCCTTGTCCAGGGCAGCACCCTGACATTTCGTTTCACGGACGGACATGAGGTGCTGCGTGAGTGGGTGCCGCCAAAGCGGCGGAGCCACAAGCACACGGATGAATACAAGGAGTACATGAGTCGGGTGATGAAGGAAAAATGGACTCCGGAAAGGAAGGCGGCAATGAGTGAAAAAATGAAGGCAATAAGGAAGGAACGTGGTAACAAATGGCAAAACAGGTAACGAAGATTCCGGCGACGGTCAGCCAGTTCACGGCCGCGCCGATTAACAGCCGGGCCAAGCGGAAGGTGGCTGGGTACGCCCGCGTATCAACAGATCACGATGAGCAGCTGACAAGCTACGAGGCACAGCTGGACTACTACACCACGCTCATCCAGGGACATGATGACTGGGAGTTCGCGGGAATGTATTCTGACGAAGGTATCACCGGGACAAGCGTAAAAAAGCGCGAGGGTTTCCAGTCGATGGTGGCGGATGCCCTTGCCGGGAAAATCGACCTCATCATCACGAAGAGCGTCAGCCGGTTCGCCAGAAACACGGTGGACAGCCTTTCCACCATCCGGGAACTGAAGGAGCATAACACAGAGGTCTATTTCGAGAAGGAAAACATCTGGACCTTCGACTCCAAAGGGGAACTGCTCATCACGATCATGAGCAGCCTTGCCCAGGAAGAAAGCCGGAGCATTTCGGAGAACGTCACATGGGGGCATCGGAAGCGGATGGCAGACGGGAAGGTGAGCATCCCCTTTAGCACTTTCATCGGTTACGATAAAGGCGAGGACGGCACCCTGGTAGTAAACCCAGAGCAGGCAAAGATCATCAAACTCATCTTCGGGGAATACCTCGCAGGGCTTTCCTGCCACGCCATCGCGGACAAACTGACGACGATGGGCATCAAGACGCCGAGAGGGAAGGACAAATGGAGCCAGACTACGGTCAAGAGCATCCTCCAGAATGAGAAGTACAAAGGTGACGCCCTCCTGCAAAAGTATTACACGCCGGACTTCCTGACGAAAAAGCAGGTACACAATAATGGGGAGATTCCGCAATATTATGTGGAGAACAACCACGAAGCAATCATCGAGCCTGAAATCTTCGACCGGGTACAGGACATCTTCCGGGAACGCTCGAAGAAGCGCGGCTACAGCGGCGTCACGATTTTCTCCTCGAAGGTTCAATGCGGAAACTGCGGCGCGTGGTACGGCTCGAAGGTTTGGCACAGCACGGACAGATACCGCAAGGTGGTCTGGCAGTGCAACGCCAAGTTCAAAGACAAGACCAGATGCGCCACACCGCACCTGACGGAGGATGAGATCAAAGACGCTTTCATCCGGGTAGTGAACAGCTTGGTCACCGACAAGGACGAGGTGCTTGCGGAACTGAAGGCGGTGCAGGCTGAACTCTCCGGCACCAAAGAGCTGGAAGCCGAGCAGAGGCGGCTTGCGGAGCAGATGAATGTGGATGCCGATGCCGTCCAGGAGATCATCGCGGTGAACGCCCGGGTGGCGCAGGACCAGGCGGAATACAACGTCCGCTACGAGGCGCTCGTTTCCCGGTTTGAAACCACCAAGGCACAGTACGAGAAGGTCACGGCGGAAATTACAGCGAAGGGTGTCCGCAGGCGGGAGTTCGGACGGTTCATCCAGTCGGTGGAGAAACTGCCGAAGATCGTCACGGAATTTGACGAAGCCCTCTGGGGAAGCCTGGTCGACCATCTGACGGTGTACAGCAAGGACAACATGGTATTCACACTGTCAAGTGGGATGGAAATAAAAGCATAGGCACGGTCGGAACGGCGCTTCACTTCTTCGGAGGTGAGGCGCTTTTTTACGTTGCAGGGACTGGAAAAAAGGAGCAGGCAGTGATAAAATGAATTGAAGTATAATTCAATTATTTGAAACCGAAACACGGAGAAGAACTATGCTGAAGAACAACATAGAGATGGACGTAAAAATGAGATGCATCGAAGCCGGGACAACGCAGTCTCAGATTGCCCAGAATATCGGAACGTCCCCGTCAAACGTGAATAAACTTGTCCGTAATAAAGAACAGGTGATGAATAAGACCTTCCTCGCCATGATGGAGGATCTTGGTTATGATGTTCGACTTACCTATGAAAAACGGGAGCAGTCGATTGGCAAATAGGAAGGGGTGTGTACATTGGATGAGAACACAAAAAAGAGAATAACTGCTTACTACGAGCTTCTTGCTCAAAAAGAAAACAATCCATCTGCAGCAAAAACCATGAAGAATATGGTGGAGCAGTTGACGGATGAAGAAGCAGCGGCCTTGGAGCAGAAACTCTCTGGAAATGATGCCATGTATAAGAGACTGAAGGCGTATGCAACAGCATTCTCGTCCATGATGGTGGCGGAACCGTCTACGCCATATGGAATTGATGAGCAAGGTAAAAACGCAAAAGCCATGAATGAATTGCAATCCGCTTTCGGGAATTATGATACCGATCAGGATATTAGTGAGGAAATCAACGGTAACACCTTTACCTATAAAAAGACCTTTCCGATTGAAGAATACCGGGAGGAACTTGCAGCAATTGGAAATGAAGAAACCGGAAATCAGTGGTACGTCAAACTGGATGATGAAGGAAGGTTGGTGATCTACTGATGGAATATGGTAAAGGCACAATTATTCTGAAACAAGGAATCATATTCAAAGATAATCAATCCAGAGACTCAAAAATCTGCCATCCCGCGATGATTGCAATTGCGACTGATAGCATCACGGATGAAACATACTACCTGACAATGACCAGTCAGGTTCATAAATATGCGATTTATGAAGAGCGTTATTTTCTGTTGGGGCAGGATCTTTTTGAAATTGCAAATCTGGATAGGCCCTCAATGATCAACCTGCAGAACATTTACAAAGAACGAATTCGTGAGAAAAAGGTCGGAGGACTTCCGCCAAGGCTGTACAGAGAAGTTATTAGGAAGTTCAAACAGTACCAGGAAACATCTCCAGACCCGTTGTATGCAGAGCTAAAAATGCATTTGTAATTCCTGTTTTATTGGAGAAATGAAGGATGAAGTCAATTCCGAATAAAGAATACGAAGAATTCCAGAGATACAAAAGCGACAAGCTGAACGGTCGCATCCTGACTCCGGACGGTCTGCGCTTTATCATTGAAGCCCATGACTACGATGCTCAGAAGATCGGGCAGCACTTCCTGGACATGCTTCCGAAGATCTGGGAATGGACGAAGAAGGAATACCAATAATGTACGCACAAGCTGTGAGAACCTCGCTCCCCCGCAGGCCGCAGGGGGTGTTCAGAGGGGTGTTCAAATCGGTTCATTTTCAAAATCGAAAATGTGATTGTATCAAATACCTCAAAGTAGGGGACCCCTGTATGGGCAGCGGTCATATCTTGGTGTACGCATTTGATGTGCTGATGCAGATTTATGAGAGCGCCGGATATGGACAGCGTGATGCAGCCAGAAGTATTCTGGAAAACAATCTGTATGGCCTGGATATTGACGACCGTGCATTCCAGATGGCTTACTTTGCTGTCATGATGAAAGCCCGTCAGTATAATCGCCGGATTCTGAACGGTGAATATAAACCCAATGTTTATTCCATTCAGGAAAGCAACGGAATCTACCGGAATCAGCTTAAGTACTTCGGCGCTGGACTGAACGATCTTGAAAAGAACGACGCTGTAACCCAGATGACAGGACTTCTGGACACTTTCAAGGATGCAAAAGAATATGGCTCGATTCTCACAGTAGATCAGTATGATTGGGATCTTTTGGATCGTTTTGTATCTAATGTTGAAATCATCGGGCAGATGAGCATGTATACCGTAGGCTTAGATGATACTGCGGAACAGATGAAGCAAATTATAAATCAGGGAAAAGTTCTTGCGCAGAAATACCATGTGACAACCACGAATCCGCCCTACATGGCATCAAGCGGAATGAATGACAAGTTAAACTCATACGTAAAAAAGAATTATTCAGCTGGTAAAAATGATCTATTTGCGGTGTTTATGGAAAAATGCATAAACAGTTCGCTGAGATGTGGTTATATCGGTATGATCACACAACATTCTTGGATGTTCCTGTCAAGATACGCTGATCTGAGAAAAGAAGTAGCTAATACCATGATTGTAAATATGGCACATTTAGGAGCCAGAGCATTTGAGGATATCGGTGGTGAAGTAGTTCAAACAACATCATTTGTATTGAACAAAACAGGATTGAAGAAGTATAAAGGGACCTACTGTCGCTTGGTTGATGAGAACTCTCAAGATGCAAAAGAAAAGATGTTCTTAAGCGGTGATAATAGGTATGTAGCGGCCCAGTATCAGTTTATGGACATCCCTGATGCTCCTATAAGCTATCATTTGAGTGACGATGTATATAAAGTATTTGAGAAGAACAGCTTTTTAGGGGATGTTGGAACTGCGAGACAGGGGCTTGGGACATCAGATAATAATACATTTCTTAGACTTTGGAGCGAGGTCTCATGGAATAATATCGGCTTTGGCTTAAAAGATTGTGAGGATACCAACTGCTCTGATTGCAAGTGGTTCCCGTATATTAAGGGCGGATCATATAGAAGATGGTATCCCAACAAAGAGTATGTAGTGAACTATTCAAATAATGGGTTTGATATTAAATCTGCTGTAATGCGTAAATACCCTTACTTGAATAATCCTGACTTTGTTGTAAAAAACACAAGCACATATTTCCATGCGGGCATTACATGGAGTGATGTTTCAACTGGCTTATTTAGCGCAAGATGGGTTGATGATGGGTATATATATGCCGATGCTGGACCAATGTTTTTCTGTACGAATAAACCGGAGTTGAAATTGGCGTATATGAATACCCCTGTGTTTCAGCTGTTTGGAGATATCATTTGTCAGGGGATTCACTATAGCACAGGGCAAATACCACAAATCCCATATATAAAAATCGAGGGGATGGAATCTGAAAGGCGAGTAATCAAGTTGGTTGGCGAATGCAAAGCGCTGTCTATGAAAGATTGGGATGCCTTTGAGGGTTCTTGGGATTATAAAGGACATTATTTATCTGGAGGAGAAACTATGGGACGCTTAATCGCAGATAAGTATAAAGAATGGGAATTGGAGTGTGAGGAGCGTTTCAATCAGCTCAAAGCCAATGAAGAAGAATTAAACAGAATATTCATTGAGATATATGGCCTTCAAGACGAGTTGACTCCGGAGGTTGAGGATAAGGATGTTACAGTTCGTAAGGCAGAGCTTCAGAGGGATATAAAGAGCCTTTTAAGCTATGCAGTTGGTTGCATGTTTGGCAGGTATTCTTTAGATGTTGATGGACTTGCTTTTGCGGGCGGTGAATGGGACGCTTCAAAGTATGTTTCATATATTCCGGATCAGGATAATGTTATCCCTATCACTGATGAGGAATACTTAGAGGATGATATTGTCTCACGCCTTTGCGCATGGTTAAAGGTAGTATATGGCGATGATACATTAGAACAGAACCTTGATTTTATTGCCCGGGCATTAGGCAATAAAGGAGATAGCAGCCGGACAATTATCAGGAATTATTTTTTGAACGACTTCTTTAAGGATCATTGCCAGACGTATTCGGTTACGGGTTCTGGCAAGAGGCCTATTTATTGGCTGTTTGATTCTGGAAAGCAGAACGGGTTCAAAGCACTTATTTATCTTCATCGCTACAATGCAGATACCGTCGGCAATCTTCGCATCGATTATCTTCATCGTATGCAGCGAATTTATGAGAGCGAGATTGGTCGCATGCAGGATATGATCGATCACAGTACAAGTGGTCGTGAAGTAGCACAAGCGACAAAACGCCGTGAGAAACTAACAAAGCAGTTAAAAGAATGCCGTGAATATGATGAGAAACTGGCTCACTTGGCGCTTTCTCGTATTGAACTGGATTTAGATGAAGGTGTGAAAAAGAATTATAGAAAAATTCAGACCGCAAATGATGGAAAGTTCTATGAAGTACTTGCTGACTCAAAAGGAATCATGGCAAAGGAGAAATAAGGCATGAACAAGGCTGCCATAAAAAACTTTGCCATCTGGGCAAGGAATAAACTTATCGCGGATATCAGCTATCGTGCGGGCTTGATGGGGATTACAGCAGACTGTATTCAGATGTCATTGCCGCAGTCTACTGGTACGACAGAGTTTTACGACATCGGCACAGCGGAGCCTTATTCCATCAGTGGAGAAGCTGTAAAGCAACGGAAACATCTTGTAGAGCTGATACAACGCAAGGAGAAGGAAACAAACTACAAGACTGCCTACAAATACGTTCTGGAGGAGGTTGCCTATACATGGTTTAACCGTCTGATTGCCGTACGCTTCATGGAAGTCAATGATTACCTTCCTTCTCATATTCGTGTGCTCTCCTCTGACTCTGGGAAGATGGAGCCCGATTTGGTAACAAATCCATTTGATGCTGGTTTGTCCTTCACTTCTGAGGAAGAACAGACTATCTATCAGCTGAAGCAGGAAAACAAACTGGATGATGTCTTCCGCATTCTTTTTATCAAGCAGTGCAATGCACTGAATGAAAATCTGCCGGCGCTGTTTGAGAAAACAAGTGATTATACGGAGTTGCTCCTGAACCTGTCAGTCATTGACCAGGACGGCGTAGTCTATCATCTGGTGCATGATATTCCGGAGGAAGACTTCGATGTAGAACGTGGTGGACAGGTGGAGATTATTGGCTGGCTGTATCAGTACTATAACACCGAACCCAAAAGCGAGGCTTTTGCAAAGAAAGGCAAGCTCACGAAGGAAGAAGTACCTGCAGTCACCCAGCTTTTCACGCCGGACTGGATTGTACGTTACATGGTGGAGAACAGTCTTGGCCGCTTGTGGGTTGAGGGGCATCCGAATGATGGCTTGAAGGCAGGCTGGAAATATTATCTGGAGGAAGCTGAACAGGAACCGGAAGTGCAGGCTAAATTGGCCGAAATCCGCGCAGAATATGCGAAATTGAATCCGGAAGATATCAAGGTGATCGATCCCTGCATGGGCAGCGGTCATATCTTGGTGTATGCATTTGATGTGCTGATGCAGATTTATGAGAGCGCCGGATATGGACAGCGTGATGCAGCCAGAAGCATTCTGGAAAACAATCTGTATGGCCTGGATATTGATGACCGTGCATATCAGATGGCTTACTTTGCTGTCATGATGAAAGCTCGTCAGTATAATCGCCGGATTCTGAACGGTGAATATAAACCCAATGTTTATTCCATTCAGGAAAGCAACGGAATCTACCGGAATCAGCTTAAGTACTTCGGCGCTGGACTGAACGATCTTGAAAAGAACGACGCTGTAACCCAGATGACAGGACTTCTGGACACTTTCAAGGATGCAAAAGAATATGGCTCGATTCTCACAGTAGATAAGTATGACTGGGATCTACTTTATCGGTTTGCGTCTAGTATTGAGACAATAGGGCAACTTAGTTTTGAGGCAGTAGGATTGGATGATACTGCAGAACAGCTGAAAGAGCTGATTTCGCAGGGAAAGGCTCTTGCACAGAAATACCTTGTGGCAACCACGAATCCGCCCTACATGGGAAATTTACCAAAGCGTTTGGATGATTTTGCAAAAGAGAATTTCAATATATATAGATACGATTCATACTCCATTTTCATGAAAAGATTGACTGAGTTTAGAAGCGAAAATGGATATATTGCAATGGTAACCGGAGATAGTTGGCTGTCCTTATCGAGCTTTTCACAATTAAGGAGAGCGTTATTACAGACTAATTCATTTGTGAATATCGTTCCACTTGGTTCCGACGCTTTTGAGGCTGGGTTTGGGACAGTAATGTTTTGCTTTAGTGATTATACGGCAGGATATAAAACTCAGTATATTGATTTGTCGGAAGTAAAAAATAAGTCTGAGGAAATAACAGAATCGTACTATGTAAGAGACAAAAAAACTTTTGAACATGATAATGATGTTTTTTTGGAATCTAAAGATGCAGAAATAGTTTACTCATGTACAGATTATGACTTGAGGGTTCTCTATGGGAGAAAGCTTTTAGAAGAGTTGATTCCGAAGGCGGGACTTGTAGCAGGGAGTAACGATCTATATCTTAGACTTTGGTTTGAAGTTAAAAACGAAAAGTGTGTTTTTAATGCTGAAACTATGGAAGATATAAAACTGGATACATGGGTTCCACTGCATAAAGGAGGCGGTTTTCGGAAATGGTATGGAATTCATGAATATCTGATCCTGCTGAAACAAATGTTTAGCGATCGAAAAATAAACAAGGCAATAAGAACTGGTGATCCTGATTACTTTTTTAAGGAAGGAATTACCTGGTCTACTCTTTCAAATAAATTTGGGGTTCGAAAAAGTCCAAAAGGGTTTACCTATAACACAAAAGGCTCTATGTGTTTCCCGAAGAATCAAAATGATCTAGATTATTATGTTGGCCTGTTAAATTCAGTGGTGTCGCAATATTTTATAGGTATCATTGCGCCGAATTTGGATTTTAATAGCGGTACAGTTGTTAAATTGCCGCTAAAAATAAATAGTAAAACCAGAGTAACAGAGTTGGCTGAAAAATGTGTTGATATTTCAAAGAATGACTGGGATTCGTTTGAAACATCTTGGGATTTTAAGAAGCATCCCCTGATATAGGAAGGGTTAATTCTATGGCTGAGCTAAATCTAAAACAAATAATAGATCGACTGAATGCCGAGTTTACGGGCGATACCCGGAAACTGGTTTTCTGGTACGACGATAAAGCTGAGTTCGCAGAGGACATTGAAGGCGTTGAGCTGGAGAATGCCAAGGTGTATCAGCTGAAGCAGGATAGCCAGTTTGCAACGAAGCGTTTTCTGGAGCGAGAGGATACAACGACGAATTATCTGATCTATGCTCCGTTCCCGAAGCCGGATGTCAGAGAAAACCATCTGGAAGACACCCTGTTGTATTCCAAGCGGTTCTTTGCTGACCGTGCTTCTCTGCTGTCAGTTGATCTCGGTATTGAAGAAAAATACAAGCCGATCATCGAGAAGCATATTAAGTTCTTTGCCAGTAAAGAGCGGACACAACGCTTTTATGACTTGGAGATCGAAAACTTCAACGAGGAGAATATCCTTGTCGGCCTTCTTAGCGCGGTATGCAGGACGCGCACCTGCTCTTTCGAGGAGGTGTTGCGTGTCATGATCACAGAGGGGTCGCTTGAAGACAACAAGTTCCTTGCGGAAATGGTGAAATACGATCTTCTGCCGTCCTTCTGGAAGCTCTGTGAACAGCAATTTGGCTATACTGATGCGAAACCGACATTGGAGAAGCTGATCGTCACGATGTTTATCACATCGACTGCACGGCAGCTCGGCTGCGAAGTGCCGGCAGGCTGGAAGAGCTTCGTTTCCTATAAATCCGGGAATATCATTGCCTTCCTGGATAACCTGATGAACAGCGTACTTTACAGTGGGCGCTTTGATGAATTGTCCAAGCATGTTTCTGATGGCCAGAATACCATGTCGGCCTTTGCCGGGATGCAGCCGGAAATGCTGATTGATGTTGAGACCTTCATCTCTGCGGATCAGATACTTGTGAAATGGCTTGTTGACCGCCTGACCGCTGAAGATACCGGCGCAATGCTGGATCGCGTCACGATTCCGGAACTCTGTGAGAAGCGGATGAAGATGCATTTCGGAAAGCGGACAAAAAAGACCTATCAGCTGCTTCTGAGCGCATACCATCTGATTATTGCTGCTAACTACAGCTGCCCGGATGGGTTCAAAAATGTCATCAAGCAGTATCTGGCGAAGGATTACCAGATCGATCAGGAATATCGGAAATTCTATTACAGCTATGACCAGATCGAGGATACGGGAGCTTTTGAAGGCCTCCGCACTCTGATCGAGAACATCTATACCAATGAGTACCTGGGCAAAATCATGCCCAAGTGGAACGAGGGTATTCAGGAAAACGGCGCACTTCAGGAAATGCCTTTGCAGCGCAATTTCTATAATCGCTATCTGCGCAATGCAAAGGAACGCACGGTTGTGATCATTTCGGATGCGATGCGATATGAGGTTGGGCAGGAACTGTTCAAGCGAATGCTGGATGACCCGAAGTGTACCGCAAAGATGGAAGCACAGCTTTCTGTCCTGCCGTCCTATACAAGGCTTGGCATGGCCGCTCTGCTGCCGCATAAATCTCTGACAATGACGGATGATTTTCGGGTGCTGGTGGATGATGTCCTATGCAATGATCTCTCAGGCAGACAGACTGTTTTGCAGAAACATCAAGCGAACGGTGTGTGCGTGCAGTTTGATGATATCAAGGGGTTAAAGAAAAATGACCTGCGGGATATCTTCACTGGTATGCAGGTGGTTTATGTGTATCATAACCAGATCGATGCCCGTGGAGATAAAGCTACGACCGAGGATGAAGTGTTTGTGGCGTGTCAGGAAGCGGTTGCGGAGATCATGGATTTGATCCGGAAAATCTCTACCAATGCGAATACATACCGTTTCATCATAACGTCCGATCATGGCTTCATCTATAAGCGGGATAAGCTTTCCGAAAGTGACAAGATCGGTGCCATCAACGATAAGAAGGCATTTATCAATCGACGCTTCATCGTTGCGCAGGAAGCTGTCGTGGATGAGGGTGTTCAAAGTCTGCCCTTGGGGATGATTCTGGATAATGACGATACCAAGCAGGTATCATTCCCTGTCAGCAGCAATGTTTTCAAAGTGGCCGGCGGCGGGCAGAACTTTGTCCACGGCGGATCATCTCCGCAGGAAATGCTCGTTCCGGTGCTGGATATCAAGATGGAACGCGGTCACATGGAAACAAGGCCTGCGCAGATTGCTCTGGTCAGTATCGTACAGAAGATCACGAACTTGATTACAACCATGGACTTTATCCAGACAGATGCCGTCAGCGATACTGTGAAGAAGACGACGTACAAGATGTATTTCGTCTCGGAGGATAACGAAAAGATTTCCAACGAGAATATCTATATCGCTGACAGCCGTGACGCCGATCCGCAGAAGCGAATCTTCCGGATGCGGTTCACATTCAAGAATAAGAAATACGATAAGAACAAGCAGTATTACCTTGTCGTATATGATGATGCTACTGGAATTGAGGCGTTCCGTCACCCGGTCATTATGGACCTGGCGTTTGCGGATGATTTTGGCTTCAACTTCTGATAGATAGAACGGAGGCAAGAGTATGTCGGAATTCTTTGAGACCGATGACAGAAGAACTGTCCTGAAGAATAAGCTCCGTCAGTATTTTGACGGCAAGATCGTGCGGAAGGATCTGACGAAGAAGATCAAAGAGGGAGCCAACGTTCCGGTGTATGTGCTGGAGTTCCTTCTCGGTCAGTATTGCAGTTCAGACGATCCTGAGATCATTGAGCAAGGCGTTGAGAATGTAAAACGCATCCTTGCTGATAATTTCGTGCGGCCTGATGAGGCTCAGAAGATTCTGTCTGTCCTCCGCCAGCGCGGCAGCCACACCGTCATTGATATGATCACGGTGAATCTGGATATTAAACATGACTGCTATGTCTCCGATTTCTCTAACCTTGGCTTAAAAGGTATTCCGATTGACGAGGAATACCCGACAAAATATGACCGGCTTCTCTGCGGTGGTATCTGGTGCATCGTTCAGCTGGACTATGAGTTCATCGAAGAAGAACGGAATGGAACACCGATTCATATCCGTAAGCTGACTCCGATCCAGATGCCCCATGTGGATATCAATGAACTGAAAGAAGGCCGGAAAGCCTTCTCCAAAGAGGAATGGATCGATGTATTGCTGCGTTCCATCGGTATGGAGCCGGACGAACTGGAGTACCGTGAGAAATGGCTGCTTCTGACCAGAATGCTGCCGCTCATTGAGAACAACTTTAACCTGTGTGAGCTCGGCCCAAGAAGCACGGGCAAGTCTCACCTGTATAAAGAAATATCTCCGAACAGCATCCTTGTGTCCGGTGGGCAGACTACCGTTGCCAATTTGTTCTATAACATGGCAAGGAAGCAGGTGGGGCTTGTCGGCCTTTGGGATTGTGTAGCGTTTGATGAGGTTGCCGGGATTCATTTCAAGGATAAAGACGGCGTGCAGATCATGAAAGACTACATGGCATCCGGTTCCTTTGCCCGCGGCAAGGAAGAAAAGGCAGCCTCCGCATCCATGGTCTTTGTCGGAAACATCAATCAGAGCGTGGATGTCCTTCTGAAAACCAGCAGCCTGTTTGACCCGTTCCCGCCTGAAATGGCTACAGATACGGCGTTCCTGGATCGTATGCACTGCTATATTCCTGGCTGGGAAATTCCGAAGTTCCGTCCGGAACATTTCACGGATGACTATGGCTTTATCACGGACTATTTATCAGAGTTCATTCGTGAGCTGCGGAAAGAACAGTATGGGGATGCTCTGGATAAGTATTTCCGCTTGGGGAAGAACCTGAATCAGAGAGATACCATCGCTGTGCGAAAGATGGTTGACGCCTATGTGAAGCTGCTCTATCCGGATGGAGTATTCGACAAAGAACAGATCGAAGAGATTCTGACGATTGCGCTTGAAATGCGCCGACGTGTAAAGGAACAGCTGAAAAAGCTCGGCGGTATGGAGTTCTATGATGTGAACTTCTCCTACATCGACAATGATTCTTTTGAGGAGCACTACGTTTCTGTTCCGGAACAGGGCGGCGGAAAGCTGATACCGGAAGGAATGTGCAATCCGGGCCAGGTCTATACCGTATCTCGTGGAAAGTCCGGCATGATCGGCGTGTTCCGTTTGGAATCGCAGATGCTTCCGGGCAACGGCAAGTTTGACCGTACCGGTCTCGGTTCGGATCGGGAATGCAGGGAGGCTTCCAATACAGCATTCAGCTTCCTGAAAGCAAACGGGAACCGGATCAGCGGCAGCATCAGCACGACCTCAAAGGATTACATCGTAAATTATCAGGATTTACAGGGCATCGGGATGACCAACAAGCTGGCACTGCCGACGCTGATCGCACTCAGCTCTATTGCTTTGAGCAAACCGACCGTAAGCTCTCTGGCCGTGCTGGGTGAGATCAGCATCAGTGGAACCATCATTAAGGTAGATGAGCTTGCAAATGCGCTGCAAGTCTGCCTGGATTCTGGAGCGAAGAAGGTGTTGCTGCCGATCACTTCTGCCGGTGATCTCGGCACAGTTCCTGCAGAACTGGTCGGATGCTTCAACCTGATTTTCTATAGCAGCGCCGAGGACGCGGTATATAAGGCGCTGGGAGTGGAATAAGGAGGATTTTATAATGTGGAATGATATAGAGACTTCAACAGACTATCTGCATTTTTCTGTTGTTTCCCAAGCGGTTGCGGATATGATTGTTGAATCGGGAAAGAGCCCAATATCTATAGGTGTTTCAGGAAGTTGGGGTTCAGGAAAATCATCGATGGTAAAGATGATCGGACAGGATTTGAAGAACCGCGATGAGAAAGGTGAAAGCTATATCTTTTTAGAGTTCAATGCTTGGCTTTATCAGGGATATGACGATGCCAGAGCCGCTCTGTTACAATCAGTTTCCAAAAAGCTGTCTTCAGAAATGAAAAAGCGGAAAATACCTGAAGGAGATGGTGCTTGGGAGAAATTGAAAAAGTTCACCAAAAGGATAAGCTGGTTTCAGGTTTCTAAATTAGCACTTCCGCTTATCGCCGGTTTTATTCCTGGAGTTAATGCGGTAGGTGCAATCGGAGGTCTTGTTTCCGCTATTTCCAATAGTATAGGTAATCCAGAAGAAGCAACGGCAAACAGCGAGGCTGTTAACAGTGCTTTTGAGAAACTTGCGCCTGAAGTGAGGGAACTCTTAAAAGCCGAAGCGGCAAAACCAGCAACTGAGCAAATTGAAGGACTCCGAAAGGAATTCCAGGAGCTCTTAGAAAAACTCAATGTGAAATTAGTGGTATTGGTTGACGATCTGGACAGATGTTTGCCGGAAACTGCCGTTTCAACGCTTGAGGCTATGAGACTTTTGCTGTTTGTCGATAGAACTGCTTTTATCATTGCAGCAGATGAACAGATGATCCGGAACGGTGTCCGAGCACATTTTGGAGACGTCGAATTATCCGAAGGCTTAATCACAAGCTATTTCGATAAGCTAATACAGGTGCCGATTACTGTTCCGCGTTTGGGTGTTGCTGAAATCAAAGTATACATTGTCCTTCTATATATCGAGGCAGATATCAGAAAGAACAATCTGGATGAAAAGATACTAACTGACGCCCAGAAGAAGCTAAATGACTTGCTCTCTGGCGCATGGCAAACTCCCGTAACCAAGGAGACTATCGAGAAAGCTCTGAAAGATATCACTTTGGAGGGGCTTTCAGGATATGTCTCTTTGGCAGACCAGTTGGCTGGTATTCTTGCGACGGCAGACAACATTAAGGGAAATCCAAGGTTAATAAAAAGGTTCATGAACTCACTGGAAATCCGCAAGAAAGTTGCAACATTTAACGGTATTACAGTTGATCCGGGGCTTCTTATCAAGATGCTACTCTTTGAAAGATGTGCATCGGCAGGGGCTTTTGACTACTTGTCTCAGCAAGTCTTAAAAGATGAGGACGGAAAACCGAACTTTATAAAAGAATTGGAAGATAGTTTGGCAACCGGTAATGAATACAAGGCTCCTGACACAAACTGGGAGACTGATTTCATAAAGAAATGGTTGTTGTTGTCACCTGCTTTAGGCGAGATGGATTTGCGTCCGTTGATTTATTTGAGCAAAGATAGATCAATGCCATTTGCTGCATATGATGAGCTGTCGCCTGAAGGAAAGAAAATCTTAGAAGCTCTGAAAGTAGTGAAAAATGGGCCGGTAAGCCAAGACCTCATAAATAAGATTAAGGGTCTTGGCGAGATGGAATCCACATTGCTGCTAAATCAACTTGCTCGAATCGGCAGGGGTAATCAGTGGAATGTGGATACCGTATGTGCAGCAATACATATTACGGAGGCATATCCTTCTATAGGTGATAAGCTGGCGTTGGCGTTAGGTGAGATTCCATCGAAATCTATTAAACCTGCGATGGTGGCTCTGATCAAAGAAAAAGAATGGGCCAAGGGGTTGCTGGATAAGTGGTTAAATGATCCGGAAACGCCCACGACAACTAAAAATGCTATAGTACCGAAGAAATCGAGGGGATAAGCATGGGAACTTCCGCTTCAAGTAAAGGACCAGGAGCAGGCGTTTCTTTTGATCCGCCATGGCTTGATGATATTGATGTTCCTGGACAAGACAATCAGAATAGCAATGTGAATACCGCTATAGGAATTGCTCCGAAAGCGCGGTTTGGAAGTGCGCGAAGAAGCATGGGAGAATATGTCCGTTCCGGTAGTAGAGATTCTGCGCGGAGATCGTTAGGGCATTACTCAAAAACTGGAATGGGCGGAGCGCAAAATGTTGCACGCAGGATGCGCACATCAACCAAAACCGCATCAAACTTCTTCAACACTTTCCGCTCTCTCAGAGATGATACTACTTTTTCTTTAGGAAAAGAGATATCGGAGCTCAAAAATCGCGGAGCAGACGCATCTGAAATAATTGATGCCATAGTGGGTCATGTATGTCCAAAAGGCGGAAGTGTTGATGAAGTATCCTGCCGTGATTCAGGAACATCCGCATTAAGCGAGTTTATGGATCAGAATCCAGATGCTGATTTCGGTAATTTGAGCGATGATCAGATTTGGTCATTAACGGCAATATATCTTGGCAATGAGGCTTTTAACAGGATACAGATGGATATTGGTCAGGCCTTTGAAAAGCAGGATGTTCCATATGTTGACCGTGTAACAAGACTGAATGATATGCGAGAGTATATTCAATCGGAAATTGCAATACAGATGGATGCACTGAGAAAAACGGCGGATCAAAATGTGGACATGAATCAACTCTTTCAAGATACGATAAAAAATACATTCGAGGTATTTGAGGTTGAGGTATGAGTAAAGTCATTTGTTATCCGCGCTGTTGTAAACCCTCAGATTACGATGATGGCGCATTATATTTTGAAGTGTTCTCTACGCCCGAAGAAAATCGTACGAATGTAGGACATGTTGGGGTGCAAATCCTTAAAGAGATGCGCAGATCCCAAATACATCCGTCAGTGCCTGCGTTTGACTTTCTAATGATAGCTTTGGGTGTTGTTTCTGCGGACAAGGCTGTATTAAGAAGCGAATGTGCTGATGGATGGACGCGGCAAATTGAGCTGACAGTATATGTTCATGAGTACGATAAGTGGCTACAAGAGAAAAAACAACTTGAAGAGATGCTCCGCTTTCTAACGGGGGATTTCTGGACTATACATTTTGAAAAGCTTGATATACCAATATGCCCCGAAAAGGATTATCCATTGAGAAGCAATGATTGCGTCTGTTTGCTCTCAGGAGGAATGGATAGCCTTGTAGGTGCCATTGATCTTCATGAGGAAGGACGAAATCCGCTATTCCTTTCCCAGATCGTTAGAGGAGACGCAGAGCATCAGCGCGCTTATGCTGCGGCTGTTGGAGAAGATAATCTATGTCAATGGAGCAATAGTGTAAAAAAGCATGGAAGGACAGAGAACTCCACAAGGGCGCGATCAATAATCTTTTTTGCTTATGCTCTTCTGGCATCATGTGGCATTGATTATAACGAAGACGGCCGCAAAGAAATATTTGTTCCGGAAAATGGTTATATAAGCCTTAACATCCCGCTTGATCATATGCGGATTGGCAGCCTTAGCACAAAAACAACGCACCCTATCTATATGCGAATGCTTCAGAACATATGGGACGATATGGATTTAAAGGTTGATCTTGTTCTGCCCTACAAATATAAAACAAAGGGTGAAGTCCTTGTCGAATGCAAGAATCAGGAAATGATGAGAAGTCTCATATTCGGTTCGACAAGTTGCGGCAAGTATCAGAGGCATGGATTGCGACATTGCGGTGAATGCGTTCCGTGTTTGGTCAGAAGAGCCGCATTTCTAAAGGCTGGATTAGAGGATGATACTGAGAATGGCTATTGTGTTGAGTCACTAAAAGGCTCCGATTCCCAAGATGTTGCGGCAGCGGCAATGGCGTGTATAGAAGTTCAAAATCATGGGATTGAGAGATTCGTTAAGTCGGCTTTGTCATTTTGCGATTCGACCGAAAGAAACGGGTATCTGGGTGTTGTGAGCCGCGGGTTAGAAGAAATCAGGATGCTTTTGATGGAGCATGATGTATTATGATCGATTTCCACTGTCATTTGGATTTGTACGCAGATCCTATGAAAGTATTTGCCGAAGTTAAAAGCAGGAAAACGGAGGTGCTTGCAGTCACCACCAGTCCCAGAGCGTATGTCAAAACTTCGCAGTATTTCCGGGGATCAGATAATGTAAGAGTTGCACTTGGATTTCATCCTGAACTGGTAAAACAGCGTTCATCGGAAAAAGAGTTGTATTTTGAACAAATGAGGTCTGTTAGATTCCTTGGGGAAATCGGTATAGACGGGTCACAGAGAGCGAAACAATCAATTTCTGAGCAGATAGAGTTCTTTGATGAAGTGGTTTATAACGCTGCTGTTTGTAGAGGAAAGGTCTTAAGCGTCCATTCCAGAGGAGCAGTAAAAGAGGTGCTGCAAATTCTTGGGAAACATGAAGGAAATTATGTCGCAGTACTTCATTGGTTTACTGGAAGCGTTAAAGATGCGGAAAAAGCAGTTGAACTTGGCTGTTGGTTCAGTGTTAATCCCAATATGTGTTTTACCGCTACCGGGAAAAAGGTGATCAGCTGCATACCGCTTGATAGGGTGCTTCCAGAAACGGACGCTCCATTTACACAAAAAGATGGGGTGCCATATATGCCGTGGGATACAACAGTGACATCATATTTAGCAAAAGAAAACAACATGACGTTCGATAAGATGAACGAATTGATGCATAGGAATCTACAAGCCTTAATCAACACAAGGTAGGAACATGTTGATATGCAAGGAAACTATAAAGTAATCACCCTCTGCGGTAGCACCCGTTTCAAGGATGAATTCATGGAAGCACAGAAGCGGCTAACGCTGGAAGGAAATATTGTGATCAGCGTCGGCCTCTTCGGTCATTCCGGGGATAACGAAGTTTGGGAAAACATGGACGAGGGTACTCTGACAAAAACTAAAGAGATGCTGGACGATATGCATAAGCGCAAGATCGACATGGCAGACGAGATATTTGTTATCAATGTTGGCGGCTATATCGGCTCCAGTACACGATCAGAAATTGATTATGCTATTGCCGCCGGGAAACCGGTGCATTATCTGGAAGTAATTCAGGAATAGGAAGAGAGGCAGCGTTATGAAAGGCTCAGAGACAAAGCTGATAAAGTATATGTGTGAACTTCCTCGATTATTAACTCTCGTTTCTGAATCGTGATCTTTCTCGACTCCAGAAAGGTTGATTTTAAGCCAAAAACTTGCATTTTAGGTGATCATTTTTCGTGGTTGGTGCTATAATAATGGAGAGTTAATTAACTCTCGTTAGGAGGGCACCGTGTATCTCGATTACGAGGTCAAAATACCGGATTCCAAGCATGGGATCACCCGGAAAACGATCCGTGGAATAACCTATATTTACTATGCTTACGATCGCAAATACAGTTCGGAAAAACATTATTCCGTTCCGAAAAACACAACGATCGGAAAGTGCCTGAATGCTTCGTCCGAGACGATGTATCCCAATACAAACTTCCTAAAATACTTTCCGGAAGCAGAACTTCCGCAGGTTAACGAAACATCTGATCGAAGTGCATGCCTGCGCATTGGGGCGTTTCTTGTTATACGCAAGATTATCGCCGGTTATCATCTGGATGAGATCATTGGGCGGCTGATTGGAAAGGACGCAGGTCTTTTCCTTGATCTTGCAGCATACTCCATTGTCACGGAGAATAATGCCGGTCAGTACTATCCGGATTACGCCTACAACCATCCGCTTTTTACGCGGCAGATGAAACTGTACAGTGATTCGAAGGTATCTTCTTTCATCAACGACATCACACGGGATCAGTGCATTGCTTTCCAGAATGAATGGAACAGCAGGCATGATCACCGGGAAAAGATCTACATTACTTACGACTCAACCAACAAGAACTGCCAGGCCGGTGATCTTGAATATGTTGAGATCGGCCATCCCAAAGATGACAATGGAAAGCCGGTACTTAACTACTCGATTGCTTACGATCACAATAACTCTGAGCCTCTTTATTATGAAGAGTATCCCGGAAGCATTGTTGATGTGTCTCAGCTTCAGATAATGCTTCTGAAAGCAAAAGGTTACGGCTACCGTCAGGTCGGATTTATTCTTGACCGTGGATATTTCAGCAAGGAAAACATTCACTTCATGGATAAGAACGGTTACGAGTTCATTATCATGATGAAAGGAATGAAATCACTTGTCCGTGATCTTGTTCTGTCAGTTAAAGGCAGCTTTGAGGAAAAGCGCGAATACAGCCTTCGTGACTACAGGGTTAATGGCATTACAGTGAAGCACCATCTGTATCCTTCCGATGAGAAGGAGCGCTACTTCCACATCTACTACAACGAACGGAAGCAGACTTCCGAACGTGAGCTCTTTGAAGAAAAGATCGACCGGATGTCCCTGTATCTTCAGGAACATCAAGGCATGAAGCTTGACCTTGGGCATGAGTTCCGCAAGTATTTCGACCTGATCTACTACCATGAAGGTCAAGATGATGAAAAGTTCATGTATGACCGTGAGCGTTACAATGTTATCGATGAAGAAATCGCCCTATGTGGTTACTTTGTTATCATCACATCCGAAAAGATGGATGCGGCAGAGGCGCTGGATCTTTATAAGAGCCGGGATGCATCTGAAAAAATGTTCCGGGAAGATAAAACATTCCTTGGAGACAGAACAATGCGCTGCCAGACCAACGAGGCGCTGCACGCAAAGATCTTCATTGAGTTTGTAGCTCTGATCATCCGAAATCGAATGCATTTCCTGCTGAAGGAACAAATGTTGAAAACTCATCATAAAGAAAACTACATGACGGTGCCTGCCGCAATCCGTGAACTTGAAAAGATCGAGATCGTGCGCCAGCCTGACCGCGAATACTATCTGGATTACTCAGTGACTGCGACCCAGAAGTCTATTCTGAAAGCATTCGGATTAACCGAAGCAAATGTCAGGAAACAGGCAGTAGAAATCAACGATGATCTGAAGTCTTTCATTGCGAAGGAGGCATAACCATGGCACGCAGAAGAATCAGTATCGATGACAAGATCGAACAGCAGAAGCTGGTCGTTTCCAAAGCCAAGGATAAGTACGAAGCTGAACTCGAGCAGCTCAATCAGCTGATGAAAAAACGCGATGAGTTACACAACAAGGAACTGCTTCAGGCAATCGAGCATAGCAACCGCTCATTTGAGGAGATCATGGATTTTCTCACCGCCGATGACTCTCAGGAATAACTCAGGGAGCCGTCGAGAGTTAATTTTTCAGGAAGTTCACAATATGGAAGGCGCGGACAAGCGATTCGTTATTCCGGTATACCAGAGAAACTATGACTGGAAGATCGAGAACTGCAAGCAGCTCTATGATGATCTGGTAAAGGTGATTCGGAACAAAAGGAAGAATCATTTCTTTGGCAGCATTGTATCCACCTATAATCCGGATGGCGACAATGAGGAATATCAGATCATAGATGGGCAGCAGCGTCTTACTACGGTGTCGCTGCTTCTGCTTGCTATGTACAATCTGATCCGCCAGGGAAAAGTAGCGCCGTCTGACAGCCGCCTCAGTGACCGTATCTATGAAGATTATTTGGTTGATAAGTATCAGCCGGAAGAAACCCGTATAAAGCTGAAACCGATTAAGAATGACCGGAAGGCTTTTGGGAAGCTCTTTGACGAAGAGACTGAACATATCGGTGGCTCTAACCTGACAACAAACTATAACTACTTCTATGACCGCATCCAGAAGGAAGAGATAACGATAGATGAACTGTTCCAGGCAATCCGAAGCCTGGAGATCATCAGCATCCGTCTTGATTCCGATGACAATCCGCAGTTGATCTTTGAGAGCCTGAACTCTACTGGTCTTGATTTGTCAGAGGGTGATAAGATCAGGAACTATATCCTGATGGGACAGCCTTCCAGACAGCAAGAAGTATATTACGAAAAGTATTGGAACAAGATCGAGGAGAATACCAATTATCAGGTCGATCTCTTCGTGCGTGATTATCTGAGCGTAAAGCAGCAGGCCACGCCGTCCTTGAACAAGATTTACTTCACGTTCAAAGGCTATGTGGAAGACAACCATGTGGAAATCGAACCGCTTCTGATTGATCTGCTGAATTATGCTCGGCTGTACAGGATACTGCTGACGGGCAAAGTCTCTGACAAACGCCTTTCCTCCTGCATTTATCGCCTGAACCGTTTGGAAACTACCGTAACAAGGCCTTTCTTCCTGGAAGTGCTGCGTTTGCAGGCGGAAGGGACGCTTTCGCTGGATGATGTGGTTGACGTGTTCCTGACGACGGAGAACTATCTGTTTCGCAGAACGATCTGCGAGTTACCCACGAACCAGTTGAATAAGATATTCCTGCTCCTTCACAAGGAAGTGCTCCGTTACGATGGGACAACGGATAACTATGTGGAGAAGCTGAAATATGCTCTCCTGTCCAAGAAAGAACGGGCGCGTTTCCCTGAAGATGCTGAATTTGCGGACGCTTTCGGAATAAAGCAGATTTATTCCATGAACGCAAAGAACAAGATGTATATTCTGGAGCGCTTTGAAAACTTCGGCACTATTGAAGATAAGGACGTATACAGGCACTTTGATGACGGCGATTACTCTATTGAGCATATCATGCCTCAGCATCTGACACCGGCTTGGGCGGAAGCACTTGGGCCGGATTATGAAAGAATTCATGAAACATGGCTGCATAGGATGGCAAACCTGACGCTGACGGCCTATAACTCCAAGTACAGCAATAACAGCTTCCTTGAAAAACGCGATATGGCAAACGGATTCAAGGATAGCGGTATCCGTATGAACCAGTGGATCGGATCGCAGAGCCAGTGGACGGAAGCTGAGCTGGAACAGCGGAATGATTATGTTCAGCAAAGGGCATTGGAGATTTGGGCATCGCCGGTTACCGGTTTCCGGCCTATCGAAAAGCAGTTGGATTCCTATACGCTGGACGATGAAATTGATCTGACCGGACGTAAGATCGCTCGGTTTGCGTATTTGACGTTAGAGCAATCCGTTAAGAACTGGGCTGAAATGTTTGAGAGTGTGGTACGCTTGCTGCACTCTGAAGATAAGTCCGTTCTGAATAATCTGGCATATGAAAGCGATAGTTCCGTTGATCTTGCGGTGTATGTGAGCCATAAGAAAACGGATCTCCGCGGGTATATTGAGATTGAGCACGGTATTTACGTTGAACGCAACACCAGCACATGGACGAAGCTTTCCATCCTGAAGAGGCTGTTCGCGTTGTACCACCTTGATCCTGCAAATCTGGTCTTCTACCTGAGAGATGACGATGCCGGCGACGATGATGAAGAAATCAGTGGAACGCGTTATGAGACAAGAAAAAGTTTCTGGGCATACGCGTTGGATATTATCAAAGAGGCAAATGCAGAGAGTGGAGCTTTCAGCAACTGTAATCCGGTGAAAGAAAACTGGACAAACGGCTACTTCGGTATTCAGGGTTTCAATCTTTGCTGTGTGGGTAATTTTGATTCCGCACGAGTTGAGGTATATCTGGGGAAAGCGGACAACGACGAGAACAAGCGGGCTTTTGATATTATTGCTGCTCATAAAGCAGAAATTGAGGAGACTCTCGGTGTTCAACTTATCTGGGATCGCGGAGATGACAAGAAATCTTCCAAGATATACTACAAAATTGATGGTGTAGGCATTGACAATGAAGACGATTGGCCGGTCATTGCGAAGTTCCATGCGAAATGGTCACTCAAACTGTACGAGACCATCGTTGTGCCGTACCTGAAGCCTATTTATACAGAGGCGCAGTCCTAAAAAAACGTAATAAGACAGGTGATCTCATGGGCCTTTTCAGCAAGAAATACATTTATGTGGATGACTGCTTCCTACATGGTCAGCATCCTTATACCTACAGGACAAATGACAGCAGTATTGCTATCAATACTGTTGTGATGGTTCCTGCGGGAAATGAGATCAAGCCTGCGATTGTTACCGGAGTCCGGGTCTATAAAGAAAAGGATGTGCCGATCCCGCCGGAGAAGCTTAAAGAGATCATTGGCAAGGCTGACCGCGCCAACAGGAAGCTGTTTGACGGCGTTGATATGCGGATGCCGATGGATGTTTCCGTTAAAACGGTGCAGACTACCAATGGCCATGCCGTTGTGGTGACAGACAAGCTGGAACGCCAGCGTATGAAAGAACAGCTTGGAAAGCGTAAAGATATAAAGCTGATTGAAACACAGCCGGTATCGAAAGCGTATAGTGTCATCTCCCGTGATGATGCCGGGAAACCGGTTCGGCGCGGGTATTGGAAGGTGCAGGAACACTTGAACGGAGAAGTGACTTGGCAATGCTCTCGCTGCAAAAGCATCTTTTCCTGCCGGGAAGCGTTTTGCCCGAAGTGTCATTCGGAAAACAAGAAAACCAGCCATGATCCGGTGTGGGTTGATGAGATTGAAGCGTTTGATGCAATGATGAATGACTGAGGCGGAAGGATCGGAATACAGGAATGCCTATGAAACAGCCAAAGAAAAAAGAATACGAGGAATTCCAGCAGTACCTCTATAACAAAGCTCACGGCTATATCTGGACACCGGACACGCTGGAACTGATATGCAGCGTGAACGATAACGATTCGGAGCGGATAGGCAAACAGCTGCTTGAAATGCGGAGGAAGCTGCGGAATGAACACGTTGCCCACATGTCGAGCGATAAACACAAGAACTATGTGATCCGCAGCCTCCGCAGGGACGAAACTGATCTGCTGAAGGACTTCCTGTATGAAGCAATCTTCATACCGAAAGGCGTGGAGCCACCGGCACGGGATATCATTGAGAAACCGGAACTGCGCGTGTACACCGATGATTTCGGTACTCGGAAGGGCGACAACTGCCTTGTTGCGGACTTCTGCGGCAAAGTGGTCGGTGCGGTCTGGACGCGGATCATGGATGATTATGGTCATGTGGACGATGAAACGCCGTCCTTTGCGATATCTCTGTATAAGGAATACCGCAGGCAGGGCATCGGATCACAGCTTATGGTGAAGATGCTTGAACTGCTGAAATGGCAGGGCTTTGAGCGTGCATCCCTGGCGGTACAGAAAGCAAACTACGCTGTGAAGATGTACACAGACCTTGGTTTTAAGACGGTCAGTGAGAACGCCGAGGAATACATCATGGTGTGCGAACTATGAGCAATGAATTGATAGAGAATATTGCCAAGCTTCATACGACGGAAATGGGCGCGAAACGGATCATGAGAAACCTTGAACTTGCCAACGATGATGCTGTAGCGTGGTGCCGTTTGAAGATATTGAATAAAAATGCAGCCATAGAGCGTCAGGGAAAAAATTGGTATGTTCTGATTGATGATTGCGCCATAACGGTAAACGCAAGCAGCTACACGATTATTACAGCACATAGAAAGCGGTAGTGTCAAGTCATCTATGAAAACCCAGAGCCAAAGAAAAAGGCTCCAACGAACCTTGAAAATCTGTAGATATAGTCTGCTGAAGGCTCTCCGAGGGCTTAGGGCGCTGCCCTAAGAACCGGCAAGGGACTCGTCCCTTGACCCGGATCCTGGGCTCCGCCCAGACCCGTCCTCGCCGGAAGCAGGGAAAGGCGCAGCGGCCCCTTTCCCTTTACAAGAGGATCATCCGTGAACCTTATGTCAAGGGACTTTCGCGGCATATCCTCGCGGCTGAAGCCGCTCCGGTATTCCGCGGTTCCCTTGACAACGGTTCCGCTCTCTGCTTATCCGGCAGCCTCCTGCATCTTTTTAATGGTCTGCTGGCCAAGGAAGATCAACAGCTGCCATTTTCCCGGCATGTTTTCGCCGTTTGCAATGATGTCATTACGAACCGGCGGCTGGAATTTATGCAGTTTATGCGGCCGCAGAAAGTTGTAGTAAGCCACCCATAGCGCGAGGTCGTAGTTGGCACCATCGTAGTTATTGAAGCCGTTAGTGGGGCGATAGGAGGTCTTATAAGTGCGGTTGAGACGTTCGATCATCTGCTTATAAGGCCGGAATTCCGTAGAAACAGCATCATCGTTTGTAAGGCCGAGGACCTGGGTAATCTCAAACTTGAACTTCTCACCAAACTCATGGAAGAATTGCTGGGCGGCGAGAGGATAGGCACTATAACCATCCGCGATGAAACGGAAGTTCCCGGGAAGTTTTTTTAGATGCTGAAAGGCCATGCGCATGGCCATGATGCAGGGACCGACACTGCGGCTGTCAGATACCTGATAGCCGATCACAGCCCGGGTTGCCGCATTGATGATCAGCCAGATAAAGCCTTTGATGCCGCGGACTTTGATGTAAGTCTCATCAGCAACAAAGGCAGAGCCCTTTTCGTAAGGGTATGTATCAACAAACGGTTTCACGCAGACGGCGGCAGTCTTACAGTAGTTGGCAACCATCTGGTGGGATATGGAGATGCCGTGGATGTCCTTCAGGGCCTGCACGGTTTTGCGTAGTGACAGGCCGAGATTCACCCGGTAGGAAAGACACAGGGACATGATATAAGCATTGTTTTTGCTGAATTTCAGCGAGGACGCATTCTTCGGCAGGGTGGTGATGTCCATCTTGAAGAAATCGATCGTGAACTCACGGTAGATGTAATGCAGCTTATACTTGTTTTTACCATAATCCTCGTCCAGATCTGCCCTGTCAACCTTCTTAAGGTTGTGCAGGTAGTAAGGGCATTTAGGATTCACGCATTTATGGATGATGAAGTGCTTCCGGTCTTTCTTACGAACCAGCGCATGGGAGCAGTAAGGACACTTGAGGGAAAGGGTTTTGGAGAAACGGTTCTCATCTGGCGAAAAGAGGGTTCCGCAGACCTTGCACATCAACTGGCCGGCTTTGCCGTTGTTACGGTACAGGTAAGGCTGAGGCGCTTTGCAGGCGGGGCAGGTGCAATGCTCCGGGATATCGCACTCAGAGCGGCGGCGGACAGGCTGAACGGGTTTTCCGTATTTCCACGCGTAGTAGCGATTGAGATCCTGCCAGTCCCAATCCTGGTGATGGTAGATGATCCTGGGAAGCTGGTCCACCTTGAATTTCTGATACCTGGGGGAATGGGAATCATCAAAGGTCCACTGCTTAAGCGGGATATATCTGCAGATAAAGTTAACCAGCCAGCAGTTTTGCTGATAAAGCTGATGGCACAACTGAAGAAGATAAAGTATAATGTTCACGAGCATTGCCTCTTTTGTGTAGTGAAGGTTTGGTCGCTGACATTATACCAAAAAGGGAGGACAATGCTCTTTTTATTTGCACCTCCCGTAAAATCAAGAGATTCGCACTATAAACAGGTGGTGAATTTGACACTACCTAGAAAGCGGAGGAGGACATCAAATGACGATTGAAGAAGTCCTTTCGATGAACGAAAAGCAGATATTTGACCGCAAGAGCATTCAGATCAAGCCTGTGGATCTCTCGGATACCATCTGCGCTTTTGCCAATGCGGACGGCGGCACGATCGCCATTGGAATATCAGATAAGCACCGAAGAATTGAAGGTGTCGATTATCATGAAGAGCAGTTGAATGAAATCCTGCGGACGCCGATAGATTTTTGTAATCCGACGGTTCCGATAACCACTGAGATGGTGGAATGTATCAACTACAAGGGGCAACCGGATCATGTGCTTCTGATGCACATCGAAGCCAGCCCGATGCTTCATGTCAATCAGGCGGACGAGGCATTCCTGCGTGTCGGAGATAAAAGCAAGAAACTGGAATTCAATGACCGCATGGCGCTGATGTATGCCAAAGGCGTGCGTTATTATGAGGACGAGCCTGTTGCAGACGCCACCATAGACGATCTCGACATGGAATTTGTGAGAAGCTACTGCAAGCGTATCGGATACACAAAGTCTCCTGAGGAATATGTCCGGGAGAATAAAAAGTTCGTTACGGTAAAAGGCGGAAAGGATCAGGTTTCTGTCGCAGCGATCCTGTTGTTCGGAAAGAATCCGCAGCTGTTTTTCCCGCGTGCATTTATTCGCTTTATCCGTTACGATGGCACAGAGGCAAAGGTTGGCAAGGACATGAACGTGGTCAAAGATGTGATCTTTGAAGGCCGCATTCTGGAACAGGTAGAAAAGGCGGTCGATTTCATCAAGATTCAGATGAAGGAGAAGACATATCTCGGCCACGACGGCATCTTTGTCACAGAGGAAGAATACAGTGAGTTTGTCCGCACCGAAATTGTGGTAAATGCGGCCACACACCGCGATTATGGGATCAAAGGCACAGACATCCAGATCAAGATGTTTGATGACCGGTTGGAAGTGGATAGCCCTGGCACTCTTGCCGGCATGGTGAAGAAAGAAAACATCCGCTATACCCACTTCTCCCGGAATCCGAAAATTGCCGCGTTCCTGAAGGATTATGGATATGTGAAGGAATACGGCGAAGGCGTTGATCGGATGTGCAAGGAGTTGGAGGCTATCGGCCTGCCCGATCCTGTCTTCAACAACAGTACCTTCATCCTCAAAACGACGGTGATGAGCGCGGACAGAGATCAGCGGAAAGTGGAAAATGCAAGGATTGAACCTGAAAACGCGAGGATTGGAGAAGAAAACGCGAGGATTGAAGTGCCGAATCCGTGGATTACAGCAAAAAACACATGGATTGAACATGTCAAAAGTCTGCGCGAAAATGGGATGATGACGACCATCACATCTGCTGCCATCGTTTCAGTACTGGAGGATCTCCGAGAAAATCAGGTGATTGGCACACAGGATGTGCAGAAAATCCTTGATTGCAAGGAATCCAAGGCACTTAGAATAATTAACGAGATGAAGAAGGCTGGTATCATTATCGCGGTTACCGGTCAGGGTAAAGGCAGGTATATTTTGAATTTATCGCAATGACACGATTCGTATCACTGATGTGACGGAGCGATTCTTTCGCTATTCATTACTTTCCATTATGATCTCTTTGACCGCAAGCCAAAGAGAAAGGATGGATTGAAAATGAAAGATATCAGGAAAAAAGAATTGCTGTCGGGAATCGTGTTGTTATCGGCCTTCGTCTTATGGACCATGCTCATTCAGCTTGTTGATGTGCAGAATGTAGGCCAGAACGGAACGTCAGTCGGGTTTGCAACGTTCAATGTGTGGTTCCACAGGATGACAGGCGTCCATATGCTGATCTATACGATTACAGATTGGCTTGGCCTTGTCCCAATCATCGTATGTATGTGCTTCGGTGTGTTGGGATTTGCGCAGCTGGTAAAGCGGAGAAGTCTGCTGAAGGTCGATCCCGACATCCTGCTGTTAGGCGTGTATTATGTGCTGGTCATCCTGGGATATCTGTTGTTTGAGATGGTGCCGATCAATTTCCGGCCGATCCTGATAGACGGAAATCTGGAAACGTCCTATCCGTCATCGACGACCCTTCTGGTGTTGAGTGTGATGCCGACGCTACAGTATCAGGCCGACCGGAGAATCAGAAATACAGCGGCAAAGCAAGCAATAACAGTATTTGTGCTTGCGTTTTCAACGTTTATGGTGATCGGGAGGCTGATCTCAGGTGTACACTGGGCTACAGATATTGTCGGCTCCGTCTTCCTAAGCTTCGGTCTGTATATGATCTACCGCTTCGTGACCGATTATGTCGGTCAAAGGAAAATGCACCGGCAGTCGGAGGCATCATATGGAGTTCAGTGAAAAACTACAGGAACTACGGAAGAGCAGATCTCTCACACAGGAGGAGCTTGCCGAGGCATTGTTTGTCTCAAGGACAGCCATTTCCAAGTGGGAGTCCGGCAGAGGATATCCGAGCATTGAATCGCTTAAAGAAATCTCCCGGTATTTCTCCGTAACGATCGATGATCTGTTCTGACGAAATGATCACCGTGGCAGAAAACGACAAAAAGGAGTTCGTCAGCAAGTACGTTTCGCTCATATGTAATGCGTTGGACATCCTCCTGGCCATCCTGCTGTTCATACCTGCTTTCGGGAACGGAGCGGCTTCTTCCGGGACAGTATCTTTGTTTGGACTGACCGAGATCAGCCCGTGGGTGAAGATCGTATTTATCGTAATCATCGGCATTACGATCCTGAACGGGGTCTGTGGTATGATCATTGCCAAGTTCAATAAACCGGTTTGGAACAGACACCGGCTCATTACGGGAATAAGCCTGTTAATACTTGCGGTCATCGTGTTTATAGCGACAAGGCAGCCGTATGCCGGCATCATATGTTTCTCGTTTCTGATCATAAAGGGCTATCTGATAGCCACAACAAAATAACAACACAAAGCAGAAATCAGGCTGCAAGGCTTTGATGATAAAGAAAAGAAGGAGAATTGCTGTTTGAAGACGTTTAGCAAATCAATGGAGATTGTGGCATAACCGGGAGGTTTGCCAACGATCTCGCAAGCCTCCCAGAAGGTTTATGATTTTACTTTTAGGAGGACAATCCCCAATGAATAGGGAAAACAAGAAAAAATCATTCGAGAAGAATTACTATAAGACACACCCATGCAACGAAACCTTTGTCTGTAAGGTCTGCGGAAAAACCGTTGTATCGACAGGCGCAGGGAGCGATCATCGGAACCATTGCCCGTACTGTCTCTCCAGCCAGCATCTGGATAATGAACCGGGAGACCGGGCGGCAGACTGCGGCGGCGTGATGGAGCCGATTGCGGTATGGGTAAGGAAGAACGGCGAATGGGCCATCATCCATCGCTGTAAGGCATGCGGGGCGTTAAGCTCCAACCGTATCGCAGCCGATGACAATCCTATGAAGTTGATGTCGCTGGCAATGAAGCCCGTCTCTTCTCCTCCATTTCCGCTGGAGCGGATCGAGGAAATGACGCGGCTGATGGGTGGCGAGGGAGAACTGAAGTGGTAATGTAACCAGTGGAGCCGGTGCGTCTCATTGGCGTATCGGCTCTGCCTAATAAACATCGGCGGGCAACTAATACACAGTAAGGAGATCGAATCATGACACTGGAAACTGAACGCCTTATCCTGCGTCGCTGGGAGGACAGCGATGCGGAGAGTTTATACGAATACGCGAAAAACCCGGATGTCGGTCCGATCGCGGGATGGCCTGCTCATCAGAGCATTGAGGAAAGCTGGGACGTGATACAGAATGTCTTTAACGGCAAAGAGGCTTATGCTGTTTGCCTGAAAACCGATAACAAAGCCATCGGCGCAATCGAATTGAAGCTGAACGGTCACACAGATATGACCGAGCGTGATGATGAATGCGAGATGGGCTACTGGCTGGGGAAGCCGTTTTGGGGTCAGGGTATCATGCCGGAGGCGGTAAAGGAAATGCTCCGTCATGCCTTTGAAGATTGCGGAATGACGAAGGTCTGGATCGGCTATTATGAAGGCAACACCAAATCGAAACGTGTCCAGGAGAAATGCGGGTTCCGCTACCAGTGGAAATCAGAAGGCGTAGATGTACCGCTGATGCATGAAAAACGGACAGGCCATGTAAGCAGCATGACCAAAGACCAGTGGCAATGGGACAGGCTGTACGCCGCCGCCATCGCAGTACGAAACGAACGCAAGATTTCAGATTACATCACCTGCGGCGAGGTTTCGGCAGCCATTCTTTCAAGATCAGGGAAGATTTATACAGGCGTTTGTATCGATACTTGCTCCACGCTGGGCATCTGCGCAGAGCGGAATGCCATCTTTAACATGATTACAAACGGAGAACAGGAAATCGACAAGGTGATCGCCATTTTACCGGACGGTTCCAGTGGCGCACCCTGCGGAGCCTGCCGTGAACTAATGGTTCAGCTTATGCCTGGGAAATACCAAAGCATCCAGATCATGATGGATTACAAACAGGAAAGAATCATGACTCTGGGTGAACTGACGCCTGAGTGGTGGATTAAGTGAGGGGGCTGCCATGAAGAGAAAACTCGGCATCGCACGATGCGGATTAGCCTGCTGTCTGTGTTCCGAAAATGTCGCCTGCAAGGGATGCAAGCGTGACGGTTTTCTGGAACTGTCCTGGTGCAAGGATGCGGAGTGGTGCGAAAACCGGAAATGTGTAATTGAGAAAAAACTGCTCGGCTGCTATGACTGCAATCCAGCTGATTGTCGTAAGGGGCTTTACGCTGAAAAAATAAAAGCACGGGCCTTTGCAGAATTCGCCCGTCGATATGGTCTTGAGGAACTGCTGGACTGTCTGGAACGCAACGAGCAGAACGGTATCGTGTATCATCGGGAAGGAATCATGGGCGACTATGATGAATTTGATGATCTGGAAGAACTGATTGACTTTATCAGAACAGGAAATCGGATCAAAACTTGCGAGGGGTGAGAACAATATGAGCAGAACGGAAAATGTCGAACTGACAGTATTGTGTCTCATCACAGATGGAGACAAAATGCTCCTTCAGAACAGAACGAAAAACGACTGGCAAGGATATACTCTTCCGGGTGGTCATGTAGAGCCGGGAGAATCATTCGTTGATGCGGTGATCCGTGAAATGAAAGAAGAAACCGGACTGGATATAAAGAATCCGCATCTCGCAGGCGTAAAGCAGTTCCCAATTAACGATGGCCGGTATGTTGTCCTTCTGTTCAAGGCAACAGAGTACAGTGGAACTGTTCTCTCATCTGATGAAGGAAGGATGGAATGGGTGGAAAGCAATCGCCTGTCAGAGATAAACACAGTCGATGATTTTGAAGATTTGATGCGGGTAATAAACGATCCGGCTCTAACGGAATTTCAATACCTGGTCGATGGAGACACATGGACCGTCTCCATTAAGTAAATCGAGACTTTGAAAAACCTGGAGGATACAATGAATATACTTGTTAGAAATGCGAAGAAGACAGATTATCATGCAGTCAGAAAAATAATGAATCAGGTTCAGGAAATGCATGTGGCGTGGAGACCAGATATCTATAAATCCAATGAAAATCTCATATCAGAAGATATTTTCGATCTTATGATCAGTAGCGGAAATCTATATGTTGCGGATGTAGACGGAACTGTTGCGGGGGTTATGGAAGTAACATATAAGCATGTTGAAAGTCCCGCCCATGTTAGACGAGATGTGGTTTTTATTGAAAGTATGGCTGTTGACACAGACTTCAGGGGAAAAGGAATAGGACATCAATTTTTCGAGAAAGTTAAAGAATTGAAGACTGTTTCAGGTTCCAATGGAATAGAACTTCAGGTAAATGCAAAAAACATTGCCGCATATGAAATGTATAAGAAATATGGTTTTACAGAAAAATCAATAAACATGGAACTGCTGTGATATAGGGGATATGTACGAGGTATTTACAAAGGTTTTCTGAAGATGAAATCGGAATACAATGTAAAACGACAAATCGCTGTTTAACGAGGTAAAGCTATGGTGGAAATCACGCTTGTTCCTTTGACCGCAGATGATCGGGAGCAATTTATCAGAGATAATCAAGAAGCATTCAACTATGGCGCGTTGGAAGAGTTCGGTCTTCGCGACGAACATTTTGAGGAAGATGAACAGATCATCTCTCGTGAAACGATAGAACACTCCATTGACGGCGGCGAGGCATACCGGATCATGCAGGATGGCCACCCGGTCGGCGGTGTAGTCATAAAGGTGGATGGAGAACGTGGCAATCTCGACCTGCTGTTTGTGTCGCCCAATGCACACAGCAAAGGAATCGGCTATGCAGCTTGGTGCGCAGTCGAGCAGTTCCATCCGGAAGTGAAGGTCTGGGAAACCGTCACGCCATATTTCGAGAAGCGCAATATTCATTTCTACGTTAATCGCTGCGAGTTCCATATTGTGGAATTCTACAACAGCCATCATCCTGATCCGAACGATCCCGATGCCGAACAGGAAATGGATGAACAGTTTCCGGACGGGATGTTCCGGTTTGAGAAGAGGATAAAATAGACAACTCGGTATTTGCCTAAATAATCAAACAAAACGGCAAAAGCAACTTCAAGTTGCGGAAACGCAAATAGAGGTTGGTAGAAAAAACGCAGCTCAAGCTTTATGCTCCTTTTGTAAGGAGCTTCCTGTATGATTCAAATATAGGGACTTGAAAGAAAGCAGGTGAAAGAAAAGATACCTCAATGTAATATAAGGTTTGCTGACCCACGACAGTTAGCAAATCCATTACAAGAGAGGTATCTGATATGAAGTCTACCACACAGAACGCAAAGATTGCAGCTATTACGGAAAAAACTTTGATCCTTGGCATCGATGTAGGGAGTGAAACACACTTCGCACGGGCATTCAACTGGCGGGGATATGAATTCTCCAGAAAGCCGCTGGAATTCAGCAATACAGAGGAAGGGTTCGAGACGTTCCGAGCCTGGATCATGGAACTGAAGGAAAAGCACGGGATGGACAAGGTAATACCAGGCATGGAGCCGACAGGCCATTACTGGTTCAACCTGGGGAAGTTCCTGCAGGACAACGGGATGATCCCGGTGCATGTGAATCCCCATCATGTCAAGAAATCGAAGGAACTGGATGACAACAACCCGTCCAAGAACGACCGCAAGGATCCGAAAGTGATCGCTGGTCTGGTAAAAGACGGAAGGTATTTTCGACCGTACATCCCGGACGGTGTCTACGCAGAGATCAGAGCGTTGTCAGGACTGCAGGTGCTCGCTCAGAGCGAGATCACAAGACTGAAGAACCGGATCGCCAGATGGTTCAGCATCTACTTCCCGAATTATAAAGACGTTTACGGGAATGTCGGTGCGGTCAGCGGCCTGATGGTTCTGAAGGTGGCACCACTGCCGGAGGATATCGTAAAACTCGGTGTGGACGGTGTGAACCGGATCTGGAGGGATGCAAAGGTAAGAGGCGTCGGATTAAAGAGGGCAAAGACCCTGGTAACGGCGGCGGAGCACAGCATCGGAAGCCGGGAAGCACAGGAAGCAGCCAGGGTAGAACTTAAGATCCTGCTTGCGGACTATGAGATGCAGACGGCGAGGGAAGCAGAGCTGATGGCGCTGATCGAGGAAAAGATCACAGAGGTTCCGTATGTAGATAAGCTTCTGGAGATTAGAGGCGTAGGTTTGAAAACGGTGGTCGGGTTTGTGGCGGAAGTCGGGGACATTACGCGTTTCGATGATCCCAAACAGCTGCAGAAACTGGCCGGATATGCCATCGTGAAGAATGAATCCGGCAAACACAAGGGCGAGAGCCACATCAGCTACCGTGGCCGGAAGCGGCTGAGGTATGTGCTGTATGAAGCGGCGGTCAGCGTGGTGAGCCACAGTCCGGAATTCCGGTCGATCCACCAGTACTACACGACAAGGGAGAAGAACCCCTTGAAGAAGATGCAGTCGATGATCGCGGTGGCATGTAAACTGATCCGGGTATTCTATCTGATCCTGCAGACAGGAACGACCTATGACGCGGCGAAGCTGATGGGTGATATCCGGAGACCAGTGGCGGCATAAGCAGCCAAGACAACAGAGTAACTACTGCTTGCGGCCGGAGCCGGGCATCTGATCCGGCATCAGGGATCCGGTTCCGGTCACGAGCAGGTGACCGGCTCCCTTATGGGAGTGACGAAAGAAGAAGTTCATCAGGGGAACGTCCACCGAAAGGTGCTGGTGAACGGGAACTGGAGTCAGCAAACAACAAAGAATGAGCCAGTAGTCGGCAGGAATTATTTCCATAGGGCATGACCCTGATGAGGAGCTAAGCTGACACCCTGGTTATGGGCAGGCGGAACGAAGGAAGTGAGGACCCGGCGGGAAACCGAAGGTGATCCTGGTAGATACGGGAGGTGCGCTGCCATAGAGGGAAGGGTTATACAACGGCCATGAATATCGGAACAAGTGACGTTCTGATTCGTATACCCAAAACACCTCTATTCTCGTACCAGATACTCTGAGATGCCCATCCTTCCGGCTCATTTAGCAGAGGTATAACGTTGAAAAATCCTTGATTTTCAAGGAAAAATGACTTGACTTTATAGGGAGGTTGTTGCAAGAGCGAAAGAGAATCTGGGCGGTTACGGAAGAAAAACAATTCTTTTTATTGATGAAATCCATCGGTTCAATAAGGCACAGCAGGACTATTTGCTGCCATATGTAGAAGACGGCACGGTGATTTTGATCGGCGCGACAACAGAGAATCCGTATTTTGAAGTGAATGGTGCGCTTCTTTCAAGATCGAGAATTTTTGAACTGAAGCCGCTGTCGAAGGAAAATATTCTTACGTTGATCCACCGGGCCTTCAATTCCGACAGAGGAGTAAAACCATACAACGCAGTTATCACGGAGGAGGCGGCAGAATTTCTTGCCGATATCGCGGATGGGGATGCCCGCGCCGCGCTAAACGCCATAGAACTCGCCGTTCTTACCACAGACCCTGGAAGCGATGGAAAGATCCATGTCACACTGGAGGTGGCAGAGGAATGTATACAAAAGAAGGCAATCCGTTACGATAAGACCGGGGACAATCACTACGATACGATCGCTGCTTTTATTGAGTCCATGTGCGGTTCAGATCCGGATGCGGCTCTTTATTATCTGGCCCGCATGCTGGAAGCGGGAGAGGACGTGAAGTACATTGCGCGCAGAATGCTGGTAGCTGCATCGGAAGAAGTCGGCAATGCCGACCCGATGGCCATCTGTGTTGCAGCATCGGCGGCAATCGGCGTGGAGCGCGTTGGTATGCCGGAGGGCAGAATCATTTTGGCGCAGGCGGCCTCCTATATCGCTTCCGCTCCAAAATCCAATTCTGCTTATCTCGGCATTGAAAAAGCATTGTCGCTGGTCCGGAAGACGGGAAATCTGCCGATTCCATCCTACCTGCAGGACTCCAGCTATAAAGGGGCAAAAAAGCTTGGTCGTGGTGTCGGTTACAAGTATGCGCATAACTATCCGAATCACTGGGTGGAGCAGCAGTATCTTCCCGATGAGATCCGTGAAGAACAAATCTATGAGCCGAATGATATCGGACACGAGAAAGACATCAAGGCTTATTTCAGAAAAATCGGAAAAAAACCGGAGAGATACGCTTACGTTGACCCGTCGCTTTCGGGAAAGCCCGAAAAACCATGGGAAGATTGATCATAGAGATAAAGCAGCCTGCAAAGGCAAAGAAGCAATGATTGGGCGCGATGAGATATTCGTTCAAAAGGATCAAGAGGATATATGCTGCAGGGATCAGCCATTCTTCGCGGAAGAAAGTGAAATGAGCTTTCAGGGCATGCGATAAGGGAAGAATGCAGTGGGACTTTTAAAGAATTATTTCAAATGATTGACTATTCGCCGCTTTCCGTTGAAAAAGCAAAGAAATATAACAAGGCTATAATAGGCAGCGGACGCTGCAAAGTGCAGCAGCGCGATGTGCCGGAGCTGCGGTTTGCGGCAAATCGTTTCGAACTCGCCACTGCCTTTGGGACCATCTACTTTTGGCAGGGGCTTGAAAGATGCTTTGTGCAGATGGCTAAGGTTCTGAAGCAGGGAGGATATTTCCTCATCTGCAACATGTAGAAAGACGATGCTGTTTTGGCAATTAAGAATGCGAACGCTGCGACAGGAGTTGAATGGCTCCGCGTTGCAGCTCACAAGTCTGCGCCTGTATCTAAAATGTCTGAAAAGAAATTGCGATGCGCAGGGACGAACAGCTTATTTCACGCAGACGAGAAGGAGCAGGTATGCCGACTGAAGATAAAAAAAGAAAAATGCTGCCGGGTTGCATCGAGGTACGCGGCGCAAAGGTTCACAACCTGAAAAACATAGATGTGGATGTCCCGCTTCATGAGATCGTTGCGATTGCCGGGGTTTCCGGGTCAGGGAAATCTTCACTTGCACTGGGTGCGCTGTACGCGGAGGGATCCCGCAGATACCTTGAATCGCTGTCTACCTACACGCGCCGGAGGATGACGCAGGCGGAGCGGGCGGACGTGGCGGATGTCCGATATGTGCCGGCGGCGCTTGCGCTGCGCCAGCGCCCGGGTGTTCCCGGCATTCGCAGCACGTTCGGGACGCTTTCGGAGCTTTTGAACAGTCTGCGGCTTATGTTTTCCCGGCTCGCGAGCCACCGCTGTCCGAACGGGCATTACTGCCCGCCGTCTCTTTCCGTTGCAGCTATGCAGGAAATGACCTGTCCGGTCTGCGGGGAGAAATTCTACGGACCCGGAGCGGAGGAGCTTGCCTTCAACAGTACCGGCGCCTGTCCGACCTGCGGCGGAACAGGAGTCGTCCGGAACGTGAATGAGGCAGCGCTGGTGCCGGATGATTCAAAGACAATCGACGAGGGCGCGGTCGTTGTCTGGGGGACGCTGATGTGGTCGCTGATGAAGGATATCGTACGCACGATGGGGGTGCGGACGGACGTGCCGTTCCGTGATCTGACGCCGGAGGAGAAGGAGATTGTCTACCACGGCGAGTTGAAGAAGCACCATATTCATTATGTTAATCCGAACACACTGGAACCTGCGGAGATGGACTTCAATTATTACAGCGCGGTCAACTCCGTGAAAAATTCCCTTGCCAAGGTCAGAGATGAGAAGGGAATGAAGCGGCTTGAAAAGTATCTGGAGGAAGATGTCTGTCCGGACTGTCGTGGCACAAGACTGTCAGAAGCCGCCCGTGCGCCGCGGCTGCGGGGAATCGGGCTGGATGAGGCGGCCGCTATGACACTCTCGGAACTGATCCCCTGGGTACAGGGTGTTCCGGCATCTCTTCCGGAAGAAATGCGTCCCATGGCGGAAAATATATGCGAATCCTTTATGGACGTCTCGAAGCGGCTGATGGATCTGGGGCTTGGATATCTGTCGCTTGACCGGGCGGCCTCGACACTCTCGACCGGCGAACGGCAGCGTGTACAGCTCGCAAGGGCAGTCCGCAACCGAACGACAGGGGTACTGTATGTTCTCGATGAGCCGTCTATCGGCCTGCATCCTTATAATCTCAGGGGACTGACCGGCGTGATGGACGATCTGCGGGCGGACGGTAACTCTGTGGTGCTTGTCGATCATGACACGCAGGTTTTGAAGCATGCCGACTGGATGATCGAGATGGGGAAGGGAGCCGGAGCGGACGGAGGGACGGTTATTTCCGAGGGAAGGATCGAGGACGTTTCAAAGAATCCGGAATCTGTCATCGGACCGTACCTTTCCGATCCGTATGAGTCAAGGATCCGTCCGGCTGCGCAGCCGGACGCCATGTTTGAAAGAGGTTTCATTCATCTTGAGACAGGGTTGATCCACACCGTGCATCCGCTGGACGTGCGGATCCCGATGGGGCGGCTCACCGTGGTGACGGGGGTCTCCGGATCCGGTAAGACAACGATGGTGCTCGAAAGCCTGATTCCGGCGCTCAGGGCTGAAATCAGCGGGCAGAAGCTGCCGGGACATGTGAAAAACATTGAAGCGGAAGGCATTACGCAGGTCAAACTGATCGATGCGACGCCAATCGGCATCAATGTGCGTTCAACTGTGGCGACATATGCCAATGTCCATGATGAACTCAGAAAAGTTTACGCGAAAACAGCGGACGCGAAGGCGCACTCCTGCAAGGCGGGGGATTTCTCCTATAATACCGGAAAACTCCGCTGCCCGACCTGCGACGGGACGGGAGAAATCTCTCTGGATGTCCAGTTTCTGCCGGATGTAAAGATTCCATGTCCGGACTGCAGGGGCTCCCGGTACAGCCGGGAGGCTTTTGACATCCGCCGCAGAGCGAAGGACGGGAAGGAGTACAGCCTGCCGGAACTGATGAATATGAGTGTGGATCAGGTTCTGCATGCACTCGGCGGACTCAGACTGCTGCAGCAGCGCCTTCAGGTGCTGCACGATCTGGGACTCGGCTATCTGACGCTCGGCGAGGAAACACCGGGGCTTTCCGGCGGTGAGGCGCAGCGGCTGAAGCTTGCCAGTGAGATGGGGAAAGGCCAGAGCGATTCCGTGTTTGTTTTCGATGAACCGACGATCGGCCTGCATCCGCAGGATGTGAGGACGCTGCTGCGTGTTTTTCAGACTTTGATCGATCATGGGGCGACTGTCGTCGTCATTGAGCATGATCTTGACGTCATAAGGAATGCCGATTATATCATTGATATGGGACCGGGCGGCGGAAAGGAAGGCGGCCGGATCATTGCGTGCGGCACTCCTGATGAAATCAGGCAGAGCCCGGAAAGCCTGACGGCCAGGTTTCTGTAAAGTGGCAATGGCAATCATACAGAGCAGGAGGCGCACCGTGATTTATACGGATCAATACGAATCTCCCTTGGGAAGGATTCTGCTCGCAGGGGATGAAGAGGGGCTGACAGGCCTTTGGTTTCAGGAAGGAAGCCGGTATGTCGGATTGGGCCTGAGCGAGAAGGCGGTTCCGCGCGAAACGGAATACTTTGAACGGACAAAGGAATGGCTTGCCATCTATTTTACGGGACACGATCCGGGCTTTTTTCCCAGAATGCATCTGGTCGGTTCCGCGTTTCGCAATCGTGTCGGCGAGATTCTGTGCGAGATTCCGTACGGAAGGACGGTCACATACGGCTGGATCGCCGGACGGATCGCAAAGGAGCGGGGCCTTGAGAGAATGTCGGCGCAGGCCGTAGGCGGGGCAGTGGGTCATAATCCGATCGGAATCATTGTGCCGTGTCACCGCGTCGTCGGCGCGGACGGGAGTCTGACCGGGTACGGCGGAGGACTCATGAGGAAAAAGGCTCTGCTGGAACTGGAAGGTATAGATGTGACGAAACTGCCGCAGCCTCAGAAACGGACTGGCAGCGGAAGGTAGATCCGCTTACTTCGGAGATTTTTTAAACAGCCGGGAGAAAGGAGTATCTGAAAATGGAGCAGGACAGGCTTCCCGCTGTTATGCAGATGGAAATATTGAATTCGGTCCCGGGCGCGGTTTACGCATTCCGGCTGGATCAGAACGAGCGTCTTCCTGTTTATGCGAATCAGAAAGGTCTGGAGATGCTGGAGGTGTCCTCTATGGAGGAGGCTGTTTCGGCCTGCAGCGGCTCGTTCTGGAATTTCGTGGATCCGAGAGACGTGATGCGGGTGCGGTCGGCCTATCTGAGACTTGGCAGGAATATCGGTTCCACAGAGTCCTTTGACTTCAGTTTTGTCACAGCAAAAGGGAACCGGCGCCTGATCCATACGATCGCGCGTTCGCATAAGGGCGCGGACGGTCATGTCTGGATCGTCGACTTTACGATGGATCTGTTTGCCGTTACAAAAAGGAACGCGAACATACCGGAACTGGATCCGATGACAAATCTTCTGGAGATGCACGCCTTCTTCGCGGTTCTTGCGTCACAGCGAAAAGAGCATCGGGGCACGGCCTTTGCGGTTCTATTTGTGAACCTGATCAACTTCCGGAGCATGAACATCCGCTACGGGATTGCCTACGGAGACCGTTTTCTGCAGGCCGCAGGCAGGTGCATCCGAGAGTGTTTTCCGGAAGGCGCGGCCGCCCACTTCGGCGGGGATCACTTTGCGGTTTTCACTCCCTCCCGTCAGATACAGAAACAGGCTATGAACCTTCGGGAGATGATCAAAAAGACGGGAACCGACACCATCGACTGCAGCATCGGAGCCTGTATCTGGGAGGATCCGGATCTTACGCCGGAAACAGTCTGCAGCCGTGCGAAGATCGCCTGTGATGACAACCGAAAGCATATGAACACCTTCTTTTCCTTCTACACCGAGGCGATGGGAAAAGATCTGGAGATGTCGGAATATGTGACGTCTTTCCTCGATGAGGCAATCCGGAGGGATTGGATTCAGGTCTATTATCAGCCCGTCATCCGTGCGGTTTCCGGCCAGCTCTGCGGAGTGGAGGCTCTGGCGAGGTGGCAGGATCCCCGGAGAGGACTTCTTTTTCCGGCCTCTTTTATCGAGCCGCTGGAAAAGGCACAGCTGATCTGGAAGCTGGACCTTTGCGTGATCCGCCAGGTGATGGAGAAGATCGCGGAGCGAAATGCCGGAAACTGTCCCGAGATTCCGGTTTCCCTGAATCTGTCCAGAGTGGATTTTCTGTGCTGTGACATTTTTTATGAGATCGAGACGCTGGTCAAACAGTATGACATTCCCCGTCGTATGCTTCACATCGAGGTGACGGAGAGCACCCTGACCTCTCGCGAGGATGAAATTTCCCACAGTCTGGATCGGTTCCGCAGTGCGGGGTATGAGATCTGGATCGATGATTTCGGGAGCGGCTATTCCACGCTGAATCTGCTGAAGGATTATGCGTTTGATGTGCTCAAGATGGATATGGCTTTTCTGCGGAAGGATACGCCGCGTTCGCGCAGCATCATCGCTTCCGTGATTGCCATGGACAAAAAGATCGGAAGCCGGACTTTGGCGGAGGGCGTGGAAACCGGAGAGCAGGCTGACTTTTTGAAAAAGTGCGGCTGTGAGAAGCTTCAGGGCTACTATTACGGTAAGCCGCTTCCATTTGATGAACTGCTTGCCCATTGCAGGGAGCGGGGAATATCCGTTGAGGACGCCAGACAGCGCACTTACTACGAGACTGTAGGCCAGGTGAATTTTCTTACGGACGAACCGGTAGTCATTGCAGAGGAACAGAAGGGACGTGTCCGGCTGCTCTCCGCCAATGAAGCTGCCCGGAACATGCTGCATAAAGATGGCTTTGAAGAGGAAGAACAGATACAGAGCGCTCTTGACAGTCAGGGGCCTGATCTGGAAGGCCGATTCAGAGAGGCTGCCCGTTATGCCGCCTCTACGAATCGGGAGGGAGAGCTCCTGCTGACCGTCCGGGAAAAGATGCGGTTTCTCCGTTTTCGTCTGCTGGCGGTTCTGGATGACCGGGGTCTTTTCCGTGTCCGCATCAATGACTATCCGGACAGCCAGAAAAAGCTTTTTCAGAAAAACAAACTTCTGCTGAATATTCTGAAGCTTTATCAGTACGTCTTCTGCATTGATCCCGGAGCGGAGAGTATTCGGAGTCTGCATTTTTCCGATGATCTGGATGAAGCGTCAGGCGGCGTGCCTCTGCTGAGGGAGGACGGATCACCGGCAGGGATACTGCCGAACATTTTTCCGGCTGACAGGGAGAGATGCCGCGCTTTTCTGGATCTGAAAAACATAAGAGAGCGGCTGAAACAGACAGAAGACGGGATTCTGAGGGAGGCCTTCCGGACACGGACAGAGCAGGGCAGCTACCGCTGGATGTCCCATCGGCTTCTGTATGCGGAGGGAACGGAGCGGAAGATGGTTCTGTATCTGATCCGCTCCATGGATGCGGAAAACGCCATGGAGGAGATATAGCGGCGCGGGGACGATCCGTACCGCGCCCTGATTCAGAAGTCTTCCGGGGCAAAGGACGCCCTGTGGGAGGATCTGATGCTGCATATTCCGCTTGCTCTGTTTTGGAAGGACCGGGAGCGGAGATTCCTCGGCGCAAGCCGCTTCTTCCTTGACTATTTCGGCTTTGCGGACGAATCTGCGGTTCTGGGCAGGAACGATGAGGAGATGAACTGGCATCCAAACAATGAAGTCTACAAAAAAGCGGAGGAGCAGGTTATCGCGACCGGTGAGATGCAGGCACTGGTGCCGGGCCGCTGCATCGCAAAAGGAACAGCCCGTTCTATCTATGCCACCAAGTGGCCGACTTACCGGGACGGCAGGATCAGCGGACTGATGGGATTTTTCCTCGATGCCCAGGTGCTGGAGTCGGTGTTGGAAAAGGCGAAGGACGAAGACAGAGAACGAAAGGGAGGACTGAATACCGCGGCGGAATTTTTGCAGGATCTATCAGACTATGAGAGCGAAAACCGGGAGGGAAAACGTCCTTTTGGAATCATCATGATTCGGATCCCGGAGCTGTCCCGTATCGCGAAGCGCTATGGAAAGAAGGCCGCGTCCCGGGTGCAGCAGGTCTGCGGGAAGGTGATCGCGGAGACAGCCGGTTCCGATGCGACGGCGGCGGTGCTCGGTATTGGAAGGTACGGCATCATCATGGCAGCGCCATCACGCGATGTACTGTGGGAGGAGGCCGGAAGGTTCTCCGCGGGCATTGAGGCAATCCATCGGGTGGACAGCATTCCCTGCACCCTTTTTACTAAAGTAAGGGCCGCGTACGGCGATGAGGCGATGCGGTTCAGGAAAACGGTTTTTTCCGAACTGTTTGAGGAGAACATCTCCGGGCAGACGTCCGTGAGGAGAGGAGAGACGCAGATCGCCTCGCTGGAGCAGTTTCTGAATGAAGTTCCTCTGGGCAGCTACATTCTGACGCCGGACCAGACGGTGCTGTACTGGAACAAGGAGGCCGAACGGCTCCTCGGGTACCGTTTCGATGAAGTGGTGGGAAAACGCTGCGTTGATCTGGCTTTCGGCAGTTCGTTTGTGAGCGGAGATAAGATCACGGGAGGAAGCTGCCCGGCTCTGGTCGCGTACCGCTCCGGACAGGTGCAGACGATGCAGATGCTCATTCGCAAAAAGGACGGGGAGAACCTTCTGGTCCGGAACACGCTGGTGCCGATACGGGACGACCGGGGGAGCGTCATTGATCTGGCTGCCCTGTTCAGATCACTTGGCGACGGGACTTATGATCAGAATATCCTGCGGGATATTTATGAGGTGGCGACCCGGGATCCGCTTACCTGTCTGCCGGGCAGAACGTACATGGAAACATGCATCGGGGAGGAACTTGAACGCTACCAGCGCACCGGACATCCTTTTGCGGTGCTGTTTGCGGACATGGACCGCTTTCATGATGTCAACAACCGCTACGGACACAATGTGGGAGACTGCCTGCTGCAGGAACTCGGGATTCGTCTCCGCAAGTACGGAAGACGGGCCGACCGGTTCTGCCGATGGGGCGGAGATGAGTTTGTGGGCCTGCTCCAGCTCAGGCGGCCGGAGGAGATTGAGAACGCGGCGAAACGTTTTCTGCAGCTGTCCAACCGGACGGAAATTGTCGTGGACGGACACCAGGTGGCCTGCCAGGCGGCAATCGGCATCACGGTGGTGCGGCAGGAGGATGACCTCAAGTCGATTGTCTCCCGAGCAGACCGGTACATGTTCCTTGCCAAGCGGCAGGATTCGGATCAGATTGTGACGGATTACTCCGCGGAAAGCTGAATGATGCCGGTATTCATTCCCCGGTCAGCCTGACCGTCTGATAATCATGATGCACCGCACTCAGAAATGTGTGAAACACATCGTCGGTTCTGATTTTGAGAGAGGATGTGTTCACACATGGATGGCAGCCGACATATTCTCCGCTCAGGACGTCTTCGTCCACCAGCAGCCGGACATGATGCTCCGTATCATTCATCAGTCCCATGACGCTGACGGCTCCGGGAAGGATATCCAGATATTCCGCCATTTTTTCCTCCGGCGCGAAGCTGAGTCTTGCCGAACCGATCTGATGAGACAGCTCCTTTGTTTTGAAAACTTTATCCCCGGGCATCATCAGAAGATAGAAGCTGGTCTGCTGCCGGTTGCAGAGAAACAGGTTCTTGCAGATCAGGCATCCCAGAACCTTATCAATGTCCTCGCAGACCGCCATGGTCGTAGCCGGCGCATGATCGGTGCGCTGATAGCGGATTCCCAGAGAATCCAGAAGATCATAAACCCGGATTTCTTTTTCTTCCCGGCCGGCGTTCGTCTCCGGTCTGCCGTCATATAACTCCATATTGATCGATCCTTTCTGTCTGTTCTCGATTGCCTCAGACGGATGATCTGCCGTCCGATCTGATGCGGATTTCCCGGAACAGAGCGGATCTGTCCGTGCAGGTCTTTGTCAGTTTCTCAGCATACACCCTGCGCCCGTCCGGTGTCTACTTTCTGCACTGCACAGACGCATCCGGCTGAGCAGGGATTACGGACGGGGGAACGCGGCGGCTGTACGCGGAGGCGGGCAGGCGGCGTGTGCATCCGAAGAAACTGAAGATTTATCGAAACCGGGTGTGAGATATAGCCGCCTGACAACCATACGCACCGCATTGAAGGACGGATTGTCAGCATCGGTCAACCGTATCAGGAAAAAAATCTGAAGATTGACAACAGGCCGGAGGGCTGTGGTATCATCAGAGCGGTAATTTCATCAGGTTCTACGGTAGAATTGGAAGCGCACACTCCTTTCAGTGATAACGAACAACACGTCATTCGCGAAAGGAGTATTGTTTTGCCCGAAACAAAGTTTGAAAACTTCATTTTCACTGTCGTGATGGCGTTTCTTATGGTATACGCCATGATCTGCTACAACATCGCCCTTAATATCGGCGGGATGCAGGACGCGGTGTTCCTGATGGCGTTCGGAGAACTTCGGATCATGTGGCCGGCTGCCATTATTCTGGAAATGTTCGTCATGGAGCGGCCGGTTGTGGCACTGACCCGGCGCGTTGCCACAAAGGAAATGCCGTTCTTTTTTATCCTTCTGATCCGATGCTCGCTGACGGTCTGCCTTATGTGCCCGACTATGAGTTTTATCGCCACGCTTCTGTTCAAGGAATACCATGAGGCCGGTCTTGTCAGTGTCTGGCTTCAGACGGCGGCATTCAATTTCCCTATGGCGCTTTTCTGGCAGATCTTCTTTGCCGGACCCGCAGGCAGATTTGTTTTCAGAGCACTTTTCAGAAGGAAAAACCGCAGTTGAGTCAGGTTTATTATAAAGGCTGTAAATCATTCGGAAACAGCAGGAAATGAAGATTGTCAGGCGCCCGACCGTCAGGATTCTTTGCTGACAGCCGGGCTTTTTATGCGGGGTGATCCTGGAGACACATGCCCCATTGACGACACAGTCTTTTTTGAGTAGATTGTGAATACAGGTGCGAAACGTTAAAAATGGAAACGGGAATGAATATTGTCATCATCAACGGGCAGAACCATACCAGGACCACTTGTCATATCGCGAGGGAACTGGCGGAGAAGATCGGGGGGAGACGTAACGGAGTTTTTCCTCCCCCGGGATTTTCATGAATACTGTGTGGGCTGCATGCAGTGTATTTTGAAAGACGAGAAGCGCTGCCCGCACTATGAAAAACTGAGACCGCTGACAGAGGCGATGGACGCGGCGGATGTCATCATTCTGGCGAGTCCGGTGTATGTTTATCATGTGACAGGCGCGATGAAAACGTTTCTGGATCACTATGGCTATCGCTGGCTTATCCATCGGCCTGTGGCCTCGATGTTCGGGAAGCAGGGCGTCTGTATCAGCACTTCGGCATGCCGGTTTTCGCGCACAACTGGGCCGGCGTCTCCGATAAACGCAAACGGGTCATTGACAGGAAGACCGGCAGGATGGCGAAGAGGATCCGGCGGAGATTCGGACATGTGAAACCTTCTCTGAAAACAAGGCTTTATTTCCGCTTTGTGCGGATGCTACAGAAGAAGGGTCTGTCGGAGGCGGACAGAAGCTACTGGACCGAAATGGGATGGCTGGGGAAGAAAAATCCATGGAAGAACTGAAGGATCAGTCCCGTGCTGGTAGGACGGGTGTCATTTTTTATCATCTTCCCGGGCTTTTTGAATTTTACGAGCTGTACAGGGTTTTTCTTCCGCTCTATCGGAAACACAGGGAGTACTTCTATGACTGGTGTGAGATCGGATCGATCTACGGAGCACCGGCGGACTGCGTCTGGAGCGGAGGACGCGTCGGAGGAGGCGTCTGCCCGCCGGAGGACGCGCTGGCGCTGACGCAGGAATTCGGGATTTCAGCCAGACTGACATTCAGCAACTCTCTGATCCGGAAGGAACACCTGACGGATTCCCGGTGCAACCGGATCTGCCGGCTGTTCAGTGAGGCGGGGCATCCCCGGAGCGGCGTCATCATTCACTCGGATCTGCTCCTGACATATCTGAAGGAACGGTATCCGGGATTTTACTTTGTGTCCTCCACGACCAAGGTTCTGACGCAGTTCCGACAGCTTGAAGAGGAACTGAAACGGGACGATTTCGCCTATGTAGTCCCGGATTTCCGGCTGAACAAAGCGTTTGAAAAATTCTGCACTCTTCCGTCCCGTCTGAAGGCGAAGACGGAGTTTTTGTGCAACGAAGGCTGCTGGTTCGGCTGTCCGGACAGGAAACAGTGCTATCAGGCTGTCAGCCGGAGAAATCTGGATGAGACGGCTCCGGAATATCACTGCAAATCTCCCGGCGCGTCGGAGGGGTACCGTTTTTCGAACGCGATGGACAACCCCGGCTTCATCGGCACGGATGACATCCGGCACCGCTACAGGCCAATGGGCTTCCGCCACTTCAAAATCGAGGGCAGGGGGCTGGGAAGCGCGCTTATTCTGGAATTTCTGCTCTATTACATGACCCGTCCGGAGTATCAGATACACGTGAGAGAGGCGATCTATCTCGACAGCATGCTGGATCTGTTCTAAGCGGCGGAATATCCGGCATTTGATCCGGAAATGCAGGGGACAGCCGGATCCTGCGGGATGCGGCCGCGCAGCCGGACCGGCTTTACCAGGGAGACTCAGATCGCTTCCGGGGGAAACAGTTCCCGTACGGTCCGGTGATAGTATTCCGCGAGACGGAGCGCCGTGTAGACGTTCGGATACTGTACGCCGTATTCGTAGCGGTAGAGCGTTTTCGGATCGATGTACAGATCCGCTGCGGCCCGAACCCGGGTGAGTCCCGCTTCTTTGCGGCATTTCAACAAATTATTCGGCATTTTCATCTTGTGATTCCCCCCCTTTTTTTCTGTATTCATGTCAGTTGGCATCAAGTCGTCCGGCAGACCTTCCCGAAGATGCGGAAGGCGTCATGATCCGGCCGCACCGGAATCGGCGGGTACTTCGGGTTCAGCGAGATCAGAAAGGTCCCGTCGGCGCCGTTCCTGAGCTTTTTGATATAAGCGCTGTCGTTGAGGGAGAAGATACCGATCTCTCCGTCCTCCAGCGTTTCCTGCCGGTGCACATACACCATGTCGTGATCGTGAAAGACCGGCTCCATGCTGTCTCCGCTGACCGTGACGGCGAAATCGGCGCCTTTTGCGTCTTTTGCGGGAACCTCGATCGCGGTGTAGTAATCGGAATCCAGAAAATCCCCGGTTCCGGCGGATACTCTTGCGTCGTAGAGCCGGAGTTTTCGCATTCTGGCTTTTCCTGACGGGGCGGGATTGTACGGGATGACATTCGGTTTCTTCAGATAGCTCGCCGGATGGATCAGCAGATCAATGTAGGAGAGCGCCTTCTGTTTCCCTTCCTCGTTCAGCATAGCCAGCGGATCGTTCGGGTTGCTGCCGAAGTATTCTTCCAGACAGTCCGGGATCTGCAGAATCCGGCACACATGGAGAAAAACCCGCGCGGAGATCTCGTTTCGTCCGGTTTCCCATGCGGAGACGCTTTTGAAGCCGACGTCGATGCCTTCTTCCTGCAGCCTCTGCGCAAGATCAATCTGAGACATATGCGCCTTTTTTCGGTAGGATTTGATGATCGTGCCGATGTTTTCCATGAGTCACCTCTTTCTGCCGTTCCCGATGATCCGTCTGCAGACATCTGATTTGCGGAGATTTTTTCTATCCTCCGTTATATATGCAGAATAGCATAGCAGCCTTTGATTATCAATGAAAATCTATTGAAAAACGAAACAATGGCCGAATCGACCGTTTTATTCTCCGGTCAATGGCTTTATACTGTCCGTGCAGAGAAAGAAAACGACGCAGAAGCCGGACTTCTTTTGCAAGACTCCGTCGGCGGAGGAAAGAAACCTTTTGGGGATGTCAGGGAAGATCATGGCGGCGTCACCATCCGGATGGGAGGAGCGTGAGGGAGATGGCAGACCGGATTATTCTGCATGTCGACTGCAACTGTTTTTATGCCTCTGTGGAAATGCTGTATCACCCGGAGTATGACGGAAAGCCGCTCGCGGTCGGAGGGGATCCGGAGGAGCGGCACGGTATTGTCCTCACGGCGAACTATATCGCGAAGAGGCGGGGCGTGAAGACCGGCATGGCGCTCTGGCAGGCAAGGCAGTGCTGCCCGGATCTGATTTTCGTTCCGCCGAGGATGTATCTGTATATCCGGTTCTCCCGCATGGCAAGGGCGATTTATCAGGAATTCTCCGACCGGGTGGAGAGTTTCGGGCTCGATGAGTGCTGGATCGATCTCACGGAGAGCTGCGGGATGCTGGGAGACCGGACGCGGACGATCGAAAACGGGTATCGGATCGCGCGGGAGATCAGCACGCGGGTTCGCCGGGAACTCGGAATCACGGTCAGCATCGGCGTTTCCTGGAACAAGATTTACGCGAAGCTCGGAAGCGACTACAGGAAGCCGGACGCCATCACGGTCTTTGACCGGAACAATTACAGGAAGCTGATCTATCCGCTTCCTGTATCGGACCTGCTGTATGTCGGAAGGCGGACGGACAGAAAGCTTGCCCAATACGGCATCCGTACCATCGGGCAGCTGGCGGGAACGGATCCGGTCTATCTGAAGGAGTGGTTCGGCAAGATCGGGCTGATGCTGTCCGTGTTTGCCCGGGGAGAGGATCAGACACCGGTGAATGATCTTGGCGTGGAAACACCGGTCAAGAGCGTCGGAAACAGCACGACGACGCCCCGGGATCTTGTGAACAACGAGGACGTCCGGCTGGTGCTGTATCTTCTTTCGGAAAGCGTTTCAGAGCGGCTGAGACAGCAGCGTGCGGAGGGTCAGGTCGTCTCCGTATATGTCCGTGACAATGAGCTCCGGGGCTTCCGCCAGCAGAAAAAGCTGTCCGAACCGACCAGCATCTCAGGAGAGATCGAGGAGGCGGCTTTTTCCGTGTTTCAGCGGCTGTACCGCTGGGAGAAGCCGATCCGGAGCATCGGAATCAGCGTCGGCGATCTGAAACCGGAGAACCAGCCGCGGCAGCTGAATCTGTTCGTGAATGAACAGCGCCGCGAGCGCCAGATGAGGGCGGATCGGATGGTCTCCCTCATCCGCCGCCGGTACGGTTATTCCGCCGTTCAGAGGGGCATCATGCATGAAGACCGGTATCTGTCCTCTTTGAACGCGGCGGCGGAGGATCACATGATCCATCCGCACTCCTATCTGGAGCACGGCAACCGGAGCGGCTGTGAAACCGTGCTTCTTTCGGAGGACAGATAAGCGGAACCGAGCATAAGACGGCGGCCTCTTTGGGGACAGATAAGCGGAGCTGAGCGTGGAATGATGCTTCGCTCGGAGGACAGACAAGTGGAACTGAGCATAAGATGGTGGCCCTTTCGGGGACAGATAAGCGGAGCTGAGCATGAAAGGCCGTTTCTGTCTGGAGCATATGAGCAGAATGAGCATGATATGCTGCTGCCGGAGGGCAGGTGAGCGGAATGGGTGTCTATGATTATCATCATGATTCGGGACGTTCGGACCGTCCCGGCGTGCCGCTTGCGGAAAATGTGCAGGAGACACAGGAGATCAGTCCGAATAAGGCGTATGTCGAGGTGATCGCGGATTTTTCTTCCGACGGAAGAATGAAGCCGCTTCACATTGTCTGGGAGGACGGCCGTTCCTATGATATCGACCGGATCCTCCGCGTGGACAGGCGCGCCAGCCTCAAGGCGGGAGGCGCCGGGATCCGGTATGTCTGTCGGATTCTCGGACAGAAAGTCGAACTGTACTATGAAGAGAACGGGTGCTGGTTCGTGAACCGGAAGCAGCCAAACGGACATGTTCAATGAGGAGGACCCGAGGAATCCTGTGATTTGGTTCCGATTCCGGAAAGATCTGGTTTGTCAGATGTTTTAACAAATCATGATTCAGATGGAGTATGATGGAAGCTGAACACAGGAACCGTTCAGAGAAGATATGGCATTGCCGGATTAGGCCGGAAATCTCAATGCGGAGGCAAAGAATCGGATCCGCGGGAGAAAAGGCAGTGAGAATATGAAGGAAAGCAAGATGACGGCCGGTAGGAACTGGATCGCTTTGCACTTGCTGATTTTGCTGCGATGGCAAGAAAAAAGGAACGGACTGACATTTTCCCGCCAGGCGGAAACAGGACCGATGCGGAGAAACAAAGCCGGAAGGATCAGCCGATGGAGAGGAGAAAATCACTATGAAATATGGCCCGATTTTTGTAAAGGATAAAGAAGGGTGCCTGATCGAACTTCGCCATGCGGATGAGTCTGACGCCGCTGCCATGCTCGAGTATCTGACCGTTACGGCGGGAGAAACGCCTTATTTGATCCGGGAGCCGCAGGAAATCACGCTTACGCTGGAACAGGAGAAGGCATTCCTGAGGGCGAAGGCCGACTCGGAAAGAGAGCTCATGCTTTCCGCCTTTATGGACGGAAAGTATGTGGGCAACTGTTCCCTGATGAGGATCGGAAGTTATAAGCGCTATGCTCACCGGTGTGATGTTGCGATCGCCTTATATCAGAAATACTGCGGAAGAGGAATCGGAAAACAGATGCTGGAAACGGTTCTGAAAGAAGCGGAAAGGGCGGGATACGAGCAGGCGGAACTGGAAGTGATGAGCAGCAATAAAAGCGCCATCGCACTCTATGAAAAACTTGGATTCAAAAGGTATGGCTTGTTTCCAAACAATATGAAATACAGTGACGGAAGCTGTGATGATGCATTCTGGATGATGAAGCGGCTGTGAGCCGGAGCTGTGCAAGGGGAGAGGAATGGGGAAACTTTTTGAAAATCTGCCGAGGCGCTTTTTCAACCCGCTTGCGGCGACGGCGAACGGAGGCAGCCAGCAGCAGTTTTATGCGGAATGCATTCTCGTCATCAACGGTCTTTTTGCGGACCGGACGCAGGTGAGCCGGGACGATCTGAAGGATGAGATTGTCAGCCTGCTGCTTGCGGATCACATTCAGTCCATCGATGAGACGGATATGCAGGCTGCCTCTGGCAACGGTGGATCTGGATCAAAATACGGAGGGGATCCGGCCGGTGAGCAGGGACAGCCGCCGGAGGAGCGGATGGCGAACCACGTCATCAGCTATCTGTCTGATGAGGAGGTGGGCTGGATCGAGGAAGGCATCGATTCGAGAACCTACAGCCGGACGTATATGCTCACCGAACAGGGTATGATGCTGGCGGATTACATCCAGCGGGCTTCCTCCATGAAGCTGGATGAGATGTCCAATTATCTCTACAATACCTATCTTGTGCTCGATGATTTCACCAGACACAGAAAAGAGCGGGAGGACCATAACCCGTATACGCTGGTGATCGTCAATGCCTACACGAATATCAAATCGCTTGCTTCTTCGCTGAAAATGCTGCGCCGTTCCATCAAACGGATTGTGCAGAAGGTCACCGGAAAACTGACGTTTCAGGAATTGATGGACAATCTGGGGGACTATATCGACGGCGATTTTATCGGGGAATTCACCCGGCTGGTCGACAGCGAAAACGCTTCGCTGTTCCGGGGACCGATTACCGCGTCGCTGAAAAGGCTGATGGACGCTCCGGAGACGGAAGCGCTTTTTATCCGGGACTGCATGAAGGCGGGGAAAGAGGAGCATCTTACATGGGAAGAAGCGCGGATCCGCGTCTATGAGCAGGTCACGTTTATCGAGGATTTCCTCACGGACGGGTATCTGAACCTTGTCCGGGATATCCGGAATCAGATGGTGGAATACATTATGACGGTCCGTCTGAAGCTGAAGATGACGATGGACATCGCGGATAACGCGCAGGAGGTGCTCGGCCGGTTTATCCGGAAGCTCTCTGAGTACACTGCAGGAGAGGACACGCCGGAGTCTGCGCTCGCGGCCTTCCGGATTCTGGAGAATTACTACATTTCAGCCGGTTCTGTAAAAAACGGGATCAGGAGACGTGAGAAAATCAGGAACCGGGCAGCGGAACAGACGGTGCTTACGAAAGAAGAGATTCTTGAGGAACAGGAAAAAATGCGGCGGATGGGGGATGTGCCTTACACGAGGGATAAAATGCGCCGCTATACTGAGAAATATAAAATCAATGGCAGGGTGCGCGCCGCCGATCTTCCGCTGGACACAAAAGAGGACGCTCTGGCGGATGTGGCGGCCGCGGCCTTTGCGCCGGCGAATCGGATGGATGTATATGTGGATGATGATTATATCAGAACCGATCATGTGCAGCTGCGGGATTTTACACTGACAGACAGCGCGGTTCCTGACGGAGCAGACAGTGGCCGGGATCGGATTGAGCGGGGAGCCGGCGAAATGCAGAGCACCTTATCCCGAAAGAAGGAGCCGGAGGAGACCAATGGATGACAATCTGACATTTGAGCAGTGGTATCAGGATCTTTCCGCAAAGGAACAGGAGATGATGAGGCGGGGAATACGGATCCTTCTCTCCAGGACGTTTCTCATCAAAACAAGGGAGCGGGAACTGTTCGGCTTCTTTGCGAGAAATGCACCGCACATGGAAACGTATTTTGCGCCGATGGGGTATGCCATGTTCCTTGAACGGGATTACGGCATCATCATGCTGCGCGACCGGCAGGAAGAGAAAGTGGACGCGCAGGAGACAGCGGCCATCAACAGAAAGGTTTTCTCCATCCGGGAGAGCGTGATTTACTGCGCGCTTGCGTGGATTTTCATGGAACGGATGAGCGGAAGCCTGGATCGATCCGTTGCGATCCGGCCGGACGTACTGACCAGAACGCTCGAACAGTTCGGAATCGGCGCCGGATACCGCACGGAGTTTAACAGGACGCAGATCACGGACGCTCTGAAAACGCTGCAGCGCTTTTCACTGGTCAATGTGAAAGGGACGCTTGGAGATGAGGACTGCGCCCTTGTTCTGTATCCAACGCTCCTGTTCGGGCTGGATCTCAGGGCCATTGAGGATATGATCAGCCAGAAAAGGGAAAGCTATCAGGTCTATTATGCCAAGGCACCGGAAGCGGCTGATGACGGGCAGGAAACCGGGACCGAACCGGAAGACGGGGACGGGCCGGAAGCGGAGGAGTTTACATGAATCAGTCGGAAGCGATGAAGCGGACGAGAACACTGGAGGATGTACTGATCACCAACTGGGCGGTCTATACCTGCACCCATTTCAAGATCAGAAATTCCGCTCTGATCACAGGAGCGAATGAGTCCGGGAAGTCTACGATCATTGATGCGCTGACGTATGCGATGTTCGGTATCACGGATTTTAATATTCAGGCCGGAGCCGGAGAGGACGAACGTTCCGTTCTCGCGTATGTGCGGGGCGATACAAAGGACAACGAGGAACGTTACCTTCGCGGGGATCAGGACGTGACCAGCTGTATCGCGGTGGACATTTTTAATCCGGCTGACGGATCCTATGTCACGGAAGGCGTCTGCATCGAACTCTATCGTGACGACTCACAGACAAGGGCCAAATGGTTCGTCGTGCCGGGCGCGAAGATCAGCGACATCAATTTTTATCAGAAAACCGGAAATACGGTTTCGTTCACATCCAGACAGGATCTTCGGTTCAGAGGAAAGCCGCTGAATTTCTACAAGCGGGAAGAAGGAATCGCGACGTTTCTCCGGCTCTGCGGACTGAGACTCGGTCAGGGCGGCGTCCGTGAGCTGCGCGGAAAAATCAAACGACTGCTTGCCTGCGGGAAGAAAAAGATGGATATTGACCGCTTCGTACGGGAGTCCATCTTCGAGGAGGATACAACCGCGCAGAGCTCGCTGGACAATATTCTGCGGCACAAGGCGGAGTTTGAGAAGCTGGAAGAGGATCTGAAGAAGCTGAATGAGGAAAAGACGCTGCTTCAGAGGATTGAGGAGCAGTATCTTCAGGTGCTTTCACTCGATGCGGAATCGGTCCGTCGCGGAATCGCGCAGAAAAAGTACCTGTACATGAAGCTGAAAAACGCGGACGATGAGCTGGAGCGGAACATTGATGATGTGAAGAGCCGCATGCGGGTACTGGAGAAAAAAGAGAAGACGGCGCAGCAGGCTTTTGATGAAGCGGACGGGGAACTGATCCGGGCCTCAACTGCTGTGCACGAGGGGCAGCGGCCGATCGAGGAGCTGAAGAACAAGCTGCATCTTGATGAAGAGAGCCGGGATGCGATGGAGGATTCCGTCCGTTCTCTCCGTGAACTGAAAAAGAAGGCGGAGAGCCTTTTCAGCGGACAGGAAGACGTCACGGTTCCGGACGAGCTGTATGAAGCGATCGGGCACGCGGGAGAAGCCTCTGCGGATGAAAAGGAGACCGTCCGGGTTCTTCAGAAGCTTGAACACAAGAGAGAGGCGCTTTACCGGGATTATCAGCAGCGTAAAGAGGAGACCGGCTACGCCCTGCGCGACCTACGCAGGGGGCTGGAGAAATTAAATGGGGAGATCCGGACGCTGCAGCAGAATAAAAAGGTGCTGCCGGACGGAATGGAAGAGGAACTGGCTGTCCTCAAGAGGGAGGCGGAGCGTGCCGGCCTTCATACGGAAATCCGGCTTGTCTGCGATCTTGTAAATGAGATCGATCCGAAATGGCAGATGGCGGCGGAAACCTTTCTCGGCGGACGGCGCTTCAATGTGGTCGCGGAGCCGGAAGCCGTTCCCGGACTTTTGCGGATTGTGGACGAGAAGAATCTGTATCAGATCTACCTCGTGCTGACCAATCAGATGGATGATATTCCGGCGCAGGCTCCGGGCGGTTCTTTAGCGGCCCGTTTTCAGATCGCGAATCTCTATGCGCGGAAGTATATCAATTATACCTGCGGAAATCTGAAGTGCGTAGAGACGCGGCAGGAATTGAATGATCACCCGAAGGGCGCGATTATGCCGAACGGTATGCTGGCAAGAGGCATTGTCGGCAGCAAGATGAAGCCGGTGCGGGACCTTGTTTTCGGCAAGGACGCGGTTCTGCGGATGCTTGAACAGAAAAAAGAGCAGCGGGTCGTGATACAGAAGCAGGCCGCTTCCCTCGAGGGACAGGAGAGGCGCTTCGCGAAGCTGGCGGAGCAGGCTTTCGGAGCCAGCTTTGCGCCGGAACATTATGACACGACGGCGCCGAAGATGCTTCTGAAGCTGAAAGAAGAGATTGAAGCGACAAAGCGGGATATTCGGGCGCTGCAGAACAATCCGTCGGCGAAACGGCTGATGGATATGTATGTGGCGGCATCGGAAAGAAGAGAGCAGGCGCAGAAGGCGCTGACAGACGTTCAGAGCGAACGTAAGGCTGAAGCGCGGGCTGCCCTCGCGGCGGAGGAAAGCCTGCGGTCCGGACGAAGCGATGAGAAAAAACGGCAGGATGACTATGAAACGGCCGCTGCGCTTCACCCGGAGGAAAAGAAGGCGGCGGACGAACTGTATGAAAAGCAGAAGGACAACGTCGAAGGAAGTCTTCTGAGAGCGATTCAGGATGTGAACAAACGCCTTGGGGACGCGACCAACGGTATGCTGGAAGCGATGTTCCGGTACAATGCCAGCCATACCGGCTATGTGGCGGATAAGGGCGGTGCGAAAAAGTACATCGAACGGCTGGACGAACTCCGCACAAAGGACATTGAAGAGACAAAGAACAGGATCAAGGCGAAGGCGCAGACGATTTCCGACACCTTCATGCGCGATTTCGTTGAGGTAATTTACGCCAGGATCCGCAGCATGCAGGAGCAGAAGGATGCCATCAACGCGATGCTGAAGGCGCATAGGTTCGGTGACAAGAATTACTCGCTGATCATGAAAGCCAGGAACAGCGCGGACATGAAGGCGTTCTTCACGATCGCACAGAAAATCGATGAACTCGGTTCGGCTGATACGCTGGAAGTCTATCTGAACATGAACAGCCGGTTCCTGCAGGAGCAGGGAATGGCCGATGCGTTTGAGGAGTTCCGGGATACGGTGCTGAACGCGGACGATGTGACGGAATATACGGACTACCGGAACTATTACGGCTATGACTTCTTCATAAACGACGGGCAGCATACGGCTTATCTGTCAAAATCGCAGGGGATCTATTCCGGAGGCGGGAAGCAGACTCCGTATTTCATTTTGCTGACGGCCGCGCTTATGACGAGCTACCGCAGTGATTCCTGCTGTCTGCGGATCGCCTTTATCGATGAGGCGTTCGCGGCGATGGATGAGGACAGAATTCGGAGTATGATCGATTATTTCAATGACAACGGCCTGCAGGTTCTCTACGCGGCGCCGGATAAGACGATGCACAACATCGCGCCATATGTGGACACTACCGTCACGGTCGTGAAGAAAAACAGGAAGGCGGATGTCATTGATATGCAGATGAGGTTTGACGAATGAGTGTGCGCCGGAAGCCGGATGCCTGGCAGAAAAAACTGATCGGCATGATGCTGGACGCGTATGAACGGACGGGGACCTATCGGGGAGATACGGAGCGGAATCAGAATGTACGGGTTCCGGTGAAGCGGGTTTTTCCAGACTATGATCGGGATGACGCGGATCTGACGGAGCTTGAGAACTTTGAGCAGTCCATGCGCGATCTCGAAACGTTTTCTCCTGTGCGGATCGTGTACCGGGATAAAAGAACGAGACACGAGTTCCGTGAATTCCTTGTGCCTGCGGGAGCTGTCGAGCCGGCGCTCTATCAACTCGCAGGCCGGAAGCCGGGAAGAGAAATTCATATGGCGCAGATCGCAGTTTATGAGGCATTCAAAGGGAAAAGTCCTGTCCTTGATTCGTTTATCGCATCGCAGGAGGAGCTGCTTCGGGCGGATAAAAACGCATGGTTCGAGCCTTCCGAGGCGGAGGACGTGATGCGGACCGTAGATCTCATGGCGCACAATACGGAGAATATACTTTACAGGGAAATATCCATTGCGTTGTTCGGAGATACGAAATATATTGAAAGACGCGGAATTTTGTCAAAAGCGGTCCGAGTATTGAAGCGTTTCGGTCGATTTGATTTTGAGGAATCGGATTTTGAATCGAAAAAAGAATATGATGCGGCCGTACTGTCGGAGTACGCGGTGTACGAGAATCCGACGTATGTGAATTTCAACGGAAACGGGGAAGTTCTTTTTCGCAACGGAACGAAACTGGAACTGAGGGCAGGCGTCCCGATTGCGGTCCGTTCGGACCGTCTTGCGGACATTACCGATATCCGGATTTGTGCTGAAACGGTGCTGACGATCGAGAACCTGACATCCTACAACCGGATGCAGACGGATGCATTCCAGCTGTATCTGGCCGGTTATCATAATCATGCGCGGCAGGAGTTCCTTGTCAGGATTCATAACCAGAACCCGGGTATCCGCCGCTGGCTGCACTTCGGCGACCTTGATCCGGATGGCTTCTGCATTCTTGAAAATCTGCGGAACAAGACCGGTATCGCGTTCGAGAGCTGCGGGATGGATGTCACCTATTTGGGAAAATACCGGACTTATACAAAAAAGCTGAATGAGAACGACAGGGCGAAGGCGGAGAACCTGATCCGGGCCGGAAAATATCCGGAAGTCCTTACCTATATGCTTGAGCATGACGCGAAGCTGGAGCAGGAAATCATAAGCTGGAAAGAAGGGAAAAGTCAGACTGGATGTTGGAGAATGTGTGCTGGAAACTGAAACGTCCGATATCCGGCTGGACAGAAGCCGGAGGGGACTGTACGCATATGTGTCGCAGGGAAACCAGCTGATGACCAAAGCCCCGCTTGGGATCTGTGATCTTCAGATCGACATGAGCGGTATGAGAGAAGGAGAAAGGAGCGGCGCGGCCGGATGATCATCAATACCGGAAGCAGGACGGATATACCGGCGTTTTACTCCGAGTGGTTTTACAGACGGATCCGGGAAGGTTTCGTGATGGTGAGAAATCCGTACCGGCCGACGGACGTCACGCGGTATCTTCTGGATCCTTCTGTGGCGGATATGATCGCTTTCTGCACGAAGAATCCGGCACCGATGCTCGGGAGACTTCATGAGCTCGACGCGTTCCGGACCTTTTTTATGGTGACGATCACACCTTACGGAAAGGATATTGAGCCGTATGTTCCGGAGCCGGATCGGGTGATGGACGCCTTTGCCGCACTGTCGGAGTATGCGGGCCGGAACGCGGTCAGCTGGCGCTATGATCCGGTGCTGATCACGGACAGGTATCCGGTCGATTTTCATAAAAGCGCGTTTGAGAAGATGGCCGGAAAGCTGAAAAACTGGACGGATCAGTGCGTGGTGAGCTTTGTCGACCTTTACGAGAAGACGAAACGGAATTTCCCGGGTGTGCGGAACGTGACGCAGTCGGAGCAGCGGGATCTGATCCGTTCCTTCGGGGAGACGGCGGAGCGGCTGGACATGCAGATTCATCTCTGTCTGGAGGACGCGCGGCTGGTCCGCCCGCACGTGGACGCCGGCGGATGCATGTCCCGGGAAGTGGTTGAGAAGGCGATCGGGCAGCGGCTGACCGTGCCAAATCATCCGCCGGCCCGGTCAGGGTGCAGCTGTCTGCTCGGCGCGGACATCGGCGCGTATGATTCCTGCGGACATGGCTGTCTGTACTGCTATGCCAACGAAAGCCGGGCACTCGCGGTCCGCACGATGCGGCTGCACGATCCGGCGTCTCCGCTTCTGATCGGGCATCTGACGAAGGATGATATTGTGAGGGATGCAAAGCAGGAATCGTGGATCGATCCGCAGATGAGTCTCTTCGATTTTATGGGGATGTGAAGCGGGCGCCCGTCAGAGCGGAAGAAAGGCGAACGCCGCGGCGATGACAAGGGAAGGAAGAAGGTTTGCCACGCGGATTTTCCGGTCCCACAGCAGGTTCACTCCGACGCAGAAAATCAGCACGGAGCCGACCAGCGAAAGGTTCGCCATGGCGGCGTCCGTCATGAGCGGCCGGATCAGGCGCGCCAGCGCGGTCATGCTTCCCTGAAGGATCGCCACCGGGACGGCGGAGAAGGCGCAGCCTTTTCCCATCGAGGCGGACATCACGAGGATGATGATAAAATCCATGAGGGCTTTTGAGACCAGCACAGCGTGATTGCCGTACATCCCGTCCTGAATGGAGCCGATTACCGCCATAGCGCCGATGCATACGGTGAGCGAGGCGGTGACGAACGCGTTGACAAAGTTTTTGTCCTTTGCGCTGCCGGATTTTTTCTTCAGCCATTCGCCGAGCTGCCCGAAGCGGTCTTCCAGATCGATCAGCTCGCCGATGACGGCGCCGGCGGCAAGACTGACCGTCATCATGACGGTGCCTTCCGTGAAGAGAGCGCCATGACTGATTCGGAGCATTTCCGCCATAACGCCGCCGATTCCGAGGAACAGGACAGCGAGCGCGTTCGCTGTCATCAGCGTTTCCTGTATCTTCGGCGGGATGCGGCTGCCCGCGAGGCAGCCGCAGAGACCGGCGGCGACGATGGCCGCAGCATTGATCAACGTTCCGAGTCCCGGCATAGGTGTTTTCCTCCTGACGGCATTTTCTGCCGAACAGAACAGTATTATATGACACCAATGCGCTTATGTCGACGGAATGATAAAATGCGGTTCTGATTTGCGGCCTGTTTATTCCTCACTCTTTCCGGCGGAACGGATCGCCTCGATTGCGTCGTCGATGCTGACACCGCTGTCGGCGATGGCTGCCATCACTTCATCCTGACGCTGTGAATTCAGCTCTTCCTCAAGTTTCTTGATGGTGTCGTTGAGCTCCGCGATTTTGGCGGTATACTTTTCCTTATCCTCCTTTGCCTTTGCAAGCTTCTCGGTGATCACTTCCGTACGTGTTCTGCGTGTTCTTGCCATTTGATGAATCCTCCTGTTTTCTTGTCTTGGTTTTATGCTGCAGCTTTATCACAGTCTAGCACAGAAGAGGTATAAAGCGATAAATAATTCGGGATTATTCTATGATTTTATTTGCTTTTTCTCTCTACTGCTCTGTCCGGATTTATGACTGCACGGCCTTATCTTAAAGTGAAGGAGAGAGAAACGGGCGGATACGGGAAGAGGATTTTATGAGGAGGAGGCGATAAACACAATGAGAAATCCGAAAGCATTAGTCTCATCATTCTGCCTGAAAGGCAGAGAAGGCGAAGCGGCTTAATGAGTTCCTCCTTTTTCGTTCGGATATCGTAATGCAGAATTGTGGGGGATTTTCTTAGCTGACAGTGGAATTTCGTTCTTTATAAATGTAATATTGAACTGATTCATTGGATACAGAATCCCCGGCATGGGTGTGCGATTGGCGTTATCCATGAAGACGGCTTCTTTCTATTTTAGAAATCATGATCCAAAAAGGCGGCGCCTTGGAACGAAGAACGCACAAAAACAAATGAGGAGGAACGTTTGAAAATGCCTGAAAAGACATTTGATAAAAAGAGCGCGGATGCTCTCGCGGCTGCGATCAGAAAAAATATTTTGAGAACCATCGCGTCAAAGGGAAGCGGACATGTAGGCGGATCGCTTTCAATCGCGGATCTTCTTGCGGTCCTGTACAGCGGAGTGATGAATGTGGATCCGGAGAATCCGCAAAAGGAAGACAGGGACATTATTGTTTTATCCAAAGGGCATGCCGGCCCTGCGCTGTATGCTGTACTGGCAGAGAAGGGGTTCTTTCCGAAAGACATGCTGGACACTCTGAATCAGAATCGGACGACACTGCCAAGCCATACGGACAGGCTTAAAACACCCGGAGTCGATGTGACGACTGGCTCACTTGGACAGGGCGCGTCTCTTGCCGCTGGATCTGCGTTTGCTGATCAGATCGACGGAAAGAAAAACACGACCTACCTGATTCTGGGGGACGGAGAACTGGACGAGGGGCAGGTCTGGGAGAGCGCGTTATTCGTTGCATCCAAAAAGATCACGAATCTGATTACCATCGTGGATGCGAATGGAAAACAGCTGGATGGTAAGACGGATGATGTGTGCAGTCTTGGAAGCATCGAGGACAAATTCAGGGCATTTGGGTATCATGTGATTTCTGTGGAGAATGGAAATGACACCGGGGCCATTTATCGCGCGATACAGGAAGCAAAGAAAGAGCGGGAACAGCCTTCCGTGCTGGTTCTTCATACGGTGAAAGGCGCGGGTGTAAAGAAGTTTGAAGAAATGGAAAACTGCCATTCCACCAAGGTGGACAGGAACGAACTGCCGCTCTTCTATGAGGAACTGGACGGGCGCGGAGCGGAGGAGACGCGGACATCAGCCGGCTGAAACGGAAAGCAGGGTGGAGGAGAATATGTACAGAATCAGCGATGATAACAGAGAGTGCAGGAAAGTGTTCGGCGATACGCTGCGTTCCCTTATGGCGGAGAATCCGGATGTCGTATATCTCGAGGCGGATCTGGCCGGTGCCATCGGAACGGCAGGCCTTTTCAGAGATTTTCCGGAACAGGCGTTCGATCTCGGCATCATGGAAGCCAACATGGTCGGCGTGGCGGGCGGCATGTCCCTGAGAGGGAAGATCCCGTTTGTGCACAGCTTCGGGACTTTCGCATCAAGACGCTGTGCAGATCAGACCTTTATGGCGGGCTGCTATAACCGGGCCAGCATCCGGATCATCGGAACAGATCCCGGTGTAACGGCTGAAGCGAACGGCGGAACGCATATGCCTTTTGAAGACATTGGCGTTTATCGGAGCTTCCCCGGGATAACCATTCTTGATATCGCGGAACCGCAGCTTCTGGAAGCGGTCCTCAGACAGACTGCAGAACGATACGGTGTGTATTACATCCGTTTTCCGAGGAAGTGGAAGACGTCCTATTATGCAGGCATGCCGGCCGCGGAGATCGGGAAGGCAGCCGTGATCCGCGACGGAAGCGACGGGACGGTGATTGCCTCCGGCATCGAGGTTACGGCTGCCCTGCAGGCGGCGGAGGCTCTCGAGTCCGAAGGAATTGACATTCGTGTGGTTGATATGTTTACAGTGAAACCTGTTGATGAAGAGATGATTCTGAGATGCTGCCGCGAAACCGGCGCGATTGTCAGCGCGGAGAATCACAATCGGATCGGCGGACTGGGGTCCGCGGTTGCAGAGGTGATAGCGGAAAAGGGGCAGGCTCCGTTCGAACGGGTCGGTGTGCCGGACTGCTTTGGCGAGGTCGGAGATAAAGCCTTCCTCTCACAGCGGTTCGGAATTGGAGCGGAGAGCATTGCAGAGGCGATGAAGAGAGTCATAAAAAGAAAATAATGGAAGGAAATTCTGAAGGGAAACTGAAGCGGAAATGGAAAAACTGACACTGGAAGAAGCGAAAAGACTGAACGATACAGCGGTGACGGAAGAGCATCTGCGGCTGCATGCCGCCAATGTTTCCGCCTGTATGGGCGCGATGGCGGAGCACTTCGGGGAAGACCCGGAGCACTGGGAGGCCGTCGGGTATCTGCACGATTATGATTATCAGGCGTTTCCGGAGGAACATCTGGCGCATACGGAGGAACCGCTCAGGGCAGCGGGCGTTCCGGCTGAGGATATCCGGGCCATTCTGAGCCACGGTTATTCGATCTGCAACGAGGTGAAGCCGGAGACGGTTATGGAGAAGTCACTGTTCACGGTGGATGAGCTCAGCGGCATCATTCAGGCGGCCGCCCGTATGCGGCCGAACGGAATTGTCGATATGGACGTGAAATCGTTCATGAAGAAATGGAAGAACAAGAAATTTGCGGAGAAATGCAACCGTCCGCTGATCCTTGAGGGCTGTGAAATGCTGGAAATGGATATCCGGGACGTGGCGGAAATCTGTATCGAAGGGATGAAACAGCACGCGGCGGAGCTGCATCTGACGCCGGAGACACTTCGCGCGGAGTGATTTCTGCGGAAGCTGCCTGCGCTTTGATTTTCAGGAGGTATCGCCGTCGCCGTCCGCTCTGTGGTATACTGGCTGGAGCAGATCACGTTTGACGGTCCGGGCGGGAAGGAAGAGGAGAAGGAGATGAAACTCCGGTTCAGACAGCGCATGTTTTCATGGTTTGACAGCTATGATATCTGCGATGAGGGCGGGCAGACCGTCTATACGGTACGGGGGCAGCTGTCATGGGGGCACTGCCTGAAGATTTTTGATGCCGGCGGCAGGGAACTCGGTATGGTTCAGGAAAAAATCCTGACACTGCTTCCGAAGTTTGAACTGTACGAGGAGGGGCAGTATCTGGGCTGTATCCGGAGGGAGCTTTCCCTCATCCGCCCACGGTATGAGATTGATTTTAATCAGTGGCAGGTGCAGGGCAGTGTCATGGAGTGGAACTACACGATTTACGGAGCGGGAAAAGAGGCGGTCGCCAGAGTTTCCAAGGAACTGCTTCATCTGACAGATACATATGTGCTGGACATCGTGAACCAGGACGACGCTTTTCATGTGCTGATGTTTGTGCTGGCCATGGACGCGGACAAATGCAGCAATGGAGACTGAGGCGGGAATACCCGTGCTGGGAGATGGGAAAAGAAAGGAGACTTCATGGAGGCCTGTTCCTTTATTGCGCCCTGCCATTTCGGGCTTGAGGCGGTGCTGAAGCGGGAGGTCACGGATCTCGGTCTGAAGGTCAGACGGACGGACGACGGGCGCGTCTTCTTCGAGGGCGGTCCGGAAGCGGCCGCGGAGGCGAATCTCCGGCTGCGGAGCGCGGAACGGATCCTGCTCTGTGTGGCGGAGTTCCGTGCGGCGACGTTTGATGAGCTCTTCGAGGGGACGAAAAAGATTCCATGGGAGGAGTTCCTCCCGGTCAACGCCCGGTTCTGGGTGGCCAAGGTTTCCTCCGTGCGCAGCACGCTGTTTTCTCCGTCCGACATTCAGGCGGTTATGAAGAAGGCGATGGTTGAGCGGATGAAGCTTCATTATCACCGGAGCTGGTTCGATGAGGACGGACCGTCATATCCGCTGAGAGTGGCGATCCGCAGCGACGTTGTCACCGTCGGACTGGATACGACCGGCACGTCTCTTCACAAGCGGGGATATCGGGTGTCGCCGGTCATCGCGCCGATCTCGGAGACACTCGCGGCCGCGCTGATCGGGCTTACGCCCTGGCATCCGGACCGGATTCTGGTGGATCCTTTCTGCGGTTCGGGAACCATCCCCATCGAGGCGGCGATGATGGCGAAGCGGATCGCTCCCGGTCTGCATCGGTCGTTTCTGGCGGAGAGTTGGAACTCAGTGATCCCTTCCGATACATGGCATCGGGCGAGGGAGAGAGCACGGGCGGAGGTGATTCCGCATCCGGATGGTGTGGACATTCAGGGCTTTGACATTGACGAGAAAGCGATCCGATGCTCCCGTGACAACGCGGAGGCGGCGGGGGTGGCGGATCTGATTCATTTTCAGCGGCGTGCCGTGAAGGATCTTCATCATCCGAAGAAATACGGCTTTCTGATCACCAATCCGCCTTACGGTGAGCGGCTGGAGGAGAAGGCGGAGCTTCCCGGCCTGTACCGGGAAATCGGGGAGGCATACAGGAGGCTGGACAGCTGGTCGATGTACCTGATTTCTTCCTATGAGGATACAGAGAAGGCCATCGGACGCAAAGCGGACCGGAACAGGAAAATCTATAACGGCATGCTGCGGACGTATGTGTATCAGTATCTGGGACCGCGTCCGCCGCGCCGGACGCACGCGGAACACTGAGGAGGACTGGATGACAAATGTGATTTTTGCGACTGGAAATGAGAACAAGCTGAAGGAGATCCGGGCGATTCTCTCCGGTCTTGATCTGCACGTAGTTTCGATGAGAGAAGCCGGCATCGATGCGGAGATCGTCGAGGACGGCAGGACGTTTGAGGAGAATGCCCTGATCAAGGCCCGTACTGTCTGGAAAAGGGCCGGAGGCATCACGATGGCGGACGATTCCGGACTGGTCGTCGACGCGATGAACGGAGAGCCGGGAATCTACTCCGCCCGCTGGATGGGAGAGGATACTTCCTACCATATCAAAAATTCGGAGATTATCCGGAGACTGGAGGGCGTGCCGGATGAGAAGCGGACGGCCCGGTTTGTCTGCGCGATTGCCTGCATCCTTCCTGACGGCCAGGAGCTGACATCCGTCGGTACGTTTGAAGGACGGATCGGCTACCAGGAGGCAGGGCGGAACGGCTTCGGCTATGATCCGATTTTCTATCTTCCGGACCGGGGCTGTACATCTGCAGAGCTTCCTCCGGATGAGAAAAACGCCATCAGTCACCGGGGGAAGGCACTGGCGGATATGCGGCGGAAGCTGGAGGCACTCCGGGCGGAAGGAAGGCTCTGAGTGTCGGAATGCGGAGGGGCGCGGCAATGGAGAGGGATCTGTTCAGAATTCTGGTGGTGAGTGATACGCATGGCCGGGGAGACGGGCTGAAGGAAGCGATCCGGCTGGCGAGGCCTTTTGATCATCTGATCCACTGCGGCGACACGGAAGGACGGGAGCGAGAGATCGCGACGGAGGCGGGCTGTCCCTGTACGATTGTGCGCGGTAACAACGATTATTTTTCCACGCTTCCGGAGGATGCCGTCGTGGAACTTTCCGGATTCCGGATTTTCGTCACCCACGGTCATCAGTACGGTGTCTCGATGACGACGGAATATCTCCGCGAGGAGGCAAAGGCGGAGAGATGCCGGATCGCCTGCTTCGGGCATACGCACCGGCCTTATCTTGACCAGTCCGACCCGGAACTGACGGTGCTGAACCCGGGATCGCTGTCTTTTCCGAGGCAGGAGGGCCGGGAACCGACGTATCTGGTGATTGAGGTGGACCGGCGCGGGCGGCTGCATTTCCTGCAGAATCACATCGGCCGGAGACGCCTTTGAGGAACAGGGCAGCCCGGAACGCGGCGCCGGGCGGACTGTAAAGATGGGGAGAAGCCGGAACGGCCGTAACAGATGAATTTTTTGAATTGGATGTTGACAAAGGAATCTTCCATCCATATAATAAAACATGTGCGATTTAAGAACGTGTCGCCGTGATCGGTGCAGTGACGGGGTGTGGCTCAGCTTGGCTAGAGCGCCTGCTTTGGGAGCAGGAAGCCGCAGGTTCGAATCCTGTCACCCCGATGAATCTGCGCGGGTGTAGTTCAACGGTAGAACACCAGCCTTCCAAGCTGGATACGTGGGTTCGATTCCCATCACCCGCTCGTTGTCTTTTTGACATGGCAACAAGTGTGCTTGTAGCTCAGCTGGATAGAGCAACGGCCTTCTAAGCCGTGGGTCGGGGGTTCGAATCCCTTCAGGCACGGTCGATTCGTCCTGAAGGCGGGTCGGGGGCCTCCGGTTGAACTGGATGAGCGCCGTATATTCTGGTGGGTGTGGCGCAGTTGGTTAGCGCGCCAGATTGTGGCTCTGGAGATCGTGGGTTCGAGTCCCACCATTCACCCTCTGCAGTACTTATAGTGCAGTACCTTCTTTCTTTCGATGGGCTATCGCCAAGGGGCTAAGGCACAGCACTTTGACTGCTGCATTCGTTGGTTCAAATCCAACTAGCCCAGTTCGGTCACTTCCGTGATCATTCAGAACTGTTTTTCTCGGATATTTGGAGCATTAGCTCAGGTGGTAGAGCACTTGACTTTTAATCAAGTTGTCCGGGGTTCGAATCCCCGATGCTTCACGAACGCGTTTGGGTAAGCCAGACGTGTTTCTTTTTATGCGGCTGTGGCGGAATTGGCAGACGCGTTGGATTTAGGTTCCAATATCCACGGATGTGCAGGTTCAAGTCCTGTCAGCCGCATGTCTTTCTGATCTGCATTCTATTTTTACAACCGATAACCTGATCAACCGGACGGCTGGCCGCGGTTTGCGAGAGAGGATACAGCCGACGGACATTTCTTTCGGAAATCATCGAATATGACAAGAGAACAATATCAGACGATTCATGTGACGAATCTGCGCGAGCTGGCGAAATCCCGCGGAATCAAGCGCACGTCCGTGATGAAGAAGAGCGAGCTGATCGACGCGATGCTGGCTCTCGACGCGGAGCATGCAGCCGGCGGAACGGAGCATGTCGTGAACCCTGCTTCAACAGATATGTCCGGGGAAGGGGCAGATGCCGAAAACGGAGCGTTTCGAAACGGACGGCGGAAACAGACGCCGGTCGCAGAGACGACGCCTTTTTCTGTGAAGAGTCCGGTTCCGACGGACGGAACCGGATCGGCGGAGACGGATGCGGCTGAGGGAGAGGCTGCGGCGGAAACTCAGAATGCGGCTGTACCGGTACGTACAGACGAAGCTTCCGCGGCGGCGGAGCGACCGGCGCCGAATACGTCAGGCCGCGGCCGCAGAGGCCGTCCGGCGGGGCGGAGTGAGACAAGACACGAACCGGTCCGGGACGCATCGGAGACAGAATCTGCGCGCCAGAGTACTGTGCGGAGAACGAGAGCCGGCCGGCCGCGCCGCACGGAGACTTCCGGCGACGACAAACACGGCGACTCACCGGCGCGGCGTCCGCGGCAGGCGGGCGAGACGCCCCGCGCCGGCCGCCCGCGCCGCTTCGAGGAGACGCGGCATGCGGCAGCGGAGCACCCATCCGGCAGCCGTGTGAGCGGCCGTGCTGTTCAGGGCTCGGATTACGCATCTTCTCCCGAGCATCCGCAGACGGTCAGCGCGCGGCCAAGACGCGGAGGAGACGCGCAGTCCGAGCCGGGTCAGGAGGAGAAGCCATTCTCCCGCCGGCCGGCACCGGAGGAAAGAAAAGCATCCGTAGTTCCGGCCGGCGGAGCACAGAGGCCGGCGGAGGCGGTCTCTGTGCAGGAACCCGGTCAGAGCAGAGAGGAGCGGGATAACGGTGAAGCGTCCGCGGCGATCCGTCATCGTGAGGAAGCGGATCACAGATGCCGGGGGATTCTGGAGGTGATGCAGGACGGGTTCGGTTTCCTGCGGAGCGATAATTTCCTTCCGGGCGAAGAGGATGTCTATGTTTCCCCGTCGCAGATCCGCCGGTTCAACCTGAAGACTGGAGACATGATCGAGGGGACAAAGCGCGAACGCGGGCAGGGTGAGAAGTACGGAGCGCTTCTCTACGTTTCCACGGTGAACGATTTTCCGGCGGACGAAGCGCGCCACCGCGCGGTGTTCGAGAACATGACCCCGATCTTTCCCAATGAACGCATCCGCCTTGAGCGTCCGGACGGGTCAAGGGCGACCCGGATCGTCGATCTTTTCAGCCCCATCGGGAAGGGCCAGAGAGGCATGATCGTCTCGCCGCCCAAGGCCGGCAAGACGACGCTGCTCAAGGATATCGCCCGTTCCATTCTCACCCGGAATCCGGACGCGAATCTCATCATTCTGCTGATTGACGAGCGGCCGGAAGAGGTGACGGATATGAAGGAGTCCGTTCACGGGAAGAACGTGGAGATCATCTACTCGACGTTCGACGAACTTCCGGAGCATCACCGCCGTGTCTCGGAGATGGTGATCGAGCGTGCGAAACGGCTGGTTGAGCACCACGAGGATGTCGTGATCCTGCTGGATTCGATCACGCGTCTCACGCGCGCCTGCAACGTTCTTGTTCCGCAGAGCGGCCGGACGCTGTCCGGCGGTCTGGATCCGACGGCTCTTTATATGCCGAAGCGTTTCTTCGGAGCGGCGCGGAATATGCGTGAAGGCGGCAGTCTTACGATTCTGGCGACCGCGCTCGTCGATACGGGAAGCAAGATGGACGACGTGGTGTACGAGGAGTTCAAGGGTACGGGCAATATGGAACTGATCCTTGACCGCAAGCTCCAGGAACGCCGGATTTTCCCGGCGATCGATATCGTAAAATCGGGCACGAGGCGCGAGGATCTGCTGCTCACGCCGAGAGAGCTGAAGGCCGTGGACCTGATGCGCCGCCGGATCAACGGCCTCAAGGCGGAGGAGGCGGTGGAATCCGTGATCAATGCGTTCACGCATTACAGCACGAACGAGCAGGTCGTGGCCGCTGTGCTTCAGAAGTGGGGAACGTAAGCGGCCGAACTTTCGCGCCGGACGGAATACAGTGAAGCCCCGGAGGTCGGAACGCGGCTGGATTCAGCGTTAATCCGACCGAATGGATCTTGCATTGCGTACAGTGCTGTGTTAGAATAAAGATCGCTGTTCAGAGGCGGACAGACCGGTATCGCCGAACGGTTCTCCCGATCGGCTGAGGATCATGTCTGCCGGACAATCGATCATCCGTGATTCAGAAGATATAAAGAGGTGAGAGTGCGATGAAGGAAGGTATCCATCCGAACTATTATCAGGCAACCGTGACTTGCAACTGCGGCAATACATTTACCGTAGGTTCCACGAAGAAGGATCTGCACGTTGAAATCTGCTCGAAGTGTCATCCGTTCTATACGGGTCAGCAGAAGTCGACGCAGGCCCGCGGCCGGATTGAGGCTTTCAACAAGAAGTACGGCATGGGCAAGTCGGAAAACTGATCAGAAGAAATCCATGCAGGGACGGGCTTGGCCCGTCCTTTTTTCATAACTGCCCGGGAGGCGGGAGAATCGGAATGCTGAATTGAATCACAGCTGTCCGGGAAGCTTTCCCGCTGCCCCCGCGCGAAATGGAAAGGAGGACTATGACGCAGCATAATTCCGGTATCGGCGGTCAGGCGGTTCTCGAAGGCATCATGATGCGGAACCAGGAGCGCTACTCGATCGCCGCCAGAAAGGAGAACGGCGAGATCGCGCTGGAGGTCCGGCCGTATCATACGGTCATCCCGATCAGGGGGATCGAAAAGATTCCGATTCTCCGCGGCGTGTCGGCCTTCATCGATTCTCTTGTAGTCGGGATCTCTTCCCTGATGTGGTCGGCGGATGCCGTATCGGAGGAGGATCCGGAGGAGGCGAAGCAGAAGGAGAAAACAGAGGCGCAGCTGAAAAAAGAAGAGCGGCAGTGGCAGGCCATGATGACCGGCACGGTCATCTTCTCAATTGCATTTTCCGTCATTATGTTTATGCTTCTGCCGTACTGGCTGGCGGGGCTGATGCGGACGGCCGGCGTGAAAAACGTCTGGGTCAATCTGGCTGAGGCGGTCCTCCGGCTTGCGATTTTCCTCGGCTATATGCTGCTGATTTCCCGGATGAAGGACATCCAGCGGGTCTTCGCGTATCACGGGGCCGAGCATAAATGCATCAACTGCATCGAGCAGGGGAAGCCGCTGACGCCGGAGAATGTGCTGGGATGCTCCCGTCAGCACAGGCGCTGCGGAACGAGCTTTCTGCTGATCGTGATCAGCATCTCGATTATCGCGTTTCTGATTCTCGGGCTGTTTGATATTCAGTCGGGCGTGATGAGGCTCGTCTGGAGACTGATTCTGATCCCGGTGATCGCGGGGATTTCCTATGAAATTCTCCGCTATGCGGCTGTTTCCGACGGACCGGTGATCCGGACGCTGGTCCGGCCGGGGCTGGCGCTTCAGAAGCTTGTGACGAGAGAGCCTGACGCGCAGATGGCGGAGGTCGCGATCGCTGCCATTGAAGCTGTGTTTGACTGGAAAGACTGGCAGGAGAAAACCTTTGGAACAAAGAGAGAGGCGTGACACGCTTCCCGCGCGGGCTCTGCGGCGTGAAGCCGCCTGTCTTCTGAAAGCCGCGGGGATCGAGGAAGCGGATGCGGACGCCGGACAGCTGCTTTTTCATGCCGCCGGTTTTGATGCGGCCTCCTATCTGCTGCATGCGGAGGAGCCGCTTCCGGAGCCGGTGCGCCGGCGCTTTATGGAATCCGTTCGCCGGCGCGCGGACCGCGAACCGCTGCAGTATATCATCGGAGAGGCTCCCTTCTACGGGCGCCTCTTTGTCGTACGTCCCGGCGTTCTGATTCCCCGGTTTGATACGGAGACGCTGGTGGAACGGATGCTTCCGTACACATTTCCCGGAGCACGAATTCTCGATCTGTGCACGGGCTCCGGGTGCATTCTCCTGACACTGCTTCTCGAAGGGAACGGACCGATGAAGGGGACGGGAACCGATCTTTCCGATACGGCTCTTGGCGTGGCGCGCGGGAACGCCGCCCGTTTCGGGGTGGATGCTTCTTTTCTGCGGAGCGATGTCTATACCAATGTCAGCGGCGTGTATGATATAATAACGGCAAATCCGCCGTACATCCGGACGGATGTGATCGCCTCGCTTGATCCGGAGGTGAGGGATCATGAGCCGAGGCTGGCTCTGGACGGGGATGCCGACGGAATGCGTGTGTACCGGAGCATCATCGGCGGCGCCTCCGCCCATCTCTCGGAGAATGGCGTGATAGGGCTTGAGATCGGCTTTGATCAGGCGGAAGAGGTATCCGCGCTCATGGAGGCGTCCGGATTCCGGAAAATTGAAGTGACGGAGGATCTCGCCGGCCGGCCGCGTGCCGTGACGGGCCGCCGGGGCGGATCATGATATCATGCGTGGGAAGATGCGTGTGCGGCTGTTGATCAGACGGCTTTGCGATACATCAGGGCAGGAGACAGAACGGGGATGAGCCCGGAAGGAGATGGCTGACGAGATTTGATGAAGGAACAGCTGAGGGCGGTGCTCGGGCGCCGGAAGGAGATCGTCCGTGAGCTCGCGTCGCCGGAGACACAGCGCGATCCCGGACGGCTGACAGCCCTTATGAAGGAAGAGGCGCAGCTTCAGCCGGTGGCGGAGGCCTGTGAGGAATATGAGCGCACGGAGACGGAGCTCGGAGACTGCGAAAGCCTCCTGAAAGAGGAGACGGACGCGGAAATGATCGAGATGCTGAAGGCAGAGGCGTCTGCGCTCCGTGAGAAGCGTGAGGCGCTGGAGATGAGGCTGAAACGGCTTCTGCTTCCGAAGGACCCTGACGACAGCCGCAATGTGATCATGGAGATCCGCGCCGGTGCGGGCGGCGACGAGGCGGCGCTGTTTGCCGCTGATCTCGCACGGATGTACCAGCGCTATGCCGAGAAGCGGGGATGGAGGACCGAGATGCTCTCCCTCAGCGAGAACGGACTCGGCGGGATCCGTGAGTGTACGATGCAGATCCGGGGGCAGGATGTCTTCGCGCGCCTCCGCTATGAGAGCGGGACGCACCGGGTACAGCGAGTGCCCGAGACGGAGAGCAGCGGCCGGATCCACACCTCCACGGCGACGGTGGCAATAATGCCGGAAGCCGAGGATATCGATGAGGTGGAGATCGATCCGAAGGATATCCGGATCGATGTCTTCCGCGCCTCGGGAAACGGAGGGCAGTGCGTCAACACGACGGATTCAGCCGTGCGGCTGACGCATCTTCCGACGGGCATCGTCATTTCCTGTCAGGACGAGAAGTCCCAGATCAAGAACCGGTCGAAGGCGATGAAGGTGCTGAGAACGAAGCTTCTCTATCTCAAAAGGATGGAGCAGGCCGAGGAACGGGCGGATCTGAGGCGGAGTCAGGTGGGAACCGGGGACCGGTCGGAAAAAATCCGTACCTACAATGTGCCGCAGGGACGTGTCACGGATCACCGGATTCATCTGACGCTGCATCGGATTGACAGTATTCTGGACGGAGATATTGACGAGCTGACGGACGCACTGATAGAAGAGGCGCAGACGAGAAGACTTTCAGGACAATAACGGGTACAGGCGGGATGCAGGGATCCCGCCGGGGAAAGGAATGAAAAGATGAAGAAGACATCCCTTGTCGTGATGGCAGCAGGCATCGGGAGCCGCTACGGAGGCGGCATTAAGCAGATGGAAACGCTCGGGCCCAGTGGAGAAATCATGATGGATTACTCCATCCATGACGCTCTTGAGGCCGGGTTCAACAGGGTCGTGTTCATCATCCGCAGGGATCTTGACGCGGACTTCAGGGAACGGATCGGAAACCGGATCGAAAAGGTGACCGAGGTAGCGTACGCGTATCAGGAGATCGAGGATCTGCCCGCGGGATACCGCGTTCCGCAGGGAAGGATGAAGCCGTGGGGGACCGGTCAGGCCCTGCTTGCCGCGAAGGATCAGATCCATGAGCCTTTCGCGGTCGTCAACGCGGACGATTACTACGGAAAGCACGGATTCCGGATTCTGCATGACGCGCTGGTGAGCGGAGAACCCGTGGAGAACGGTAAGCACAACGTGTCGATGGCGGCCTTTGTTCTCGGCAACACGCTTTCCGACAACGGCGGCGTGACGAGAGGAATTCTCGAGGTTGAGAACGGTCAGCTGACGGGAATCAATGAGACGAAGAACATCGTCCGGACCGACGGAGGCGCCGGCGTTATGACGGGGGACGGCGTGCGTCCGCTGGATGCGGATTCGCTTGTCTCGATGAACATGTGGGGGCTTTATCCGGATTTCCTCGATGAGCTGGAACACGGGTTCCCGAAATTCCTTGACGGCCTTGGCGAAGATGCGCTGAAGAAGGAATATCTTCTTCCGGATATCATCGACCGGATGCTGAAGGCGGGAAAGGCGGCCGTTCATGTCTTCCGGACGGACGACGTCTGGTTCGGCGTGACGTACCGGGAGGACCGGGACGCGGTACGGGCGGCTTTCGCGGATCTGATTGAAAAAGGCGTATACCGGACGCCTCTGTTCTGAACGGGTTATCTGTGAGGGGGAGATAGAAGATGGGAAAATACTTTGGCACCGACGGCTTCAGGGGTGAAGCTAACGTACAGCTGACGGCGGAGAAGGCATTTCAGGTCGGCCGCTATCTTGGATGGTATTATGGAACGAAACACCCGGACGGCAAGGCGTCGGTCGTGATCGGCAAGGACACGCGTCGCAGCAGCTATATGCTGGAGGATGCGCTCAGCTCGGGTCTCACCGCTTCGGGCGCGGACGCGTATCTGCTTCATGTCACCACCACGCCCTCCGTATCCTATGTGGTCCGCACGGACGGATTCGACTGCGGCATTATGATTTCCGCCAGCCATAATCCGTACTATGACAACGGGATCAAGATTATGCGCGCCAACGGGCAGAAGATCGAGCCGGAGATTGAGGAGAAGATCGAGGCTTATCTGGACGGGCGAGTGGGGGAAATTCCCTACGCGCTTCGCGAGAGGATCGGGCGGACCGTTGATTTTTCCGCCGGACGAAACCGGTATATCGGCTATCTGATGACGATTCCGACCCGGGGATTCAAGGGGAAACGGGTCGGGCTCGACTGCGCGAACGGCAGCGCCTCCTCGATCGCGAAGAGTGTGTTCGAGGCGATGGGCGCCAGAGTATTCGTTATCAACAACTCGCCGGACGGGACGAACATCAACCGGGGCTGCGGATCGACGCATCTGGAGGCGCTGCAGAACTTTGTGCAGGACAACGCGCTGGATGCCGGATTCGCCTATGACGGCGACGCGGACCGCTGCCTCGCGGTGGATGAGAAAGGCCGGGTTGTGACCGGTGACCATATCATGTTCCTCTGCGGGAAGTACCTGAAGGAGTGCGGCCAGCTGAATGACAATATGGTCGTCACCACCGTGATGTCGAACATGGGACTCTACAAGTCGCTCGAAGCGAACGGGATGGCTTATCAGCAGACCGCGGTGGGTGACAAATATGTGGCTGAGAACATGATGGCCAACAACTACGACCTCGGAGGGGAGCAGTCCGGCCATATCATTTTCGGCAAGTACGCGACCACAGGGGACGGGATTCTGACATCTCTGATGGTCATGCAGACGATGATCGAGAAGAAGCTGCCTCTTTCCATGCTGGCGGATGAGATGAAGCTGTATCCGCAGGTGCTGAAAAATGTGGTGGTGGCCGACAAGGCGGCTGTCAAGGCCAATGCGAGCGTCAAAGCCGCTGTGATGAAGGCGGCGAGGGAGCTCGGTACGGACGGACGGATTCTGGTGCGGGAGAGTGGTACGGAGCCGAAGATCCGGGTGATGGTCGAGGCGTCCACCCCGCAGCTCTGCGAGGCGTATGTGGACAGCGTGATATCAGTGATCAGAGACGAGGGACTGGCTGTTGAGGAGTAAGAAGGGAGTGCGTGCGGCCGCTCTTATCGGCGTCTGCATGCTGGCGCTGACCGGATGCGCGCGGTCGGACGCGAAGAGCGCCTATGAGAAGGGCTGCGAGGCGCTTAAGCGACAGGAAACGGACAGCGCGATGACCTACTTTAACGGTGTCGTCCAGGCGGGATACTACCTGCCGGAGGCTTATCGCGCGCTGGGGCTGATCTACCTGGGCGAGAGTGACTATGCGGATGCCTGCGTTTCGTTCGAGAAGAGTCTCAACGAGGTGGACGGAGAATCGGATTCGTTCATCCGGGATGTCAGTCTGTATCTCGCGTTTGCCCGGGATCTGAAGGGCGAGCCGGATCAGGCGATGACTATCTATGACGGACTGATCCGCAAATCGCCGGACGCGGAGGTCCTCTTTCTGAGAGGACGTCTTCATCTCCGGAACGGGGAAGCGGACGCGGCGAAGGCGGACTTCGATCAGGCGGTGTCGCTGAGCTCGGATTACGACCTCTATATCAATATTTATGAGGTCTATGCCAGCGAGGAAAAGAGCGGCGACGGATCGGATTATCTTGAGAAGGCGCTGGCCGAGGCGCAGAAGCAGCAGGACGCCTTCTACGAGCAGGGCCTGGTCAATTACTACCTTGAGAATTATGACGATGCGAAGCAGGAACTGACTGACGCGATCAAGAAGGACGGGTCAGACATGAAGCCGATCTTCCTTCTGGGAAAGGTCTATCTCGCGACCGGAGATGTGGCCAACGCGCGGGCAGTGTACAAGCAGTACACCGGCACAGACGGAGCCGCGGCGGACGCGTGGAACGGTCTGGCGCTCTGCGATATGGCGGAGCAGAAGTATGACGACGCGCTGACGGATGTGGAGAACGGACTGAAGGCAGACAGCTCCAATCAGGGCCTTCGCTACAATGAGATTGTGATTCTTGAGGAGAAGCGGCAGTGGGCTGACGCGAGGGCGAAGGCGGCGTCTTATGTGGCCTCTTTCCCGACGGATGAGGCGGGGCTGAGAGAATACGAGTTTTTGAGTACGAGGTGACAGGGACGAAGGAGAGGGCGGAACCGTTTGGTTCCGCCCTCTTTTTACGCTTTCGGTATTCCGGCTCAGAAGCTTCCGTACGGATGATTCGGCCGGAGCTTGTCGCCCTTCGCGGCCGCCATCTCCGAAATCGTCACGAACTGGTATCCCTGCTTTTCGAGATCCGGAATGATCCGCTTGGCCGCTTCATAGGAAGGTTCGTAGATCTCATGCATCAGGATGATGGCGCCGTCGGCTGCATTTTCCATCACAGTCTTGTAGGTGTTGTCTGCATCCTTTGTCTTCCAGTCCAGCGTGTCGATGGACCAGAGAATGCACGGCATGTCGAAGTCGTTGTCAAAGACCTCGTCGTTGTAGCCTCCTCCCGGCGGACGGTACAGTGTTGGCTTCTGCCCTGTGACCTGCTCGATGATGTCGTTGGTTTTGGAGAACTCGGTCCGGATCTCGTCAGCGCTCAGATGCGTAAGCGTGGTGTGATCCCATGTATGGTTGCCCTGCTCCATGCCGAGCTCGTGCTCGCGTTTCACCGCGGCCGCATGGTCGCTGACCTGCTCGCCGATCATGAAGAAGGTGGCTTTTGCGTTGTACTGGGTCAGGAGATCCAGAATCTTGTCGGTGTAGGCGCCGGGGCCGTCGTCGAAGGTGAGGCAGATCATCTTGTCGGCGACAACCGTCGTTTTCGACGGGTCCATCACGCCCCTGTCGCTGAAGTAGTAATTCTTTTTGTCGATCGTTTTCTGACCTGTGGCCATCCGTCCGTCGCTGTCAAAGTAGTAAGTGGCGTTTCCGAGGGTAAGCCATCCGTGGATCAGATAGCCGTTCCCGTCGAAGTAGTAAGTCGAGCCGTCGGTATCGGTGAAGAAGCCTGTGCGGCGCACACCGCTGTCGTTCAGGTTGTAGATTCCGTTGGCGTCCTTCTGCCAGCCGGTCGCCATCGGCTCGGCGTTTTCCGCATCTGACGAGCCGGAGAAGACCTGACCCGGCGCGACGAGCTCCACTATCCCCGCCGATTCCGTGAGATCCGCGATCCGGGGTGTCACGGCACCGGAACTGATGCTGACGGTGTTGCCCTGGTCCGTGGTGTTCGCACGGCTGACGGCCTGCGCGCGGGCCCGGACGGCTGCGTTGTGACGGAGCGAGACACCTGTGCAGACCGCGATCAGCGTGCCGGACAGAACGGCGGCGGCAGCGCACCTCACCCGCCACTTGTACCGTCTGCGCCGTTCCTTCAGTTCGTAAATGTTCAAAAGATAACCCCTTTCAGAAACAGGTCTTCTCTCCCGCAGCCTGTTCCGATTCATTTCCGAGACCATTATAGCATGGAGACAGTGAAGAAATCCTTAATTTTTCATAACAGGCGGATCGGCGGATATAAAATGCGCGGCCGGCAGACTGCCGGCCGCGGAGGAATCCATGGTGCGGATAAAGATCAGACGTGTGTCTCAGCGGGAGAGACCCTTGGTCTTCGCCTCCTGCATTTTCAGCGCGCGGACCTTGAGCGGAAGCCCGAACAGCGTGATGAAGCCGTCCGCGTCGTGATGGTCGTAGAGGTCGCCGGTCGTGAAGGAAGCGAGACTCTCATTGTAGAGGCTGTACGGAGAGGTTTCACCGGCCTTGATGATGTTGCCCTTGTAGAGCTTGAATTTCACTTCTCCGGTCACATACTCCTGCGTGACATCCACAAAGGCGCTGATCGCCTCGCGGAGCGGCGTGTACCATTTGCCCTCGTAGACCACCTGAGCCAGCTTTTCACCGAGGATTCTCTTCTGCTCGTAGGTGGCACGGTCGAGGCAGAGCTCCTCCAGCTGCTCATGAGCGGCCATCAGGATCGTTCCGCCGGGCGTTTCATATACGCCGCGGCTCTTCATTCCGACGACGCGGTTCTCGACAATGTCGATGATGCCGATGCCGTTTTCGCCGCCCAGAACATTGAGTTTCCGGATGATGTCGGCGACCTTCATTTTCTCGCCGTTGATCGACGTGGGAATTCCCTTCTCGAAGGTCATCGTGACGTCGGTCACCTTGTCCGGAGCCTTCTCCGGCGTGACGGAGAGCACCAGCATATGGTCGTAATTCGGCTCCAGGGACGGATCCTCCAGCTCCAGTCCTTCATGGCTGATGTGCCAGAGATTGCGGTCGCGGCTGTAGCTCTGGGAGTGATCGAATTTCAGGTGAATGCCTTTTGATTTGCAGTAGGCAATCTCATCCTCACGGGACTGCATGGTCCAGATATCGGTCATTCTCCACGGCGCGATCACCTTGATGTCCGGCGCCAGCGCCTTGATGCCGAGTTCGAAGCGGATCTGGTCGTTGCCCTTGCCGGTCGCGCCGTGGCAGATCGCGACGGCGCCCTCCTTGCGGGCGACCTCCACCAGCTTCTTCACGATCGCGGGACGGGCCATCGCGGTGCCGAGAAGATACTTGTTCTCGTACACGGCGCCCGCCTTTACGCAGGGCATGATGAAGTTCTCGGCGAAGTCGTCATTGATGTCCTCGATATACAGCTTGGACGCGCCGGACTGACGGGCGCGTTCCTCGAGTCCGTCGAGCTCATTGCCCTGCCCGCAGTCCACACAGCAGCAGATGACATCGTATCCGAAATGCTCCTTCAGCCAGGGAATGATGGCTGTCGTATCAAGACCGCCGGAATATGCCAGCACTACCTTTTCATTTGCCATGCTCTGCCTCCTTGCCGGCTTCCTCTTGAAGGGAAGCCGAAGCCTTCGTTTTTCATGAACTTCCGTTACTATACAACAGATGCATAATCCATGCAAGGGAAAAATCCGGTTATTCATTCCATGACAGGCAGAAAAATGAAAAATATGCGAATTATAAATGAAAAATGCAGAGGGCGGGATAGCGCGCCTGTATTGAATAATATGCATACAACATGAATAAATATGCAGCCGGGACGCTTTACTTTTGAGACGGCCTGTGCTTTAATCGAACTATTAACGAGCGAGGTGAATGCGATGGAAAATATGGAGCTTTGGATTGAGAAGGCCAACGTTCTGATCGAGGCCCTTCCTTATATCAGAGAGTTCGCCGGAAGCAAGATTGTCGTCAAGTACGGCGGCTCGGCGATGAAGGATGCGGCGCTGAAAAAAAGCGTGATCACCGATGTAGCACTTCTGAAGCTCGTCGGCATGAAACCGATCATCGTTCACGGAGGGGGAAAGGAAATCAGCCGCTGGGTGAAGCTGTCCGGCGGGACGCCCCAGTTCGTGAACGGTCTCCGTGTGACGGACGAGAAAACGATGGAGATTGCCGAGATGGTGCTGGGAAAGGTCAACGAGGGCCTCGTTCAGTATATGGAAGAAAACGGGGTCAAGGCCTGCGGCATCTCGGGGAAAGACGGCGGAACGATCCGGACGCGGAAGAAGGAGCTTGCCTCCGGCGTGGATCTCGGGTTTGTCGGAGAGCCTGTTTCCGTCGATCCGACGCTCATCGATACGCTGATCGGGAAAGATTTCGTTCCGGTGGTCTGTCCGATCGGGCTCGGGACAGAGGACTACAAATCCTACAATATCAATGCCGACGATGCGGCCTGCGCCATCGCGGCGGCGGAGAAGGCGGAGAAGCTTGTCTTTCTGAGCGACGTCGAGGGCGTCTGTCAGGACCCGATGGATCCTTCGACGCTGATCTCCGAGATGACGGCCGATGAGGCGCGCGCTTTCATCGAGGCGGGGAATGCGGGCGGCGGCATGCTGCCGAAGCTGCAGAACTGCATCTCGGCGATCGAAAGCGGCGTGCGGCGCGTCCATATTCTCGACGGGCGGATCCTGCACTGCCTGCTGCTTGAGATTTTCACGAACCGCGGAATCGGGACCGCTATTATAGGAAACGATCAGAAGCGGTATTCATGATGAAGAGCCGGACCGAAGCGAAGAGGTGTCCGGCGGGACCGGGAAGTGCGGGACGGCGATACAGTATCGGAAGAGAATGGAGGAATGATCGGATGGAACGGATTGAGGGCGGCGTGACGGCCGCGATGGGCTTTTCAGCCGCGGGCGGCGCGGCGGGTATCAAGAAGAACGGCCATGCGGATATGGCCCTTTTGCTGAGCCGTGTGCCCTGCCAGGTGGCGGGGACTTTCACCTCCAACCGGGTGAAGGCGGCGCCGGTTGTCTGGGACCGGGCGTTTGTGGAGGAAAAGCGAACCGCGAGAGCGGTGGTCGTGAACTCGGGCGTGGCGAATGCCTGCACGGGAAAGCAGGGGATGGCGCTCTGCCGCCGGACGGCGGATGCGGCGGCGGAAACGCTCGCGGTGAAGCCGGACGAGGTGCTGCTGGCTTCGACCGGCGTCATCGGGCAGCAGCTTCCGATTGACCGGATCACGGCGGCCCTTCCCGTGCTGGCCGATCAGCTTTCGGAAGACCTGGGGGCCGGATCGAAGGCAGCCGCCGCGATCATGACGACGGACACCGTTGCGAAGGAAGCGGCGGTGAGCCTCACATTCTCCGACGGCTCTTCCGCCACGCTGGGCGGCATGAGCAAGGGCTCCGGGATGATTCATCCGAATATGTGCACCATGCTGGCCTTCCTTACGACGGACGCGCGGATTTCGCGGGATATGCTGCAGAAGGCGCTCTCCTCGGTGGTGCCGGACACGTTCAATATGATTTCGGTGGACGGCGACACCTCGACTAACGATACCTGTCTTCTGCTTTCCAGCGGACTGGCCGGCAATCCGGAGATCACGGAGGAAGGTCCGGATTATGAGATCTTCCGCGCGGGACTTCTGGAGATCTGTACGGCGCTGGCGAAAAAGATGGCGGCGGACGGAGAGGGTGCCACCTGCCTTTTCGAATGCGACATCGTTCATGCGGCCACGAAGGAGGACGCGAAGAAGATGGCCCGGTCAGTGGTCTCGTCAACACTGACGAAGGCGGCTATCGCCGGTCATGACGCGAACTGGGGCCGAATCCTCTGTGCGATGGGCTACTCGGGCGCGGTCTTCGATCCTGAGCGGGTCGATCTTTTCCTTGAGAGCCGTGCCGGCCGGATTCAGATTCTTGAGAACGGCGTCGCGGCTTCCTACAGTGAGGAGAAAGCGACTGAGATTCTTTCACAGCCGGAGATCCGGGCGATTGCCGACGTGAAGATGGGCGAGGCCGACGCCTCCGCGTGGGGATGCGACCTGACACATGAGTATGTGAATATCAACGCGGATTACCGGTCCTGAGCCGGGCGATGAAGGAGACAGAATGACACAGCAGGAAATCATCGATCTGACCGAGCAGTATGTGCTTCACACTTACAACCGCTTTCCCCTCGCCATCGACCGCGGCGAGGGCGTCCGCGTCTTCGATACGGAAGGCCGCGCCTATCTCGATTTTATGGCCGGCATCGCCGTGTACGCGCTCGGCTATCATTATCCGGGGTTTGACGAGGCGCTGATCGGTCAGGTGAAAAAGGTGCTTCACACGTCTAATCTTTATTATCATGAACCTCTGGCGAAGGCGGCGGAGCACGTTGTGCGGTCCACCGGCCTCTCAAAGGTTTTCTTCACGAACAGCGGCGCCGAGGCCATCGAAGGCGCCATTAAGGCCGCAAGGAAGTACGCGTTTCTCAAGGACGGCCGGAATGATCATGAGATCATCGCGATGAAGGATTCGTTCCACGGCCGTTCGGTGGGAGCGCTCTCAGTGACGGGCAACGCCCATTATCAGGATCCGTTCCGCCCGCTGATGGGCGGCGTCGTGTTCGCCGATTTCAATGATCTGGAGAGTGTGAAGCGGCTCGTAAACGACCGGACCTGCGCGGTGATTCTGGAGACGGTGCAGGGCGAGGGCGGTATTTTCCCGGCGGAACCGGCGTTCCTCACCGGACTGCGCGAGCTCTGCGACGAGAAGGATATACTCCTGATCCTTGACGAGATCCAGTGCGGCATGGGACGGACGGGGACGATGTGGGCCTTCAGCCAGTATGGGGTGAAGCCGGATATCATGACATGCGCCAAGGCGCTTGGCTGCGGCGTGCCGGTAGGCGCCTTTGTTCTGAACGAAAAGACAGCGGAGCGGTCGCTGGTTCCAGGTGATCACGGATCGACCTACGGAGGCAATCCGTTCGCCATGAGCGCGGTCAACGCCGTCGCCGAAATTTTCGGGAGGGACAGAATCGTCGATCATGTGCAGAGGATCACGCCGTATTTTACGGAGGCGCTCGATTCTCTCATGGAAAAGCATCCGTCGGTGACTGCGCACAGAGGCGCGGGACTGATGCAGGGGCTGGAGTTCAACGGGACGCCGACAGCCGGCCAGGTGGCGGCGGAGGCACTCAGAAGGGGCCTTCTGATCATCACGGCAGGCCATGACGTGCTGCGGTTCGTGCCGCCGCTCATCATCACGGAGAAGGAAATTGACGAGGCCGCCGCGATCCTCGACGCGAGCATTTCGGCACTTGAAAAGCCGTGACTGTCTCTTGTCTTTCCTGCACGGGTCCGGTAAAATAAAGATGTGCACAGCCTTCTTAAGGGGCGGGTCTGCCCGGGAGGTGTGCTGTGAAACGAATGCATCTGCTGCACGGAAATGAGTGCTCTGGTTTCTGGCGCGCGCGGCGGCCGGTTGTACTGGCCGCCGCGCTGCTGTCGCTTATGACGGCGGGCTGCGGTTCGCCGTCCTATGAATCAGTCGGAACGCCGCAGAGCGCCGTCGAATCCGGCGTTTCGCCGGACGGATGGTTCCCGGAGGAGGCAGGTTCCGCCGGAAAGACGGAATCCGCTGACAAATCCGGAGATGCGGAGAAAACGGACGGTACCGGGCGCGGAGAAAGCGGGACGGCGTCCGTCTTCGTCTATGTCTGCGGAGCGGTCCGGACGCCCGGCGTCTACCGGCTGCCGGCGGGTTCGCGGGTTTATCAGGCGATCGGGGCGGCCGGCGGGCTTACGGGAGACGCGGAGGACCGGATGATCAATCAGGCGCAGACGGTCAGCGACGGGGAGCAGATCACCGTACCGACGAGAACGGAGGCGGCTTCGATGCCCCAGCTGTCAGAGAACGGCGCGCCGGAGGTGAAGCAGACAGGCGGGAGCGCGTCCGCTGGTGTCTCTGCGGACGGAAAGGTGAACATCAATACGGCGGATTCCGCGGCACTTCAGACACTGAACGGCATCGGCGCTTCCCGTGCGGAGGAGATCATCGCGTACCGGGAGGGAAACGGCCGTTTCGGATGCATCGAGGATATCATGAAGGTAAGCGGCATCAAGACAGCGCTGTTTGAGAAAATCAAGGACCGGATCACCGTGGATTAGCCGGACGGTCCGCCCGTTCCCAGTCCGGACGAAAGACGGGAATCGGACCGGAACGGCAGGAGGAGAAGCAGGAATGGCGAAAAAAGTACTGGTGGTGGACGATGAGAAGCTGATTGTGAAGGGAATCCGCTTCAGCCTGGAGCAGGACGACTATGAGGTTTCCTGTGCCTATGACGGAGAGGAAGCGCTGCAGATGGCCAAGGAGACGGAATATGATATCATTCTGCTCGACCTGATGCTCCCGAAGCTTTCCGGACTGGAGGTCTGCCAGCAGATCCGGGGATTCTCGAACGTGCCGATCATCATGCTGACGGCCAAGGGCGAGGACATGGATAAGATCATGGGACTCGAGTACGGAGCGGATGACTATATCACCAAACCGTTCAATATCCTCGAGGTCAAGGCCAGAATCAAGGCGATTCTCCGCCGTGTTTCCAAGCCGGCGCAGAAGGAGGAGCAGCCGAAGCAGATTGAGGTGGCCGGACTCAAGATGGACTGCGAGGCCCGCCGGGTCTATGTGAACGGGAAGGAGATCAACCTGACGGCAAAGGAGTTCGATGTGCTTGAGCTTCTGGTCTTCAATCCCAACAAGGTCTACAGCCGCGAGAACCTTCTCAACATCGTCTGGGGCTATGAGTATCCGGGTGATGTCCGTACAGTGGATGTCCATATCCGCCGTCTCCGCGAGAAAATCGAGGAGAATCCCAGCGAGCCGAAATATGTGCACACAAAATGGGGCGTCGGCTACTACTTCTCTCACTAAGAAAACCAGAAAAGCCGCATAAACACTGAATTTCTTACAAAAAATAACCGTGAAAATGGCCAAAACTTTCTCAAAACTTTCTCAGACAGAAAGTCGGTGCATCTAACAACTTTTCAGAAAGGGAAAGGGCCATGGAAAATCTGGAAAAAACAAGGTATCAGGGGATTTATTACAAGCGCGAAACGGATCAGTACATCGTCAGTCTCTGCTTCAAACGTGAGAAAGTTTTTGACGTGAAGAAGAATCGATATGTAATGAAGCAGAGGAAAGAGCGCCGGACAGCGGGTTCTCTGAAAGAAGCACTTGCCATTAAGCGGGAACATGAGACCGCGAAGACAGAAGGTTTGCTGGAAGGTCATCACAGTGAAGTGACCTTCCAGGAATCTGTCGAGGATTATATCAAACATAACACAATCGAATCGAGCCGGATGTGGTCCATGTCTTATGAGATGAGGCAGTGGACCCACGCGACGCGGGTGAGAGGCTTCCTGATTGATCAGAAGATGGAAGACAAGCCCGTGAGAAAGTGGACAACATCCCTGGTCGAAGATCTTTTTTTCTGGTCGACGGCAGAGCATACGGTTATGGTACCGGTGCATCAGCCTGACGGATCATATACCCCGGAACTGAAAAAATTTGATAAGGTCGGCTATGTCACGCTTGAGAAGACAAAGTCTTTTCTTGAGGGATGGAATAAGTATCTGCTGAAAAATTGCCTCAATCACTTTTCCTATGGGATTTGGGGTTCCGGACCACCTCAGCCCGGCTTAAGTCAAAGAGCTTGAGGAAGAAGTAGTCATCATCCGGGTATCCATATCCCTGACGCCGAAGCGTCTTAATCTTGTTGTTGATGCCCTCGATTTTGCCAGAGGACATGTCGTAAGTTGCATGGGCAATAATGCCTTCGAAGTGTTTGGACAGTAGTCTGTGGAACCACATGAGATGGACATTCCCAGTCTCTTCGCAGAGGTCCATGACTTTTTCAATGTCCTTCATCATCAAAGTTTCGTCCACACGGCTGTAAGCCAGAGTCAGAGTTTCTTTGATGAGATCACAGGTGAACAGGAGCTTGTTCTCTTTGAGCAGGTCATCGTAGCGGGCTTCATACCCCTCCTTGCGCCTGTACTCTTCCTTGCAGAACATCTCGCTGCCCTTGGAGATAACCTTGCCATCACGTGCCTCCTGGTCCTTCTTCCGAAGGGTCTTTCTTGAGGACGTGAGGATATACTTTGACCGTTTCAGCTGGCGTGCGCCTTCGAAGTTGCCCTCATCGTAAAGCCTGCGCTGTTCGTCCTTCCGGATCTCGCTGACCACCTTATCGTTGAAGTTCTTAACGATGTGGAAGTAGTCAAAGACCGGCTGGATATGAGGGCACTTTTCCTCGAAGGCTTCCTGGAAATCGGAGTTCATGTCACAGGCAACCGCCTCGACATTGTCCATCCATTCCAGACCGATATGCTTGATGAAGTCATACACGACCTGCTTTTTCTTGCCGTGCGAGATCCAGAGGATATGCCCGGTAAGCATGTCGATGATGTGAGTGGCATAGCGGTGTCCGTCGTGCAGCTTGAACTCATCAATGCCGAGGAAACGCGTCGTTTGCTCAGGTTTTATCAGTGTTTGGCCATCAATGGTGTATTTATCCTGAAGCCGTTTCAGATCGATCGCCTTTACTGTATTCTTGCCAAGTCCGGTGATCTCAGACACCTGCTTCAGCGTATAAGTCCCTGTAGCGAGAAGGTCCTTCGTGTATTGCAGAAGTTCCTTTGTGATCCGATGATGATCGGCCATGAAAGGAACAGACTGCATCACGGTTGCGCCGCAGTGAGGACATTCCAGCTGATTGCGTCTGAATGAAAGGTAGCCAAAACTTCCTCCGACATTCAGGTGCTGCACAGCAATAGGATGCCCGCCATGAACATGCATCTTTTTGCCGCACTTCGGGCAGATGCGATCAGAATCCTGTATGTCCAGGGTTCCCTCATAACGGTAGGCAGTACGGCCGGACCTGGTAGTCTCAACCGTCGTTTTGGTGTTGTAGAAGCTGGTCATGGAGGAAGGAACCATGAGGAAATTTCCGGTAAAAGCGGAAAAAGACAGTTGCCCGTTTGCGTCAGTCCGAGTACAATTCATGCAGAGGATCTCCCTTCTGTTTGGGTTGTTACATCCGCCAAGATGCAACTCGAATAGTACAGGAAGATCCTTTTTTATGCAATTGTTTTATGGTCCCGGCAGCGCCTCGCCTGTTCCGAGGAGCAGAACCAGAGGCATGATCCCAGCCGCCGAAGGGGATCCTTGACAGGGTTCTCAGGAAACGTTACACTTCCGAGCCCGACGGCGATGGAGTCTGGAGCCTGTCCCTGAGTTCTTCGCCGTCGGCATAGACCGGACAACGTTTCCTGAGGTTCATGTCAAGGACGGCGTCCGTTGAAACTATTAACCGGGGAGAGCGCTCACATGTTCACCCCACACCAAAAATGATTGACCCATACTATATACAGAATCGGGCATACATTCTCAATGCGCTGAAAAACACAGATGGACCGGACTGTTTTGCCGACAGCATGGTAAGACTGAATGCCGAAGCACTTTCAGGGGGCATTCAGAGAAGATCCGGAGGAGAAGAGCTTCCGGCGATGCTGGGGTATTACATCCGGATCTACTGCTACGGGACCGGAAAACTTCTGGAAGCCTGGCTTATGGGCGAGGAGAAGCTGACGAAGGAAGAATTCACGGAGATTCTTTGGAAAAGCGTACCGGATCCGCTGAAGCCGTATCTTGGGCTCTGAGGAGAAGTTTCCAATATAAAGATATCCTCCATAAAACACCACTGATCATCCGGGATAAGGTCAGTACACTATTATTATGACGCAAGTGCAAAAGTCATTGGCCGTGTGCGCCCCAGCACATAAGGCTATATGACTTATTGGCATGCCAGACACCCGAATTCTCAACGCAGGCAATGGCATGATGCAGGCGTGACGGAATATATGGCGTCCGGAAACGATAATACAGATAGAAATTATGACCGATACAGAAAATCAGCAATCATTACGGAAACACGCAGGCATCTGTAAATATTTTTAAAGAGAAGGCAGATTGTTCTCACATTAATACTTGAAAAACAGAATTATTCGTATATAATGTCTTTATGAGGAAAATAATTATGAACGCGATAACGATCTGCCATAATTATTATCCAACACCATAAAAGACAAAGGCGTCGTGGAAGCTTAGCTCTTCTGCGGCGCCTTTTTCTTACCTCAAGTGTACTGATTTGTGTTTCAACATCTCCTGCCTGCTTCCGGATCCCTCGCCAACGCCGGAAGCAGGACAGACAGGAGAGGATGAGGCTTTCGTAAGGCCGGAGACATCCGGGACCTGACGGAAAGCCGGGCGGAATAAGACGGACCTGGAGCCGGAAGAGAGAAAAGGGTGTTTGCTATGAGCGATGCAGCGATCAGAATGGAGAAGGTGAATAAGAACTTCGGCGATCTTCATGTGCTGAAGGACGTGGATCTCCAGGTAAAAAAAGGCGAAAAACTGGTCATCATCGGACCCTCCGGATCAGGCAAGTCCACGACCGTCCGCTGCATGAATTTCCTGGAGAAGCCGACCAGCGGCAATGTCTTTATCAATGGTCAGCTTATGACTGAAAAGAACTGCAGAAAGATCATCCGGGAGAATATTTCCATGGTATTTCAGCAGTTTAATCTTTATCCGCATCTGACGGTCCTGAAGAACCTGACTCTGGCTCCCATCAAGCTTCACGGCATGAGCAAGGAGCAGGCGGAAGAGACCGCTTACCACTATCTGGATGTGGTCGGGCTGCGCGAGAAGGCTGATGTCTATCCGATCGCCCTTTCAGGAGGGCAGCAGCAGAGAATAGCCATAGCACGGGCTCTCTGCGTTAAGACTCCGATCATTCTTTTCGACGAGCCGACCAGTGCACTGGATCCGGAGACGATCCAGGAAGTTCTGGACGTGATGGTCCGACTGGCAAAGGAGGACAACATCACCATGGTTGTTGTGACGCATGAAATGGGATTCGCCAGGCAGGTCGCCGACCGGATCGTTTTCATGGAGGATGGACGCATCATAGAGGAAGGAACGCCGGAGCATTTCTTCACCCATCCTGATAGCCCAAGAGTGCAGGAGTTTTTGGGCAAGATCATCCGCTGAGGCGGACGAAAAAACAGTCCGCGGCAGACGCCGCGGGGGATAGAAAAGGAGGAGAAGGTTATGAGAAAGTATGTCGGAAAAACAATGGCAAAGCGTACACTTGGCATGGCTGCGGCAGTCTGCATGGCTATGAGTATGCTGGCAGTCCCGGTTATGGCAGGCGAGACCGAGGCAGGAACCGAAGCGGAAGCGGTGATCGGGCCGGATACCCAGAAGATCATTGACTCAGGCAAGCTGAGGGTAGGCGTCAAGAACGCTGTCAAGGGATTCGGTTTCCAGGATACCATCACGGGCGAATATTCCGGAATGGAGATCTCGATCGCCGAGGATATCGCAAAAGATCTGGGCGTCGAGCCGGAATTCACCACCGTTACGGCAGCTACCAGGACCGAACTTCTCGACTCCGGCGACATAGACTGCGTGCTTGCCACATTCACCATCACAGATGAAAGAAAGAAGAGCTGGGATTTCACCACTCCTTACTATGAGGACCATGTCGGCGTCCTGGTCGAGAAAGAGTCCGGAATCACGGAACTCAAGGATCTGGTCGGCAAGACAGTCGGCGTTTCTTCCGGGTCCACTTCAGCGGCTTCTCTGCTTCAGGCTATGGTCGACAACGGAGTGATCGATGCAAGTGAATATGATGCAGCGTCCTTCGATCCGGCAACGTGGAAAGGCGACGTCACCTTCCGTCAGTATGACGACTATCCAACCATCTCCACCGCTCTGACGGCAGGAGAGGTTGACGCATTCTGCGTCGATAAGTCCATCCTGGCTATCTATCATACAGACGACCGTGACTACATCAAGGAAGAGTTCGCTCCTCAGGATTATGGTATCGCCACCACGAAGGACTCCGATTTCTCCGCTTACTGCGAAGCTGAGATCCAGAAGTTCCTGAAGGACGGCACAATCGATGACCTGATCAAGGAGAACAACCTCGACTGATCTGTGCTGAAGGGCGGCGGGAACTTTCTGCACCCCGGCGCAGGATAAGCCATATGGAGCGATAGGGACGGTACGCAGGGACGGGTACGGCATCAGGCTGAGTACCTGCCCCTGCTGACGATTCATCTCCGGCGGATGCCGCGGACGCGCAGATGAAGGGCGCCTTTTGCCGCGCGTGCCGGCGCAATTTTGCCGAAGCGGAATTGATGAGAGATTCAAGGAAGGAGCGGCAGATATGGGAGGACTTTTTTCAGCCTATGCATGGTCTAAGGTCTGGGGATTCCGCATGGGATTTCTGACGGGACTTGGCAATACTCTGATAACTTCTGCTGCCGGCATCCTGCTGGCTCTGACCCTGGGACTTGTCTTCGGCCTTATGGAAACAGGCCGGATCAAAGTGCTGAGAGCGATCGCAAGAGTTTATGTCGAGTTCATCCAGAACACACCGATCCTGCTGCAGATGTGCTTTATCTACTACGCGCTTGCTTTTTCGGGCAATTCGATCGGCATCGTTCCGACCGGTATCGTCGCTCTGGGAATCTACCACGGAGCCTACATGGCGGAAGTTTTCCATGCAGGCATCGGCTCCATCCCCAGGGGGCAGTTTGAGGCTGCCCAGTCTCAAGGTTTTACCTACATGGAAAGCATGCGTTATGTCATCCTCCCGCAGACCATCAAGATCATCCTGCCTCCTATGGTGAACCAGATCGTCAATCTGTTCAAAAATACTTCCTGTCTTTACATCGTCGGAGGCATGGACCTTATCTCCGTCACCTACAGCTTCGTCACCGGAGAGAAGACAGGAGGAGCTTACACACCGGCATATCTTCTCTGTGCCGCATTGTTCTTCCTTATGTGCTATCCCCTTTCAAAGCTGGCGACCAGCTGGGAGATGAGACTGAAGAAGAAAGAGATGGCGGCTGCTGCGGCCGCAGTGAAAACTGCGTGATCTGTGCAGTGCTCAAGGGCGGCGCGGGTCTCGTTGAAAAGATTCAGGAGCGGGAAGTATGAAAGAATTTCAGGGCAGTCTGTCTATACTGAAAAATGTAAATATCCTTCTCTATCTGATGAAGGGAGTTGCATTTACCCTCATCATATCGGTAGTGGCGGTCCTGATCGGACTTGTCTTCGGCTATATCCTGGCAATCGTCCGCAACTACTGCAGGCATGGAAAGTATGCCATATTAAGCAGACTCGCATCGATATATATCGAAGTGTTCAGGAACACCCCGCTGCTGCTGTGGATCTTTGTCTGCCTGGTATTTGTGAAGACGCCGTCGCACTTCAAGTTTCCCCTCATGGGACTTTCCAGTGTGGAGATCGGACTGCTTTTCAAGGGAATCGTCGCGCTCACCTTCTTCGAATCGTCTAACATAGCCGAGATCGTCAGAGGAGGTCTGAACGCAATCCCCAAAGGACAGTTCGAGGCAGGATATTCGCAGGGATTTTCCTCTGCGGCAGTCATGGTCCATATCATTCTTCCCCAGGTCTATCACAAGATCGTTCCGACACTGCTAGGCCAGGTGATCACTACCATCAAAGACTCGTCTTACATCGCCAACATAGCCGTGATCGAACTGATGGCCAGGACCAGACAGGTTCTGTCTGGCGCCTGGCAGTACAATGGACTGGGCCAGGTCAATGTAACAGACGTCTTTGTTCTGTTCGGATTTGCCTTTCTGGTCTACTTTGTCATCGATTTCACCCTGTCGATGATCGTAAGACGGACGCAGAAGAAGATTGCCTGAGGACCGGGCTTTCCGGGGAAAAGGCGCCATGCCGGGAAACACAGGAAGGGCAAAAAGAGCGGCTGCCGGATCATCCTGGAGAAGAAGGAAAGAGCGGCTGCCGGATCATCCTGGAGAAGAAGGAAAAAGCGGCTGCCGGATCATCCTGAGGCAGATGGATAAAGCGGAGGTTTCTTATGCCGGAGCATTATGTGATCACCATATCAAGGCAGTTCGGAAGTCTGGGAAGACCGATCGCCCAGAAGGCTGCTCAGATGCTGGGCATCTATTTCATGGACAGAGATATCGTAGAGGAGACTTCCAGGCGGATGGGACTCCTTGCTTCTGAGATCGGAGACAGGGAGGAGAGCGCGAGGAATGCATACTATTATATGAAATTTCCGCTGGGGATCGCTCCCCAGTCCATCGAGGACGAGATCTTTTCTGTCCAGAGCAGCATCATCCGCGACTGCGCCGCAAAGCAGAACTGCATAATAGTCGGCCGCTGCGCGGAATATGTACTGAGGGAGAAGAAAAGAAGGCTGTCATTCTACATACGTGCTTCCTATGAGTCGAGACTGAACAACTGCGTGGAGCAGCTGCATCTGAAAAGCAGCGATGCTCAGCGGATGATCCATGATGTTGATCTGGCAAGAGCCAGATACCGGAGAAGATATGTGAAGAATCTGGAAGGGATCTCCGAATATACGGACTGTGACATCGTTCTGGACAGCGGCAGGTTAGGGGTGGACAAGACAGCAGAGCTGATCGTGTCCTCAGCCAGGGCAGTGCTGGGTATATGAGACCTGAGAACTTCGGGGAAAATAAGGGAAAATGAAAACATCCGGATGAATTATCGGTCCGGATACAGATAAAGTCAGGAGAGTTTTATGAATTCAGGTGAGAAGGAGAATTTCCGCAGCAATCTCGGGCAGCACAGCCGGAAGATCAATCAGCTGCTTGCCCGCTACGGGGTCAAGTTCGGCATCTACAAGAACGGGACATTCAGGGAGCAGCTATTTCCTTTTGACCCCATTCCCAGAGTGATCGAGAAGGATGAATTCGCGGTCCTGGAGAAGGGTCTTAAACAGAGGGTCATGGCTCTGAATCTGTTCCTCAAGGATATCTATACGGACAGGAAGATCCTGAAGGACGGGATCATCCCGGAAGAGTTTGTCTTTGCCGGAAGCGGTTTTCTTTCACAGTGCGACGGCTTCACTCCTCTTAAGGGAATCTACTCGCATATCTCCGGGATCGATCTGGTCAAAGGCAAGGACGGACAGTGGTATATCCTGGAGGACAATCTGAGGATCCCGTCCGGAGCGTCCTATCCTATGATCGCCAGAGAACTCATGAGAAAGGCGACGCCACAGACATTCGAAAAGATACATATCGACGATAATCGAAATTATGCCAGCCTGCTCAAATTGACGATGGACTATGTTAATCCGGGAGGCCTGAATGTCATTCTTACTCCCGGGCGGTTCAATGCGGCTTATTTCGAACATTCATATCTGGCGGAAAAGATCGGCGCCCATCTGACAGACGGCAGTGATCTCTTTGTAGAGCGAGACGGCCTTTTTTTCCGCGATTATAAGGGCAACCGCGAGAGGGTCGGGGCTGTCTACAGAAGGATCTCGGATGAATATCTGGATCCGATGAACTTCAATCCGGAATCCGTGATCGGAATACCTCATATATTCGACGTCTACCGCAAGGGCGGCCTGGCTCTGCTCAACGCGCCGGGAAACGGAGTTGCCGACGACAAGGGAATCTACTATTTTGTACCTGAGATGATAAAGTACTATCTGGACGAAGAAGCCATCATCCCCAACGCTCCGACTTATCTGGTCTATTATGAGAAAGACCGCGACTATGTTCTGGAGAACTTCGACAGACTTGTGATCAAGGACGTGGCGGAAGCAGGGGGCTATGGTGTTTTCTTCGGCAAGGATATGGATGCCGAGAAAAAAGAACAGTTCAAGGAGCTGATCCGCAAAGAGCCCAGAAGATTTATCGCTCAGGAAGTGATAGATTTCCAGAATCTGGACCTGTACGATCAGGGCAGTATCGTATCGAGAAAAGCCGATCTGAGAGCCTTTGTGCTGATGAAAGATGAGCCGGTCGTATGGAAGAGCGGGCTTACCAGATTCACCAGGAATCCGGATTCCTTTGTGGTCAACTCCTCTCAGGGGGGAGGTTTCAAAGATACCTGGGTGCTGGCATGAGAGTGGAGCCGGAACATGGAACTTTGCAGCTGCCGGGTAAGTGACGTATGACAGAAGCAGGCAGCTATGTGAATGAAGGCCGCCAGAGAAGGCAGCCATGTGAATGAAGGCCGCCAGAGAAGGCAGCCATGTGAATACACGGCCGCCAGAGAAGGCAGCCATGCGAATGCAGGCCGCCAGAGAAGGCAGCCATGCGAATACACGGCCGCGCAGGCGGAGGATATGTCCCTCCGGGACAGGGAAGGGAAAGGTATTATGGAAAAATACGGACTTTCCAGAACACATACGGATGAACTCTACTGGCTGGGCAGATATACGGAAAGAGTCTACACCTCTCTCGATCTTTTCGCGTCGGTGTTCGACGAGATGATCGACGGAGACCCGGCTGCCTACAAGGCCATGCTGAGGAATCTGGAGATCACGGATATCTATACGGACAAGAGGGATTTCAACCGGCGCTACTGTTTTGACAAGAGCAATCCGGATTCGATCCGCTACAGTCTGGAGAGAGGGTTTGACAATGCAGTGATCCTGCGGGAGGTGATCGGTTCTGCCAGCCTGTCCTATATCCAGGTAGCCTTCTACGAGATGGACACTGCGGAAAAAAGCGAGAGCCCGATGATAGACCTGCAGGGGGTCCAGGACCGTATCGTTGCTTTCTGGGGCATGACGGATGACGTGATCCTGGACGAGAGAGTGAGGAATTTGCTCAAGGTAGGCAAGATCGTCGAACGGATCGACCTCTACAGCCGGATGAATAAGGATATGTGGCGGATCGCACGGGAAGTCGAGCGCCTTCAGGGAAGGATAGACAAGAGCGAGATCAATTATGACGGAAAGCGTCTGCAGAGGCTGTATGACCTTTCCCACGGAAAAAGCGAGCCGGGAAGTCTGCCTTCCTTCGAAGCTTACCAGATGATCGTGGAGAATATCGAAAGCCTGATCTGATGATTCAGGGGCTCCAGGGTCATCGATAGTGTGGCATCCGCAGACAGGCGGCCATGAATATCATAATGAGGAGGCTGTCGTGAAGTCACTGCGTTTTACTTACCATATGGAGCTGCGTTTTTCACAGCCCGTCACAGACCATCACTTTGATTTTCGCTGTCTTCCGCAATCGGATGACTATCAGACGATCACCAATATGCAGACCGACATAGAACCGACCGACTGGACATCGACCGGGGTCGATTCGTTCGGCAATGAATACGTCTACGGAGTCAACGAACCTTCTCACGCAAGGCTATATATCGGTGTGTCCGGCAATGCCCAGACCGGTCTTTCGAATTCAGTCAGAGCCCCGGAGCGCTCTGACTGCGGCATCTTTCTGACGGACAGTGCTCTGACCAGGCCTGGGGCTTCGATCCTGAAGCTGGATGAGAAGCTGCTTCCGGAAGGCGGCAGCATGAAAGATGACCAGCTTCCCGCTTTTCTGTGCCACGCAGTATACCAGTACATGAACTATATGCCAGGCGTCACACACTTCGGGACGACTGCCGAGCAGGCCTGCCAGTGTCAGGCCGGGGTCTGCCAGGATTACGCCCACATCATGCTTTCCCTTCTGCGTCTTCACCATGTCCCCTGCAGATACGTCGCCGGGATCATGGTCGGGACCGGGAAAAGCCACGCCTGGGTCCAGGCCTGGCAGGATGGGAGATGGTATGGCTATGATCCGACCAACGACATACGGGTGACTGATTCTCATATCAGCTTTGCCTGCGGGCGTAACTGTATGGACACTCTGGTCAACAGGGGCGTATTCAGGGGGAGCGCCCAGCAGAAGATGTATGTGACTGCGACTGCTGTAGAAGTAGGTCTGGAATCGTATTTTTCCTGAACTTTTATCCGGACTTTCGCCTGCATCCGGCTTTGCGGGAAAGCTGCCGCGAAGGAGAAGAAGGATTTGTGAGGTGTCTTGACTGGCAGAGGAGCCGCGGATGCGGCGCCTGGCGAAGGAAAACAGGGAGAGCTTATGATCGAGCATGTAGCGTCCGTCGAGCTTCCGGTGGACGAAAAACTGAAGATTGAAAAGTACAGATGGACCCCTCAGCCCGGAAGGGACGGAGGGAAGCGTTTTTCGGTCGTCACAGGGATCCATGGGGACGAGCTGGAGGGCCAGTACGTCTGCTACGAAGTCGGCAGGACGATTCGGGAACACCCGGAATTTCTGAAGGGAACGGTCGATATCTATCCTGCCATGAATCCGTTCGGGATCGACTCCATGATGAGAGGGATCCCGGCTTTTGATCTGGACATGAACCGTATCTTTCCCGGCCAGATCAATGGCGATATGAACGAATACATTGCATCTTTGATCATGCAGGATGTCGCCGGCAGCGATATGGTCCTGGATATCCACGCCAGCAACGCTTATCTGACCGAAGTGCCGCAGATCAGGATCAATACCATTCACAAAGAGAGGCTCCTGCCCTATGCCAGATCGACGAATGTAGATCTGATCTGGGTGCATTCCAACGCGACAGTACTGGAATCAACATTTGCCTACAGCCTGAACAGCATCGGAACGCCTGTCCTGGTCATCGAGATGGGGATAGGTATGCGGATCACCAGGAGTATCGGCGACCAGGTGACATGCGGGATCTTCCACCTTATGCATGAGATGGGCATCTGGGAGAAAGATCCCGGACCCTGCAAGGATCCTGTCATATCGACAGATCCCGATGAGATATGCTATCTGAACGCCCCCAGGGGCGGCATCTACATAGCGGACGTCAGGGCAGGCGAGAACGTAGAGAAAGATCAAATCGTCGGCCGTCTGGTGAGTCCGCTTACCGGCGAGGTCTTTGAGAAAGTCAGGGCTCCTGAGACCGGCTGGATGTTTACCCAGAGAGACTATCCGCTGACGGCGGCAGGGTCGCTCATGGGCCGGATTCTGATAAGGTGACGGAGGAGACATCATGCGTGAAGAGATGGTTATGGAGCTTCCGGCGCTTTACCGGGACTCTTTCCGGATCAAGAGTTTTCTGTTCGGCGCCGGGGAGAAGTCAGTCTGCATAGTCGGCGCCCAGAGGGGCAATGAATATCAGCAGATGTATGTGTCTTCTCTTCTGGTGAGTCGCCTGAGTCAGATAGAGGAGCGGGGCGGTATCTGCACCGGAAAGCAGATCTGCGTGATCCCCTGCGTGAATCCTTATTCCATCAATGCCAAGAAACGCTTCTGGACTGCGGACAATACGGATATCAACCGCATGTATCCGGGCTACGACAGAGGGGAGACGACCCAGCGGATCGCCGCGGCTCTTTTTGACGTCGCCAAGAACTACAGGTACGGGATCCAGTTTGCTTCCTTCTATATGCCGGGGAGTTTTCTTCCTCATGTCCGCATCATGAAGACGGGGCTGGAGGATCCTGCCCTGGCCCTGAAGTTCGGCTTCCCCTATGTGGTCCTGCATAAGACCAGGCCTTTTGATACTACGACGCTTAATTACAACTGGCAGATCTGGGACACCAAGGCTTTTTCTCTCTATACGACCGAGACAAATCATATAGATCCCCAAAGCGCTGAGGAGGCGGTGGACGGAGTTCTGCGCTTTCTTCATACCAGAGGAATCCTCAAAACCCGGATCCCGGGAGGCTGCTACAGTGAGATCATAGTGACGACAGATCTGGCCAGCGTCCGCACATCACACGCAGGATTCTTTTTGCCGGCTGTTGCGGCGGGCGACCGGGTCACAGCAGGACAGAAGCTTGCCGAGATACGGGACACTTATACCTACGCACTGAAGGAAGAGCTGACGAGTCCTGTCGACGGGAGGATCTTCTTCATGCGCAACGAACCTCTGACCTATCAGGCTACGGCGGTCTTCAAGATCATCCCGCAGGGAGTCGAACTGGGCCACAGCTGAGATGAGAGCTGCGATGTCAGTTTTGGCAATCCGGATTTCGTCAGGATGTTCCAAGCGTGATCGACTGCCCGGTCAACTACACAGAGAACAGCACCCTTGGAAAAGTAAGTTATCGAGTGGATCAGACAATAAAAAGGCAGTGTTCAGTCGAAGTCTGATGAAGGGGACAGGCTTCGGAACCACTTTCTATACCTGCAGGCATGGGGAAGGGCGGCATGACCTGCATGTACCGCTGCTGTTTTCAGATCCCCATGCAGAGCATAGATGCCATGGCCGATATTCATGTCAGGAGACTGCCTGCGATCATTCCTGCTATTATGATGACGATCCCGACAAGGGCAAAGGCATCCGGCATGCTGTCTTTCAGAATGAGGATGCCCATGATGGCGGTGAAGATCACTTCTCCTGACTGGGTGGCCTCCACTACGGCCAGCTGCCTGGGATCATCTCTGACCATGTCCGTAGCGTGAAAGAAAAGGATGGTCGCGATCACTCCTGCCAGCAGGGCGACCAGGAAAGCCTGGAGGCACTGGGACGGGGCGGGAAGTCCGGCTTTTGCAAAAGAGACGATGCTGCAGACTGCCCAGAAGGGGATGCTGCAGAGGGTCATTCCGAAGATGCGCTGAGGTGTAGTCAGGCCGTCGCCTGCCGTCAGCTGCATGGTCTTGCGGTTGCCGAGAGGATAGGAGAATGTGGCGATGCCCATGGTGAGGATCAGCATAGGCCAGTCAGCCTTGACCCCGAGGCGGATGCGGGAATACTGCATGAGCAGGATCCCGGACACGATCACAAAGGAGCAGGCAAGGCTGCGGCCGGGGATCTTTTTTCCGAAAAGAGGTGTCAGAAGGACCCCGGCGACGATCGTGAACTGCCAGATGGAGGCCGTAAACCAGCTTTCTCCGTAGACAGATGCTGCCGAGAGAGGTGCATAGAAGAGGCCGAATCCGACCGTGCTCCACAGAAGCCACTTTGCAGGATCTTTGCGGATGCTGGAAAAAACCGGGGCAAAGCCATCTTTTCTGATCAGGACCAGGGCTATAAGAGGAAGAGTGAACAGATAACGCAGACAGGCTGTCCACAGAAAGTATCCGCCTCCAAGATTCATGCTCCGGATAAGGATAAAATTGAAGGCGAAGAAAAATGAGGCAAGGACGCCCATCATGAACGCCCTTATGAAGTTTTTCTGCATTGCAGGTTCCTTTCCCGGGTCCTTATTCCCGCAGCACATATGCGACCGTCTTCCAGAGGAAAAGCAGAGGGACATGGGAATGGTCCCGCGTCGTCTCTGCCGTCTGCAGGGAAAATTATAAAAAGGAAAATCATTCCTTGTCAATTCCCCGGAAGACCGCAGACAGAATATTCCGCTGAAATACTTAAAAGTTTCGAAGAATATCCAATAATCGGAAAATATAAGTAATTCCTAAAAAACCAATAAATTCAGAAAATATTACCGAAAAAAGGCTTGACAATCGAAATAATTAAAGGTATTCTGTCGTCAACAAGAGACAAGGGCGTCGGTAGCATTCACCGGCGCCCTTGTCTTGTTTCTACTCTGAAAAAGGTCCGGCGCCGGAAGGCACTGAGAAGGAGGCCGATGAAAGTGCATAAGGTCAGGGCTGAAGATCTTTGCCAGGGTTATTGAGAGGAGGATTCTATATGATCAATAAGAGATGGACCAAGGCTATGGCTTTTGCCTGCAGCACGGTGATGGCGCTGACGGCTGGTATTGCCCCCGCAGTATTCGCCGATGAAACAGAAGCAGCGGGTGATGAAGACCACGTGATCAAGGTCGGCGCCGTCTGCGCCATGACCGGAGGCTCGGCAGTCTACGGGACCGGCGCCCAGAACGCTATCGATATGGCGGTGGACGAGATCAACAGTTCCAATTCCGAATATAAGATCGAGATCGTCAACGGCGGGAAAGTAGCAGATGACGCCAAGGACGCCAAACAGGCGGTCAATGCCTACAACCTTCTGAAATCGGAGGCCCCGGAGGCTATAGTAGGATCCTTCTTCTCTGCAGTCACTATTCCCATGGCCCAGCTGGCGGCCAAGGACAATATGCTTCTGCTTGCTACCGGAGCTACCAATGTCACGGTGACCCAGTACGGACCTACCATATTCCGGAACTGCTTCATCGATCCCTTCCAGGGCAAGATGGCGGCTCAGTTCGCTCAGGAGCAGGGCTACAAGACGGCGGCTGTGATCTACGCCAAGGATGACGACTATTCCAACGGCCTGAAGGACGCTTTCATCGAGAGCGCCAAGGATGACGGCATCGACGTCGTCTACACAGGTGAGTGCACGACCACTGACACGGACTTCACCGCACAGGCTACCGAGGTCGTCGCGGCAGAACCGGACTTCGTCTTCTATCCGTGCTTCCTTGATACCGTACCGCTTCTGATCCAGCAGGTCCGCGACGCAGGATTTGAAGGAGCGATCATGGGAGGCGACGGCTGGGACGGCGCTGATACATCAGGCCTTGAAGATTACTTCACCAACTGCTACTTCACCAACCATTATTCTTCAGAGGACTCTGCACCTGCCGTTCAGGACTTCGTGACCAAGTACACGGATCTGTACGGCGCCGATACCCTGAACGCCTGCGCAGCTCTTTACTACGACGCTATGTACATGCTGGTGCAGGCTGCCGAAGACGGCGGCGGGTCTGATACCGCTTCCCTTGTCAAGGGCATGACCGGAATGCACTTCTCAGGAGTCGGCGGAAACATCTATCTGGACGAGAATGGTGATGCGATCAAACCGGTCGTAGTCAACACCTACGAAGACGGCAAGATCAAGTGGCTCGAGACCATCCAGCCGGAGGGCGGAGAAGCCGGGACCGAGGCCGAGTAACCGGAAGAGCCGGACGCAGGAAGACAATCTGCCAGGCAGCGTCCGGTGCATCTCAGGATACAGGTATCTGAAGACGCTGAAAAGTAATCCGTATAAAAAAGCATAATCATTGTCTCTCTGCCGGATGCCAAAGTCTGCCAGAGAGACATCGTTTTTCTGACTCACTGAAACGGAGGCTGCATATGTCCATTTTTCTGCAGGCACTGGTAAATGGGCTGAACCAGGGTGCCATCTACGCCTTGATCGCCCTGGGCTACACTATGGTCTACGGCATCCTGCGCATGATCAATTTTGCCCACGGTGATTTCATCATGGTAGGAGCTTATACGATCTTCTATACAGCCCCCATAATGGTAAGCTACGGCATGCCTGCCTGGATGGCGGTCCTGCTGGCGGTCGTCGTATGCGCCATCGTCGGAGTCCTGGTAGAACGCATAGCCTACAAACCAGTCAGAAACAGCGGATCGATCTCAGCTCTGATCACTGCCCTTGCCATGAGCCTTTTCCTTGAAAACCTTGCCATGGTCCTCTTCGGGCCGAACCCGAAGACCGTTCTGAAGATCTTCAGACTTCCCATGATCACGATCCTGGGAGCCAAGATCCAGGTCAAGTATCTGCTTACGCTGGGGATCGGGATAGCCATCATGGTCCTGATGAATGTCTTCGTACATGTGACCAGGATCGGCAAAGCCATGAGAGCAGTCCCTCAGGATAAAGAAGCAGCGACCATAGTCGGAATAGACGTAGACAGGATCATCACACTCACATTTGCAATAGGATGCGCGCTGGCGGCGGTGGCAGCTCTCATGTATGTCTCTACCTATCCCAGGTGCACGACCGATATGGGGTCCATGATGGGAATCAAGGCCTTCATTGCGGCAGTTCTGGGAGGAATCGGAATCATACCGGGAGCCATGCTGGGCGGCCTGATCGTTGGTCTGATCGAGATCTTCGTCAAGATCTACATAGCTCCGGGCTGGTATGAGGCGATCACTTACAGTATTCTGATCGTTGTCCTTCTGATCAAGCCTTCCGGCATTCTGGGCAAGAATACCGGAGTCAAAGTATGAGGAGGTGAGAAGAATGCCGAAAAGTGTAAAGATCAGTTCACTCATCAATCTGGCCGGGGTGTTTGCTCTTTATTTTCTCTTTATGCTGGTCTTTGAATCAGGAATATTCGGGGCGAAGACGGATTATTTCAAGGGAATCGCCACAACAGCATGCTACACGATCATCATGGTCACGTCTCTGAATCTTCTGGTCGGGATCATGGGAGAGTTTTCCCTGGGACATGCCGGTTTTATGTCTGTCGGCGCCTATGCGTCGGCAGTCTTCACAGGCACGATCGCCCAGAGCGGCATCCCTGACTTTCCCAAGTTTCTTCTTGCTCTTGTCATAGGCGGTCTTGCGGCGGCGCTCACAGGCTTTCTTGTCGGAGTCCCGGCTCTGAAGCTGAGAGGCGATTATCTCTGTATCGTCACAGTCGCATTTGCCGAGATCATCAGAGTCGCCTTCACCAATTTCAAGATCACCGGAGGCGGCCGCACCATGTCAGGCATAGCCAAGCTTTCCGACTTTTACTGGGTCTACTGGGTCACGGTCGTCTGCGTGACGCTTATGTTCCTGCTGATCCGTTCCCGCTTCGGACGGACGGTCCGGGCAATCCGCGAGGACTATATAGCGGCAGAAGCGTCGGGCGTAAATGTGACTTTCTACAAGGTAGCGACTTTCACCATATCCGCTTTCTTTGCCGGGATCGCCGGCGCCATCTACGCCCACTATATGACCGCCATGATCCCTACTTCCTTCAACTTTGCCTATTCGGCGGAGTTTCTGACAGAGGTCATCATAGGCGGGGCCGGTTCCATGACAGGGTCCATCATCGGGGCGGCATTCCTGTCAGCTTTGCCTGAGGCTATGCGCACATTTGCGAGGTACCGCATGCTGGCTTACTCAGTCGTCCTGGTCCTGGTCATGATCTTCAGGCCGGGAGGAATCTTCGGGACCTGGGAGTTCTCCCTGACAAGGCTGCTTAAGAAGATCTTCCGCATCAAGACAGGTGAAGCCGGAAGGCCTGTGAAGACACCTGACGCAGACGATCATTCAGGGAAGGGGGCGTCAGCATGACGGATATGAAGCAGACAAAGGATATCCCGACCCTGAGGGCGGTGCATCTGGGCATCAATTTCGGCGGTCTCAAGGCCGTGGACGATTTCAACATGGAGATCGGGCGGTCCGAACTGGTCGGACTGATAGGCCCGAACGGGGCCGGGAAGACCACGGTCTTCAATCTTCTTACCGGAGTCTACAAGCCCACAGAAGGAGCCTTCTACCTGAACGGGAAGAAGATGAACGGTAAGAAGACATACCAGGTAGTCGATGAAGGAATCGCAAGAACATTTCAGAACATACGTCTTTTCAAAAAGATGACGGTCCTGGAGAATGTAAAAGTGGCCATGAACAAGGACATGCAGTACTCTCCGCTTGCGTCTGTATTCCGGACGAGGAGCTACTGGAAGGAGGAGCAGGACACGGATGAGAAGGCCATGGAGCTTCTGGAGCTGGTCGGGCTCTCCGGCAAGGCTGACTATATTGCCATGAACCTGCCCTACGGCCAGCAGAGAAAGCTGGAGATCGCAAGGGCGCTGGGTACGAATATGAAACTTCTGCTGCTGGACGAGCCTGCCGCCGGCATGAACCCGGTCGAGACGGATGAGCTTCTGGATATCATCAACAGGATCCGGACCCAGTTTGGAATCTCTGTTCTTCTGATCGAGCATGATATGTCCCTGGTCATGAGAGTGTGCGAGAGGATCCAGGTCATAGACTACGGGGTCACGATCGCCGAAGGGACGCCGGAGGAGATCGCCCACAATCCCAGGGTCATAGAGGCTTATCTGGGCAAGCAGGCTGAGAAGGACGTTCTTTCCATGAAAGACGCCTCGGGGCACGTAATAGGCGGCGCCGGACGGCAGACGGAAGAAACGGAAGATGAGGCGGAAACTTCACAAGGCTGAGGCGGGAGGCGTAATTATGCTGGAAGTAAAAGATCTGGTCGTAAATTACGGCGCCGTCGAGGCGCTGAAGGGAATCAGTTTTAACATAGACAAGGGGGAGATCGTCACCCTGATCGGGGCAAACGGAGCGGGGAAGACGACGACCATGCATACGATCTCCGGGCTTGTGAAGGCAAAAAGCGGGTCCATCACCTATGACGGGACCGACCTTCTGAAAACGAGACCTTCCAGACTGGTCACCCTGGGAATAGCCCATGTACCGGAAGGGCGCCATGTATTTCCCGACATGACGGTCGATGAAAACCTGGATATGGGAGCATACAGCTGCAAGGACAAGAAAAAGGCGGAAGAGATCCGGGAAGATGTCTTTGAAAAGTTCCCCAGACTGAAGGAAAGAAGAAGGCAGCTTGCGGGAACTTTATCCGGAGGCGAGCAGCAGATGCTGGCAGTCGGCAGAGCTCTTATGGGGCAGCCGTCCATCATCCTGATGGACGAACCCTCCATGGGGCTTTCGCCCCTTCTGGTGGAAGAAGTGTTCTCGATCATCGAGGAGATCCACAAGGCCGGGATCACGGTCATGCTGAATGAGCAGAACGCCAGGATGGCCCTTGCCATAGCCGACAGGGCTTATGTGCTGGAGACCGGAAAGATCACGATCAGCGGAAAAGCCAGGGACCTTCTGCAGGATGAGCGTATCCGCAGGGCATATCTGGGGCAGTGACGGCGCTGACTGGCACCGGCGGGCACCGGCGGAGACTGCAGGCAGGATTGCGAGGCAGGCGCCTTCTCACCACTGCCGGGGGCAGCCGCCTGGGATAACAGACTTCTGGAGGGATGGAGAAAATATGGAAGAGAAACACGTAGCGATCTGTATCACAAGAACCTGCGGGGCAGGCGGAACTGAGATTGGGAAGATGATCGCGGACCAGTTCGGGATCAGTCTTTATGACCGCAGGCTTCTGCAGCTGGCTTCTGATGATTCGGGAATCAATGAAAAGCTCTTCGCGGCGGCGGATACCGATACCAGGAAGACTTTGCTTTACCGGGTCTCGAAGGCTGTCTACACCGGACAGGTGATCCCTCCCGAGAGCGGGAACTTCACCTCGGACAAGAATCTGTTCGAGTACCAGGCAAAGGTCCTCCACGGCCTGATCGAGAGGGAGAGCTTTGTCGTGCTGGGCAGGGCAGCAGACTATGTGCTTGCCGACACCGGGAGAGCGGCCGCGATCTATATCACTGCCGGTCCGGAGGCATGCCTTGCCAGAGAGAAAGAAAGACTTCAGTCCGGAACGTTCGAGGCCAGCAGAAGGATCCATGATCTCAACCGCTACAGGAGTGACTATTACCGCTATCACACCGGCAGACGCTGGAGGGATGCGAGCAATTACGATCTCTGCCTGAGAACGGACAAGCTGGGATACCAGGGGGCAGTGGACCTGATCCGCGACTATATAAAGATCCGCTTCGGGGTCACCTTCGGAGCATGAGACGCGGCCGGACCATCTGTTGCTTCCGGCAGGGAGAGGAAGGCAGAGCTATAAGAGCCGGAAACAGTGAGTTCATATGAAAAACAGTGAAGTGAGCTGAAGGCCCCGGGAAATATGCCCGCCGGTGCTGGAATGAGGCGGAAAAATGTTGTTCCGGGGTCTTGAAATATACTGAATATATGATAATATATTCATATGAGCAAAAGCTCATGATAGCGCAGGCGCCTGTATATGAACAGAAGTGGAAGAAAACAAAGAAGAAAGGAGAGGTATATGTCCCGGGTGATGTATGACGAGACGGCGATCAGCCACCTGATACTGGATGTCTCGGAGGATGAGCTGTGCGATCTGGCGGAGCTTTTCAAGGTCTTCGGGGACTCGACCAGGATAAAGATCCTCTATGACCTGATCCGGGGAGAGAAGAATGTCACGGAGATCTGCGACGATCTGGATATGAACCAGTCCGCCATCTCCCATCAGCTGAAGATCCTCAGGACGTCCAAGCTGATCGGATCCAGACGGGATGGAAAGGCCATGATCTATTTTCTGGCCGACGATCATGTAAAGACCATCATTGCGATGGGCAAGGAACATATTGAGGAAGACTGAAGGGTGATCTGACCCTAACATCAATTTAATGAAATTGGGAGGAATAGCTATGAAGAAGAAGTTCAAGTGCGAGATCGACTGTGCAAACTGTGCCGCCAAGGTGGAGGAAGCGGTCCGCAGGATCGATGGCGTCAGGGATGCCAAGGTCAATTTCATGACGCAGAAGTTTACGCTGGATGCGGATGATGACCGTTTCGAAGGGATTCTGGACGAGGCCATCAGAACAGGAAGGAAGATCGAGCCGGAATTCAGCGTGGAGAGGTAAAGCAGGGGGATCATCATGACAGGAAAGCAGAAGAAAGAACTGAGAAAGATCCTGGCGGCAGGATGCATATTCATCGTGTTAATGGTGCTGGAGCATACAGGGATCTGCCCGGCTGTGTTTGAGAATCGGTGGATCAGCCTCTGTCTCTATATGGTCCCATACCTGCTGTGCGGCTTTCCGGTCATCCGGAAGGGGATCCTTGGCATCGTCCATCGCCAGATGTTCGATGAATCCTTCCTCATGCTGGTTGCGACTGCCGGCGCCATAGTGACGGGAGAGAATTCCGAGGCAGCCGCCGTCATGCTCTTTTATCAGGTCGGCGAGTGGTTCCAGAGTTATGCCGTGGGAAAGTCCAGACAGTCCATATCGGACCTTATGGACATAGCGCCGGAGTATGCCAATCTGGAGCATGAGGACGGCACAGTCGAGACGGTCGATCCGGACGATGTTGAGGCAGGCGATATCCTTGTTATTAAACCGGGTGAAAGGATCCCGGTGGACGGAACCGTCCTGACCGGGGAGAGTCTGGTCGATACGGCAGCTTTGACCGGGGAATCTGTTCCACGGAGCATGAAGGCCGGGGACCAGATCATCTCCGGCTGCATCAATGGGGAAGGCCTTCTCCGTATCCGGGCGTCCAAGGCATTCGAGGATTCTACCGTCTCCAGAATCCTTGAACTCGTGGAGAATGCTTCCGAGAAGAAGTCAAGGACGGAGACTTTTATTACCCGCTTCGCCCGTGTCTATACTCCGGCAGTCGTCTTTGCCGCCCTGGCCCTTGCCATCATCGGCGGAGCCGCATCCGGAAGCTGGATGACCTGGATCTACAGGGCGTGTACCTTCCTCGTCATATCCTGTCCGTGCGCCATGGTCATCTCCGTTCCGCTTGCTTTTTTCGGGGGAATCGGAGCAGCCGGCAAGAATGGAGTCCTCGTAAAGGGATCCAACTATCTTGAGCAGCTTGCCATGCTTGATACAGTCGTCTCCGACAAGACAGGGACATTGACACGAGGAAACTTCAAGGTCACATCCGTGCTGCCGGCAGAGGGCGTGACGAAAGAAGAGCTTCTGAAAAAAGCAGCCATGGCCGAGGGAATGTCGACTCATCCCATCGCGGTCTCCATCCGCAGGGAGCTTGAGTCGGAGATCCCGGGTCTTACACTTAATGTATATGATGTTACGGATACTGACGTGATCACGGGCCAGGGTCTTTCCGCAGTCGTTTCCGGCAGAAAGATCTACGTGGGCAATGCCCGCCTGATGGAAAGGCTGGGTATAACCGGTCTGCCGGACCCTGATCCTGCCGCAACGGTCTGTTATGTGGCGGAGGAGAATAAATTTCTTGGCACCATACTGATCCGCGATGAGGCCAAGCCGGAAGCGGAGAAGGCTGTCGCGGGCATGAAGGCGGAGGGCGTCCGCAGGTTCGTCATGCTTACAGGGGACAGAAAAGCAGTGGCGGATGCGGTCGGAGCCGAGATCGGAGCTGACCTTGTCTATTCAGAGCTTCTGCCTCAGGATAAGGTGGCAAGGGTCGAGGAACTACTGTCAGGCCTTGATACAAAGAAGCAGAAGCTTGCCTTTGTCGGCGACGGCATCAACGACGCTCCGGTCCTCACCAGGTCCGACGTCGGCATAGCCATGGGTTCCATGGGCTCGGACGCTGCCATAGAGGCGGCGGACGTCGTCATTATGGATGACGACCTGACCCGGATTCCCGCTGTGGTCCGGATCGCGGGAAAGACTGTAGCCATCGCTCGCCAGAATGTTGTCTTCGCTCTCTTCGTCAAGATCCTGGTCCTTATTCTCGGTGCGCTGGGCTTTGCCAATATGTGGGCGGCCGTCTTTGCAGACGTCGGCGTCGCGGTCCTGTGCATCCTCAACTCCATGCGCCTTCTGACCATCCGGAAGACCATCTGAAAGCATCAGACTTCGTTTACCTCCGTCACATATCGGCCTGAGATGAATCCGCGCCTGGAGTTTTTGAAAAAAGTTTACACTTTGGCAAGTATTGCAATCCTGCAGAAATGTGCTATAGTCATAGGAAAACAGACGAAAGATTGCCTTGATTTCGCTCTATGACGCTAAGCTTCACTTATATATTTCATGATATGGAAAATAAATAAGGCGGATTCGGGGGATCAACAGAAGGGACTTCTATGCGCAGACAGACGACGAAAGAACTTCTTGCCGCGTCTTTTCTGGAGCTTGCCCAGAAAAAACCGATCGATAAGATCACGATCACACAGATCACCGATAACTGTGGAATGTCCCAGCCGACATTCTATCATCACTTCCGCGATAAGTATGATCTGATCTCTTTTATCCATTCCGAGAATCTCAGCAGGATCATAGCCGAAGCTGCGGAGGATAGGGGCGGATGGAAAAAAGCATCTGCGGACTGCGCAAGATATTATAAGGCCAACCGTGTATATATTCTGAATGCCTGTAATGCTCCGGGAATCCGTGAGACCTATATCATGAATATTGAAAGAATCAACGAAAAGTTTATCGGGGATGCTGTCAGAAAGAAAACAGAGGGCGGCGAGATCTCCAAGGTCCTGGATAACTGCATCAAGGTTTACTGCTATGGCAATCTGCTTTTTCTGTTCGACTGGCTGAGCGGAAAGACAGACCTTTCCGAAGATGAGATTGCGGAAATCTGGGACAAAAGTCTCCCTGACCCGCTGAGACCATATATGGCAGACTGATCCATATCACGATTTTATATTACCCTCCGGGCAACCGGAGGGCTTTATTGTGTTAACATGAAAGTACATGACACCATTGTCAGGTTGTTCCTGCGGGGAGAATGTGTGGTTCAGGACTGGTGGAGACCCTGGAATGTCCGGCTTCCCTGATCTGCAACTGGGGAGCGGAGGTCAGGCGAGGAGGGCGCGGATCCCTTTGGCGATCCGCTTCTCCGGATCCATGAAATGGTTTCCCGGATTCATCTCGCAGGTGGTGTCGATGCCCAGCGTCTGATAGCAGCGGGCAAGTTCCTCCATATTGACACGGACCTTCCGCATCAGTTCATTTCTTGTGCGGTCTTCCCGGTCGCCAAGCGAAAAATACATCTTTTCCGGGCGGCGCAGCAGCTCATGGCTCTCAGCATATTCCGGAAAGCCGGGAAACCACAGGGAGCCGGACATGCTGGCTGCCCGTGAGAACAGATCTGTCCGGTAGAGCGAATAGACTGCGAAAAGGCCGGCCAGAGAATATCCGGCGATACCGTACCAGGCAGGGGCAAGCCCTGCCTTTTCTGCAGCCTCCGGAATGATCTGACCTGTCAGCTGATCCAGGTAAGCGTCAGCGCCTCCTGTGAATGCATCCCCTTTCTTAAAGACAGGAGGGCAGTCCCACGGGGACAGGTCATGATTCCAGTCCGGAATCATGGCGAAAAGCAGAGAAAAGTCCGGACAATCCAACTGCCTCAGTTCGTTAAGGATGCCATCCGGCTCCATCTCTTCATTCAGGACGACCAGGGGGGATGAGGGTGCCTCTGCAGGATACAGGAAAGACCTTCTGCCAGCTGTATCTATAATAATTCGTTTCATCGTATTGACCGGTAATCCTTTCTGAAGATATTCTCATATCCCATGTATTTTGCACTGACGGAAAAACAAATCCGTCTCAATCTGCTTTGCCCGTATGGGCGGAATGTGTGATATCCTCTGGTTTAACAGAATTATACACGATGTATCATTGTCTTGAGGAGTAAAAACATGCCAGGTCTGGGCACATTAGCCAACGTACTTGCGATCATCTTTGGCGGTATCATCGGAGTCCTCTTCGGAAAGAAGATCCCCGGGAGAGTTCAGGAGACGATTCAGACAGGAAATGCGGTAGCGGTCCTGTTCATCGGGATCGGGGGAACTCTGCAGCACATGCTGGTGCTGAAGGACGGTACATTCTCTGCCGCGGGAACGATGATGATGATCTTTTCGATGGCTATCGGAGGTGTCATCGGAGAGTGGATGAACATCGACCGGAGAATGAAGCAGTTCGGCGTATGGCTTAAGGAGAAGACCGGCAATGCTAAAGACACGCAGTTTGTCGATGGCTTCGTCGTATCTTCCCTGACGGTCTGCATCGGAGCCATGGCGATCGTCGGATCCATCCAGGATGGAATCCACGGCGACCATTCCGTCCTGTTTGCCAAGGCAATCCTCGATATGATCATCGTCATGGTGTTTGCGACCACAAAGGGGAAAGGGTGCATCTTTTCCGCAATTCCTGTCGGAATCCTGCAGGGAAGTGTGACTCTTCTCGCAAGACTCATCAGCCCTTACATCACGGACACTGCGATGAGCAACCTGTCCTATGTCGGATCGATCCTGATCTTCTGTGTAGGACTGAACCTGCTCTTTGACCGGAAGATCAGAGTGGCGAACATGCTGCCGGCGCTGATCGTAGCGGCCGTGTGGAGATGAGAAGGTCTGTGAATGTGAGGTGTCATAGGGCGCTGGACGTCCGGTTAGCGCCGACCGGAGCGAAGCGGAGACTTGCGGGAGTTGCGAAGCATTTCGTGCGCGGTGCGCGAGGCGCTTGCGCCCGCGGTGCGTGCGCGACTCAGCAACGAAGCAATCCGCATCATTAGTTGGGGGCAAAAGGTACTTTTGACCCCAACATCATTCTTATTCTGCTGCCTGCTTCTTCAGGAAGCGTTCGTACACGATGATGGAGATGATCATCATGATGAAGTCGCTGGCGAACTGGGTCCAGACAAGGCCGTACATGCCGAAGATGTGGTCCATCAGGACCAGCATGGGGATGTAGAGGATCAGCTGTCTGACGACGGCCAGCATGGATGCGATGCCTGCTTTGCCCATGCCCTGGAATGCATATAGGATGTGGAAGCACATGAACATGAACGGCGTCGCGATGCATCTTGCTCTGAGGAATGCGGCGCCAAGCACCTGGGTCTCTGCGCTGCGGATGAAGAGGTGCAGGATCCCGCCTGCGCACAGCTCATAGAAGACGATGGCGGCTGCTGCGACGAAAAGGCCTGCCAGGCGGCTCTTGCTGACGGTCTCTCTCAGCCTTTTCAGGTTCCTGGCCGAATAGTTGTAGGCAACGATCGGCATCATGCCCTGACAGATCCCGATCCCGACATTCAGCGGGATGCGCTCAGCTTTGAGGACGATTCCAATCGCGGCAAGAGCGATGTCTCCGTGGCCGGACATCAGCCGGTTGATCATGATCTGCGAGAAGTCGAAGAGCAGGTTGGAAGTACCTGCAGGAACGCCTCCGAGGAAGACGGACCGTACATTCTCCAGAGCTGGGAGACCTGTCTTAGGCGAGAGGGTCAGGATCGCCTTTTTTCTCAGCCGGATCACGACGATCAGGAAGTAGATGAAGGAAACCGTGTTGGAGAGCATGGTCGCGATGCCGGCGCCGATTACTTCATGGCCATCCGGAAGGATGACGAACATGAAGAGCGGGTCCAGGGCGATATTCAGAAGGCCGCCCATGGAGATCCCGAAGCCGGCTTCCTTCGAGCAGCCGACCGCACGCAGCAGCTGTGCAAGGGTCAGCTGCAGGATGGTCGGAATGCCTCCCACGATCGTGACCATCGTTACATACTGCTTTGCGTATGCATATGTGTTTTCGCTCGCACCGAGCAGCAAAAGGAGCGGATCGGCAGCCAGAAAGATCAGCAGGGAGTAGACGGCGCTGACCAGCAGACCGAGGTAGAAGGAGAAACTGCTGACTTTCCGGGCTTCGTCTTCTTTTCTGGCGCCGAGCAGGCGGGAGATCAGGCTGCCGCCTCCGATCCCGACGAAGTTGCTCATGGCGTTGGAGAGGTTGAAGATCGGCAGAATCAGCGAGGTGGCCGCTACCATGTAGGGATTTCCGGTCTGACCGATGAAGAAGGTGTCTGCGAGGTTGTAGATGAGGACCACCATCTGTCCGATGATCGTCGGGACACACATCTCCCGAAGGGCGCTGAAGACAGGCATCTTCTCGAAGATCTCCCGGTTGTCTTTGATCTTTGCTTTCGAATTCATAGTTCAGCTACACAGACTTTCTTACTGATTTGCTGCAAAAGCAGTGTTATAGATTATAACACGTTGCATGCGGCCCATACATTCGGAAAGTTATGTCTTAAAACAGGAACACTGCTTTTCGACTGCAGCGTGGTTGTGTAAAATCAGCATTTGCTATAAGATGACTATCAGACTCTTTTATGGGTCAATCATTTTTGGTGTGGGGTGAACACATGAGTGTTCTCCCCGGTTAACAGTTTCAACGGACGCCGTCCTTGACATGAACCTCAGGAAACGTTGTTCGGTCTATGCCGACGGCGAAGAACTCAGGGACAGGCTCCAGACTCCATCGCCGTCGGGCTCGGAAGTGTAACGTTTCCTGAGAACCCTGTCAAGGATCCCCTTCGGCGGCTGGGATCATGCCTCTGGTTCTGCTCCTCGGAACAGGCGAGGCGCTGCCGGGACCATAAAACAATTGCATAAAAAAGGATCTTCCTGTACTATTCGAGTTGCATCTTGGCGGATGTAACAACCCAAACAGAAGGGAGATCCTCTGCATGAATTGTACTCGGACTGACGCAAACGGGCAACTGTCTTTTTCCGCTTTTACCGGAAATTTCCTCATGGTTCCTTCCTCCATGACCAGCTTCTACAACACCAAAACGACGGTTGAGACTACCAGGTCCGGCCGTACTGCCTACCGTTATGAGGGAACCCTGGACATACAGGATTCTGATCGCATCTGCCCGAAGTGCGGCAAAAAGATGCATGTTCATGGCGGGCATCCTATTGCTGTGCAGCACCTGAATGTCGGAGGAAGTTTTGGCTACCTTTCATTCAGACGCAATCAGCTGGAATGTCCTCACTGCGGCGCAACCGTGATGCAGTCTGTTCCTTTCATGGCCGATCATCATCGGATCACAAAGGAACTTCTGCAATACACGAAGGACCTTCTCGCTACAGGGACTTATACGCTGAAGCAGGTGTCTGAGATCACCGGACTTGGCAAGAATACAGTAAAGGCGATCGATCTGAAACGGCTTCAGGATAAATACACCATTGATGGCCAAACACTGATAAAACCTGAGCAAACGACGCGTTTCCTCGGCATTGATGAGTTCAAGCTGCACGACGGACACCGCTATGCCACTCACATCATCGACATGCTTACCGGGCATATCCTCTGGATCTCGCACGGCAAGAAAAAGCAGGTCGTGTATGACTTCATCAAGCATATCGGTCTGGAATGGATGGACAATGTCGAGGCGGTTGCCTGTGACATGAACTCCGATTTCCAGGAAGCCTTCGAGGAAAAGTGCCCTCATATCCAGCCGGTCTTTGACTACTTCCACATCGTTAAGAACTTCAACGATAAGGTGGTCAGCGAGATCCGGAAGGACGAACAGCGCAGGCTTTACGATGAGGGCAACTTCGAAGGCGCACGCCAGCTGAAACGGTCAAAGTATATCCTCACGTCCTCAAGAAAGACCCTTCGGAAGAAGGACCAGGAGGCACGTGATGGCAAGGTTATCTCCAAGGGCAGCGAGATGTTCTGCAAGGAAGAGTACAGGCGCAAGGAGGGGTATGAAGCCCGCTACGATGACCTGCTCAAAGAGAACAAGCTCCTGTTCACCTGTGATCTCATCAAAGAAACTCTGACTCTGGCTTACAGCCGTGTGGACGAAACTTTGATGATGAAGGACATTGAAAAAGTCATGGACCTCTGCGAAGAGACTGGGAATGTCCATCTCATGTGGTTCCACAGACTACTGTCCAAACACTTCGAAGGCATTATTGCCCATGCAACTTACGACATGTCCTCTGGCAAAATCGAGGGCATCAACAACAAGATTAAGACGCTTCGGCGTCAGGGATATGGATACCCGGATGATGACTACTTCTTCCTCAAGCTCTTTGACTTAAGCCGGGCTGAGGTGGTCCGGAACCCCAAATCCCATAGGAAAAGTGATTGAGGCATAAATATCTTTCACAGGATACAATGATAATATCTGTTACACGAGTAACAATAATGCATGTTGCATAGCGGAGGATAAGAAGATGCAAGGAAAGATGAAAGCGGGCATATACCATGGTATCAAGGATATCAGCGTACAGGAGCGCGATATCCCGCAGATTTCAGATGATGATATCCTGGTGAAGATGCTGCGCGCAGGAATATGTGGTTCAGACTCCGGAGCCTGGCTCCATGGAGGAATTCGGTATGGTGTATGGAACGAGATGATCGAAGGACATGAAGGCGTCGGGCAGATCGTAGAAAAAGGGAAAAATGTAGGAGACGACCTGAATGTTGGTGACATTGTATTTGTAGACCCGATTCGTGCACATAAAGCAGGAAAGATTGAAGCTGATGTATTCGGGACATTTGGCGAGTATGTATTCGTGCAGAATGCGAAGAAAAATGAAAACGTCTATGTTCTCAATCCGGATGTGGACCTGGATCTCGCAGCGTTGATCGAACCGCTTTCCGTCGGCACCCAGGGAGCACTTTGCACAGATCCTAAGCCTGAAGACCATGTGGTCGTACTCGGTGCAGGAACAATCGGACTCTGTGCGGCAGCGGGACTGATCAATCACGGGATCAAGAATGTCGTAGTTGTGGACCGTAATGAATGGAAACTTGAGATTGCCCGCAAGATTGGGGCGAAGACGGTCAACAGCAGAGAGGAGAATGTCTCGGAAAAACTCTGTGAGATTTTCGGAGAATATGTAAACACGGAATCAGATATTCGAAGTGCCAATCCGCTGATCCTTCAGCAGCTTTCCCAGATTCCGGGAATAGCAGATATGGTTGCGGGGAAAAAACCGGATGTTCAGCTGTATATTGACTGTGCCGGCGCTAAGGAATTGCTGATGCAGTCTTTCGGTATGTGCGCTGCCAATACGAAATATGTAATCGTCAGTGTTTACAATGAACCGATTCCTGTACCAGGCGGTATCTTTATGAGCCAGCCGGCTATTTATGGATCAGCTGGCTATACCAGAGAGACAATTCTGGAAGTCATTGATCACATAGAGAATCAGAGAACACCAATCGGATCGATCATTACGGACAAGTTTTCAATCGACCAGCTGCCGGAAGCAATTGAGCATGCAGCTGTCAAATCCTATAAGAACATTAAGGTTCTGCTGTCATTTTGATTTTTTTGGCAGTTTATCTGGTCAAAACTGAACACTTTGATGTGGTATTTTTATAATGCGCGAAAGCTGAAGGTACTGGATGTGAGGCCGGCAGAGCTGAATATGCGGGCTGCGCAGTAAGAACAGAGCAAGGGCGGCCTTTACATCCGGCACTATACTTTCATATGAGGACAGAGTCAATCATGACCCTGTCCTTTTCTAATGCCCATTTTTACGGGCAGAGCAGGAAAATGCAATCAAAGAAAGGAGTGGCTGGATTTGGGAGAGATGTGTTTTGAACTTTACGGATGCCGGTACGTCCAGAACCGGACCAATTGTCGGTATCCGATCCGGATGGTGATCCGGTCGCCGGCAGATCTGTGCCGGGCAGCGGGACATGATTTTGTCTGTGCCAGGTACAAGGACAACTACCGCATGAACGATAACTTTGAGTCTGCGGATGTAGCCTTCTGGGACGTGGACAACAGCGGAACCGACGATTCGGGGAAATGGATCACACCGGAGAAGATCGGTGAGCTCTTTTCGGATGTTGCGTTTGCAATCACACCGAGCCGACACAACATGGTCCCCAAGGGGAATGAGTCCGCAAGACCTCGTTTTCATGTGTTTGCACCAATACGGGCGGAGACTTCATTTCGCAAGTATGGAGAACTGAAAGCCAGGGTTCAGAGGAAATTCCCTTTCTTTGATCCGAATGCGGTCGATGCAGCAAGGTTTGTGTACGGATGCAAAGTCAGGCTGGAAGAGGTAATCTGGCATGAAGGGAAGCTGACAATCGACCAGTTTATAGAGAACTGGGAGAGGACACATGTGGGTCTTTCGGTTACAACGGAGATATGCGATATGTCTCCATCTGAGGATGCCGCGACCAGGAATACAGTACCCGGAAACAAAATGCCGAGAGCAGATTCATTTCCGGGACAGCAGCGAACATCATCCAGTGAGCCCTATGTGATTCCGGAAGGTTCTCGGAATGCGACACTCAGCCGTTATGCCGCCAGGGTCATCAAGAGATTCGGTGATGGAGAAAGGGCAAAGCAGCTCTACAGGAAGGAAGCGGCCAGGTGCAGGCCTCCGCTCTCAGACCGGGAACTGGATTCCATCTGGAAATCAGCATGCCGGTTCGGAGCAAAGATTTCTTCGGACGAGGATTATGTATCTCCGGAGCAGTATGGGGCGGATGACTTTGACGATATCGGAAAGGAGGAACCATCAAATGGGCTAACACAGGGAAAAGGTCCGCCGGGAAAGCCGCCTGCCGGATCTCTGAAGCCGGAGGACTACACGGACCTGGGGCAGGCAAGAGTACTCTCGAGAGAATACGGGGAGGAGCTTCGCTACAGTCCAGCCCTCGACTACATGCGCTATGACGGAACCCAGTGGCGGGAGTCCGGGGAACTGGCTGTCGGGGCTGAGGTCGAACTTACAGACCTCCAGATGGCAGACGCAGACCTGCTGATGTCGAAGACGAAAAAAGCACTGCTGGATTCCGGTACGTCGATGGAAGAAGCCGCAGAAGCGGTCAAGAAGATGAAGAAGGGAATGAAGACAGGACTTTCAGAGAAACAGATGAAGCTCTATGAGGACTATCTGGACGCAAAGACCTATCAGTCATTTGTCCTGGACCGGAGAAACTGGAAATACCTGAAGGCGGCTCTTGATACCTGCAGGCCTCTGGTCCAGATCGATGTCCACGACTTTGATAAGAATGAATTCCTTCTGAACACTCCGTCGGCAACTTACGACCTGAGAAAGGGACTTGAGGGAAGAAGGGAACACAGACCAAGGGATTTCATCACGAAGTCTACGTCAGTTGATCCGGGAGAGCAGGGAAAAGAGCTCTGGCTGGATGCCCTCGGCAAGATCTTTCTCGGGAATCAGGAACTGATCGATTACGTGCAGAGAGTCGTGGGCCTTGCCGCAATCGGCAAAGTCTACATCGAAGCGCTGATCATTTCCTATGGGGCGGGCAGGAACGGCAAGTCAACATTCTGGAACACGATCCTGCATGTGCTGGGCTCCTATTCAGGGAGACTATCCGCGGATACACTGACGGTCGGCTGCAGGAGAAACATCAAGCCGGAACTGGCTGAAGTGTTTGGCAAGCGCCTGGTCATAGCGGCGGAACTGGAAGAAGGACAGAGGCTGAATACTTCTATCATCAAACAGCTGTGTTCAACAGATGACCTGTTTGTAGAGAAAAAGTACAAAGCCCCTTTTTCATTTACACCCACCCATACCGTGATCCTGTACACGAACCACCTGCCAAGGGTGGGAGCGACGGACGACGGAATCTGGAGAAGACTGATCGTCATTCCATTTCGGGCAAAGTTCGAAGGAAAATCGGACACCAAGAATTACGGCGACCAGCTTCAGAAATGTGCAGGCCCCGCTGTGCTTTCCTGGATCATCGAAGGCGCCAGGAAAGTGATTGACAGTAATTTCCAGATCACAGAGCCGGAGATCGTGAGGGATTCAATCAGCGATTATCGGGAACAGAACGACTGGCTGACGCAGTTTCTCACAGCATGCTGTGAGCTGACGGACAATCCCTATGCGGAGGCTCCGTCAGGGGAACTCTATCAGAAGTACAGGGACTATTCCCTGAAAATGGGTGAGTATACGAGAAGCACGGCGGATTTCTATGCCGCGCTGGATAACAAAGGATTTGCGAAGCACAGGACGGGAAATGGGCGTTTCATCAGGGGGCTGCGGATCAGGCAGGATGACAGTTCGAACCCGTTTGAAAGCAGCTGAATGACGGTCATGACAGTCTGATACTAAAGTTCCCTATAGGAGAAAATTTTTTCTCTATAGGGAAAGTTATGAAAAGAGTGTCATGAGTGTCACAGGGCGCTCTTGAGATGGCGTTAGTCAGAAGGGTGTGTGACTGAGCACAATGAGCAGAATTACAAGGAGGAGATACGACATGCAGTTTGGACGAAAAATTACATCGGTTGTTTTGTCCGCGGCAATGCTTGCGGGAAACCTGATGAGTCCGCTTACAGTATATGCGGGCGAATATCAGACGGGCGGAGGAACAGAGATGCAGACAGATGCAGTCGAAAGTCCGGGAATTCCGGAGCAGGCATCCGTGGATACGGCATCCGGTCAGGCGGAAATGAATCCTGCCGCGGATGTCCCGGAGCAGCTGAGTACAGAAACTCCGGACTTCAAGATTACATTAGCGAATGAAGATGCGTTTGGTCTTATGTATGACCAGACGCATTTTTTGTCGGAAGATGTCGAGAAGAAGGAGACGGTCCTCACATACAAAGAGGGCGAAGAAGTCAATCTCGACGTGATCGTAGACCCTCATTATCAGCTCGACCAGTTGAAGTTGCAGGACGAGGACATTTCGATTCAGGACTATGAGAAGAAGAAAGGAATCGAGTATCCCTACACCTGGAAGGATGAGGACACGATTACATTTACCATGCCGGACACGGACCTGTGGATGAAGACGGAATGGCATCAGGTACAGGCTGAAACAGCGACAGTTGGTGATGGTACAGACCAGGCAGTGAATGCCACAGGAGCGGAAGATCAAACCGTTTCAGTGGATGAAAATGTTACATCAGATGCGAATGAAACATCTAATCAGCCTGGACAGCCTGAGGAAGTGGCCGGCGATCAGGAGGATGCGGCAATCCAGGGAGAAACCGGTCAGGTGAATGCAGAAGATACTGATCAGGGAGAAGATACTCAGCCGGGTGCTGAAACCCCGGATAGTACTTCCAATCTCGATGCGGATGGATTCCCTTCCCAGGGTGCGGTCATCATGCTTCCGGAGATGCAGATCGGAATCGATGTCACGGAGATATCGGCGGAATCCAAGTTTGATGACGTGACTTATCCGCAGGATACCTGCACCAGCAGTCTGATCGATAACGAGGTGAAGTACGGAACTCCTGGACTTTACCATGTTGTCTACAGGGTGGATGAAGCGAATACCGCAAAAAGCTGGTATACAGTCCGGCCTGTAAGGGTCACCGAAGTCAGGGAAGCAGAGACGCAGCCCGAATCTTCCAAAGCAGAAAACTCCGGTACTGAAACGCAGAGCGAGGATGATGGTTCCGAGGACGATTCAGATGCAGACTCTGCTCCATCGACACAGACAGAGATGGTTCTGGAGACAGAAACAGCTACCGAAGCGGATCTTCAGATGGGAACTGAGCTCTCCGCTGAGACAGAAGCCGAAATCGGCTTTTCTGATGAGACGGAGCAGGAACTTGCATCTCTCGAGGAGACCGAGGCCGAGACAGAATCGGATACCGAGGCTGAAGGCGGAACTTATCAGGTCATTGTGAAAGAGGGGGCCGAGTACAACGTAACCCTGGACCACGAGGATGGCTATTACGAAGCTGGAGAGAAGGTTGTGATCAGGTCTGATATTGACGCGGCCTCTTCCAATATCGCGGCCTGGCGTACGGTTCATCATGATAACAATGATACCGGCGACTACTGCGAGATCACTTATGATCTGCAGGATGATTCCAACAGCTTCATCATGCCGGCAGAGGACGTCGAGCTTTCTGTCTCCAAAGATGTGATCGAAGGCGCGTCTCCCCGCAGGATGATGGCTCCGAGGAAGGCGGCCGCCGCGGATGATGATAACGACGGTGGCTGGAATGACCAGACCGATGTGGAAGCCGGAAAGTATTACTATCATACGGATGGCAACTATACCGGCCATGTCTTCAACAACGATCTTGGCTACGGCGGCGCGGATTCCTACAAATGGGTCCGCTATAAGGTGAATGGGGTGAAATACGATGTTATGGCCTATTGTATGCAGCATAATCTCCATTCCCCGGCCAGCGGAACGACTTACACGAAAATGACGGAACTGGACGAGGGGGGAGATGACAGGTACCTCCGCAAGGCTATGTTCTACGGCTACGGCGGACCCGGTTGGAAAGGCACTTTCAACGGGTACAGCATCAAGGCAATCTTCGATAAATACGGAGTCGGCAGCAATGCGCGTGAGATGCAGCATTATTTGGTGGATTACCTTTATGATGGTTCTTCCGGTTACGGAGGAATGCTTTCCACCAAGGGCAAGAACCTTCTGAAGGAATGCAAAGCCGCCCTGAAGAAGATGCCGGATCCTACCAATACCTCGATCGGTCCGTCCACAAGTGTGGTGGCGACGAGTAAGACATCTCCGTCCTTCACCTGGAACGCGAACGCCGCATTTGTGATCACCATCAATCTCGAAAATGGAGTCAGCCTGGTTAATGAGGTGACCGGGGCGGTGAGCACAGGAAGTGGACAGATTGCAGGCGGACAGAGCTTCCATTTCGTGGCAACAGTGGATAATACGGCAACCCTTACCGGCAAGTATGCTGTAACCGGAAACTATCCGCTGGACTTCCATGCCATGGCGCTGAAAATCGCGAACAAGCAGGACATCGGTTTCGGCTACCGCACGAAGAATTCCGCGGTCACGCTGACTGTGAAATGGCCGACGACTACTCCGGTCGCCGTCCAGAAGTCATCTTCCAATACGACACTGGTCACGGGCAACCGCATGTATTCGCTTACGGGAACGAGGTTTGTACTGTCCAATGCGAACCACCGCTATGATTTCACCATCCGTGCGGATGGCGGGACGGACGCTCAGGAGGTGTTCCCGGAGACATACACTCTCCACGAGGATTCTCAGCCGAAGGGTTACAAGACCGCTCCGGACCAGACAGTGACGATCGCAGCGGGATCACCCGGCCAGGTGCTTCCTGTTGTGGATGAGCCGCTTTTCGGTACGCTGAACGCACTGGTCAAAAAGGTCCCGGCTGCCGGATATGCGACGACCAGGCCGACCGCAGGAGCTCAGCTCACGGTGAACTACTATGACAACCCGGAGCCGGAGGCAAATCCGAAGCAGACCTGGGTCATCCAGACGCTTGCGGACGGAAATGGAAACTATACGGCCAAGCTTGATCAGGCTCATCTTGTATCGGGCAGCCTGACCTATGGGGAAAATGTCCTTCCGCTTGGCTGCATCACGATCCAGGAGACGAAGGCTCCGGAGGGCTATCTGATCAACAATACGGTCTGGAAGATGCAGATCCTGCAGAGCGGCAACGGCGTTATCTACAGCTCGACTACCCAGCCGGAGATACAGAACGTTCCGGTGGATTCCGAAAATCTGGATGACATCCCGACCTTCGGAGACCTGAAGATTGGAAAGATTTCTGCTGAACAGGGGACAACTCCGGACGGCGATGCCACTTTCAAAGGTGCTGTATTCGAGGTCGTCAACGCCAATGACTTTGACGTGGTCCTGCAGACTGCTCCGGATGTACCGATCCACCCGGGTGAGGTCGCGACTACCATCACGACCGGGGATGACGGGACCGGCCAGACGACCGGCAATCTTCTCCAGACCGGCAAGTACACCGTCCGTGAGCAGACAGCACCGGAAGGATACACACTTTCTGATAAGTCGCTGCCTATAACTATTGTCGAGAAACAGCTGGCGGATTATTCGAAGACGGACCCGCATGCGAACATCCCGCAGCGGGCTGGTTTCAAGGTTCAGAAGAAGGACTTTGAGCTTGCCGAGCAGCTCTGCACCCTGACCGACAAGACCGGGGCGGAGTTCCGGGCGGATCAGGTTACCCCGAACGGAAATGTAATCCAGGGCGAAGCGAAGCTTGAAGGAGCGGAGTTTGATCTGATCAACCGTTCGATTCATCTGGTAGTGGTTGACGGAACTGCTTATGAACCAGGCAAGACTATTCACACCTTCGCTACAGATGAGAATGGAGTCATCACTTCACCGGCCAGTAAGGATGTGAACGGTAATCCATTGCCTCCGGAACAGTATCTTCCGCATGGAACCTATGAGCTGGTCGAGACCAAGGCACCGGAGGGATTCAACCTAAGAGGAAAGAACCTTGACATCACTTTCACCATCCGCAAGGAAGATGAAAATACGCTCAAGAATCTGACCGGGATCTCAGCAGAGGACGATGTGATCCGCTTCGATGTGGACATCCATAAAGTCCAGGCGGAACTGAACGAGGAAGACCCGCACGACAAACTCGAGCCTATGGAAGGAATCGTGTTCGACATTTACCTGGACGCGGACATGGATGGAGACAATCCGAAGGAAGGTGCGAAGCCTTACGTTTCAATCCAGACAAATTCGGAAGGATACGCGACAACGAAGAACGATGCTTACCCGCATGGACGTCTGCCTTATGGTCACTACACGATCATTGAGAATAAGGACACGGTCCCGACAGGATTCGGTACGATCCGCAATCTCCACGTAAATGGCACAAAGGAAGCGGGCATTATCGACGGGCAGCTGATCCAGACCGGGATCTATCAGGACCAGCATGGCGAATGGATACAGCTGGCCAAGATCGACAAGGACTCCGGGAAACTGGTCCTCAGGGCTGGTGCAAAGATCCAGGTCCTGAAGGATGATCAGGAAACAGTCGTCGAGTTTAAGGACAGCACCAACCATAAGAAAGTCTCCACCTTTGTCACTAATGAGGAAGGCATGGCTTATCTGCCTCAGAGACTGGAAGTCGGAACTTATTACCTGAAGGAACTGGAGGCTCCTTACGGCTATGTCCTGAACACGGAGCTCACAAAGTTCGAGGTCGATCAGGCAAACACCTGGGACCAGCTGATCACCTGGCAGGAGAAAGATCAGGAGGTCAAAGGCATTCTTAAGATCACCAAGGCAGATGCCGAAACGAAGGAGAAGATCGCCGGAGCCAAGTTCGGAGTTTATGCAGATGAGAAGATCATTTCCGGAGACGGAACGGTTCAGGCGGAAATGGGAGACCAGGTTGACACTATTGTAATCGGCCAGGACGGTGTTGGGCAGTCCAAAGAGCTTTACCTCGGCAAGTACCACACAGCTGAGATCGAGGCACCGGAGGGCTACACCCTCGATCCGACGGAGCATCCGTTTGAACTCGTCTACAAAGACCAGTACACGCCGATTGTCTATGCGCATATCGACTCGACCAACAAACCGACCACTGTGAAGTTGACCAAGTATGAATGGGCAGCTGACAAGAACGGTGAGTGGACAGACGACAACCCGACCAAGACACTGGGCGGAGTCACATTTGACATCACCCGGATCGGCGGAGCGGACGCAGACAGGACTCGCGCTGGCGATGTTTACGCTGGCGGCAGGGAAGTGACCAAGGACGATGGAACGGTCGTGATCAAGTACGTCGAGACCGGCATCTATTCCATTACCGAGACCGCAACCCTTCCGGGATATGTCCTGGACGACACACCTTCTTACTTCACGGTCGATGAGGATGGTTACGTCTTCATGTCCGATGAAAAGGGCAATCCGCTTGACGGACAGACCAAGTCTGACCGTGTCGAGACGATGCGGAAGGACCAGTACACCAGATGGGATTTCTCCAAGGTCGATATGAACGGGGAAGAGCTGAAGGGCGCGAAGATGCAGATCCTTGATTCGGAAGGAAATGTAGCTACGTATCAGGACGACAAATGGAAGGAGCAGAAGGCGGAGTGGACTTCCGATGGAACGCCGCATCGCATCAGCAGGCTTCCGCATGGCAACTACACGCTGCATGAGGAGCAGTCCATCGAGGGTTACACGCTCGCGACAGACATCCCATTCGAAGTGACCAACACAGGAGTGCTCTGCAAGGTCGTCATGACCAACAAGAAACTTATCGTGAAGAAACTGGATGTCCTGGGAAATGGAGTAAAGAAGGCAGGCCTTGAGATCTACGAGGTTCATTTCCATGAGGACGGAACAAAGTACCTGTCCGAGCAGCCGGTCGAGGCATGGAAGTCGGACGGAAAGCAGTACGACACTTCAAATCTGAAGGTTGGACACACTTACCGCCTGGTTGAATCCAAGGTGCCGAAGGGATATGTGGAAGCGGAGCCGATCGATTTTACCATCACCGATGATCTGACCGACCAGACCGTTGTCATGATGGACAAAAAGGTCCTGGTCAGTAAAGTCAACACCAAGATCACCATGATCGCCGGCGCAAAGCTGGAGGTCAGGGACAGTGAAGGTCAGGTCGTGGATGCCTGGACTTCCGATGGGACCGCTTATCCGGTATCCGGGCTGAAAGCCGGACAGACCTACACCCTGATGGAGACCGAGGCTCCGGAGGGTTATGTTCTTGCAGACCCGATCGAGTTTACGGTCACGAAGAACTGGTTCGCGGACGATTCCTTTGAACTGACCAATACGCAGGTCTTTATGACAAAGACCGATGTGACCGGGGAGAAGGAAGTGGCTGGCGCTACCCTGACTGTCACCGACAAGGAGACAGGCAAGGAAGTAGACAAATGGGTGTCCGGCGAGGAGCCGCACGCCATTTCCGGGCTTCATGTCGGAGGCAGTTACACCCTGCATGAGGAGATCTCTGCCGAAGGCTATGTCCGTGCTTCCGATGTCGACTTTACGGTCGATGACGGCTTCACTGTCAAGACTGTGAAGATGGTCGACAAGCAGGTAACCATGACCAAGACTGATGTGAGCGGAGAGAAGGAAGTGCCGGGAGCGCAGATGACTGTAACCGATAAGGAAACAGGAAAGGCTGTTGATACCTGGACTTCCGGAAATGAAGCTCATCCGATCTCCGGACTGGAAGTCGGAAAGACTTACACGCTGACTGAAGTGACCGCTCCGGAAGGCTATGCGGTCGCGGAATCAATCGAATTCACTGTCCCGGATGACGGGCAGAACCAGACGCTTTCCATGAAGGATAAGCAGGTCACCATAGACAAGCTCGATGTACTGGGCAATCCGGTCGCAGGAGCCAAACTGGCAGTTTACGAACTGACAGAGGATACAAAGCAGACTGGTGAAGGCCAGAATCAGACGGAACAGACTGAGGGAACTCCTGCTCAGACGGAAGAAATTCCGACTGGAGAGAATCAGCCGGCTGCGGAAACCGAAGCTGCGGCAGATATAGGGACCGAAGCAGAAGCAGTCGCTCCTGAAAACGGAACGGCCATGAAGACTGGCAGACTGATCGATTCCTGGGTATCCGATGGCAAGGCTCATGCGGTAAGTGGTCTGATTGTAGGCCATACCTATCGCTTGGTTGAGGAGAGTGCTCCGGACGGATTCGCAGTAGCTCAGCCGAGAGACTTCACCGTCACAAAGGAGGATGCAGACCAGAAAATCGCTTTGATTGACCGTCAGATCCTGGTCAGCAAGGTGGATACCGAGATTACCATGATCGCGGGTGCCCATCTGCAGGTCGTGGACCAGAACGGAAAGATCATCGACAACTGGGTATCCGATGGAACTGCCCATGCGGTGAATGGCCTTGTCGTTGGCCAGACTTACACGCTGGTTGAGACACAGGCACCGGAAGGTTACGTTCTTGCTTCCCCGATCGAGTTCACGGTATCCGATCAGCCCGACGCAAATGATGAGCTGAACCTGGTCAACAAACAGGTGAAGGTCACCAAGACAGACCTGACCGGAGAAAAGGAAGTTGAGGGAGCGCATCTTTCTGTTGTCGAGAAAGACACCGGAAAGACGGCTGATACCTGGACTTCTGAGAAGGAGCCGCATCCGGTATCCGGGCTGGAAGTCGGAAAAACCTATATCCTGACCGAGACCAGACCGGCTGACGGATATGTGACGGCTGAAAGTATCGAGTTCACGGTTGAGGATGATTTCAAGAGCGAACTTCATCAGATGAAGGATGCTCCGACAAAGCTGGAGATCTCCAAGGAGGATATCACTACCAGCGAGGAACTGCCGGGAGCACAGCTTGTAATAAAGGATTCCGAGGGCAATGAGATCGAGAAATGGACTTCAAGTGACAAGCCTCACTACATCGAGATGCTGCCGATCGGAACCTACACACTGACCGAGATCGCGCCGCCGGCTCTCTACATGAAGGCTGAGGACGTGCAGTTCGAGGTCAAAGATACTGCTGAGATTCAGAAGGTCGTCATGCTGGATAAGCCGACCACCATCGTCATTGATAAGAAAGACATCGTGGATGGTGAGAAGGGAGAAGAACTTCCGGGTGCAAAATTGGAAGTTCGTGACTCCACCGGAAAGGTGATCGATTCCTGGACATCCGGAACGACTCCGCATGAGATCGCATACCTGACTCCGGGAACCTATACACTTACCGAGGTAACGGCTCCATCCGGATATGAAGTAGCTGAAAATGTATCTTTCTCAGTGGCTGACAACGGACAGGTCCAGCATGTGACCATGTACGATTCTCCGAAGGAAGAGAAGATCGACCTTACCGGAAAGAAGAAGACCACAACCCATACGACTCCTTCCGGAGGCGGTGGAGGTGGATCTTACCCGTCGGGTGGAACTTCCACACCTTCTGCTCCGGTAAAGACCGGTGACACGACACCGATTCTGCTCTATGTGATCCTCCTTGGAGGAGCTGCAGCTGTTGTGGCATTCCTCATCTGGAGAAAGAAGCAGGACGAAGCAGACAAGTGACGTTACGGCATGACCGAAACAAAACAATAATGTGAAGCAGGCGCTTCGGAGAGTCATTTTCCGGAGTGCTTTGCTTTACCCAGACAGAACAAAGGAGAATAGAAGAATGAATAAGATTATGAGATCAGAAGGAAAGAAATGGGACAGAAGGGGTCTGATGACAGTACTGGCTACCATGAAGATCCTTGCCATGATTCCGATGAACGCATTTGCGGCAGCGCAGGTGCAGGGCAAGATTAACAACCTGTACTCCATCGTCACAACGATCATCACGGCAGCCGGTGCAATCGTCCTGGCATGGGGAGTGTTCGAATTCGCTTCCGCCTACCAGTCCAGGGACACGGCTCAGCAGACCGATTCGCTGAAAAAGGTCGTCGCCGGCATCCTGATGTGCCTGGCACCGACAATCATTAACCTTCTGAAGTGATGGCAGATGGCGATGCAGTCGTGATGTTTGTCTGCTATACTTGAGAGGATATTTGAGAAAAAGATTAGACTGTTATGAAACCCTTGTTTTTCTCAGGACACAGAAATTGCATGGGAGGAAAGCATTACATGGAACTGACTGCAAGGCACGTCAGGCAGAACCTGCAGGAGTATCTTGAGATCAAGGATCTGATGGCACGCTCATTTCCGAAAAATGAAAGATTTTCCTTTCAGCTTCAGAAGTTCTGGGCACTCTTTCCTGGAAATGATTTTCTGGCTTTTTATGACGGAAACTTATTTGCCGGAATCATGCAAGCCTTTGCCACGGATGAGGCAGTGTTTATCCTCTATCTTGCAGTCAATGACCGGATTCGTTCGCATGGTTATGGAAGCCGGATCCTGAGCTGGGCAAAGGAACATTATCAGGACCGTTGCATTACTCTGAATGTGGAGCCGGAAGATGATCAGGCTCCGAACAGGGAGCAGCGCAGGCGGCGGATGGAATTCTACAGGAAAAATGGAATTACGGATACCGGATACATCTTCCATGAAGGCGGCGATACGTATTCCGTTTTATCTACAAATGCTCCTTCCGCTCCATTTACCCCGGAGAAATTCCGGAAAGCGACCGGAAAACTGACATTTGGATTATACACACCGAAGATTATCAAAAAAACTGAAGTGAGATAAGGAGCAACGATGCACATCAGACATGCAATACCAGATGATCTTGATATTTTGAGCAGAATTGAAACTGAGTCCTATCCTGCGGCAGAGGGTGCATCCAGGGAAAGCATTCAGAGGCGGATTCAGTATTATCCGAACCATTTCTGGATTCTGGAAAATGATACCGGTGAAGTTTCTGCCTTTGTAAATGGATTCTGCACAAACCTGCCTGATCTGACGGATGAGATGTATGACCGCCCGGAGATGCATGATCCGGAAGGGGTCTGGCAGATGATTTTCTCCGTTGTGACCGCACCGGAGTATCGGGGACGAGGATATGCCGGGTTGCTTCTGGAACAGGTAAAGAAAGATGCCGGGGCAGAGAACCGGAAGGGAATCGTGCTGACCTGTAAGGAGCGGCTGGTTCCATTTTACTCAAAGTACGGATTTGTTGACGAAGGGATTTCTGTATCGGTCCATGGAAATGTGGTATGGCACCAGATGAGATGCTTGTTGGAGGAAAAATGATAGAAAACATTGAAGTCTTTACACAAAGTAGTATCCGGATTACAGATGGAGACTGCCGGATCTATATTGACCCGTTCCAGATGAGTGAGGCACCTAAGGATGCTGACTTTATCCTCATTACACATGACCATTATGACCATTTCTCACCTGAGGATATTGAAAAGGTCAGCAATGGAAGATCTGTTCTGCTTGTTCCGGCAAAGATGATCCCTCAGGCCGATAAGATATCATCGATTGTTGGAGAAATCCATTCGGTGATGCCTGGTGAACACTATGGAATCAACGGTCTCGAATTTGACACGGTTGCTGCTTACAACAATCTTAAGCCATTTCATCCGAAGAGTGCAGGCTGGGTCGGCTACATCCTCCAGATTGACGGTCAAAGGATCTACATCGCCGGCGACACCGATATGAACAGAGACAATCAGGATGTGAAGTGTGATGTCGCACTCGTTCCAATCGGCGGGAAATTCACGATGGATGCGAAAAAGGCTGCGGAGTTCATCAATACCATCCAGCCATCGATCGCCATTCCGACTCATTACGGAAGTATCGTCGGGAAGAAAGAGGACGCGGATGTATTTGCTGCCGGAGTGAAGGCACCGATCAGAACAGAAATCAAGATGTTGTACTGATATTCGTAAGTCGTATCCGCTTGATTCGGAATGCGTGTATGGAGTCTCACCATGAAAAGGTTGCGGTTGATTTCCAATATCATCAGTATCTTGCTGATTGGCGGTTATGTTGTTTTTCTGACAGCTTGCTGGACCAATATTCCGGAAACTGTGCCGACACATTTTGATGTGCTGGGAAGAGCGGATGCCTACGGAAGCAAAGAGAGTCTGATAGCAGAAGTTGCTATTATGGCTGCCCTGTTCCTTCTCCTGGCAGTAGTCGAACGTTTTCCTTCAGTATGGAATTTTCCGGTGAAAGTGACTGCTGAGAACAAAGCCAGGCTGTTTGCGAAAGGTTTTGCAATGATCGGAGCGATGAAGGTCCTTATGGTCTGCATGTTTATCAATATCGGCCTGAGCAGCATTGTCGCGAACTATCCGGTATGGCCACTGTATCTGCTACTGGTACTTATCACTGTGGTTATCATTGCTGGGATCATAGCAAGTGTGCGTGCACGCTGAGAGGAGAGACATGAGAATATCGCCAGGCAGTTATTTCATGAAGAATGGAGAACAGGTAGTGCTCGGCAGTCCGGAGCCTGAGGATGCTTCAAGAATGCTGAATTTTCTGAGAGCAACTGCTGTGGAATCGAACTTCCTGGTGCGGTATCCGGAAGAGATTACGATGACAGAGGCAGATGAACGCAGCTTCATTGCCGGACTTGATTCGTCCCCGAATGAGTTTATGCTGAATGCAAGACTTGGTGACCAGATAATCGGCAATGCGGCTGTAAACATACTGGCAGAGCGTCAGAAGCTTCGACACAGGGCAAGCCTTGGTATTGCTGTCAGAAAAGACTATTGGAATCTGGGACTTGGACGGGAGCTTTTGCAAAGAGCGATTATTCATGCAGGTGAGAATGGTTTTCTTCAAATTGAACTCGGAGTGTATGAGAACAACTTGGCAGCCAGGCATTTATACGAGAAGGAGGGATTTACTGAGATGGGGAGAATACCGAGAGCGTTTCGCCTTAAGAACGGGACATTTATTGACGAGATACAGATGGTAAGGTTTCTGTAAGAAACAATAACAATGATATGAAGCATCGGTCGTGCGGACCGGTGCTTTTCTTTTACCTTGAGGAGAAGGGAGGTGAATGAAACGATGTGGCAGCAATTTATGATCCAATCGATGCCTATGGCATTAAAACTTCCAGGATGGATGACCGGCATCGGGAGCCTTATTAAAGACGGGATTGGCCAGGCGGCAAATGCCATGTATGAAACGGTCCTGTCGCCGATGCTGACATGGCTGGGAGGAATCATGTTCGCTCAAGGTCGTGCCCTTTTGAACTGCGGTTTTTCCATCTGGAAGAGCTGCACCCAGGTAGCCCTGAACTTTGTGCAGAAGAATCCGGAAGGGCAGTTCGGTGCATGGTCCATTGTGTCGGGATCCGGGGTCTATGGTGTGTTCCTGGCAATCGCCGGTTCACTTACGATCTTCTATTTCGTGGCCGGGTGGTTGAAAGAGAGCATTGACATCCGGAGCACATTCAATCTGGAGTCCATGTTCAAAATGTTTATCCGATTCGCAATTACTATTTCGCTGGTGATGAATTCCATGTCGCTGGTGAGGGGTATCAACAATGCCTCATTAGCGCTGGCGCATACGATTCAGATCACGGAATCGGACGAGAAGAAGCAGACGGTGGATCAGGTCTTTGACAGCATGGAGGAGTCTTTGAAGAGCACCGGAGAAAGTGAAGGAAGTTCCTGGTTCTCCGCCGGATTGATCGCACTGATAGGCGGTCTGGTGGGAATGTTTACCATTCTCGTTTCCGGAGTTGAGCTTGCAATCACCGTGATCAAGCGCCTTTTCAAGGTCTATATGTGCATCCCCTTTGCCCCGGTAGCGCTCGCGGGCTTTGCCGGCGGGCGTGAATTCGCACAGACCGGGATCGCATGGCTGAAGACCTTCACTGCATATTGTCTGGAGGCGTTTGTGATAGCTCTGGCAATCAAACTGAGCTTCGGCCTGTTTGCCTCGGCGGCACTGAACTTCACAATAGACAGTGCGGATATCACAGTGCAGATGATGCTGGCAATATTCAACCTATGTATGCCGATGGTCGCCACGGCAGCATGCGTGAAAGGAGCAGACGGAGTAGTAAGGTCCTGCCTTGGACTGGACTGACATAGAGAAAAGGATGGTGATCTACCATGATGATTCCTGTGAATCAGGACATTGACTCTTACAAGGACGATTTTTTCAAAGGTCTGACCATGCGTCAGACCTTATTTGCAGTCGCCGCGGTTATAGTCAGCGGAGGGCTTCTGGCTTTCTTCCTTCTTTACCTGAAGCTGAATGCCTCCGTGGCGATGTACCTCACGCTTCCGGTAGCCTTCCCGATCATCGCGGTCGGGTTCATTAAGGTCCACGGAATCCCGCTCGGCGAGTACCTGAAGCGGAAGAAGAAGGTACAGCAGCAATCGTCCTTCTTCTACCAGCCGGAAATGGTCTTCTGGCAGAATCAGGGTTTTAAGGATTCTATGGATATGGATTCAGGCGAACGCGATGCAAAAGCAAAGAAGAATCTGGAATCAAGAAGTAAAACAACCAGGAAGAAAGATCTCCGGAAGATCTATCTGGAGACGGAGGAGACCATTCTGGGGGAGGAGAAATCGGTGAGGAAAGCAGGAAGGACCAAAACAGTATGCGGCGAAGCAAAAAGCGAGGTGAGATCGATTGAAGGCAATGAAGGAATACAAGGAGCTGACGCAGCCGCTCTACCGGCTGCCGAAGACAGTCCAGCAGCTGATTCCAATCAGCCGGATCTCGAAGGACGGGATCTGTCAGCTGGAGGAAAAACCGAAGGGTGCTGAAGTTCTTTTTGACAAGGCATATCTCTTTCTGGACACGAACTTCGCGACCATGGATGATCTTGAGAAAGATGATTTCCTCAGGCGCTACTGCCTGATGCTGAATAGCCTGAATGTCAGTTTCAAGATCCTCATGATCAACAACAACCAGGACATGGATCAGGTCCGGAGGGACGTCTTTATCCGTGAGAAGGACGGCATGTTCTCCGAAATGGTCCACTCCTTCAACAAGTATATTTCCGACAGGGTACTGGAAGGACATTCCGGTCTGACCCAAGTGCGGATCTTTGTGCTGTCTGTGAGGAAGAAGGATGTCGGAGCAGCACGGGACTATTTCCGGTCGATTGAGGCCAACCTGACAGTGAATTTCAGCAAAATGGAAAGTGCCCTGATCCCCATGAATGGAACGGACCGGCTGCGCTACCTCTATGCTTTCTGGCACATGGGAGAAGGAAAGCAGCTGACCCTGACATGGGAGCAGATGGTGAGGAAAGCGAGGGACTGGAAAGATTTCGTCGCTCCGCAGCATGTCGGATATTTTCAGGACGAGTACGGAGTTATGGACGGGGTCACACTTCAGTTTGCAAATCGTTACAGCCGGGTGCTATATCTGCCGCATCTGCCGAGCGGAGTCAATCCGGAGATCATGAACCGGTTCCTGTCCGGGGATTACCAGTGCTCCGTTACCATTGATGCGGCGGCGATTCCGATGGACGCTGTCCACAAGAGGCTGAATGATCTTTACATGCAGGTCGGCCGGACGATCGAAAAACAGCAGGAAACACGGAACCGGGCCGGCGCCTGGTCGAGCGATGTCTCCTATGAAGTCAGAAGACAGAAGAGCGAGATCGAAGAACTTCTGGATGTCATCAACGACAACAATGAGAGGATGTTCTACGTGGGAGTCTATGTGGTGATCAACGCTCCGACGCGGAAGGAACTGGAGAACAACGTGACCGCCTTCTGCTCGGCGGCAGAAGGAGAAGGATTTCATTTCGAACCCGTCTACTGGGAGCAGATAGAGGCTTTTCATACAGCATCACCCTGCGGGGCACGGTTCTGCAACACTATGTATCCGCTGCTGACACAGCCACTGGCTGCATTTACACCTTTCATCGTGCATGAACTGTACCAGCCGGGCGGAATCGCTTACGGAGTGAACCAGATCAGCCGCAATATTCTGGTCGGCGACCGGAAGACACTGCTGAACGGAAATGGCTTTATCCTGGGGCTTTCCGGTTCGGGCAAGGGCATGGAGACGAAGAAGGAGATCACGGAGATCTTTCTGACGACAGACGACGACATCATCGTCATCGACCCGATGAACGAGTACGAGGCGATCTGCGATTACTTCCATGGTCAGTTCATCGACTTCTCCTCGACTTCGAAGCACTACATCAATCCGCTGGACACGGATACCCTGCAGTACATGGACTCCAGGTCGACATTCCTGAAGGACAAGACGAACCTGATGCTCTCCATCTTCTCGCAGATCAAGGAGAACAGCATGGAGCCGGAGGACAATTCCATTATCGGCCGGGTTGTCCAGCAGATTTACAGGGGAGTCGGTGAGAAGAACTTCAGGACACCGACATTGGTAGAGTTCTATGAGATTCTGAAGGAGCAGCCGGAAGTGAGAGCCCAGGCGCTTGCTTTGTCCATGGAATTGTTCGTTACCGGTGCTATGAACATGTTTTCCAAACCGACAAATGTGAATACGAAGAACCGTTTCACTGCTTATGGGATGGCGGATATCGACCGTTCGCAGTCCGGCATGGGGATTATCATCATGCTGGAGTCGGTTCGCTCTCGCATAGCTGAGAATGCTAAGAAAGGAAAATGTACATGGGTGTTCATAGATGAATTTCACAGGGCGAGGCGTTTCGCCGCCTGAGAGTCTTTGACTTTAGGGTAGCGGGACTGGCAGTGCCCAAAACTGCCAGTACAACTGTTATGGTACTGTTCAAATGAGTGGGTAACGCCACGAAGGGACACACACAAACTGCCCACTGCGTTAGTAGCAATGCAATGCGAAAAGGTAGGGAGAGCTGGGCTGAAGAGCAAAAAGCCAGCCCCACAGAGTTACACTGGGGAAACGTTTGCAGAGGTGCAGGCCGCTGGTGATTATGTAGTGCAGCTGTATATGGTGAGAATCCTTAGGGGGACGAACCAACGATTGAAAGGGTCTAGAATTCGAATACGTTGAATAAGCGTATGCCGGTTGCCCGGGGTCAGCTACCGAAAAGTATGGGTTGTGGATTTGAAATTCGGGATACCGTTACAGGCGGTATAAGCTGGCAGGCCCATAGAAGGCACCTAAGTACAGCATTGGTATCATATCGGAACGTCGGAAGCAGCAGACAGGGAGTGATTGCATTCGTGATGATCTGTTGGCAGGGAAAGCAGTGCAGGATAACCGAAACTGTATAACCTGCCTTAACTGCTGTGAAAGCGGAGGCACGAGCGAAGAAGTTTCTGTAACGGAAATGGAGCAACAGCCTCTAGTGGGGCGCCGTGAGAGCGGTGCTTGATAGTTGCAAAATAAAACGGTCAACATACATAGGTTCGAGTAGGACTAAGAGAAACGAAGTCTTGCGAAAGCGAGGTGATGTTGACTATGCAGAGAACAGGAGTGCTTAAGAATAGCTCTATCCGACATGCGGAGTATTACAACATGATAGATGTGCTGGATGCTCTATATAGGGATAGTGCGGAAAACAAAGTATTCACAGACTTGGTAAGTATCATAGCAACCAAGCCCAACATTGAAATGGCCTATCGCAACCTTAAGGGAAACAAGGGTAGCAGTACTCCTGGAGTCGATGGACTTTCGTTCAAAGACCTCAGTGCTATCCCAAGCGAGCTATTCGTGAAAAAGGTGCGGGACAAAATCTGGAATTATCAACCAAAGGCGGTAAAGCGGGTCTATATACCCAAACCCAATGGAAAGATGAGACCTCTTGGAATCCCTACCGTAATAGACCGGGTAGTTCAACAAAGTGTATTGCAGGTCATGGAACCTATATGTGAAGCGAAGTTCTATGCGCATAGCTATGGGTTCAGGCCAAACCGCAGTACAAAGGAGGCGGTAGCGTTTTGCTACAAGCTGGCACAGCATGACGGCTATCACTTTGTGGTAGACGTGGACATTAAAGGTTTCTTTGATAACGTGAACCATGGAAAGCTGCTGAAGCAGATATGGAGTCTCGGTATCAGAGATAAGAGACTGATTTGTCTGATCAGCAAGATGCTGAAAGCGCCGATTGAGGAAAACGACGTAAGGTGGATTCCCGATAAGGGTACACCGCAAGGCGGAGTCCTCAGTCCACTGCTGGCCAATATCGTTTTGAACGAGCTTGACTGGTGGATTGCGAGCCAGTGGGAGGAGATGCAGGTGCAGAAAAGCCTTCCGAGTGACATGTGCAGAAATAGTAACGGCTCATGGAACAAAGGTGCATTGTACAGGCGTCTTAGGAAAACGAGTCTGAAGGAAGTCAGAATCGTCAGATATGCAGATGACTTTAAAGTTTTCTGTAAAAGCTATGACGAAGCTGTCCGAATGAAGAGAGCTGTGGAAATGTGGCTATGGGAGCGATTGAAGCTGGAAACATCGCCGGAGAAGTCGAAGATTACTAATCTGACGACTGGATACAGCGATTTCCTCGGAATCCGATTCAGACTGATCCAAAAAGGGAAAAGGTGGGTAATCAAGTCGCATATGACTGATAAAGCCATTGCGATGGAGCAGGCAAAGTTGAAGAACTCTTTAGTTAAGGCCTGTAAAGCCCATGCCTCTGAAAAAGCACAGCATGACGATATCATCGCCTATAATCAGGCGGTTGTTGGTATCCACGGGTACTACAACATGGCAACAATGGTCAATGAAGACGTGCATAGGCTCTTTCCTGCTTTGGACAGAACGATGAAGATACGATGTGCCAGAAGCAATTCTCTTAGTAAGGATAAGCCTGAAAAACTCAAAGGCGCAATGGATGAATATTTCTTTCAGATGTATGGCAAGTCGAAGCAAGTGAGGTACATCAATGGGATGATTGTGGTCCCGGTCGCCTACTGTCATACGACGAATCCGATGTGCCATAGCCCTTCGGTGAACAAATACACACCGGAGGGGCGTAAGAGGATTCATTCGCTCCTGCAGAGCAGAGCTTATTCCAAGGTGCTGATTGAACTGGCTGAACAGTCCAGTCCGGAAGGCATCGAGTTTTGCGATAATCGACTCTCAAGGTTTGTTGCTGCAAAAGGTAAATGTGAAATCACCGGTAAACAGCTTTTGCTGGAAGATGTTGCTTGTATCAGAATTATTCCGAAAGCAAAAGGTGGCAGTGACAGCTATGACAATCTGAGAATTGTCTGCCGTGAGGTAGAGAAGATTATATTTGCTGATGATGTGGATGCTATCAGAGAGACGATTCGTCGCCTCAATGAGAATTTCAATGTTCGTATGCAGAAACTGAACCGATGGCGGCACTTAGCCGGCTTAGGGACAGTGTGCATGAAATAAAGTGAGCACGAATACTCTGAGAGTGGCCGTTTTAATAATGATGGAACTATTCCCATGGAACGCCGTGTGCAGTGAAAGCTGCTTGCACGGTGTGGGCCGGGGCGAAAGGTCCGAAAGGATCTGACCTATCGGCATACCTCTCCCACAATCAATACTCCGCTGCTTACCTGGAGAAGATCTGGAGAGAGGTACGAAAGATGGGCGGCCTTTGCACGGCGATTACGCAGAACGTGGCGGATCTGCTGACAACGACTGCGGTTGAGTCGATGCTCTGTAATAGCGAGTTCCTGATGCTACTCAATCTGAAAGAGAATGAGCGGCACTTGCTGGAGACGGAACTTGGTATTTCACCGAACCTCATGCAGTACATCAGCAATCCCGACTGCGGCTGTGGACTTCTCAAGTTTGGAAACCGGGTCATCCCCTGTGACGGAAGACTTCCCAAAGACTCTGCCATGTATCAGCTCTTCAATACTAACTTCCATGAACTGGCGAAGATCAGGAAGAACCGAGTGAAGGGAGAAGTGAAAAAGCCGGAGTTCCTTTACGGGCAGCTGGATAGCTCCATTTGATCATCGTAATCACCAGTCAGGAATAATCTTGCATCCATGCAAAAACTATTTTATGACATATGTCAAAAACTGATTGACACATTTTATGGGATAAGCATATAATGACATATGTCAGAAATGGAGGCGATGCTGTGGCTGGAAGACAAGAGAAAACCCGTATGATTGGGACAATGCCGGAGTACATTTCTTTCAATCCGGAAGGAATACCAAATGGAGAAAAGGTTACACTTACTTATGATGAATTTGAAGTAATACGTCTGATTGATCTAAAGCACCAGAATCAGACAGACACGGCAGCTCAGATGAATGTCGCAAGAACAACAGTAACAGCTATTTACGAAAGAGCACGGACAAAGCTTGCTGATGCTTTGATCAATGGCAAACAGCTTCAGATAGAAGGCGGCAAGGTGGAATTCAAGCCTGTGAGAGTACAGGCGGATCATGAGATAATGTCGAAAGGAGACAATGTAATGAGAATAGCGGCAACTTATGAGAATGGTCAGATTTTCCAGCACTTTGGAAGGACACAGCAGTTTAAGTTCTATGATGCTGAGGACGGTAAAATCCTTGATTCCCAGATCGTGGGTACAAATGGCGCCGGGCATGGGGCTCTTGCTGGATTCCTGAAAGATAACAAGGTGGATGTACTTATCTGCGGAGGTATTGGCGGCGGTGCACAGCAGGCCATGAAAGAAGTGGGGATATCCATATACGGCGGTGTCTCAGGAAGTGCCGATGAAGCTGCCCGGAAACTGCTTGACGGCAGTCTGGAATATGACCCGAATGTTGTTTGCTCTCATCATGAAGGAAATCATGGAGATGAGGGATGCGGACATCATGGAAATGGTGGCTGCGGGAACCATGGTTGCCACGAGTAACCAATCGAAGAACAGTAAGCAGAAAAGCATGAAGCATCTGGCCAGCAGGTCAGGTGCTCATTTTATTTCCAGGAGGTGGTGCCTTTGCGCCAGATGAAAACAGCGATGGATGTCCGGATCCGTCAGCAGAAAGGACCATCTTTTCAGAATCCTGACCAACAGCTCCGACAGTTTGCTTCCATGAAGATCAGAGGGTCTTTTGCCCTGCGGGAAGAGGTGATTGCACAGCTTCCTGAGAAGTACAGGAAGGCGTTGCTCTCCATGCCGCGAAGACAGCGTGAGCAAATTCTGTCTGAGATAGAGAAGAAGATCGATCGGAAGATCCAGAGCGGAACTATGGCAAAGACCGCGGCGAGGTTGGATGTAAAGGAACAAAAAGAGATTCAAAGGATGACGTTACCCGGACAAGGGACAACATCCAGGCAATGGATATCGTCCGGGCAGAGGATGGAAAACAAGCAGGCTACAGTTCGGAGATATCGTCTCCAGGGGAAAACGAGGAGAACGACCCTAAGAGGAGAAATCCCGGGTTGCCAGGAACCACTATCAAAGTTGTTTCCTGAAGATGGAGATCATGAAGCCTCGATCGAATCTGCTTTTGGGAACAGTAACGGCAAAGGAAGACCAATCGGATCCATTCGGAAAGAAGTTGCAAAGAGGGAGGCAGTAAAGAGAGAGTCGGCACGACCAAGGGCAGGCCCCAAAGAAGAACCGAAGGTGGGAATCGATATTGGTCCGGGAGCTGTCTCAAAAAATGGACAGAGAATAAGTACTGGGGCCCAAAATAATGCATCGATAAATATCGAATCAATAGAAAATAAAATATCGATAAACAACGATGTATTAAGAACTGACAGTTTCAAGACATCTCCGGAAGCTATTTCTTACCAGCAGCGTCTTCTTGCCGGTGCGAGAACGAGGAAAGAGAAGGCTGAGATCCAAAAGGCGATTCAGACAGTGTCTGCCGGCAGAGTGGACCGAGCAAACAGCAGGGTCCTTCAGAGTGCAGCACTACGGACCGCTTATCTGGAAAGAGAATCTTCCGAAGCATACGGTCAGATTCTGAAAAGTGCGGGATTCTCTTCAGACGGTCAGAAGGCGGCCGCACAGCTTGCCTATGAAAAGCAGGTTCGCAAAGCACTCAAAGGGGAATACAGGAAACAGCTGACAGAGAAGATTTCCAAGCTGAATGTAAGTTCCCTGGCGAAGAAGGCACAGATGCAGAAGTTCCGGCAGGAGCAGATGCAGGAGGACGAGCAGAGCCGGGCAATGACGCAACAGGCCGAGCAGTCATTTGGATTGATGGCCAAAGGAACTAAAGCCCTGAGGAAAGTGGCTGATGACGCGCGCAAGGCAATCCGGGCACTTGTCAGAAAGAAGCTTGTTATCCTGATCATCCCGCTCATTCTGGTCCTGATACTGCCGTTTCTGATGATGTTTATTCCGATTCTTGGGACGGCAACTGCTACCTCTTATGAGGATAATGAAGTGTACGCCTATGCAGATGCAACGGAGCTGATCGAGTATGCCAAACAGTGGATTGGAAAGATTCCATATGTGTGGGGAGGTGGACATGGAGGCAGTCCGACTGCATGGCAGAGCGGGTGCGACTGCTCTGGATTCGTACACGGGGTATTCAATCATTTCGGCTATGAGATCGGTGGAGATACCGGAGCCATGGAGACGCAGGCGGGAACGCACATCGCTTACGATTCGCTGGTTCAGGCAAAACCGGGAGATGTCCTGATCTATTACCGTACAGGCACCCATATAAAGGGTCAACCGAACGGAAATGGATCCACGCATGTTTCCATTTACATCGGGAACAACCAGATCATCCACCAGTCGGGAGGCGTTCACATCTCGAATGAGTACCATCAGTACTTTGAGGTGAGAAGAGTACTGACACCCGACGTAGGCGGAAGGGGGAACATTTCCGGAGGGCTCGGAGGAATGGGGACCTATGGACACAAAACCGATGCTACCAACTATTCGCAGTCGGACCTGGAACTGATCTGGGCAATTGTGGCGCAGGAGGACAACGGGTCCTACAAGGGAGCTTTGGCGGTCATCTCTTCTGCCATGAACAGGGTGGAGTCACCTACCTGGAGCTGTGAAGGGAGTAACGCTCTGGCGCAGCTGACAGCACCTGGTCAGTACTGTTACAGCAACGATACCTACTGGCAGGCAAGGCTGGGCGGGAACGTTCCGGACTATGTGAAGCAGGCGGCCAATGACTGTCTGAAGAAAGGAAAACGGAACCACAGTTATACCAGCTTCCGGAGCACAAAGGGCAAGACGACAGGAGCGGATGCAGTACAGATCGGCGGCAACTGGTTCTTCGGCCATTAATACGGAAAGGAGTGTGCAGAGAAAACATCATGAGATTCAGAAAAATAACAGCGTTGCTTTCAGGGGCAGCCGTTCTCATGACTACGGTCACGGGCGGCTGCTTTTCTGTACCCGCGGCAGAGACAGAAGCGGACAGGCAGATGATTGCTGTAGAGGAGAGCATCTCTTCGACAGAAACACTGCCGGTACCACTCACGGAAAGTTTTCCGGAGATGCAGTCAGCCGGGCAGACTGAGGACAACGCAGAAAAGGAAGCGGGAAGAAATGAGACAGCAGTTACGGAGACAAATCCGCCTGTCCAGGAGGAGACAGGTTCGTCTGAACAGACGCAAGCGGAGACGAAGCAGAAAGCAGAGACAGAAACAAGAGCGGAGGGTCATACCGAGAAGGAGAGCGGAACCGAGAGTACTGCGGCGACCGAACAGCAGCCAGAAAGTGAAAAGGAAACAGAATCTGGAACCAGTCAGACGGAAAAAGATCCGCTGAATGAAAGCGAAAATAAATCTGACTCAGAGAAGGAATCTGAAACTGAAAACGGGTCAGAGACTGCCCGTGAAACGGAATCAGAGCCGGAAAGTGAGTTTCAGACAGAGCCAGACACGGAACTCTCACTTGAAGAGGAGACTGAGACAGAATCAGAGACTGAAGTCTATCTCGATGAACTGCCGGAAGAGGAGTCAGAATCCGAGACAGAGGAGGATTATTCCGGCGGCAGCTATTACTACAACGGCAGCTACTGGGACCCGAGCTGGTACTTCAAACGGGACTTTCGTTTCTCTCAGGTGAAGAAGCAGTATGCGATCGCCCACGGAGACAGGAGCAACCGGATCTACGAACAGCCGGACCAGAAGTCGGCAATCGTCGGCGAAGTACCATTTTTCGGATTGGTCTGTGTGCTGAAATCCATTGGCGACTGGTCCTATGTGGAATCGGGCGATGTCAGAGGCTTCATTCCATCCTCTGAGCTTGAGTCGGGGAGCGATACGACGGACATGGTTGACCTGATCGGTGAAAAGGGATTTGAGACTGCGACACCCGATATTGAGATCGCGGACAACATGGCTTTCACTTACACGCAGACGACCACGAAGGATGTCCTGGCAGATAAAGATTCTGCCCTCGTTCTGACAAAGGCAGAGGTGCTGGAGTATCCGAAGGAAAACTCCAGGGCAGTTGGTGAGGTCAAGTCAGGCAGCCTGGTCTACATCCTTGCCGAACCACAGGACGAGAGGGACTGGTACTTTGTCGAGTCCGGTGATGTCCGCGGATTCATCCGGAAATCGGATCTTATCAGCGGAGGTAGCGTGGCAAGTATCCTCCAGGATTCGGGAAATGAGAATCTCGCGACGGAACTGATCAGTCCGGAGGACAATCGTTCCCTCTACTTTTCTTTGAGCTCGGTCAAGCCGGCGGCATCCTCGATGGGAGAAGAGATTGCAGAGTACGCGACAACCTTTGTCGGGAAGATTCCATATATCTGGGGTGGTACAAGCCTCAGCTATGGAGCTGACTGCTCCGGCTTTGTTCAGAGTATCTTCAGCTCCTTCGGAATTAACCTTCCGAGGATTGCGCAGGACCAGGGAGCAAACGGAGAGATCGTTCCGGATGTGTCGGACGCCCAGCCGGGAGACATCGTGTACTGGGGCAGCAACCCTCATGTAGGAATCTATCTTGGGAACGGCAAGGTGGTCCATTGCTCCGGACATGACTATAACACTGCGGAGAACCCCGGAACGGGTCCCATGATCAGCAACGTAGACTTCATGCCTATCACTTCAATCCGGCGATACATCATCCTTCAGGACAACAGCGAGGGGATCGCGGAGACCGGCTTCCGGACGGACAGGACAGAGTATTCACAGAAACAGATGGAACTGATCTGGGCAATCGTCGCACAGGAAGACAACGGATCCTATCAGGGAGCACTGGCTGTCATTTCCTCTGCCATGAATAGGACCGAGTCCGGCAAGTGGGGATACGAAGGAGGCAATGCACTGAGCCAGCTGACCGCTCCGGGGCAGTACTGCTATTCGATGGACAGTTACTGGAAAGCGAGACTGTACGGCAACGTCCCAGATTACGTGAAGCAGGCAGTCGATGACTGTCTGAGGCGTGGAATCCGCAACCACAACTTCACCAGTTTCCGGAGCAGAAAAGGCAAGACGACCGGGGCAGGCGCAGTCCAGATCGGCGGCAACTGGTTCTTCGATACATGAAAGGAGAGAGCGCATGGATAAGAAAAAACTGCGGAGTTATATCCTGATCTTCTGCATTGCTGTTCTGATCTCGGTCTACCTGCCGTACCTGATCGATCTTGGATCGAGCAAACTGGTTGACGGTCTTGATACAGAGACGGAACAGACGGAAGCCACGACAGAAAGTGGTTCGGGTTATGCGGGAGCATTGGGCGGCAGCAGTGTATCTGAAACAGAGAACGATGAGAGCGGGGGCGGGTCGAAAGAGAAGGATGATACCGGGGGACAGACAAAACAGAAGCCTTCCGAATCATCTGATTCCGGCAAAGCACCGGTCACGGACGAGGAAGTCCAGAAACAGAAGGAGGAGCAGGACGAGGGCCTTAAGAAGTTCCGCCAGTCCTTTCATCCGGAGATCACCGAGGCCTATTCGGGTGTGCGGGAAGCTTTCATCGGCGACCGTGCGGTGGAGTTTGACCATGCCATCGCAGACCATTTCTACCAGGCCTACGGAGATCTCTATACGGTGACGAAGGTGGAACTGAAGGAAATGCTCGATGAGACGGATGATGAGATCCGCTGCATGGTCAGGGTTTACACGAATTCCGGAAAGAAGACCTACTCGCAGGACTACATCGTCGTATACAGCAAGGCATATGACTTTTACAGCGTCTATGCCTACAACAGATGAGGAGGGGACGGACATGTATCCGAATAGACGAAACAATAAACCGCTTCTGATCACTGGTGTCGTGATGGCGGCGGCCATCGCCGGGCTTGTCACACTGAACTTTGTGGTTCGGAAGCCGAAGGCACCGGTCGAGACAGAAGCGGCAAAGCACAGCGTTCTGATCTACAAGAGCGCGGACGGCAGCATCGAATATGACAAGAAACTCTTTTCAAAGGAGGATGACGAGAAGCTGATGCTTTCGGTCACTCCGCAGGAAATGGTCGCCCTGGTGGTTCATCCGGTCGAGGGTAAGTACTTCGACGACGTATCGATCAACGCCACCAATGACATTTCCACCAGTTATTCCTATCTGGTGAATGATGCGGACGACGACAACAAGAGAATCAACTTCGTCATGCCGGACGAGGATGTTCTGGTGAACCTGAAGTTTTCAGACGAGGAAAAGAAACCTGAAGAGCAGAAAGCCCCGGAGGCATCCACGGAGCCGGAGACGATGATGGAGACGCCGGAGACCAATCCCTACAACCTGACGATCCATGGGCTGACGGCTTCGATCCTTCAGTCCTACAGCGGACAGTTCGACGACCAGAAGTTCCTTCAGCAGCTTGGCGACCAGCTCCATATCAGCTCTGCCATGTCTGAGTATCAGGGAGTGACCGATGTGACATTTTCCGAAGAAGAGTACAAGGGCGAGAAAGATGCGGATCAGGTTTACCACTATATCTATTTCAACAACGACCCGAGGTGGGAGGCTCTTGCTGTGTATTACCCGAAGGAAAAGAAGTATCTCTTTACCGAAGTGGAGCGTGAGAGTGAGACAGCCCAGAGCGAGACCGCAGCGCCGACTTCAGACAATTCGCAGATGGGAACCGGAACTTCTTCCGGCGGTTCATCCGGGAGCTATAGTGGAGGCGGCTACTCAGGCGGTTCATCCGGAACTTCGCAGGAGGTGACCACTTCCTTCGATATCCTTCAGGTTTCAATGAATCTGATCAAGTTTGTCGGAGGAAAAGATCACTTCTATGATTCGGCATTCGATTATGTGCTGAAGAGCGGCAAGACCGGGGAACTGGTCGGAACTCTGAGCAGTTACGAGCTTCAGCCGGAGCAGAACCGGGCGCTGTTTACGATCGAACTGAATACCGGAGAGACAATCGAAGGAACCTACGACAAGGCTGCTGACTCATTCAAGTTCAGCGGCCTTTGACATTTCGAGGAGGGTCGTTCATATGGACAAGGATATGAGAAATGAAGCTCCGAAGGATTTTCCTCCGAAGCGGGAATATGAAACACCAGAAGGACCGCCTGATACATGCCATCCGAAGCATTCATGGATCAGAAGATGCCTGAAAGATAAAAAATTGGATGAATCTGAAAATAACAGCAACCTGGATGATCGGCGCAAGGTCATCCGGGCCAGAAAGATGGCGACACTTGGCGCTTCCATCATCTTTATTCTGGGACTTGCTGTCGTCGGAGAACTGGCAAAGCTGCCGGATTCAGACAGCAGTAATCAGCAGGCGACTCAGGTGATGAGTGAGTTGAATGCTGCTGAGAGCGGCGGAGGCTATGGACTTGCGGAGGCAATCGAGACCGAAGCGGCTATTCCGCAGACTGGGATTTCTGAGGAGGAGAAGGCAAAGCTGATCAACAAAGGCGCGGATTCCATGAAGGAGCAGATCTTTGGAAAGGAAGAGGACCAGGGAATCAGCCCTTATCTCACGATTACCGGGATGACGGACAAGGAGAAGCGGGATTCCGGATTTGTGGAGACAGACTTTCTCAGGGCGGCAGGTCTTTTCCTGAAGGACAGAGGAATCAGCACAAAGAGGATCATCGTGGAGAAAGAGGTCGAATGCTCACTTCCTAAGGGAATGGCTTTTCAGGGAAGATTGGAAAAAGTGGATGGCAAGAGCTTCCGCTTCATTCTTTTCCCGGAACTTCCGGGTCAGTACATCTTCATGATTGAGGAGGATGAGAAGGAGGTCCAGCCGGAGACTCTGACGACGGAGGAGGCTTCAGAAACAGATAACCAGTCCCAGTCGGCAGGCTCTCAGACCCAGGTAGCTTCACAGGCACAGAACCCATCGCAGGTTCAGCCCCAGCCACAGAGTCAGACTCAGGAACAGGCGGACGACTATGACGCGAGGAACATTTCCATCAGCTCTGTTCCGGAGGAACTGCTCAACTACATAGACAACCGTTATGTGTTCCAGTACAGCCTCTACGACTATCTTTTCAGACATGGAAAGAAGGATGTTGAGAGCGCTGAAGTGACGGACTACTCGATCGATGCCGGGACAAGGCAGGCGACCATTCACCTGAAACTTTCTGATGGTTCGAGTCTGACCGCTGTCTACAGCAAGAGCGGCGGCAGGTACACATTTTCATAATTTGATGGAGCGGATCGAAATTCAGTCTGGACAACTCTTTGGCGGAAATGAAAAATGGGAGGTCTCATGAAAGCAGTGGTGATTCTGGCCTGTGACGGACTTAGCGAGATTCTCACTTCAAATCCCGTTTCCGAACTGAGGAGGCTGAAGATTCTGAGAGCCGTTTTCAAAAGTCCGGAGGAAATGGGAGGTGAACGGGTCTATGCGCTGAAGATGAAAAATGGAGATGCAAGGGACCGGAAGTCCCTGAAGCTGAAAAGGCGGGCAATGAAAAACTGCAAGGTCCTCGGTTTTGGCACCGGATGGATCTTTTTTATTGCCCCGGCCAAAAGCCTGATGCAGCTTCTCGCAATCCGGAACCTGCCTCTCCATGAAATGACAGAAACGGAGCTTTGCAATCTTCTCAGGGAGAAGAGGGGGTGATTTTTCATGAATTTTTGTAACTGTTCAGAACCCCTGCTTACTGCAGGACGATCTCAGCGTTCCCAGTAAAAGCAGCTGTCAAAGCTTCATAAGCGCTGATACCGTGCTTCCTGCCTGTGCTAATGTATGACATGATGTCCAGATAATCCTGCGCCCCACTTTCTGTACGGAAACATCCGGACACCTTGGTTTTTGTTTTGACATTGCGGACATCGCGCTCCGCCTGGTTGTTATCAAAGGGAACATCGAAGTCCCTGATAAAAAGGCAGACTGATGCCTTGAGTGCCATAAGGCGTTCGATGAGCGACCGCTCTTTCCCTTTTTTCTTCCGCCCTTTCTTTTTCTTTAGCGGATCTGGGGAAAGAGGACATTCCTCATTTGCCATCATCATAAGCCTGTCATACTCTGTGTCAAACTTATGAAGGTGATAGTAGCTGAGTTCCGTTTTGCCTTTGACCACCGCTTTATCACGGGCCTTTTTCATGGAACGGAGGAGGGTCTTGAACCCCGGCGCCCACATGTGTCCCGGACTATACTGTTCAACACCGGTCAGTTCGCGCAGCAGATGTCCATTGCAAACTGCGTGTGTGATATCGTCATACTTCCAGTATGGAGACCAGCAGTCATGTACAGCAATACCGCCAAACTTGGTGAGCACACCATTCCCCTCCATGCCGATCTGGCCACGTTTGGTGCTGATCGTCTGATAGGTCAGATCCGAAGTGGATGAATTATGCACCCAGATGGTTTTTCCATTCACGTCGGTGCCGGTCTCATCAAAGTTGGCGACCTTCGACCCGATCAGCATGGACTTTATAGTCTCAAGTGTACCGCCCACTTTTTGGGCGCACTTCGACACCATGGAGGTGATCGTCCCGGTGGACAGGCTGATCCCGAGAAGGCTTCCCAGCAGGACATGGATCCGCATTGTGCTGACTGCTCCATAGGTGCTCAGCAATCCGGCAAGTACGGAAACGGAATCGCCATACTGTACATATGCCCGGATTCCCTCAGGGAATTCCCCGGCCAGGGCTTCCCCCGTACATGGACATGATGCCACCTGGATGGACTGGTGCTCTGTCACCCTGGTTGTGATGACTGCATTGACTTCATAACGCTTCTCACCGCAGGTAAATACTTTGCCGCTCATGACGCACTCGTTCAGCCGCGGGCAGGAAAGGCACTTTTTCGGCAAATGTTTGCTGTATTCATCCGGTTCATGCGGGATCGACATATGGGAGCCCGGATGCCCCTTCTGTCCGCCCTGCTTCTTGCCGGATTTCTGCCGCTGACTTTGAGGCTTTGGTTTATTGAAACCATCACTGGAAGGTGGCTTGGAACTGTTCTGGGAGTTCTGATTCAGCTGGCGCTGGAGCTCTCGGATAGTTTCCTCTAATTCCTTGATGGTTTCCGTCAGTGATTGCACAAGTGCGGTGAGATCCGCATTCTGTTTTGCCATTGTTTCGATAATAAGATCTTTGTCATCCATTGACCCGCTCCTTTCCGGAAGCGGTATCCATCAGGATATCACAAGCCTTTTTCATCGAACAGCGGCAGAAACGGGTTTCGCCTTCTGCGGCGGTAAGCTGACTACGAAGCTCTGCAATAAGGGCATCCTTCTGCGCTATTGTTGCCAGAGCCTGCTCATACAATGCCCTATAGTCTGTATCACTATGGGTCAGGGAAGCAGCATCTGCCTTTGTCCGCTTTCCCGTCGGGACAATATCGCCTGTGGCAGGATCGATGCGGCCAATCAGCTTGCGGTGGGAACGGGGCTGCTTCAGCTCCTTATCCCAATAGGAAACAGACTCATAGACATATGTTATATTGCGAGCTTTATTATGAACCTTTACGATTGCCATGAATCTGTCTCCTTAATAGTGTTACTTTTATTATATTGTATCACTATTAAGGAAAAATATCAAATGTTACGTGTCACTATTATGTAAAACTATGTCAGTGCAGGGGGTTCTGAACAGTTACGAATTTTTTTATTTTTTTGAGGGGCCAGGGGAAATTCCCCTGATTCTTCGGATGTCTGCCAAAGGCGTATCTTGCTCACCCACTCATTATTTTTCTGGAATTTTCTGCTAAAAAATCGAAAAAATACGGAGGAAAAAATCATGACGATATTCGGAATTTATTATCCGGAGCCTGAGGGCTGCCGGACCAACAGGATCACTTTAAGGCTCACGGACAAAGAACAGGAGATGCTGAAAGACGCCGCCTGGAAGGCGAAGATGAGCCAGGCGGCATTTATCCGAAGCAAGGTCTTCGGGTCGAAAGTACCTGAGCTTCCGGCTGAGGTCAAAGACAGCCTTCACCGGCTCGACTACAGCATCACGAAGATCGGCACAAACATCAATCAGATCGCTCGCGTGGCGAACGCATCTGGATATGTCAGCAGCTATGAGATGCGAAATCTCCGGGAGAGGCAGGAGGAGCTGGAAGAGACCTGCAGCAGGATCTTCCGGGAAATCATGAGGGCTTGCGAGTATGGCGGTCACGAAGCTTCTTCGGATTAAGGAGAGAAAGTCGGGAGACCCATCCGGAGGCCTGAAGGCAGCACTCCGCTATATCTGTAATCCGGACAAGGCGGCCCTGATTGGGGGAAATGCAGGAAGCAGTCCGGACCATGCCTATGCGGTCATGAAACGCAACAAGGACTACTGGAACAAACCCGGAGGGAGTGCCGGTTTTCACTACGTGATTTCATTTCCACCTGACTGCAAGGTTGATGCGAAAACGGCCGCTCTGGTTGCGGAGGACTTTACTCAGGATCTTATGGGCGGCAGGTATTATTTCACTTATGCGGTCCACACGGACAAGAACCATATGCACGTGCACATCGTCTTTGACTCGGTCGCGGTCGACGACGGGGTCAAGTACCATTCACCAAAGGGAGACTGGGAGAAACGGATCCAGCCGATCTCCGACCGGGTCTGCCAGAAGTACGGACTGCCGCCGCTTGAATATGGTGAGGAAAGGACATCAGTCGACCATGGCGAATGGACCCGGAGAAGAGAAAGACGGAAGGAGAAACAGGATGGTCCAGATACCAGGGACAACTGGGAAACGGGGAAACAGCAGGCAGAACATCCTTACATCCACAACTGGTTCGACCTCATGAGGGATGATATCGACGAGGCAATCATGCGAAGCCCCTCGTATGGATCATTTCTGAAATATCTGCAGTCGCTGGGCTACATTGTCCGGGACGGAAAGTATCTGTCTTTGAAACCGGAAGGAAGGGAGCGTGCGGTACGAACCCTCAGACTCGGCAGAGGATATTCGAAAGAGGAGATCCAGGAGCGAATCGAATTCGTGCGAAGTCATCCGGTCGATCCTGAAGACTATCGAAGGTATGGAGATATGGAGACGGTTCGCCGCCTTCTATTTCTGAAGAAGAACAGCTCTGGAAAATGGAAGATGACTCCCTTCCAGCGGAGTTTTTACCGAAGCTGGAGAAACACCTGCCTGATCCGAAGACCCGGTCCCAGGGCAAGAAGAGGGAGTCGGTCCGCTGTGCTGCAGCTGGAGGAACTGTCCGATAATCTGCAGTTTCTGATCCGGGAAGATATCCGTTCGGAGGAGGAGCTACGGCAGAAATGGGAAGCGTCTGGAATTGAGCGGAAAGCCGTCCAGTCGGAACTCTCATCTGTAAGGACCAGAATTTACAGAAGTGGTATCAGCAGGAATGTCCGAAGGTGGAAGGAACTGAAGGAAAAGGCAAGGCGTACCCCGGAAGAGGAGTCCGAGCTTCTGCAGCTGGAGAAGGAAATCGAGAGGACAATGCCGATCGAGCGGGCAATGGCTTATGAGGCAGATCTTGAAGCGCAGAAGTCAAGATGCCTAGAGCAGATTCGGACGTTAAAGAGCAGGGAACGTCTCCTTGCCGGAATTGACCGCCAGCTGATGGAAATGGCGAAGGAGAACATTTCTAATCACGATACAGACAGAACCATTAATAGCAGAAAACCAGAGAACAGGGTGAAGGTTCCGGAGAGGGAGGCTCCGGCAAGGTCAGAGGAAAAAGTCAAGAATGAGAAAGAGGAGGTCATCAGATGAACGAGAAGGAAATTGGAGAGATCAGCATTGAAGCAGAAGAAGGTGGACAGGCTACGGTTTCCGCAAAATCGGAGGTAGCTGTTTCTGATGAGGACAGGAAACTGGAGGAGCAGGTTGCCGGTCCGGTCAAAAGAGGAAGAGGCCGTCCGCCGAAGAATCAGAAGCCGGATCAGGCGGAAGCAGCGAATCCAGCAAACATGGCCGAGGATGTTTGGGCAATGCCGGGGATGCAGGTATCGGATCCGGCGGAAACGGAACGGGAGGATTCTTCTGATTCGGAAAAAACCGACACCGCATATCCGGAGAGACCACCGGCGCAGGACTTCGTCATGGTCAGCCGGGGCATGCAGCTTCTGACGGAACTTGTGAAAACGCAGAACCAGACTCAGGAGAAACTCATCCGTTCGCAGACGGAGTTTTCCAGCTCTGTGATGGATCGGATGGATCAGTACCGGATGCAGATCTCGAAGCTGGAGAACGAAGCTGCGGAGAAAGAGAAAAACAGGCTGCGGGACAGCTATCTGGAAGCTCAGCAGAAAGCTGACGAACGTATGGAAGAGATTCATCAGCTCCGAACTCAGCTTGATCTCTCAGGCAGGAAAGTGCTTAAGCTCAATGTCCGGGTCGAAAAGCTGACTGAAGAAAATGAATCTCTCAGACAGCAGCTCCAGGCGATGAAGGAGAAAACAGCTGAAGGAAGCAGAGATGCTGGAGAGGACAGGGCAATGGGTAGTGCTACCAGAGAGACAGTAGAAGTAGGAATATCCGAGGCGGAAGACCTTGGTAATGTAGCAGCTGCAACCTCCGGAGCAGGAGCATCGAATCAGAATCTGTCCAACGCATTCGGAGCAGGAGCAACGGATCAGATTCCGTCCAGTGTATCCGAGTCAGGAACATCGGATAAGAGTCCAGCTCGCACATCCGGAACAGGGAAGAGAGAAGCAGCTTCAGGATTCTGTGGCTGGGGTCAGAGGCGCAGAAAGAAATTTCTTGAGAAGGTCTATTGTGACCGCCGCTACAGTGATCAGCAGATTGCCTTGATCCAGGAAGCTGACAGGGCAGGCATCCCCCTTTCCGGTCTGAAAGAACTCTGTGATCCGAAGATTTCTCTCGGAAACATGCAGGTGATGCTTTCTTATATGAAGAGGTGAGCGATGGACGAGGAGAAGAAAAACGGAAAGATGCAGACCGCCGCCAGACATTTCTGTTCAGAGGAAAGTCCCGATGCAGTCCCTATCCCTTGTGTGGATTCATTTTTTATCACAGAGCTCGTAAGGGCTATGCCGGACGGTGTGATGATGGAGGTGTATTTCGATGGACGAGACAAACAGAGGGCTTGACCTGGTTCGTATCCGTATGATCCCGGACCGGACACTGGTCTCTCCGACACCCGTCTCTACGCCAGAGGCAGCAGTGAATCTGATCACAAGAGAATTCGGCGACCTGGACCGGGAGGTTTTCATGATCCTGAACATGACCTGTCATCTGCAGGTCATCAACCTGGATATCTGCAGTGTCGGGACGCTGAACTATACCGTTGTCCATCCGCGAGAAGTTTTCAAGTCCTCGATCCTGTCGAATGCTTCGTCAGTCCTGTTGATCCATAATCATCCAAGCGGAGAACTGGAACCATCCAGGGAGGACATTGACCTGACAGAGCGGATGGTCAGCGCCGGAAAGATCCTGGGAATCGAAGTGCTGGACCACCTGATCATCGGGACAAGGGAGAGAGCATACACCAGTCTCAGGGACCGGGGCGTCATGGAATTCCCTGACAGAGACTGGAGGGAACTGGAGCGGGCTGCGGACCGGCAGCCGGAACATACCTTATGAAGAAGCCGCGGCAGGAGCGCCGGGGCTTTTATTTTGCCCTGACGTGCGAAGCAGACTGCAGGGAGCAGCATTTCGCACGCGGGGAACATTTACAAGGAGGATTATCTGATGATGAATTTCGAAGACTTTTGCAATGCAGTTGAGAGGAATGTCGTCCACTATCTGCCGCCTCAGTTTCAGGAAGCGAAGCTGCGCCTTCAGACCAACCGGAAGGTGAACCTTGGGGATATGGTCGGACTGACCCTCACCATGCCGGGCTCCAATATCGGACCGGTTGTTTACCTGAATGATTTCTACCGGTCCGTGTCGGGCGGCAGCATGACGATGGGAGGTGCGCTGGAGAACATTGCCCGTCAGGGTGCCGACGCTCTTGAGAATCTCCGGCTCAATCCGATTGGTACATCTGACTTTCAGGACCTTGGTGACTGGAAGGCTGTGAAGGATAAGGTCCACCTCAGCGCGATTGGTCTTACAAGAAATGAAAAGCTTCTGGAGACTGTTCCGCACAGGGAGATGGGCGATATCGCCTGTACTTACCGGATCTACCTTGCCGGCCCGGGCGGGGCGGATGGCAGCATCCTGGTAACGAACAGCATGATGAAACTGTTCGGTGTAAGTGAGAAACAGCTTTTTGATACAGCTGTGGAGAACACACTCAAAAATGACAAGCCGACTCTCAATAAGATGTCTGATGTGTTTGGGAGCTTTACGACGACTGGGAGACCGAGACCGGAACAGAAGGAAAAGCTTGAGCGCACGAACCTGCTCAACGAGCCTGTCTCATCTGCACGGGAACCTTCCGATGACAGGAATGTAGCAGACCGCAAGGATGAGGAGCGCAACTGGTGGGAGGAAGATTCCAAGCCGGATCGTCAGGAAGACTATGACGAAGACCGCGACGATTACGATGAGGACTATGACGAGGATTATGACGAGGAGTACGAAGAAGGCAGAGAACTCTCAAATGAGATCCCGCTTCTGGTCCTGACAACGCAGTCCATGGTCCATGGCGCGGCAGCAGTCTTCATTCCCAATGTCATGGAACAGATCTCAAAGAAGATGCCGGAAGGATTCTTCATTCTGCCGTCTTCCATCCATGAGGTGATGGCTCTTCCAAAGACCTTGGGAGCATCGATCGAAGCACTGGATGATATGGTCAGCTCGATCAATGAGATGCAGGTCGACCCGGAAGATCAGCTCTCCGACTTCGCTCATGTCTATGATCCGGACCGGAAGATTCTTCTCTGCCCAGGAGCACCGGAACTGAATAAGGAGAAAACACCTGAGAAGGAACAGGAACTCGACCCGAATATCATCCGCTGAGGAAACAGAGATCAGGTTGCCGGACATTACATTGGCTGATGTTATTGCCATCAGGTCTATGAAGTGGCCTAGTGGCATTTTTGCAGGCGACAAGCAACAACGCGTCGCCCATGCTTGCATGGGAAGGCGCTCATGAAGACAGGAAAGGAGAAGGAGGATGAACGGACTTACAGAGAAGCAGGCAAGAAGCTGCAGAAGACTGATGATCTATTCCAGAGAGGTATTTATCACCAGCATGATGAACCTTATCTGGGGCTGGTAAGGAGGTGCCTGCATGGATGAAGAACTGAAGCGGATCGAGGAAGAAATCCGCAAGGCCAAGGAAAAGCGGCAGGCACTGGAGGACAGAAAAAACCGCAGGATGAAGCAGATCCGGGCAAAGCAGGAACGGGACCGGGCAGTCTGGCTGAAGAAGCTGACCACGGTCATCGACCGTACTCTGTCCGGGATGAAGGGACGGACTTATTTCTATGAGGTGACTCCGGAGCAGGTCGCGGAGGCAGTAAAGAAGGAAGGAATCCCGGAAATGGAGCCGTCAATAGAAACGGATCCGGCAGCAGGCAGTGCGGAAGTTCGCACAGAGAAGAATGATTCCGCTAAAGGAGCAGCGGAGAAGAAGGAGGCAGGCAGATGAATATCAGGGCAGATATGAAACCGATTTTTTCAGATAAGATCCTTGCATCCGGGGACGTATATCTGGATGAGAAGATCGTGATCCACAACGTGAAGGTTATCCAGGCAGACAAGGACGGCAAGACTTATTCCTTTGTTTCATTTCCGGAAAAGCTGAAGGGAGACAAATGGGAGCCGGTCGTCATGATCAAGGACAAGGATCTTCGCAAAGCAATCACAGATACGGTCAATAAGAGTGTGGTTGCGCAGATGAAGGTTGAGAAGGAACCGCTCGACCTGACCGTCGATGTAAGACTTTATGAAAAGGATGAGACCAGAGCCTACGCTACGGTGAGTTATGCCGGTCTCGTGAAAATCGACGGGGTCCGTATCTTTGAGAGGGATGGGGAACTGAAAGTATCTTACCCTTATGAGAAAAACGGGGACCGCTATCAGAACGTTGCGGGCCCCGTCTCACCGGGTATCCGGAAACGTATGACAGAGATAATTGTAAAGGCTTACGAGGATAAGAAGCTGGAGAAAAGAGAGGACAGGAGTCAGTCTGGACCGGCAGGGCCTGAACCAGGCCCTCTGCCGGAGGATCTGACGCCGGCAGAGTGTGGACCGCGGCTGTGATCACTTTCCAGACTTGCCTGAAGATTTCTCCCTGAAGATCAGACGGAAGATCAGGCGGACAAGCGGACCGCAGTAGAACATCTGGTACAGAAGGGCCATCGGGAAGTTCATTCCCCAGGTCTGGATCCAGGTCCCGAAGGTTTTTGAATCTTTGAACAGAATGGTCGCGATGAGGCTCATGACCGGGCACATAATGCAGCAGATGCAGATGGAGGTCGCGTAGGTGATGAACTGTGGACGGTCTGTGGGTCTCATGACCCGGAATGCCAGTATTCTGGCAATCTTGCCGACCACGAAGAACTCAAGGATAAATGCAATCGGCCCCATGATCGGGAGCTCATGAAGAGCCATTCCGAAGGTTGCATTGGTAACACCTCCGGTGTTGAGAGCGACATTGTAGACAATCATTCCATAGACCATGATGGTGGCCATGATCGCAGTGAAGGCAGCATCCTGAGCTTTTGTTTTGGGCATAAAAATACACACTCCTTTTCAGATAAACAGTTGACGGTAAGAACAATCACCATGTGTTGTTCGTTATCATCCTGAAAAGAATGTGCGTTTCCAATAAGACCATATTTTTTTGTTCGGTGGTTACTGTAACACAGACAGGGAGAAAGTGCAATGAAAAACATTTACAGAACGTAAGAAAGGAGGAAGGCAGATGAGTGAAGTCGCGGACGCTACCCAGATTGTGGTCGTGGCAGGCAAGGCAATTTACCTTCTCGGGAAGATCAGTCTGAAAGCGGCGATCCAGTTTGCGAAGCTGATCAATACGATCCGTCTTTCGAAATGGAAGGGGAAGGCCCGTCTTGGCAGGCTGCGGGCGATCAAGGGCGATGACATGATGTACGTGAACGTCGGGAGCGAGGACAAGAAGGAACTGAAGAAGATCCAGAAGGAAATGAAGCAGCATGGAATCCTGTTTGCGAAGATGCCGGACCTGTGCGGAGGGGATGGCCGTACCCAATACGCCATTGCTGTTTCGGATGCTCCCAAGGTGAGAGCTCTTCTGATCGACCATGCGATGGGGCCTTATAAGGACACTTATCTGGGGATGCTCAGTGAGAAGGATTACCTCTCGACAGCTTTTAACAGAAACGGGGAACTGACACCTGAAGCGCAGGACCTGTCAAAGTCAGTGCCGGACCCATTTACCGAAAAGAAGGAGAGGACTTCGGAGAAAACGGTGCAGTATTCCAGAAACATGGAGGCTCCCGAGCAGCAGGTGGCGGACTTGAAAGAGGCATTTGGGGATGTCCGGGTCCGTATGCGTGATCTGGACTGCCAGGGACTTCAGCAGCAGTACCAGTGGATCAGCGGGCCGCCGGTGGAGGTGAGGAAGAACTTTGCCGAGTACCGGATCGACCAGAACCGGACCGTATTCATTCCAGTTAAGGATGCAGTGCTGCCGGGCAAGGGATTCAGCGAAAAGAATCTTGGTGCGGCGCTTTTCCGTGACCGGGCTTATACGGTGACAGACTTTCGGACAGCTACTTTCCAGACACTGGCAGGACCGGTTGTGATCGGGCTGGTGAAGGAGGCGGCTTTGAACAGAAATTCCGGTCAGACGACGGTCGGGTCCAGAGAGATGACCCATGAGCAGAGTCGTGATCAGAATCGAGATCAGACTACCGGACCAAGCCACGGAGGCCTTGAAGGACCGACCAGTGCCCTGGAGAATCTGAGCAGCCTTCTGAACAGCGGCGCAAAGCAGGAACCGTCGCCTTTTGAGAAGAAGCTGTGAGGAAGGAGGATGAGAGAACATGCAGAATCCCAAACGGAAACTGAACGTGATCTTCTTTCTCTGCTTCCTTCCTGTGGCGGTTTACCTTGGCTACTGCATCGGGCTCATGTACGGAAATGAGGTTAGGCTGGATAATCTGAAACCGCTTTTGTTTCACTACCTGCTTCACTCATTTCCACTGCGGGTCACTCCGTGGACATGGAAAGCCATCCTGATCTGCGGAATCATCTGGTTTGTCATTTTCCTGAGAGTGACATCAATGGACCGGGATGTGAAGCCGGGAACAGAGTACGGGACAGCCAGCTTCGGCACCTGCAAAGAGGTAAACAGAAAGCTGGCGGACCCGGACCCTGCAAATAACAAGATTTTGTCCCAGAACCTGCGGATCAGCCTGGATACCCACAGGACAGGGCTGAATAACAACGTCATCATCATCGGCGGGTCCGGCGCAGGCAAGAGCTTCCGGCTGATTATGCCCAACATCCTGGCCGGGGCTCGAAGCTCCCTGGTGATCACAGATCCGAAATCCGAACTCCGGAGAGCACTTGCCAACAGTCTTGAGATGGAAGGCTACCGTATCGTTTCCTTCAACCTTGTCGATATGGACGATTCGGATGGGTATAATCCCTTCGCTTATATCCGCTCGGACAATGACATCATCAAGCTGGTCACCAACATGATGAACAATACAAGACCCAAGGACGCAAAGGGCGGGGATCCCTTCTGGGATTCCGCTCTTTCCCTGTACCTGCAGGCAATCATGTCCTACGTCTGGTATGAATGCCCGAAGCATGGGAAGCCGGCGACCATTCGCGAGATGATGGATCTGCTGAACAAAGCGAGGGTAGCGGAGAAAGCAGGAGACCTGTCGGAGTTGGACCAGATGATGGAAGTGCTTCCCGATGACCATCCGGCCAGGGTGGCATACCTGAAAGTGCGGAGCGGTGCCAAGGACACGATCCGGTCAATCATCATTTCCGCTCATGCGAGACTTGCCTATCTTCAGAACCCGAAGATTCTGAAGATCCTGGACCATGATGATATCGACATCCGGGCAATCGGCGAAGGAATCTATGAGAACCCGGACCGGAAAACGGCCCTGTTCTGCATCATCCCGGACAACGACAAGTCCTACAGCTTCCTGATAGGTCTCCTCTATACTCAGATCTTTCAGGAACTGTACTATATCGCAGATTTCAAGTATGGCGGGGCACTGCCGATCCATGTGGCATTCTGGATGGACGAATTCGCAAATACACCGCTTCCGGATGGCTTCACAGAGATCATTTCCACCATGCGAAGCAGGAACATGTCCGCCAATATCATTCTCCAGAATCGAGCGCAGCTGCAGGCCCTGTTCAAGGACACCTGGCAGGCCATCATCGGCAACTGCGATACCATGATCTACCTTGGAGGAAATGAACCTGAGACGCATAAGTACATGACGGAGATGCTGGGTAAGTATACGTTGGGCAAGCGTTCTTCAAGTGAATCTTTGGGAAGCAAAGGATCAGCAAGCAGCAACTTTGATGTGGTCGGCCGTGAGCTGATGACGCCGGATGAGGTCCGCAGGATGGATAACGAGAAGGAATTGGTCTTCATCCGCGGCTGCAACCCAATTATGGATGACAAGTTCCATACACTCGAGCTGCCGGAATTCATCGCATCGTCGGCATTGGGACCGTATGTGAGCGAGCGGAAACGGAAGTCCCAGGAAGAGAAGGATGAGATCCATTTCTATATCGATGCGGAGGGCGAAGATGCAGACTGCGAGTCGTATTTCTACCAGATCGAGCAGTACATGGGAGTCTTCAGGCAGTCCAGGATATTCGATAAGCTTGATAATCTTGAAGGAAGATACCTGGCAGGGACTCAGATGCTGGGCTCTTTCCTTCACAAGTATTCAAATGGTCAGGTGGAAGCATATCCTGTTTTCTCGCTTGAGAATCCAGACCGGGTGTTTGCAGGTGGCCAGCAATTGATCCGCTATCCGATCTGCGGCTATCTGGAAGACGGGAAGATTACCCTTGGGAAAGAAGAGGAATGGGATGATCTGTTCCAGAAGAGAAATGAAGTGATGAATGTAGAAGAGGCGGATCTTTAACAGATTTACAGGAGGAGGGTCAGGCGTGAATAATCTTCAGTATCTGACAGAGAAGGATCTTGAATATTTCAGAAACAAGCAGAAAGAGGGAGAACCGGTGCGGATTATCTATCTTGATTCTGAAACGCTGGACAAGATCAGTTTTGATGATATCGACAGGATGGAGAAAGAAGCAAGGGCAAAGACCGGGGAACAGCTGACGACGGAGGAGATGGAGCGATGGCTGAAAGATTGCGGAGCTGTCATGGAAGCAGAAAAAGCGGAGGAGAAGATGAAGGCAGAAAAACAGGCAGCAGAGAAAGCTGAGCATGAGAAAACTGCTGGACGGAAGACTGCCGATCAGAAGGGAGCCGGGCCCTCCGCAGATGTATCAAAACGCATCCTGGACATCATTAAAGAGGGGAAGCTAAGCGCGGGCCAGATCAACATCATCGTCCAGGCAATCCAGAACGGCTTTAACGAAGATGAGCTGGAGTATCTCTACTCCCTGACGATGGACAGTGAGCAGATGACCCGCGAATATGAACGAATCAGGAAGGAGAAAGCTGATGGCAAAGAATAAGGACATCCGGGAAGAGCTTTCGGAAAAGTACGGCATCACAGACGAAGGGGACATCGTATCCCTTACGGATTTGGAGATGCGGGAGGAGATCCTTCCGGAAGGTCATTCGGAAGAAGGGAAACGATGAGGCAATGCTTTGTAGTATACTGGTGGTGATTCGAAAAGAATAATGTTTATGGAAACCTGTTAAAACAGAAAAACGGAAAGATCAATGAAGAAGCTTAAGATTACATTTAATGCTCCGGTGACACTTGGCTTTGCACTTGCCAGCCTGGTTGTATTGGGGCTGAATATCCTTACCAGGGGACGCAACAATTCGCTACTGTTCTCGACTTATCATTCATCGCTGTTGTCTCCGTTGACCTACCTAAGATTCTTCACTCATGTGCTGGGACATAGCGGATGGCAGCATTATGCGGGAAATATGATGTACATCCTGCTCCTAGGACCTATGCTGGAAGAGAAGTATGGCTCGAAGAAAATCGGTTCTGCCATATTGATCACCGCAGCCGTGACAGGAGTTGTCAATTACATTTTCTTCCCCAATACTGTCCTTTGCGGCGCCAGCGGTGTCGTGTTTGCGTTCATTCTGCTGACTTCCTTCACAGGATTCCATGACGGGGAAATCCCGCTCAGCTTTATTCTGATTGCAATTATCTTCATCGGACAGCAGGTCGTTGATGGAATCTTTGTGAGGGATAACGTGTCCAACCTGTCACATATCATCGGCGGCATCGTTGGATCTGTAATCGGATACAACGTGAACAAGAGGTAAGGGTCATGATCGCGAACTATCATATGCATACCTGGCGATGCAATCATGCTACAGGCAACGAGCGCGAATATATCGAAGCGGCAATCGGACACTATCAGATCATAGGGTTCTCGGACCACACCCCGTACCCTTTTCCAGATGGGCTGGTTGATCCGGATAAGATGAGGATGAATCAGCTTGAGGATTATGTGGATACCATCCTGAAGCTCAGGGAGGAATATAAGGATGATATTGAGATCCACCTTGGGCTTGAGGTAGAATATTATCCGGCATATTTCGATGAACTTGTCAGGTATGCTTCCCGGTTTCCGATTGAGTACTTTCTGCTGGGGCAGCACTGGCTGGGTAACCGGTTCGGAGAACCATCATCTTTTGCAGAAACAAAGGATGAAAAGCTTTTGGAGCGGTATGTTACACAGGTGATTTGTGCGATGGAGACGGGATGTTTTACTTATCTGGCCCACCCCGATGTTCTTCACTTCACGGGAGATCCGGAGGCCTATGATTTCTGGATGAGAAAGCTCTGCAAAATGGCTAAACGTATGCAGATGCCCATGGAGATCAACCTGCTCGGAATAACAACACAACGTAATTATCCGAATCCCGCTTTCTGGAAGATCGCAGGAGAGGAAGGCTGCACCGCGATATTTGGAGCAGATGCCCATAGAGCAGATTTTGTGTGGAATCCTGAAGGGGTAAAAATAGCTGAGCAGATTGCGGCGGAGAATCATCTTCGGGTACTTCAAGCAGTGGAACTGAACAATCCGTTCAAGAAAATACCATGAGGTAGTGAATAAAGATGGGGAATCAGGCTGACTGCATCACAACACATTCCGGAATCCATATGAACCCGCTGGATCCGAAACCGGAAGATTTCCGGATCGAGGACATTGCGCATGCTCTGCCTCTGATCTGCCGTGGAAATGGTCATGTGAAGACTTTTTTCTCCGTGGGGCAGCATTGTATCAACTGTGCGCGGGAAGCGGAAGCTTTGTCTCTTCCGGACCGGATGATCCTGGCCTGCCTGCTTCACGACGCTTCCGAATGTTATATGTCGGATGTTCCGAGACCTTTCAAGAGAAACCTTCCGGGATACCGAGAAGCGGAAGATCATCTGCTTACCGTCCTGTATACGAAATTCCTTGGATCAAATCTGACAGAGGAAGAATACCTGCAGATGAAGAGGATTGATAATGCCATGCTCTGGTACGATATGCATGAACTCTTGAATGAGGACATCGGACCGAAGCCGGAGATACATATCGAAATTTCCTATGGATGGAGACCATTTCAGGAAGTGGAGAAGGAATATCTGGGAATCTATCACGCTATATCCGGTGCAACATTTCCGCCTTCCTGACTGTATACATAGTGAAGACAAGAGAAAGGGAGCTGCAGACGGGCCTGGCAAAAATCATAGAACAATCAGTGGAGGAAATATCATGAAGGATTTCGTAAGGAAGATGATGGTTATGGCATGCGCGGCATCTCTGGTAATGGCTCCGGCATCATTTGCAGAGACGGAAGCTGCATCGGAAGATGTTCAGATCATTGGAGGCGCGGATGCTCCTACGTCTATCCTGCTTGTTGGCGGATGGGAGATCAACAGCGGAGCACTTTCCTTCGATGATGAAGAAAACAAAGATGCAAAGGAAGCCTTTGAAAAGGCAACAGACGGGCTGGAAGGATACGAGTATGAACCGATCGCAGTTCTCGGAAGCCAGGTTGTTGCTGGAACAAACTACAGCATCCTATGCAGAGGAACAGTTATCGTTCCGGACGCCGAACCGGTCTTCGAGATCATTACGGTATATGAAGATCTCGATGGCAACGCGGAGATCACCGGCGACAAGGAAATCTTCAGCGGGGACAGTGATGCCCAGGGTGGATATATCGTTAATGAAGGCGATGTGAGCTTTGAAAAAAATGAGGATGTGAAGACTGCCTTCGATAAGGCGATTACCTTCGATAAGGCACTCGAGTCTCTGGAGGGGGCAGATTATGAGCCGGTCGCCTATCTTGGCAGTCAGACTGTAACTGGCATCAATTACATGGCACTGATGCGTGTAACGGCAGTAGTGCCGGAATATGATCTGGTGACGGTTTATCAGGATCTCGATGGTAACGCAGAGATCACGGATATGCAGACCGTAACGATCGATGCTGAGGATGCAGTATGTGAGACCGAAACAGAAACGGAAGACTGACGACTGAACAGATATGGAAGAATGAAGATACGAAAGCAGATTGGCAGCATGCCTCCGGAGGAAATGTCCGGAGGCTTTTTCATGCCCAGAAAGGGGGAAGACAATGCCGGGAGCATTTGAAATCGTAATGGATGAGCGGAAGGCTCTGGTTGACAAAATCATCGGAATGATGAAACAGGGATATTTCTTCAACAAAGAGGAGTGGGACCGGGCGTCGCTCCGGCCGCAGAATCCTTTGTCAAAGGTACAGTACAAAGGAGGCAACCGTTTGCGGCTGATGGCCATGGTCGTCGAACATGGTTATACGGACCCGCGATGGGCAACCGCAAGGCAGTATTCGGAGAAGGGTTATTTCATCAAGAAGGGAGAACATGGCGTTCTTTGTGAGAAATGGATCTTCGAGAAACAGAAGAAAGTGAAGGATCAGAACGGAAATGTATCATTCGAGACCGTGCAGCTGGAGAGGCCGCAGGTCTCTTTTTTTCGGGTATTCAACGCCGAGCAGGTGCAGGATTTCCCAAGTTTCAGCCGAAATGAGTGTCCGGAGCCGGAGATTGATACGATTATCAACCGGATCATCGATACAAGCGAGTGCCCGATCCATGAGATTGCACAGGACAGATCCTTCTACAGCCCAGCTTCAGATGAGATTTATCTGCCGCTCCGTAGCCAGTTCAAGGACCAGACCAGTTTCGCAAAGACACTTCTGCACGAACTATCGCATATGACCGGGGCACCGTCGAGACTGAACCGTAAATTTGGAGGACCATTTGGCTCCGAAGGCTATGCGAAGGAAGAACTCAGGGCGGAGATAGGGGCACTTTTCACGGAGACAGATCTTGGGATTCCGCTGTCGGGAGAACACTACGAAGATCATTCAGACTATCTACGTTCCTGGATCGGTGTTATCCAGAACGATTACAACGAATTTTTCCGTGCCTGTGCTGATGCGGAAAAGATTTCCGAGTGGCTGATCGCAAACTACACCAGAAAATACGAAATTTCTGCACCAAGCGTTGAGGAGATTTCCAAAAAAACTCTAATCTGTGAAATTAAAGAATCGGAACGGAGGAGATAAATCATGCCAAAGAAAACAAATAATATGAACCTTAAGGAATTCAGATCCATTGAAGATATGCAGCAGACAGCTTTTCTACTGCCCCGGGAAGTAGGCCATCTTTTAAGAATTGGGGAAAACAGTCTCTATAAACTCCTTTCCTCCGATGATTGTCCATTTCCGGTCATGCGGCTTACTTCACAGACAATACGTATACCTACAAAACAGTTCTTTAACTGGTATTATGGAGCATTCAATCTGGAAAAACAGCAGTATATCATGGCGAATGCGAAAATGCCGGCTCATCAAGTTGAGCAGCCAGCTGAGAAAACGATGGCCTGTCCCGTACGTTGACATCTGAACACTCGATTCTTGATAGAATCAATTCCACCAAGGCGGAATTTTGCCAGGACGCGCAGCCGAAGCTCCTTCATCTGCGCGTCCATGGAATTCTCGCAGAGCATGAGAAGAATCCAGATGCAGCTTCACGATGTTGCTCTTCCAGAATGATTCAGAACAGGATATGCTGTCTTGAATCATATCCTTCTTTCTTGAGATCGGAATTCAGATAGTCTGCTTCCGATGGGACGATCCGAATCAGGTGGATTGGCTCCGGAAGCTTTTGAATTGCTACTTCCGGAATGTGTTTATATTCAAAGAGCTTTCTGTAATCGTCGGAAAAAGGCTCGATGATCTCGGCTGTCCCGCTGATCTGTGCGCTGTGGAGGTGTCCGAATCCGGAGCCATTGACTTCATCATAAATTGCCAGGCAGACATTCTTATTTCCTTTGAGCGCGCGAAACTTCAGTCCGCCTTCGGAGAAAAGCCAGAAAACATGGTCCACCCAATTGTACTCGATGGGAGTACAGCGAACAAAATCACCTGATCCGGTCGCGAGTACACAGATATGGTGGCTTGCAATAAAATTCAGGAGATGTTCTTTTGCCTTCGGGTGATGTTTTGAATCAAGTTCTTTGCGGGTCCAGTATTCTGATGCTTCATCGTAATTCATATTTTATGTCCTTTCTGCTCACAGTAAACATTTCTATACATGAATTTGGACGGCAGTCAGGTAACTAGCATAGTACCGACAAACGTCACAAAGTTCTGACAGTCTATAGCCCTTTTCTTTTTTTGTCCCACACATTATATCAGATGTAAAACACTGAAGTGAGAGAACATAAATTGGGGACAATATTATCAGAAGATTGTGCATTATTATGTAAACGAGCAAGTGTCACCAAAATAATTTTGAATATATGGATAAATATCGTAATATATAAGAAACACATCGTATGTACGAATAAACGGACAGTGTATTTGCGATAATTCAACTATCGGAATTGAATTACAAATATACCGGAAGGGTAGATATATCATGAGTATGGATCAATCAGCGAACGAATATGCTTTTACCGTTTCTCAGTCTGTTTTCGATGCTCTTTCATTGTTCGGGCGGAGCAAAAACTCCCGAATCTATATGTCCTGCTTTCTGTATATTGCGGGACAAGTCGAATCAGAGCCGTCGAGGACGGTTCCATTTGATGCATTGAGGAATGGGGTCTCGGATCTGCTTCGCCAGTTCAATATATCAGAGATCCTGAGAGATCTTTCAGAGGACAACGGACCTGTTCTGGCAGATGAGGATATTTCCTCTCCGGAGAAAAAGCGTTTCGCTACATCCTATCGGATCCTGAATCTTCTCGAGAATCGCGGTCTTATAAAAACTGTTATGGATTATGATGATACCGGAAGAAATCTGGTGTCCTATGTTCACATCCGTAGTATAGGCCGGGAACTGCTTACATTCCTAAAAAATACAGCTGAACTGGACAAGCCATCGTTTAATGCCAGAAATTTTCTGAGTATGAGCGGAACAATGAAGGGTGTATATGGGAGACCGGAGGACGCACAGAATTACGATAAGATCGACAGTGTATATGTCAGATTCAAGGAAGAACTAAACCATCTTGACAATTTCGCGGATGAGTTTGCCGACTTTGTTCAGGAGTATCAGAATCGTGCAAAAGGGGGAGAACATATTGGCAATGCGGATTGGGTCAATCGGGTATTTAACTCGGAATACTTTAAGCAGTATATCATGATCTCGCAAAGCTCTGATACACGTTTCGGCTACCTGGTCAATCTGCGGAAGGTTCAATCTGTCTCAAGGAAACTTCTGAAAGAAGAGAACAGACAGATTCTGGATGAGATTGTCAGGAAAAAAATAGATCAAGACAGAGCGATGTCTGTCTTTAATCCGGAAGTTGTTGAGGAGAGTGATCACGACCTGTATATCCGGCTGAACGTTGGGATACGCGAAAAACTCAGTTTTCTGGGATACCAGGCGGTTAAACAGTATAACCGGCGTTCTGAACGAATACGCAATGAAGTAGGTGTTCTGATCGGGAATGTCAGGGAGTGTGTGAATAATCTTTCCATGCATGGCATGCGCCTTTCCATATCAGGATACTTGAACAGAATGTTTCAGTATCTCAATGCAGGAAATGAGGTAGACGGAATTGTAAATCTAATTGGATATCCCGGCTTTCATGATGAATGCTCTCTAAAGGTACTGGAAACATTTTCCGGTGGCCAGTCGGATAAGATAGAAATACGAACATATAACGATGAGGAAGTCCCTTACGATGACGAAAGCGATATTACTGCAGTCAATATGATTATGAGGAAGGTGTTTCAATCAACAAGTCAATGTCATATCAGGGATATTCTATCATTAGATCCGGACAGGGGCGATTACAAGTGGGGAGTCGTTGAGACACTGAACAGAATTCTTTATTATGGTCATTTTGGCAGACAGGATCTGCAGGCAGAGAATCCTGATGCTGGTGTCTGCTACTATCTGGTGCAGAATGGTGTAGGTACGGTTGTAAGGGAGACGGAAGATGGGAGTTATCTGTATCCGGATGTGATGATTGCAGCTGTGGAGGATCGTGAAGATGGATGAAAAAAACGAAAGCTGGAGAGAGTCGAACAGAGAAGCGTTCGAGGCGCTTCAGAGGCTGAAAAAAAGGACTTTTCTATATGATTCAAAAAACAAGACCGAGCACGAGGCTTTTAATGCGATTCTGCAGAACAGAGAACTGATTGAATCAGCTCTGTTGTGTGATGACTGCGGACTTATGATAAACCAGACATATGGTGTCGCCGGAATTGTCGGCTTGTCCTCTGAGCCAAACATGCTTCGGAAAAAGTTTGATGCGGAAGAGATGAGAACTTATATTGCTCTTCTTCAGCTCTATCTTGATAAAGATGTCGCAGCCGGATCAACGCATGTTGTAGATTGTTCCTACAATGACTTTCAGCTGAAGATAAGGGACATCTCAGACGATCCGAGCCTAATCGGACGAAATGGTCTGTACGGATCAATCAAGGCAATTGAAAAGAGACTCATTCCATTTGCGGGATACTCGATGATTCGTCTGAACCAGAAGGATCGGAGAATCGAGATTTATCCTGGAATCATGTTCTGCATGGACCGGGAGACACTTGAAGAACGGTGCAGGGATATCATTGATCCCTGGCTTGAGAAGAGAAGTGAAGAAGAGAACCGTCAGGAGAAAAAACCTCCAAAATCAGACGAAGATGGGGCTTCAGCAATGCAGCTTTCATTGTTTGATGATAATCCTCCGGGGAAGGGAGAATGAAGATGAAACTGAATCGCATGTTTGTAAAAAACTATATGTCCATTCGGTCCATGATTATCCCCGATTTTCAGAGCATTACGCTTTTCTGTGGAGAAAACGGCTCCGGCAAATCAACGATCGCTGACCTGCTCGGCATCATCCTTTTTAATCAGGATGTACTGGGTCTGACAAGCGACAATAAGAGAGAGATTCGGACCGGAGTGAGATGGGAAGTGGAAGGAGTTCCGCAGAGGACCGGCCGAATTATCAGTTACATCATTATCGAGCTTCTCGACGATGACGGTCTGTACATTCTTCAGGGTGTCCGGATCATTTCCTCAGGAAATGATACACCGGCAAGGACATTCTTTTCGGTCATAGGAAAACCGCTTGAGATGATCGGGGCACGTGGCAATAATCAGATGGCCCAGGATGAAGACATCTGCTATTCGGATCCGGATATCACGAAATATACTACGCATACGGGTCAATCACTTTTTCTGTGTGCTTGATGGTTACTGGTTACGTACGCCACCCTTGACTGAACCTGTCAGAAACGCTGCGGCTTAAGTGCCGACGGTGAAGAACTCAAGAACAGCCTGCCTTCTTCACCATATCGGCTGCTCAGTATAGCGTTTCTGCCAGAACCCGCCAAGGGCAGGCCCTGCTTCGCAGGGTGGCTGTTTCTATGCCTCAGGCTCAGGAGCCTAAGAACAGCCTGCTTATAACACTTTGCACCTTTACACTTGAATAAAAGAAGGATCATCCTGTAAGGTTGTACGTATCATCCTGGCAAGATGAGATACCACAATCCAAAGGAGACCCTTCATCATGCAGTATATCCGACCTGAGGCTGACGGACAACTCACATTTGCAGAATCAACAGATTTTTTGATGATTCCGTGCTGCCTGTATGGCTTCCATAATACGGAGACTACCGTTCATGAAGCGGTATCCGGCAGAAAAGTCTTCTGCTACCACGGTACGCTGGATGTCCCTCCGGAAGAAACGGTCTGTCCGGAGTGCGGCGCGAGGATGCATGTGAACCAGCATCCGGAGATCACTCTGCGGCATCTTTGCATCGGCGGGAATCTCTCCAGTGTTGTGTTTCCGCATAACCAGTTTCGGTGTCCGGAATGCGGCGGGACACATTCCCAGTTCATCTCTTTTAAAGCGGATGGGCACCGGATCACGGAAGAACTGTACCAGTACACCCGGGATCTTTTGGCTCATGGAACATATACACTCAAGCAGGTTTCCGAGATCACCGGCCTTGGGAAAAACGTTGTCAAGGCAATCGATAAAAAGCGCCTGCAGGATGCGTATACGATTGACGGCAAAAAGCTGCGTAAGCCGGAACATAAGGCAAAGTTTCTTGGTATCGATGAGTTCAAGCTGCATAACGGGCACCGCTACGCTACGCACATCATCGACATGGAGCGCGGCCACGTCCTCTGGATCGGCCACGGCAAGAAGAAGCAGGTCGTCTACGACTTCATTGACCATGTCGGGATGGAGTGGATGGAAAGCGTAGAAGCTGTCGCCTGCGACATGAATTCCGATTTCCAGGAGGCCTTCGAGGAGCGCTGCGAATGGATCCAGCCGGTATTCGACTACTTCCACATCGTCAAAAACTTCAATGATAAGGTGGTCAGCGAAGTCCGGCGCGATGAGCAGAGACGGCTCACTGAAGAAGGAAACCTCGAAGCAGCCAGGGCACTCAAGCGCACCCGCTATATCCTTACGTCCAGCCGCTCGACCCTTCAGCGGAAGGATCAGGAAGCATCTGAGGGCAAAGTGTTGTCAAAGGGCGGCGGTCTCTTCAATAAGGAAGAGGTCATCCGGAAGTCCGGATATGAGGCAAAGTATGACGCGCTCCTTGCGGAAAACGAGCTCCTGTTCACGCTGGATCTCATCAAGGAGAAACTCAGCGAGGCGTACCGGCAGACCAGTGAAGTAGTCATGGCGGAGATGATGACTGAGACCATAGATATCTGCTTCGCCACAGGGAACAGACATCTGCGGTGGTTCGGCCGCCTGATTGAAAACCACTTTGAAGGTATCATTGCCCATGCGACTTACCGGATCTCAGCCGGAAAGATCGAAGGACTGAACAACAAGATCAAAACACTCAGGCGGCAGGGCTATGGCTATCCAGATGACGAATACTTCTTCCTGAAGATCTTCGACATCAGCCGTCGGGACTATGACCGGAACCCTGCATCACACAGAAAATGTGACTGAGCCACGCATACTGCAGCGTTCCGGGATTTTTTTGCACAGAGAAAATATAATGTCGAGTTCATCAATGATGAATATGCGATGAAGATGTACAAACAGTACATGATCAACTTGCTGACCAATCAAAGCCTGCAGGGAGCCAGGGGAAATAAATTCCAGAGCTTTATTAAAACTTCTATTTTGCCGAAGCCTACTGCTGTAACGATCGCAGGCGAGCGTAGGGAGCTTATTGATCAGTACAAGGAAGCGAAGCGTGATTTTGATGACTATGAAGAGGAACGTTCTTTTTACGAAAGATACTGTAAATATTACACCGACTATGCGAAGAAAAAAGAAAAGGCAGATATTCTGGAACGCCTGACTCCCTATATCATCGATGAAGGAGCAGATACCCTCATTTCAACAAGCCAGACCAACATAGCTGCCGCTGAAAAGAAACTTGAATTGATTGGTAATGAGATTATCAGAATTCAGGCGGAGATAAGAGAGCTCAGGGCGAAGCGCGACAAGTTGATTGCATCGAACCAGGAGGAGCAGCAGCTGAAAGAGAAACTGGACAGCATCGAAAAAGAAAAGCTGCGTCTGGAAAAGTGCCAGGAAGAATATGAAAGATATGCAAGTATGGCCGATTCTCTGCTTGAGCTTATAGGCGAACAGAGAATTGATCCAGATGGAGCGATCGATACAGTCAGTAATCTATACAGGGTTTTTCAGAACCGGAAAGCAGAAGAAACTTCAGAAGCGCGGCAGAGGAAGCAGGAGCTGGAAGAGGATCTGAATGAAAAAACGGACCGTCTTCATGAACTTCAGGGTGGAAGACCAGCCAGGGGAGATGTGGCCTCCGCAATCAGAATACGTGATCTGATTAATGAAAAGTTTCAAAAAGAGGGAGTTGGTGAGGAAGTACATATTCTGTACGAGTGCATAGCCGGAGTGAAGGATGAAAAGTGGCAGCCGGCGATAGAAGTCCTTTTGGGACGTAATCTGTTTGGAATTGTCGTGTCGCCGGAAAACTACAGGCTTGCATGCGCGATTCAACATGACTTCCGTACCGAAAGACGTGATTCCAGTACACTAATCCTGAAGACACGGCGGAGGAGCGTCAAACCTGTACAGAGAAGCGTCTATAGTGCACTCGAGATCACAGACAGTCATGCAGATGATTATCTCTACAGCACTTGCGGTGACTGTCTGATGGCAGAGACGAATGAGGAATATGTCTCCACGAAGAACGCTCTTCGGATCAATGGACAGCACCAGAATGGCAATGGATCGTATTATCGTGAACAGGACCTTTCTCAGATGCGGCTGTTCATCGGGGAGGAGGTGCGGGAACGCGAACGAGAAAAGCTCAGAGTAGAGATTGCGGAGACTGAGGCCGCCATTCAAACAGTCAAAGACAAGATGGCTTCTGCGGAAAGGCTCTGCAAACACGCGGACAGCATATACATGCAGATGACCGGATGCCGCATTCGGGAGACAGATGCCTTTGCGGATCTCGCTCTGGTAGAAGAAGACTATCAGAGAACACTGCAGGAGTACGAACAGATCCTGAAAGGAGAAGCCCACCGCATATTTGAGGAGCGGAAGAAGGAAATAGAGCAGAGGAGCGAAGAACTATCGGAAAAACTCCGGAAACAGCAGAATGACAGAACTGAAACGGAGACGCGCAAGCAGGGGGATATCAATAATCTGAATTTTGCGAAGAGCAGGAAAGCAGAAAATAAAAAGACGATGGAGGGACTTCCTGAATTGAATATTCTTCCGGAGAGTGATATCTCCGAGGTCCTGTTATGGGCGGGACGGTTCAATCCTAATATAGACAGCCTGCTTGAAAGTGAAATGGAATCGCTGAAGAAAATTGCTGGTGAGAGCTGTGAAGTCGTCCGGGACGTATGGGAGACAATGCCGGTTCACGTAAAGGAGAGGACCTCCCTGTTTCTGGTAATGGACAATCCGGAGAGCCAGGATAATTACCGGTATATCGATGAACAGCTGAAGAAGATGGATGTCAGGATGGACCAGCAGAAGCGTGAGAAGATGCAGGCGCTGATTGAAAGCCTTGAAAAACAGTTTACAGGGCTGCTGGACACAATGGGAGAGGACGAAGCGAATGCCAGACGCATGCGGAATCAATATAATCGGTTTATTCAGAAATATCCAATTGGCGGGATCACGTACTGGATCGGCGACATGAACGATATTATGAGTGAAGACGCCGATATTATCCGCGCTGCAAGAGATATTTTCAACGGGGAGATGAGTGATCTGGTTCAGGCTGTGATCGAGAAGCTGAAGAAGAAAGCTGAAACAGTACAGGGAGCGGATTTTGACCGTATTTTTGATTATACATCCTATATTACCTGCCCGCTGATGTACAGGGGGAATGATCCTGCCGCACGTGCAAGAAATCTGGACAACAACAGTTCGATGGGATCAAACGGACAGCAACTGACGCTGAGGTATTTCCTGTATATTGGGACAATGGCATGCCAGGTTTATTCTGACGATTCGCTTCGTATTATCCTCTGCGATGAAGCAACAAAAGGAATGGATGATGAAAATGCCCGAAGCTTTGTCGGCATGCTGCGCGATGCAGACGTGCAGACCATTATGTTCAATTACAGTCAGGCTTTGAACCCATATGTGGACAGGCTGTATGTTGTTTCCACACCGAAATCCGGTCCATATAGACATCAGATGAAGATAGTGCCGGGGGTTCGAAAGTCGGGAAAAGAGGGTGTGGAGGATGACAGACTACAGAAAGCGAATTGAAGCGGCAGCGGTTCGCAAAGTATATCAAGGCCGCGGGGAAAATGTGTATCTGTCCGCTGCCAATATTGCTGATGCGGTGGGAGAACCTGATTATTCTGGAAAACGAAGCAATCTCCTCTCTATGGAAAGGAGAACCGCAATAAATGATGCCCTGAAAGAACTGGAATCAGCGGGGCTGCTGAAGCTGAAGCGGGTAAGAAATCCGCATGCAGTCGTCTATCGTGCGGATATCAGCAGAGAACAGGGCTGCCGACTCTACGGCAGATACGGCTATACGGATCGGGAAGAGTCGGAACTTCTTCTCCAGTCTGAAATCAGGAAACTCCTGGAAAGCAGCAGTCTTATGCCCCAGACTAAAGCATATCTGCACAACATACTTCTGCGGCCATTTGGGAAAGACTCTGTGTGGATGAAAACAAAAAGCTTTGGATCTTCTGATATCGAGAATGGATTGCAGATCATTAAGGGAGCAGATGCGGTGATCAGCAATGGCGAGCTGCAGCAAAATATCCTCGTCCGCAATCTGTCCGCATCTGTTTATGGGGGCTCCAAAACATTTGAGCATTATGAAAGCAGGATCTGCACCGCGATCCGCAGAATTCTGATGAGTGATGAAGAGAAAGACTGGGACCTGTTATTAGATGAGGCCGAGCAGTCCGGGAAAAAAGTATATGAGCTATTCGGGGTATCAAAAAATCCGTTTTCAGAGACGATGAAAGGAAATGCCGAAATTACGACTCCGAATGGCACAATCCATACATGCGGCTGTTCCTATGCTTTCTTTTCCGATGAAGAGGCTAGCTATCTTCATATCAGGATCCGGGACAGCAAACTGATCACGATTGAAAACCTTACAACATATAATGATTTTTCAGAACCGTCCACTCTAAAAGTCTATACCGGGGGAATGCCTTCTCCTTTTCTTCAGAGACTGCTTAAGCGAATTGCGGAAGATAACCCGGACCTGACGATTTCTCACTGGTCTGATATCGATGTGGGAGGATTCAGAATTTTCCGATTAATCAGTGAGAGCACAGAGGGACGTGCCATTCCATACCATATGGATATTGAGACAATTCAGAATGCAATTGCAAAACAGCCTCTTTCGGATTGGGACAGAGAGCATCTGGAGAGTTTCCGCCATAAGGGCTGTTTTTCGAAAACAGCGGAATATATGCTGAAGGAGGACGTTAAGGTAGAGCAGGAAAGTGAACGAATATGATTGAAAAAAATATCCTTGCAGTAAATCCCCTGCACAGTGTAGTATACAATTACAAGGACAGAAGGATGGATGCATTGTCGATTTCGCCTGAGAAAGACTTTCTCAATTTCACTCTCGGCTTTCTCATTGTGTGAAGCAACTTTCTCAAAACTTTCTCACCGAAAAGTGAGAGTCTCAGAAGGAGAAAGAAGGCGGCTTGAAACGGAGTAATTCGGAATGGGAAAGGACAACGAACCGACCATTTTACGGAGAAAACAGCAGCTTAATTCAGTTTAATGTGGGAAGAGAATGAACAAATTATTTGTCCTAGGCTACTACTTCCAGGCGTGATTCCATCAGAGGGCGCCGCGGGAGGCTGCATGTCCCGCGCGCAGTCCGTCAGGCTGAAGACGCGGAGGTGACCGGCTACGCCAGCTGAACAGAAGAAGAAAAAACAGAATTATTTCCGGAGTCTCCGGTTCCGGATCATGCTGGTCCTGATCGTGATCGGTCTGGCTCCGGTGATCATCGCTTCGTCCATTATCGTCCGGAGCTATGAAGACAGAGCGGTCTCTGTACGGATCAGCAACGTCAAGAACCAGTGCGACATGCTGTGCAACCTTGTCGTATCGGAAGGCTTTCTCGAGCGGCCGTCGTCGAAGCTGCTGGACAGCGAGCTTACGCTGGTGGGCAACGTCTACAATGGGCGGATCCTGATCGTCGATTCAAGCTACAAGGTGATCAAGGATACGTTTGATATCGATTCGGGCAAGACGTCCGTATCCAAGGAAGTCATCAGCTGCTTCCAGAGCGGGAGCGGCTCCACTCACTACGACAACCGGAACGCTTTTATCGAAATCACCGCACCCATCACCGACGGCCGCTCATCGGAGGTGAAGGGCGTGCTTCTCGCGTCCATTTCCACGAATGAGATCCTGCAGACGGTGAGGTATCTTGAGAATCAGGCGACGCTCATCGTGGTGCTGATGAGTACGGCGATTTTGCTGATGGGTTTCGTTCTGGCCAATATGCTGGTCAAGCCGTTCCATGACGTCACCCGCGCGATTGAGGATGTGACAGACGGGTTCGAGGATCAGGCGATCTCCGTGCCGGATTACTCGGAGACCATGCAGATCATCGAGGCGTTCAACAATATGCTCGCCCGCGTCCGGGCGCTTGACAACTCCAGACAGGAGTTTGTGTCCAACGTCTCCCATGAGCTCAAGACTCCGCTGACCTCCATGAAGGTGCTGGCGGACTCAATTAACGGCGCGGACAACGTACCGGTTGAAGTCTACCGGGAATTCATGAGTGACATCACAACGGAGATCGACCGCGAGAACAGCATCATTACCAGCCTGCTGACGATGGTCCGGCTCGACAAAAAGGCGGCCAGCATGAACTGGTCGAAGGTGGAGATCGGTCCGATGCTGGAGCAGATCATCAAACGTCTGAAGCCGATCGCCGACAAACGGAGCATCGACCTGATCCTCGATCCGTACCAGCCGGTGACGGCGGAGGTAGACGAGATGAAGATGTCCCTCGCCTTCTCCAACCTGATCGAGAACGGAATCAAGTACAATATCGATGAGGGATGGGTCAGGGTGACGCTGAAGGCGGACAGCAAATACTTTTATGTTTCAGTGGCGGACTGCGGCCTCGGCATCGCGGAGGATCAGGTCGATCATATTTTCGAACGCTTTTACCGCGGTGACAAATCGCATTCCACCGAGATCGAAGGAACCGGGCTCGGGCTCTCCATCACGAAGAGCGTCATCGTGCTGCACCGCGGCGTGATCAAGGTCAGCAGCATGCTCGGAAAGGGGACCACCTTTATGGTGCGGATCCCGCTGGTCAGGCAGGAGAACTGAGATGAGACGAGAAAGAAAAGGGTTCCGGCTCCTTGCCCTCATCAGCGCCGCCGCTGTGACGCTGACAGCCTGCAGCTTCGGCGCTCCGGGCGGGAAGGACGGAAAGAGTGAATCCGGACTGCTTGTCTACTATCTGAACCGGGAAGGGGACGGTCTTGTGACCGTCAGCGAACCGGCGCCGGACGGATCGGTCGCGGATCAGGTGGATCATCTGATCGCCGCCATGCAGACAGTGCCGAAGGAGGCGGACTATCAGGCCCTGCTACCTGATAACGTGACGCTGCAGAAATCCGAAGTGTCGGGCGGACTGCTTACGTTGGACTTCTCAAAGGGATATGAGAAGCTGTCGAGCACCCGGGAGGTGCTGGCCCGTGCCGGCGTGGTGCGGACGATGGTTCAGCTGGACAGCATCGACGGCGTGCAGTTCACCGTGGACGGGGCGGACGCGAAGGCGGCGGACGGCAAGACGCTCGGCGTCATGAACGCGGATACCTTTGTCGAGGATTCGGGCAAGATGATCAATGCGATCACGCACACATCCATCGACCTTTTCTTCGCCTCCAAGGACGGAGAGACGCTGAACCGGGAGTCGAGATCGATCTACTACAGCGCCAGCAAGCCGCTGGAGTGGGCGATCGTCGAACGGATCATCGCGGGACCGAAGGTAGAGGGCAATGATCCGACTGTGCCGTCAAATCTGCAGATCATCTCCGTGACATCCTCCAACGGAATCTGCTACGTCAATCTGAACGATACCTTTATCTCAAGTCCGCTCAGTGTTGACGAAAAAATACCGATCTATTCCATCGTCGATTCCATCTGCGAGAACTGCAGGGATATCCATGAGGTGCAGTTTGCGATCGACGGCGATTCCAATCTGACGTTCCGTCAGACGATGAAACTCGGGAAGCCGTTTAAACCGGATATGAGTCTGGTGAACGATTCCATCGAAAGCACGGACTGAGCACCGGCCCGACGCAGCGGAGGAGGATCCTGCGAATCGGCGGATCCTCCGGCCGGCTGCCGGTGCGGAAGGAGGGCGGTCATGCGGCGACGGCCTGCGGCTCTCCTGTGCCTGCTCGTTCTTCTCTTCTTTTCGCTTCTGACTCTGTCCGGCTCTCCCTTGAGACCGGACCCGCCCGGAACGGCCGGAGCGGAAGCACTGTTCGATATACCCCGTTCTTATCGGATCACGGGGAAGGTCGCGGAAACGAGGGCGCAGGAGTCTTATTCCGTTGTGATTCTTGACCGGCCCGTTCTTACCTTTCAATCGAAAGATTATCTTATTTCCAGAGTAAAATTGATCTGCCGCGACCGATGCCGATATGAACCCGGCAATGTTCTGGAGGCGCGGGGCGCGGTGGAGAAAATCCGCGGGCCGGAGAATCCGGGACAGACGGACACGGCGCTTCAGGACCGTGTACGCGGCATCCGGTTTCTGATGCGTTCCCCTTCGCTGACGCTGCGGAGCGCAGAGCGCGACGGCTTCACCTGCGCGCTCGCCGGAATCCGCTCGGAGGTGAATCGGATGATCCGCGCAGCCTTTCCCGATGATGCGGAAGACGTTTTCTGCGCGATGATGACCGGGGACCGCACCGGGCTGGATGACAGTGTCCGGTCTCTCTGGCGCACCGGCGGTGTGACGCATATGCTGGCGATTTCAGGTCTCCACCTGACGCTGCTCGGTATGGGGCTGTACCGCCTTCTCAGGAAAATGCACCTGAGCATCCGGGGCGCCGGCTTCGCAGTCTGTGCTCTGATGCTCCTCTATACGGTTTTCACCGGCGGATCCGTGTCGACTGTCCGCGCGTTCCTGATGTTTGTCCTTGCGGTCGGCGCGGAGATGACCGGACGTACCTATGATCCGCCCACGGCGCTTTCCGTCGCTGCGGTTCTGATTCTGCTGGGAAATCCGGATTATCTTCTTTTTCCCGGGTTTCAGATGAGCTGCGCGGCGATGGCCGCGGGCTGTCTGTTTTCCGGCAGGGGGCGGCCCGAGCAGATGCTGGAGCTGACGCTGATTATGCTGCCTTTTGTCCTTCGTGCCGGCTCGGAGATGCCGCTCCTGAGCATTCCGGTCAATCTGCTGGCCGTGCCGCTGCTTCCCACCCTGCTGGGGCTGGGAGCGGCCGGGACCGCGGCGGAGGCGGTCCGGGAAGCAGCCGCCGCGCTTGCTGGCCGGCCTCTGTCTCCGGAGGCGGCCTCCGGGCTGGGATCGACGCCAGCAGCGGTCCCGGGTACGGTGCTTCTCCGGCTTCTCCATCGGCTGCTCGGCTTCATACAGAGTCTTCCGTTTGCTTCTCCGGTTCTCGGACAGCCCGCCGTCTGGCAGATCGTTCTTTATTTTGCGCTTCTGTCCGCATGGTCATTTGCCCTGTGGGCGCTCCGGAGAAGCCGGCGGCGTTTTCTGCTGCTTCTTCTTCTGCCTCCGCTTGTGCTGACACTGAGGAAGCCTCCGCTTCACGGGATGAAGATCATCTTTCAGTCGGTGGGGCAGGGGGATTCGATTCTGATCGAGACGGGAGAGGAATCGACCGTGCTGGTTGACGGAGGCTCCTCGTCGGTCGGAAGCTGCGGCACTCGTCGGATTCTCCCGTGTCTTGAGAGTGAGGGCCGCGCCCGGATTGACTACTGCTTTGTCACGCATATGGACGCGGATCATATGAACGGCATCCGTGAGATGCTCGACATGATCCGGGAGCGCCGGACGCCGGTGAGGGTCGGGACGCTGGTCCTCCCGTATCTGCGACATCCCGATGAGGATTATCTGGAACTGGGCGCACTTGCACGGGAGGCCGGCGCGCGGGTGCTCGCGGTTTCGAAGGGGGACAGGATCCGGACAGGCGGACTTTGTCTCGATGTCCTGAATCCGGATCCCGCCTGTGAGACTGTGCCGGCGGACAGCAACGGGCAATGCATTGTGCTTTCACTGCGCTACGGTCGTTTCAATGCGCTGCTCACAGGAGATGTAAGCGGTGCGGGCGAGCGGCAGCTGGAGGACTATCTCGCAGCCGGACACAAACGGTATGACTGTCTGAAGGTGGCGCATCACGGCTCGAAATATTCGACTCCGAAGTCATTTCTGGAGGCGGTGCGTCCGGAGATCAGCGTGATCAGCTGCGGAGCCGGGAACGACTACGGTCATCCTCACGACACGCTTCTGAACCGACTGAAAGCCGCACACACAAAGGTTTTCCGGACAGACCGTCAGGGGGCGGTGATTCTGACGACAGAAGGGGACGGATTCAGTGTGCGTACGTTCACTGACGGATGAAGGGCGGCGCGGATGCAGGACGCTGTGCAGGCCGGACGGATGGTGGTATGATCTTCAGTATAAGCTGTGGCGAAAGGAGGAGCCGATGGCACTGTACGCACTGGGGGATCTTCATCTCAGCTTTCAGGCAGACAAACCGATGGACGCCTTCGGCCGGGTGTGGAAGCACCATGAGCGGAAGATCGGGACCTTTGTCCGGCAGACTGTGAAGCCGGAGGACACGCTGGTCCTCACGGGCGATCATTCGTGGGGACGGAAACTGGAGGAATGCCGCGAGGATCTCGCCTTCATCGAGAATCTGCCCGGCCGTAAGATCCTTTTACGCGGCAATCATGACATGTTCTGGGAGGCCGGGCACACGGCGCGCCTCAATGAGATGTACGGGGGACGGCTGCATTTTCTTCAGAACTCATTTGAGACATATGAGGATTTTGCCCTGGTCGGGACGAAGGGATACACCTTCGAGGGCCCGTTTTACCTCGACCGGAGGGGACGGATCACCGGCTGGGACGAAGAGAAGAAGGCGCAGGCGGACCGTCTTGTGGAGCGGGAGATGAAGCGGCTGCGGACGTCGTTCGGTCTGGCGGAGGCGGCCGGGTACCGACGCTTCATCATGTTTCTGCATTATCCGCCGACCAGTATTCTGGAGACGGAGTCGCCTTTCACGAAAGTCGCGGAGGAGTACGGTGTCTCGGCTGTGGTGTACTCCCACTGTCACGGGAAGGCGCGCTTCGGAGACAGCATCAGGGGCACGTTTCACGGAATCCGCTACATGCTGGTGAGCGGAGATTATCTGAACTTCCATCCGGCGCTTGTACTCGAATAAAAGAAAGGGGCCGCTGCAGATGCAGCGACCCTTTTGCGATGAACGGACAGTGTCAGTTTTCTCCGAAGAACAGCTTCAGATCCTCGTCCACTGTGGTGATGCCGGCGATGCCGAAGTTTTTGACCAGCACATCGGTCACGTTCGGAGAGAGGAAGGCCGGAAGCGTCGGTCCGAGGTGAATATTCTTCACTCCGAGGGAGAGCAGGGCGAGCAGGACGATGACGGCCTTCTGCTCGTACCAGGCAATGTTGAACGCCAGCGGGAGCTGATTGACGTCGTCGAGCCCGAAGATCTCCTTCAGCTTGAGCGCGATCAGAGCCAGAGAGTAGCTGTCATTGCACTGTCCGGCGTCCAGCACTCTGGGGATGCCGCCGATGTCGCCCAGCGGAAGTTTGTTGTACTTGTACTTCGCGCAGCCGGCGGTCAGAATCACCACATCCTTCGGAAGACGCTTCGCAAATTCGGCGTAGTACTCCCGGGACTTCATGCGGCCGTCGCAGCCGGCCATCACGACGAACTTGCGAATGGCACCGGACTTCACCGCATCCACGATCTTATCCGCGAGGGCAAAGACCTGCTCGTGGGCGAAGCCGCCGACGATCGTGCCCGTCTCAAGCTCCGTCGGCGGAGCGCAGTGCTTCGCCTGCTCGATGATGCCGGAGAAATCCTTCGTCTCGCCGTAGGCGCCGTCAATATGGCGGCAGCCCGGCACGCCGGTGGCGCCTGTTGTCCAGAGGCGGTCCCTGTAGCTGTCCGCGGGCGGAACGACGCAGTTGGTCGTCATCAGAATCGGTCCGTTGAAGGAAGCAAACTCTTCCTTCTGCTTCCACCACGCGTTGCCGTAGTTGCCGGCGAAGTTCGGGTACTTTTTAAATGCCGGATAGTAGTGGGCCGGCAGCATCTCCGAATGCGTGTAGACGTCAATGCCGGTGCCCTGCGTCTGCTCAAGCAGCATCTCCAGATCACGGAGGTCATGGCCGGAGACGAGGATGCCCGGATTGCTCCGCACGCCGAGATCGACCCTGGTGATCTCCGGGCTGCCGTAGGCGCCTGTATTGGCCTCGTCGAGCAGCGCCATGCCCGTTACGCCGTACTTGCCGGTTTCCAGCGTGAGTGCGACGAGATCGTCCGCGCTCAGGCTGTCGTCGAGCGTCGCGGCCAGCGCCCGCTGAATGAACGCGTCGACCTCCTCGTTTTCCTTCAGCAGCGCGTTGGCATGCTTCGTGTAGGCGGAGAGACCCTTGAGACCGTAGGTGATCAGTTCGCGGAGACTGCGGATATCCTCGTTTTCCGTCGCCAGCACGCCGACAGAGGCCGCCTTCTCATCGAAGGAGTCCGGATTGCCGTCCCAGCGCGCGGCTTCCGGAAGACGGCCGGATCCGGCGCAGAGGGCAAGCAGAGAACGCTTCATCTCGAGCGTATCGCAGATTTTCCGGACGATCGCCTCCCGGTCGAAGTTGGCGTTGGTGATGGTGGTGAAAAGGTTCAGTGTCACCAGATGGTTGACATCCTTTCCGATTTCCTTTCCTTCCTTCCTGAGCTCAGTGGTGACGCAGGAAAGACCCTTCGTCACATAGATCAGAAGATCCTGCATCCGGGCCACTTCCGGCTTCTTGCCGCAGACGCCGCAGCGTGTGCAGCCCTTTCCTCCTGCTGTTTCCTGACACTGATAGCAGAACATAGCCTGTTCCATCATATTCTCCTCTTTTCATACGCCGGTTCCAAAGATCCGGCTTTTGTGTGCCTGTTTCCTGTCACTGCAGTCAGATTAGCACAGCGTTCCGGACCTGTATGTTGCCGGAGCAACATCTTCGGAACGGCGGATGCATTTTCCAAAAAAAACAAAAACCACTTGACTAGAGCAATAGTGTATTATATAACTAGTACACAAGCTGAACGGAAAGGAGACAGAGAATGGAGCTGAATACATCGCTGCCCATCTATCTTCAGGTGGTGCATGCGATTGAGACCGATATCGCGGCCGGCCGGCTGAAGCCGGGAGAGAAGCTTCCGTCCGGAAGAGAGCTTGCCGTCGCGTGGAAGATCAACCCGAATACGGCCGCCCGCGTCTATCAGGTGCTGGAGGCGCAGGGCGTCTGCACGACGAAGCGCGGACTGGGTACGTTTGTGACGGGAGATGAGGGCGCACGTGATCGGATCCGGACGGAGATGGCCAGAAATCTGGTCGGGGAATTTCTGAGGAACATGCGGGAGCTCGGGTACACCGATGAGGAGATCCGGGGCAGACTGAAGGAGGAAATGTGATGCTGGAGACAAAGAGTGTCAGCAAATACTATCTGAACAAGCCGGTGCTGAAAGATGCCAGCGTCCGGATCGAGCCGGGCAATATCTACGCGCTGCTCGGCCCCAACGGAAGCGGAAAGACGACATGGATGAAGATCGCGGCGACACTGGCGAAGCCGACGGAAGGGGAGGTGCTGCTGGACGGAAAGCCGGCGGATACGGAGAGCCGGAAGAAGATCGCCTATCTTCCGACGGATCCGTTTTTCTACAACTGGATGACGGCTGAAGATGTGGGGCGCTATTATCAGGATTTCTTCGACGATTTTTCTGAGGAGAAGTACCGGGAGATGCTCGGCCAGATGGAACTGACGGAGAACCTCAGAGTGAAAAACCTCTCCTCCGGCATGACGGCGAAGCTGAAGATCGCGGTCACGATGGCGCGGAACGCGGAGATTTATCTACTGGACGAGCCGCTGAACGGCATCGATCTTCTGGCGAGGGACCGGATCATGGAAGCGATCATCCGTTCCTCGGGACCGGATGTGGCGATGATCATTTCCAGCCATCTGGTGGAAGAGATCGAGTCCTTTGTCAACCGGGTGATCTTCGTCCGTCAGGGGCGTATCGTGGAGCAGGCAGATACGGAGGAACTCAGGCAGACCCGAAACGTTTCGCTGACGGACCGCTACAGAGCGCTGATGGCGGGCGTGAGTGAACAGTGAATGATGAGAGAAGGAGAATGGAACGATGGGAAAACTGATGAAATATGAGTTCCGGAAGATCCGGAACATTGCTATGGGGCTTCTGGTCGTGACCGGCATCGCGGAGATCTGCTATCTGATCGGGCTTCTGACGCTGAACCCGGCCCGCATGGAGGACATGAGCGACAGCTGGCTGCTGACGGGAGGGATTCTCGCCCTTATCGCCTGCGCGGTCGTCGGCGTCCAGATCATCGGACTGATCAGCATTCTGATCTTTCACAACGAGCTGAACACGAAGCAGTGCTTCATGCTGTTCATGACGCCGCGGAACAGCTATCAGATTCTCGGCGCCAAGGCGCTGGAGAACGGCATCAGCCTCGCGGCTTCGGGCGGGCTGTACGGCGGTCTTGCGATATTTGATCTGTATCTTCTCATGCAGAAGGGGGCGGTGATGATTGACGGAGGCGCAGTCGGAACACCGTTCGGGAAACTGATCATGCAGGCCGTCGCCGGTTGGACCGCGTCGGAAATTCTCGAGACGATCGCCGCGGTCTTCAGCCTCTGGCTGATCTTCATCGTGCTGGCCTTCTTCGCGGTGGTGCTTCAGTCAACCTTTTTCAACGGCCGGAAGGGCAGCGGCTGGATCAGTTTCGGCATCTTCCTCGCGCTGGCCGCGGCGGTGTGGAAGCTCGTATCGTCCATACAGCCGCCGGTGGAAGGAAGCGGGGCCAGAACCGCCGTTCACGTGCTCCTCGCGCTGGCGCTGTCAGCTGTCTTCTACATTCTTTCCGGATGGATCATGGACCGGAAACTGAGTGTGTAATGCAGTCGGATGTCTCCGTCCGGGTCCTTCGGATCCGGGCGGGGGCATTTTTCTATCGGAGCGGTCCGACGGGAAATGCAGACGCCTGCGTAAGGTTCCGGATGAAAAACGGAAGATAACTATGGTAGAATGACAGAAGAAGCCCGGCGGACTGGAAAGTCCGGGCACACTTTCTTACACAGGAGGTTACGGAATATGGACAGTAAGGTCATGTACAATCTGAGCTACGGTCTCTTTGTTCTCACCGCCCGGGACGGCGAGAAAGACAACGGCTGCATCATCAACACGGTCTGTCAAGTCGCCAGCGAGCCGAACCGGATCTCGATCTCGGTCAACAAGAAGAACTACACCCATGACATGATTCTGAAGACAGGGGTTTTCAACGTCTCGATTCTCGATGAGAAAGCAAAGTTCGGAACCTTTCAGCACTTCGGCTTCCGGAGCGGACGGGACGAGGACAAGACTGTGGGCGTCGAGCTCGCACGGTCCGGAAACGGCCTTTACTATCTGGCGGACGAAGAGGTGAACGGATATATCTCCGCGAAGGTGATTCAGTCCATCGACCTCGGCAGCCACACGCTGTTCATCGCGGATGTCACGGACGGGGCCGTGCTCGGTGATACGCCTTCGGCAACCTATGCCTACTACTTTGCGAATATCAAGCCGAAGCCGGAGAAGCGGTCGAAGAAGGGCTGGGTCTGCATCATCTGCGGCTATATCTACGAGGGTGAGGTGCTTCCGCCGGATTTCATCTGCCCGATCTGCAAGCACCCGGCGTCTGATTTCCGTCCGGTCGGGGACTGACTTGCCATTCTGTGATATACTCCTCTCAGAAGACCGAAAAGGAGGATATGCGAATGAGCATCGTTCAGGGCCTTTACCCTGTAGTGAAACGGCGAAACCTCGCCAGAGATATTTTTGATTTCGAAATCTGCGCGCCGGAGATTGCCTCCGCCGCGCAGCCGGGTCAGTTCGTCCATATCGCGGTGCCGGGGCATTCGCTCCGGCGCCCGATTTCCATCTGCGGGACCAGTCCGGAGAAAGGCACGTTCCGCATCGTCTTTCAGGCGAAGGGAAGCGGCACCCGTGATCTCGTCGACATCGGACCGCATGCGGCGCTTGATGTGATGGGACCGCTCGGACACGGCTTCACGCTGCTGCCGGAGGCGCGCCGCGTGCTGCTGGCGGGCGGAGGAATCGGCGTGCCGCCGATGGTGTCGCTCGCTTCCCGGTATCATGAGCGGGCCACGGCCATCACCGGCTTCCGGGGACAGTCGGCCGTCATTCTGTCAGACGCGTTCGATTCCTTCCATACGCCGCAGATTCTCTGCACTGACGACGGATCTGCCGGCATCCACGGACTCGTGACGGTTCCGCTTGAGGAGGAACTGCAGAAGGAAGTCCCGGATATGGTTTATGCCTGCGGGCCCACCCCGATGCTGCGGGCGATCGCGGCGGTCGCGGCGAAATATCACGCGCCCTGCGAGGTGTCGCTGGAGCAGCATATGGGCTGCGGTCTCGGGGCCTGCCTCGTCTGTCAGTGCCGGATCCGGACGGCGGACGGCGAGGAAGTGAAGCGGGTATGCAAGGACGGTCCGGTCTTCAACGCGGCGGACGTCGTTTTCTGATCGGGAAGGGAGGATGCAGATATGGCTGATCTGAGCAGCACGGTATTTGGCAAACGGTTCAAAAACCCGATCGTGATGGCATCCGGCGTCTTCGGGTACGGACGGGAGTATGAGGAATTTTTCCCGCTCAGCCGGCTGGGCGGACTTTGCACAAAGGGCACGACGCTTCATAAACGGGCCGGAAACGAGGGCGTCCGCATCACGGAATGCGACAGCGGGCTGCTGTTTTCGGTGGGACTGCAGAATCCGGGTATCGACTACTACATCCGGAACGATCTGCCGAACCTTCTGACGAAGGACACCAATATTTTTACAAATGTGGCGGCGCTCGAGACGGATGAGTACGAGGCGATTGTCCGGAAGCTGGAGGAGACGGACGCGCCGCTGATCGAGCTCAATATTTCCTGCCCGAATACGGCGGGGGAGCCGCTGGCGATGAGCGCGAAATCGACGGAGATGATCACGGCGCGGATCCGGAAGCTCACGAAGAAACCGTTTGTGGTGAAGCTGTCTCCCAACGCTGGCAATGTCGCCGAGATCGCGAAAGCGGCGGAGAGCGCGGGGGCGGACGGCATCTCGCTTGTGAACAGCATCCACGGCTTCAAGATCGATCTGAGAACCCGCCGTCCGGTCTTCCGCAACAATCTCGCGGGGATGAGCGGCAGCGCGATCTATCCGATCGCCCTCAGGATGGTCTGGCAGACGGCGCGTGCGGTGAAGATCCCGGTGATCGGCATCGGCGGCGTCGATTCCGGTGAAAAGGCGGTGGAGATGATGATGGCGGGGGCGTCGCTGGTTCAGGTCGGATCGGCGATCTTCCGTGATCCGTACGCTCCTCTTCATGTGATCGATGAGATGAACGAATGGATGGACGCCAATCATGTCTCCGATGTAAAGGAACTGATCGGCAGCGTGAAGCCTTGGTGAACGAAGAGCGCGGCGGGAGGACGGCCGGAGGCCGCACCGCCGCGCCTTTGAGGGGAGACGCTGTGCAGGAGAATATGTCCGTACGAGGGGGTGCCGCGCCGGAGGACGTGATCCGCGGACCGTATCGCCCGTTCCGGCCGGGCAACGCGCTCCTGATCGCCGCCGGCTCCCTGATTTACGCCTGCGCGGTGAACTGGTTCATGATGCCGCTGCATCTCTACGCGGGAGGCATCGTCGGCCTTTCCCAGCTGATCCGGACGCTTGCCTTCAGCGGAATCAGGGGCGTGGATGTGGCGGGACTTGTCAATTTTGCTCTGAATATCCCGCTGTTTCTTCTGGCTTATCGGGCTATGAGCAGAAGGATGCTGGCGGGAACGGTACTCTCGGTCATCGTGCAGACGGCAGCCTTTACATTTCTTCCGATTCCGGCGTCGCCTCTGATCGGCGACAGTCTTGCGAATATCGCCATCGCGGGCCTGTTCGGCGGATTCGGCTGCGGGCTGATTCTCACCAACGGGGGAAGCGCGGGCGGACTCGATCTGCTGGGCGTCTATCTCACGCAGAAAGGTACGTTTTCGGTGGGGCTGATGAACCTCACGTTCAATGTCTGTCTCTATGCGGTGATGGCGGTCCTGTTCGAGCTTCCGGTCGCCATCTACTCGATTCTGTTCATCGCCTTTTTCTCGGTGGCGATCGACCGTTTCCATTATCAGAACATCGAGCTGGAGCTGATGATTTTCACCCATCATCCGGAGATCCGGGATGTCATCATGAAAAAATACATCCGCGGCGTGACATGCTGGAAGGGAATGGGAGCCTACACGGGAAAAGGAACGGAGGTTCTTGTCACCGTGGTCGCCAAAAACGAGGTCGATGAGGTGAAGCAGGACATTCTGGCTGTGGATCCGCAGGCCTTTATCATTGAGCATACGGGTGTACATGTGACCGGCGGTTATCAGAAGCGGCTGGTATAAAAGAAGGGATTCTGAAAATGGACGATGAGAAACGGAAGTTTGTCTGGGGCGCGGCGACAGCCGCGTATCAGGTGGAAGGCGCGGCCTTCGAGGGAGGTAAGGGGCTCACGATCTGGGACGTATTCGCCCACGAGAAGGGGCGGATCTATATGGATCAGAACGGAGACACGGCCTGCGACAGCTACCACCATGTGGACGAGGACGTGGCGCTGATGGCGGAGCTGGGGATCACCGGCTACCGCTTTTCCATCGACTGGGCCCGTGTGCTGCCGGAGGGGACGGGTCGGGTCAATGAGGAAGGACTGGCGTGGTACAGCCATCTGGTCGACGCCCTCCTTGAGAAGGGCATCGAGCCTTTCGTGACGCTCTATCACTGGGAACTGCCGTACGCGCTTCAGATGAAGGGCGGCTGGCTCAATCCGGGGATCGCCGATGCGTTCGCCGGGTACGCGGCGCTGATCGCGGAGCGCTTCTCCGGCCGGGTGAAGCATTACTTTACGATCAATGAGCCGCAGTGCGTCTCGGTGCTCGGATATGTGACCGGTGAGCACGCGCCGGGTCTCAGGATGGGCCGCCGGGAGTTTTTCCAGATTCACAAGAATATTCTGCTGGCTCACGGGCTGGCGGTCCGGGCGCTTCGTGAGCACAGCCGCGGTCCGGTGAAAGTCGGGTTTGCGCCCTGCGGCGCGTTCTACTACCCGTCAAGCGAACGGCCGGAGGATATCGAGGCGGCGCGGCGGGCAACCTTCCATACGGACAGCACGGAACTGAAGGAAGCGGGCTGGAATGTCGCCCTGTTTACTGACCCGATTTATTTCGGGCGGTATCCGGAGGAGACGCTCCGGCTGTTCGGCGATGCGCTTCCGGGCATCAGCCGCGATGAGTGGGAGATCATCACGGAGAAACTGGATTTTCACGGTCAGAACCTCTACAACGGCGTGGAGGTCCGGGCAGGAAAAGACGGACGGCCGGAACGGGTGAGACGGTATGACGGGTTCCCACGGACGGCGAACGGCTGGCCCGTGACACCGGAGGCGATGCGGTGGGCGATCCGCTTCCTGTCAGAGCGCTATCGTCTCCCGATCTATATCACGGAGAACGGCATGTCCGCTCATGACGAGGTCTCTCTGGACGGGCGGGTGCATGACCCGAACCGGATCGATTTTATGGACCGCTATCTGGGCGAGCTGAACAAGGCGGTCCGCGACGGCGCGGACGTCGCCGGTTATTTTGTGTGGTCGCTGATGGATAACTTTGAATGGACGCTCGGCTACAGCGAGCGGTTTGGCATCATCTATGTGGACTTCCCGACCGGAAGACGGATCCCGAAGGATTCCTTCTATCATTATCAGAGGATCATCCGCGGCGGAGAAACGCAGTGACGGCGCGGACGGAAAAGGATTTCGTCCGCTGATCAGGAAAGGACAGGTGCATGTTTCAATCTCTCTTTGAGGACCGGGGCCGCTGGTACAAAGGCAATCTGCATATGCATACGACTCGTTCGGACGGCCAGAGGAGTCCGCGGGAAGCGGTGGAGGAATACAGGCGGCACGGTTATGACTTTGTGGCTGTTACGGACCACAGAAAGCCGTCACGCACGATTGAGCCGGGGCAGTCCGGGCCGGTCGGAGAAGAGGGCGGCGACATCGTTTCCGCCGGTTCGATGCTTCTTTTGGCGGGCGTCGAGTGGGACAACGGCGGCGCCAACACGGATCGGCCGGACGACGTTCCGACGTATCACATTCTCGGGATCGGCATGAAAGAAAACCGGGGGATCGACTACAGCCGGACGCCTCATCCGGCGCCTCAGGCGATCGCCGACGCAATCCGGGCGGACGGGGGCCTTGTGATCCTCGCGCATCCGGCCTGGTCGGTGATGGATCCCGGCGGCATCCTCAATCTGAAGGGGCTGACAGCGGCTGAGATCTACAATTCCGTTTCGGATCTTCCGTTCAACGGCCGCCGGGCGGATTCCTCCGCGTGGTTTGATATCTGGGCGACGAGCTACGGAAGGCTTGTGCCGGCGGTCGCGAGCGACGACGCCCATGCCTATGAGGGCGACCAGTGCGTGGCAGCCACGATGGTCAACGCGGTGGCGCTGACGTCGGAGACCGTGAAGGATGCGCTCCGGGCGGGTAACTTTTACGCGACCCAGCGCCCGGTCATTCATGAGCTGGCGCTGGACCGGGAAAAAGGAACCGTTCATCTGGAGTGCTCGGAGGATGTGACGACTGCGGTTTTCCTCAGCAACGCGATCTGGACGCCGGAGCGCGTGACCGTCATGAAAAACGGAAAGACGGACTACAGGATCACATCGGAGGAGTCGTATCTGCGCGCGGAGCTGATCACATGGGACGGCAGGCGGGCCTGGACTTCTCCCTTTGCGGTAAAGTGACGGGAGGAAAATATGGCCTATATGGATTTTCTTGACGCTCTTGAAAAAAAGGTGGATGCGGAGGGGAATGCATTCCTCACCGATCTCCTCAACCGGCTCGAACCGGCCGATGTGGAACTGAACGGAACGGTCTATTCCGTCCGGCGAATTTCGGATGAGTACATCGGCTCCGGACGCGGTAAGGTGAAAACCGGTTTTTTCTGCTTCCCGGAGAACGGGGCGAAGGACCGGATGTTTCAGGGCGGCGCGTTCTACGCCGCATCGGACATCATCGGGATCAAAGGCCGCCAGGCGGAGCTCGGGAGCCCGAAGATCATCGAGTACAGAATGCCGGACCGTCAGGTCGTGTATTACGGGATGGTTGCCCACAAGGCGCAGCGTCTGCTGCGGGCGGCCGGAGCCAACAGTTTTCTTTTTCATGATGTGATGATCACGACGCCGGAGGGGCGGATGGAGCCGCTTGATACCTTCGATTTCTCGAAGCACAGGCTCTTTATGCTGGGACTTTACGGCAATGAGTACAAGGTGGGTATAAGGGAGAAGGAATGAGTAGGGAACGAAACGGGCTTTCGAAAGAATCGGAAGTTCCCGGCGAAAGCGGGAAGGAGAAGACGGGATCCGGAAGAGGCGCGGCCGGACCGGACCGGGAGGCGGATACGGCCGCGATTCTGGCTCCTCTCGCGGACGATCCGCGGACGCTGCGTATGAAGCGGTTCATCCAGCACGGAAGGATCACGACCTATGATCACTGTATGGCGGTGGCCAGACTGAGCGACCGGATCGACCGGACGCTGCATTTTCATTCCCACCGGAGCGATCTGATCCGGGGCGCGTTCCTGCACGATTATTACCTGTATGACTGGCACGTGCACGGCGACCGTCTGCACGGATTTCACCATCCCGCAATCGCCTGCAGCCGGGCCTCGGAGGACTTTGATCTGGACGAGAGGGAAAAAAAGATCATCCGGAGCCATATGTGGCCGCTGACGCTGCTTCACGCGCCGACATGCAGGGAGGCGGTCATCGTCTGCATCGCGGACAAGGTCTGCTCGACGAAAGAGACGCTGTTCTGCCGCTGAGAAGAGGAGCAGACCGGAGAAAAGGCGCGGCCGTGGAAGCGGCAGCGCCGGACCGGGAACGTGAGGGGCAGACAGACAAGACGGAAAAGAGGGCATACATGAAAAAGGTCAGAATCTATATTGACGGACAGAGCGGGACGACAGGACTTGAGATCTATGAGCGCATCGGCATGCGGGACGATCTTGAACTTCTCAGGATCGATGAGGACAAGCGCCACGACAGAGAGGAACGGCGCCGCTTTCTGAATGCGGCGGATCTTGTATTCCTCTGCCTTCCCGACGCCGGAGCGGAGGAGGCGGTGTCTCTGATCGACAACCCGGATGTCCGTGTGATCGACGCCTCGACGGCTCACCGGACGGCGGAGGGCTGGGACTACGGATTCCCGGAGCTTTCGAAGGAACAGCGCGCGCGGATCGCGTCGAGCCGCCGCGTCGCCAATCCGGGGTGCCACGCGACCGGCTTTATCTCCACGGCGGCTCCTCTGGTGCGGATGGGAATCCTTCCGCAGGATGCGCCGGTCACCTGCTTCTCGCTGACGGGGTATTCAGGCGGAGGAAAGAAGATGATCGCCGCCTATGAGGCGGAGAGACGCGCGCCGGAGCTGTCCGCTCCCGGACTCTACGGACTCACGCTCCGGCACAAGCATCTGCCGGAGATGATGAAGCTGTCCGGTCTCCGTCACGCGCCGGTCTTTCTGCCGGTTGTGGACGACTACTACCGCGGAATGGCGACGACAGTCATGCTGCAGAACCGGATGCTGAACGGACAGCCGACCGCGGAGGAGATCTGCGGGAAGCTCTCCGGATACTACAGAGATGAGCACTTCGTGTCGGTGCTTCCGTTCGGGAGTCAGGGCGGCACGCTGTACGCGGACCGTCTCGCCGGTACGAACCGGCTGGAGATCGCGGTCTGCGGGAACGAGGAACAGACGACGGTGACGGCGCTCTTTGATAATCTCGGCAAGGGCGCTTCGGGCGCGGCCGTTCAGAACATGAATATCATGCTGGGCCTTCCGGAGACGACGGGCCTCGAGTGACGGGAGGCGCTGCGGCGGTCAGAGGCGCCGCCTTGACAGTCTGAACGGGGCGGCATACAATGATATGGTTTTTATACCTGCCTCAGGCGAACGGCCTCCGGCTGCATGTTCCATATGAAGATCAGATGAGGGAGTCAGTCATATGTGCGGAATTGTTGGATACGTAGGGACGAGACAGGCGGCGCCGATCCTGCTGGACGGGCTCGCCAGACTGGAATACAGAGGGTACGATTCGGCTGGCATCGCAGTGCGTGACGGCGATGGCGTTCCGACGATCGTCAAGGCGAAGGGGAGGCTTTCAAATCTCCGTGCCAAGACGGACAACGGACTGACCGTGCCAGGGTGCTGCGGCATCGGCCACACGCGCTGGGCGACGCACGGGGAGCCTTCCGAGACGAACGCCCATCCGCATTACAGCGATGACAAGAATGTGGTCGGCGTACACAACGGCATCATTGAAAACTACCAGGAGCTGAAGACGAAGCTGCTGCATCATAACTATACTTTCTACTCCGAGACCGATACGGAAGTCGCCGTAAAGCTGATCGACTACTATTACAAAAAGTACGAAGGCACGCCGGTGGATGCAATCAACCACGCGCTGGTCCGAATCCGCGGCTCCTATGCGCTGGCCCTGATGTTCAGGGACTATCCCGGCGAGATCTATGTCGCGCGGAAGGACAGCCCGATGATCCTCGGCGTCGCGGACGACGGCACATATGTCGGATCGGACGTCCCGGCCATCATGAACCACACAAGAAACATTTACTATATCGGCAACATGGAACTGGGCCGTCTCACCCGTGACGGCATCACGTTCTATAACCTTGACGGCGATGAGATTCAGAAGGAAATGCAGACCGTCGAGTGGGATGCCGCATCGGCCGAAAAAGGCGGGTACGAGCATTTCATGATCAAGGAAATTCACGAGCAGCCGAAGGCGATCCGGGATACGATGAACGCGTATGTGAAGGACGGCGCGATTTGTCTGGATGCGCTGAAGCTTGAGCAGGGCGCGCTGGGAAAGCTTGACCGTCTCTACATCGTGGCCTGCGGCTCCGCCTATCATGTCGCGACGGTGGGCAAGTATGTGATCGAAAAGATCACGGACGTACCGGTGGAGGTGGATTTTGCCTCCGAGTTCCGCTACCGCTCGCCGAAGCTTGTAAAAAATTCGCTTGTGGTGATCATCTCCCAGTCCGGCGAGACGGCGGATTCCCTCGCGGCGCTCCGGCTCGCAAAGCAGCTGGGCTGCCTGACGCTGGCGATCGTCAACGTCATCGGGTCCTCGATCGCGCGAGAGGCGGATCATGTGATGTACACCTATGCCGGTCCGGAGATCGCTGTCGCGACGACAAAGGCGTACAGCTGCCAGCTGATCGCGGTGTATCTGCTCGCGCTGGCTGTCGCGGAAGAGGAAGGAAAGCTGCCGGACGAGCGTCTTGCGCAGTATCTTGAGGCGATGGGGCAGCTTCCGGATCAGATCAGCCGGATCATCGAGGACAAGGAACGGATTCAGTGGTTCGCGGCGAAGTTTGCGAACGCGCAGAACGCCTTCTTCATCGGGCGGGGCATCGACTACGCGATCAGCCTCGAGGGAAGCCTCAAGATGAAGGAAGTGAGCTACGTTCACTCTGAAGCCTACGCGGCCGGCGAGCTGAAGCACGGCACGATTTCGCTGATCGAAAACGGCACGCTGGTCATCGGTGTGTGCACCCAGAGCGATCTTTACGAGAAGACGCGCAGCAATATGGTCGAGGTGAAGAGCCGCGGCGCCTACCTGATGGGACTGACGTCGGCGGGCAACTACAACATCGAGGATACGGCGGATTTTGTCGTCTATATTCCGAAGACAGAAGAAATCTTTACCCCGTCTCTGGCGGTGGTGCCGCTGCAGCTGATGGGCTATTATCTGTCGGTGGCCAGAGGACTCGATGTGGACAAGCCGCGGAATCTGGCGAAGAGCGTCACGGTGGAGTGATCCGTCCGTGTGACGGACGTGAAGTTCGCTTCTGAGGCGCCGGACGGGTCCGGAAGAATGGCGGACACAAAAGAGAGCATAAGAGAAGGAGCGGAACGCCGGATCCGGTGTTCCGCTCCTTCTTTTCCTCCTTATACGGAAACGGACTCAGTTCCGCGGAGCCTCCGGCTGTTCCGCGAAGACTTTCCGGTTGGTCGATTCGCCCCGGATTATGAGGCCCGGGATCGAGTCGATGAACTTGTAGAGCTGGGAGTATCCGTAAAGCTTGACGTTGAAACCCTGATGCTTCCGGCGGATTTCCTGACCGAGGGGCGCCAGTGCGATGCCTTTTTTTCCGCGGCTCCTGACGATGTCGCGGATGTCACGGATCACTTCATCGTCCTCGTCGGAATCATCCTTCAGCGAGACGGTGATGGAGTTTCTTGATTTGGTGACATCCAGTTCCGGGATATCCTCGAGGAATTTGCTCAGCTGACTGTAGCCGAAGGTCCGGATGTCGAAATCCGGGTATTTGCTCTGTAGCCGGCTGCCGATTTCACCGGGTCCGGTCGTCTTCCCGTTGTTGTCGTTCTTTGTGATGATGTTGATGATATCCGCGACAATCGCGTCCCGGCTGGTCGGCGACGTCGTCTCGTTGGCCAGCACGTTTTCGAGCTCGGTGAAAACCGTGCAGGCGGCGCGGAAGGAATCCGGCGTCTTCTTCTCGCCCATCCCGATGACGATCTTGCCGGACTCGCGGAGACGGGAGGCGAGACGCGTAAAGTCGCTGTCTGAGCTTACGATGCAGAAGCCGTCGACGTTGGAGTTGTAGAGCAGGTCCATCGCGTCGATGATCAGCGCGCTGTCGGTGGCATTCTTGCCGGTGGTGTTGGAAAACTGCTGGATCGGAATGATGGACTTCTCCAGCAGCTTCGTGCTCCAGCGCGCGTTGGCCGGATTCGTGAAATCGCCGTAGATCCGGCGATAGGTGACAATGCCGTACTGAGACAGCTCATCGAAAATACCGTTGAGGTATTTTGAGGACACATTGTCCGAATCGATGAGCAGCGCCAGTTTTCTTTCTTCTTCCATGAAGGTATACCCTTTCTGTTGACCGGCCGGTGAGCGGAATCAGAGCCGGAAGCCGTTCCGGATCAGCAGGGCACGGGCCGATTCAACCGAATCGACGCCGGTACGGTTCTTGATCGGAGCAAATTCCCTGTCCCGTTCCACTTCAAACGGCAGGCAGCCGTCCAGTTCGTGAATCAGATCAAAAATAAAATACTCGAATTTCCAGCCGTTGGGTTCCTTCGGATGAACAGGACGTCCCTTTTCATCGATGCAGTCAATCTTTTTGTGGGCAAAATGCAGCGGCATCGAGCCGTTCATGACACGGACGGCGTCTTCGATCCGGAAGAGGTAGTTGTTGATGACGCCGAAATCATACAGATAGCGGCCCTGCCCGTCCCGTGCGTTCCGCATTTCGTCGGTCAGCTCGTAGTATTCCACGACTGTCGGGCGGCCGTCTTCGAGACACATCACGCCTACTTTCTCTTCCGGGCCGGCCTTTCTTACGACCTTTGCCCCGCAGGGACGGCCGCTTTCCAGAGTGGCGCCGAAGAAGATGGGATCGCAGATATTCTGAAGCACATTGTCAACGGCAAAGACGTTGAGCCAGCGGACTCCATCCCTGCAGAAGAGATCCAGGATGCCGGAAGCCGCCATCGAGCGAAGCCAGCCGCCGTTTCCGTTCGGAGAGGTCGCGAGACGTCCGGGCGCCTCGAGAAGGAGATGCCCCTCCTCGTCGACAGCCGGCGCCATCTCCTGACGGAAAAAATGGACATAGTCAGCCGGATAGCCGAAGAAAGCGTGGGATGAGAGAAACGAGCGGGTTTCCCCGTCGTTCCGGTCACTTGTCATGACCGCCAGATGAACCGGCCGGCCGATCCGCGTCGCGGCGTACATCAGATTTTCGAAAATCCGCTGAAAGATATAGACCGGATGCGTGACCCCGATATCGAAGACGCCTTTCGGGCCGTCGGCACCGAGTCTTGTCCCCATCCCGCCGGCGAGCAGAACCGCGCCCAGCGAACCTTTTTCCGCCGCCTCAAGGCCGCGCGTCCGGAATGCGTCCCGCTGCGCGTGGATGTCATCCAGCCGCATCGCGGGCAGCGGAGAGAAGACTCCGTGACGCACCGGATCAGTTCTGTGCGGAAAAGAGGCAAGGCAGGAAAAATCCGTGGATGACAGCTGAGCGAGGAACGCCTGCTGTTCATCCGGCGTCAGATCTCCGAAAAAGCGAAGAAGGTGCTCCTCATGGAGCGCCTTCAGCCTGGCGTATACATCCTGTCTTTCCATCACTCGTCCTGCTCCTCAAACTCGATGTCGGTATCGGTCATCGAGCGGACGATGGCCAGAGATTTCAGATTGACACCGCGTGCGCGAAGCTCGCGGCCGCCGTCCTGAAAGCCCTTCTCGATACAGATCCCCACACCCTCCAGCGTGGCCCCGGCCATCTGGATGATATCGATCAGCCCGTTGACTGCGCAGCCGTTTGCGAGGAAGTCGTCAATGATCAGAACATGGTCATCGCTCGTGAGAAACTTCTTCGAGAGGATGACATCGTAGACGCGGCTGTGGGTGTAGCTGCGGATTTTGGTGATGTAGAGGCTTCCGTCCAGATTGAGGCTCTGGGACTTTTTCGCGAAGACAACGGGTACGTGAAAATACTGCGCAGTGATGCAGGCGATGCCGATACCGGATGCTTCTACCGTGATGATCTTTGTGATCGGGCGGTCGCCGAACAGGCGATAGAACTCTTTTCCGATTTCGTTGATGAAGCTGATGTCCATCTGATGATTAAGAAAACTGTCTACCTTCAGAATATTTCCCGGCCGAACCTGGCCGTCCCTGCGGATCTTCTCCTCGAGTGCCTTCATGATTCCTCCTGCTGTAGCTGAATACAAGTATTTCAGTAAGATTCTACAACGGAAAAAACGCGATGACAACGTCTTTTGCGCGAAGTGACCGGAAAATGTGAAAATGATTTCATATTGATCCGACGGAATCGTTACGGAAATATGAACAAATACGAACTATATGAACAAAAATCAAGATTGATTTCTATGCAGATTTGACAAATTAAGTGGCTGAGTATAGAATGACAATCCGGTCAGTGAGCTGAGACTTAGCAGCTCATTCCGACCGCAGACATGACTGGTTTCATGTTTATGTGATTCTCTGGAGACAGAGCGCCAAAGGAGTGTGATTCGTATGGCAGAATATACTGTAAGGCTGACACAGAAGGAAGTGCCGGATTTTGTCCATGCTGCTGAGCACTGTGACTGCGATGTCGATATTTTCTATAACAGATTTATTGTTGACGCAAAGTCCATACTCGGCGTGCTCAGCCTGGATCTTTCCAGACCGCTTACGGTGCGGACCGCGGTGAAGGTTCCGTCGTTTGAGCGTGAGATCCGCAGATTCGCGGTGGCCTGACGCGTCGTTTATACATTGCCTGCCGTTCCGCCGCCCGGGAATGACGTAAACGGGTTCGGGACAGAGGCGAGGCTATACAGCAGGGATTATTAACGGAAAAGTTACAAATTCAAACCGGAAACGGTTCGTCTGCTAAGTCAGGGACAGCCTGCGGCTTTATGCTGCGGGCTGTCTTTCTTCGTTGTGCGGGCGTTTTCTTTGCGGTAGGATGGTTGCATGGAGGAACAGACAATGAACAGGCGGACAGAGCCGGATCCGAAGGTGAGGACGGAAGAGGCACCGGGAACGCAGGAAACGGCGGAAGCGGACCCGGCGGAGCGGCCGGACGGCACACCGGGGACGCAGGAGGCGGAAGGGAAGGACTCGGCTGACCGGCCGGAGGAGCCGGTCTTCCGGATCTCCGTGCGCCGGATGGTGGAATTTCTCCTCCGGTCGGGTGATCTGGACAACCGGTCGATGAGAGGTACGGATCCCGAGGCAGCCCTGGCCGGCGGAAGGGCGCATCGGAAGCTGCAGAAAGCGGCGAGGGGAGACTATGAAGCGGAGGTTCCCCTGACGGCGGAGTTTCATACCGGTAAGCTGGTGATCCGGGTGGAAGGGCGGGCGGACGGTGTGATCGACGGGAAGGCAGCGGCTTCCGGAAAGGCGCTGCCGGTGATCGAGGAGATCAAAGGCATGTACCTCGATGTGAGCCGACTGACGGAACCGTTTCCGCTCCATCTCGCGCAGGCGAAGTGCTATGCCGCGATGTATGCGGCGGAACACGGGTGTGCGGCCGCGGGCGTGCGGCTCACCTATGTCAGTCTGGAGACGGAAGAGACGAGACGCTTCAACGAGACCTATCCGGCTAAGGAACTGACCAGCTGGTTCGATCAGCTGGTGAAATCCTATGAGCGGTGGGCCGGATGGCAGCTGGATCACAGGCGTGCGCGAGACCGTTCGATGAAGAATCTGTCCTTTCCGTTCCCATACCGCGAAGGGCAGAAGAAACTCACGGCGGCTGTCTATCATACGATCCGGGAGAAGGAGGAACTTTTCCTGATGGCACCCACAGGCGTCGGCAAGACGATGAGCTGCGTCTATCCGTCGGTGCGCGCGGTCGGGGAGGGTCACGGCGACAGGATCTTTTATCTCACGGCGAAAAATGAGACGCTTCGGGCCGGACTCGAAGCATTCGCCCTTCTGAAAGATCGGGGTCTTGATTTCCGCACGGTGCTGATTACGTCGAAAGAAAAAATCTGTCCGATGAATGAACCGTCCTGCAATCCGGACGACTGTCCTTTTGCGAAAGGACACTTCGATCGTGTGAATGACGCGGTTTTCGAACTTCTGACGACAGCGGACTTCTATGACCGGGACACGCTGCTGGCGGAGGCGAGGGCGCGGACGGTCTGTCCGTTCGAGCTGACACTGGATGTGGCGGGCTGGTGCGACGCGATTCTCTGCGATTACAACTATGTGTTTGATCCGGATGCGCAGCTGAAGCGGTTCTTCGGGACGGGGGTCCGCGGCGACTGCATTTTTCTGATCGATGAAGCTCATAATCTGGTCGAGCGCGGAAGGGATATGTACAGCGCGGAGCTTCTGAAAGAGGATGTGCTGAAGGTGAAGCGGCTGACGAAGACGGCGGCTCCGAAGATCGCGCGGGCGGCTGAACGGGTCAATCGTCTGATGCTGGCCCTGCGGCACGAGACGGAGGAAAACCCGGCAGTTTCGGTATCCGGTGATCCCTGCAGAGTCTGTGATCCCGCGGATCTCGCGCCTGTTTTCCGGGCCGCGTCCGGGCTGTGGGAGGCGATGAGCGGATTCTTCTCCGATTCGGGAGACGGCGCGCTGAAGGAGCAGCTGCTTGACAGCTTCTTTGCCCTGCGTTCCTTTGTCCGCGCGGCGGAACGGAATCATGAGCATGATCTTGCTTACACGGAGAGGACAGGGGAAGGATTCCGGCTGAAGCTGCTCTGCGTGAATCCGGCTTCGCTTCTGACGGACTGCCTTGACCGGGGACGGGCTGCGGTCCTTTTCTCCGCGACACTGCTGCCGCTGGATTACTACCGGACGCTGCTGACCACGAGAGAAGACGCAAAGGCAGTGTACGCGGAATCTCCGTTCGCCGCGTCGGGACGGCTTCTGCTGGTAGCAGCCGATGTGAGCACACGATTCACGGACCGGGGCGAGACGATGTACCGGCGGATCGCGTCCTATATCGCCCGGACAGCGAGAGCGCGGACCGGCAATTATCTTGTCTTTTTTCCTTCCTATCGGATGATGAAGGATGTTTTTAAGGTATTCCGGGATGAATTTGACGCGCCGGATCTGAACTGGGTCGTACAGCGCGCCGGGATGCAGGAGGATGACAGGGATATTTTTCTCGAGAATTTTTACGAGGACCCGCCGGTTTCGCTGATCGGGTTCTGCGTGATGGGCGGCGTTTTCTCGGAGGGACTGGACCTCGCGGGAACCCGGCTGATCGGCGCGGTGGTTGTCGGCGCGGGGCTTCCCCAGGTTTCCAACGAACGGGAGCTTCTGAAACGGTTTTTCGATGAGGAAAACCGCGGCTTTGACTATGCTTACCGTTATCCCGGGATGAACAAGGTCGAGCAGGCGGCCGGAAGGGTAATCCGGACCGCCGACGACCGGGGCGTGATCCTCCTGCTGGACAGCCGGCTGCTGGGTACCTCCTACCGGAGGCTGTTTCCGCGGGAGTGGCGGAGCTTTGATCTGTGCACGCTGGATTCCGTGGATTCCCTGCTGAGGAACTTCTGGGAAAGCGTAAGCGTCTCTGCGCCGGGACAAGGGAAGCAGCCGGAGTAAGGCCGGAGAACGAATGGAGGATGTCTGGTCCGCCGTCAAACGCGCGCTTTTCAAACGGGACCGTTTCCTATATAATTGAGCTGGCCGTGTGCCGGGGACGAGATAGAGCGGGAAAACGCTGATTTTCGCCGGCTTTTTCCGGCGGCGGGTGCATGCTCCGCCTGATGCGGAACGAACCAGAAACGATGCAGATGAGGTGAATTTCAAATGGTCAGAAGAGTCTATGTTGAGAAGAAACCCTCCTTCGCCGGTGCGGCGCATGATCTCCGTCATGAGATCCGGCATTACCTCGGGATACCGGAAGTATCGGAGGTCCGGATCTTTATCCGTTACGATGTGGAGAATGTGACGGACGAGGTCTACGAGAAGGCGCTGACGACAGTGTTTTCCGAGCCTCCGGTGGACGTGTATTACGAGGAGAAGCTCCCGGAGGTGAAGGACGCGCGCGTGTTCTCCGTTGAATTTCTTCCCGGACAGTTCGATCAGCGCGCTGACTCGGCCGAGCAGTGCATCCGCTTCCTTGATGAGAGAGAGAAGCCGGTTGTGAGGACGGCGACGACCTATATGATCATCGGCAGCGTGTCGGACGACGCCATGCGGGCGATCATCGACGACTGCATCAATCCGGTTGATTCACGGATCACGGACGAGGTGAAGCCGGCGACTCTTACGGCGGAATATCCGGAGCCGGAGGATGTGAAGACGCTGACCGGCTTCACATCGATGGAAGAAGCGCCTCTGAAGGAGCTGTATGACAGTCTCGGGCTGGCCATGACACCGGACGATTTCCGGTTCATTCAGACATATTTCAGAGACGAGGAGCACCGGGACCCGACGATGACGGAGATCCGGGTGCTGGATACCTACTGGTCGGACCACTGCCGCCACACCACCTTCCTCACGGAACTGAAGAACGTGACGTTCGGAGAGGGTGATTTCCGCGCGCCCATCGAGCAGACATACCGGCGGTATCTGGAGGATCACAGGGAACTGAACCGGGGCCGTGACGACAAATACGTTTCCCTGATGGATCTGGCGCTGCAGGGTGCGAAGAAGCTGAAGAGAGAAGGAAAGCTTGAGGATCAGGAGGAGTCGGACGAGATCAACGCCTGCTCCATCATCGCGCCGGTTGACGTGAACGGGAAGGATGAGGAGTGGCTGATCAATTTCAAGAACGAGACGCATAATCATCCGACCGAGATCGAGCCGTTCGGCGGTGCGGCGACCTGCCTCGGCGGCGCGATCCGCGATCCGCTTTCGGGGCGGACCTACGTCTATCAGGCGATGCGCGTCACTGGAGCCGCGGATCCGACGGTGCCTCAGAGCGAGACGCTTCCCGGAAAACTGCCGCAGAAAAAGCTGGTAAGGCAGGCGGCGCACGGCTACAGCTCCTACGGCAACCAGATCGGACTGGCGACCGGCTACGTGAAGGAAATCTATCACCCCGACTATGTTGCCAAACGGCTGGAAATCGGCGCTGTGATGGGCGCCGCGCCGCGCCGGGCGGTCCGAAGGCTCACCTCCGATCCGGGAGACGTGATCATTCTGCTCGGCGGCCGGACAGGCCGGGACGGCATTGGAGGCGCTACCGGGTCCTCCAAGGCGCATAACCTTCAGTCCACGGAGACATGCGGCGCCGAGGTGCAGAAGGGAAATGCACCCACCGAGCGGAAGCTTCAGCGGCTCTTCCGTAGGGAAGAAGTCGCCCGTCTCGTGAAAAAGTGCAATGATTTCGGCGCCGGCGGCGTTTCCGTCGCAATTGGCGAGCTGGCGGACGGGCTCCGGGTCGACCTCGACAAGGTGCCGAAGAAATATGCGGGGCTTGACGGAACGGAACTCGCGATTTCCGAATCGCAGGAGCGGATGGCCGTCGTGGTGGATCCGAAGGACGTCGACGCCTTCCTTGCCTTCGCCCATTCCGAGAATCTGGAGGCTACGCCGGTCGCGCGCGTGACGAGCGAGCCGAGGCTGGTGCTGACCTGGCGCGGACGGGAAATTGTGAACATCACCCGCGCTTTTCTGAATACAAACGGCGCGCATCAGGAGAACGACGTTTTCGTGGAGATCCCGAACCGGGCGGATTCCGAGATGAATCCGCAGCCCTGGTCGTGGTATGCGGGCGGGGACGAGGCGGTCCGGAACCGCTGGCTTGAGATGCTCGGCAATCTCAACGTCTGCTCGCAGCGCGGGCTTGTGGAGATGTTCGACGGCTCGATCGGCGCCGCCTCGACGCTGATGCCGTACGGCGGAAAATATCAGCTCACCGAGACGCAGGCGATGGTTGCGAAGGTTCCCGTGCCGGGCGGCCGGACCCATACCGTGACCATGATGGCCTACGGCTTTGATCCGTACCTGATGAGCTGGAGCCCGTATCACGGAGCGGCCTGGTCTGTGGCTTCTTCTGTCATGAAAATTGCGGCGGCCGGAGGCGATGTGACGAAGATCCGGTTCACATTCCAGGAATATTTCCGCCGGATGTCGAAGGATCCGAAGCGCTGGAGCCAGCCGTTTGCGGCCCTTCTGGGCGCCTACGACGCGCAGCTCGGCTTCGGACTGCCTTCTATCGGAGGCAAGGACTCGATGTCCGGAACCTTCGAGCGGATTGACGTGCCGCCGACGCTGGTTTCTTTCGCGGTGGATGTGGCGAAGACCGGGGATGTGGTGACGCCGGAACTGAAGACGCCGGGCAGCCGGCTTGTCTGGATCCGCGCGAAGAAGGACGAGAATCTGATGCCGGATTATCAGGCGATTCTTGCTGCCTGCGCTTCCCTTCGCGAGGATATTCAGGCCGGGCGTATCGTCTCCGTCTATGTGGCAGGCCGCTTCGGGCTGGCGGAAGCGGTCAGCAAGATGGCTTTCGGCAATCATCTCGGCGTGAAGATCGAGCACAATGTCAGCCCGGTGGATTTCTTCTCGCCGTCCTACGGCGATCTGGTCTGCGAGGTGAAGGAGGGTGAGACGGGCCGGCTTGCCTCGGAATACACAGTGATCGGTGGAGTGACGGATGACGCGGTCTTCCGCTACGGAAACGTCGAGATTCCGCTTGATGAGGCGCTGAAGCACTGGACCGCCACGCTGGAGCCGGTGTTCCGCACAAGGGTATCCGAGAACCGGAGCAAGGTGGCCAGCCCGCTGTATGAGTCGGAGCATGTGGCGGTTTGCAGCCACAAGCTGGCACAGCCTCATGTCTTCATCCCGGTTTTCCCCGGCACCAACTGCGAGTATGACGCGGCGAGAGCCTTTGAGGCGGCCGGCGCGTCGGTGACGACGACTGTGTTCCGGAACCTCACGGAACAGGATATCCGGGAATCAGTGGAGGAGTTCGCCAGAGAGATCGCAAAGGCGCAGATCATCATGTTCCCGGGCGGCTTCTCGGCCGGCGACGAGCCGGACGGCTCGGCGAAGTTCTTCGCGACGGCTTTCCGGAACGCGAAGATCAGTGAGGAAGTGCAGAAGCTGCTTTCCGAGAGGGACGGGCTTGTCCTCGGCATCTGCAACGGTTTTCAGGCGCTGATCAAGCTGGGACTGGTGCCGAACGGGCGGATCACGGGACAGACGGAGAACGCGCCGACGCTGACTTTCAATACGATCGGCCGCCATATCTCCCGGATGGTCTACACGAGAGTCGTCTCCAACAAGTCTCCGTGGCTTGCGGAGGCGGAGCTGGGCGGCGTCTTTGTCACGCCGGCTTCCCACGGCGAGGGCCGCTTTGTCGCAAGCGATGAATGGATCGAGAAGCTGATCGCAAACGGCCAGATCGCGACGCAGTACTGCGATCCGGAAGGAAACGTCACGATGGATGAGGAGTGGAACGTCAACGGTTCCTACCGCGCCATTGAGGGTATCACATCGCCGGACGGCCGTGTATTCGGTAAGATGGCTCATGTGGAGCGCCGCGGCGACGGCGTCGCGGTCAACATCTTCGGAGAGCAGGATATGAAGGTGTTCGAATCAGGCGTGAGGTATTTCAGATAATCAAGTGAGAGAAGGGAACGGACCGGCCGGCGCTCAGAACGGGAGCGCGGCCGGTCCGGCCTCTTCCTGCATGAACGATGAAAGGGAGCATTTAATAGAAATAATCAAGACCTTTCAAAGCACGCAGGAGACATCTTCGTGTCATATTTTTGTTCAGACAGCCGCTTTCATTGCGGCATACCGGAATTTTCTCCACAGAGAAAGAATCGAGAAAAGCCCGGAAATAAAGCAAAAACCGGGAACGCCCGAATCTACGGGGTTCCCGGTCTGACCGTAGCGAGAGGGAGACTTGAACTCTCGACACCGCGGGTATGAACCGCGTGCTCTAGCCAACTGAGCTATCTCGCCATTTGTGTGCACTGAGCGATTATCCTGAGAACTGATCGGATGATCTTGCTCCGCGACAACGATGTAATTATACAAATCGACCGGATCAGTGTCAAGCGGAAATTCGAAAATTTTCCGGAGCGGCGGCGCTTGACTTATTGGAGAAAGTACCTTAGAATATCATCTGTGTGTTCCGCCCATGCCTCAAAATCCGTGTCTCTATGGCTAAAGACGGAGCCTGATGAGAACAAGACAAGACATTGTGTTGGAGGGAATTGATTTGGCTAACATCAAATCTGCGAAGAAGAGAATTCTGACAAGTGCGAAGAGAGCGGAACGGAACAAGGCGGTCAGGTCTGAGGTGAAGACTTCGGCCAAGAAGGTGCGCGCAGCGATCGAGGCGGGCGACAAGGCGGCGGCAAGCGCGGCTCTGTCTGATTATCAGGGTGTGCTCGGAAGAGCGACGGCGAAGGGTATTTACAAGAAGAATACCAACGCGAGAAAGATTTCCCGTATGTCTGCGGCTGTGGACCGGATGGAGTGATCTTTTCGAACAGCGCCGGATGAATGCGTATGAAGAAAGGAGCCTGCGGGCTCCCTTTTTTGACGTCTGAATCAACATGTACATGAGGTGCGGATCTTTTGCGGCGGGCATATCGGAGCCTGCCGTCTGCACCGCTCACAGCCATATGCATCCTGCCTTCTCCGTCGTTCACAGCCATATGCACTTTCCGAACACAGCCGGGACGGACGGTGCCTTTGCCTTTCGTACGCATGGACAGGAAGAGATGTCATGCGCCATCCGGTCTGTCCCCCGGAGCGGAGAGCTTCATGATCAGGAGCTCCACGGCGAGCCGGTCCTGCATCGTACCGGCTTTGATCGCCGCGTCCATATCGTTGCAGGCGCGCAGCGCGGCCTTCAGCTGGGAGACCGGGTAGCTACGGGCAAGAGGCAGGGAACGGCGCACGGCGAAGGGAGGTATGCCGGCGCGTGAAGCGATCTGCTGTGGACCGTTTCCCTCACTGTCGAGATCATGAATCAGAAGCAGCCGGTTGAACTGCTGTCCGAGGAGGATCAGAATCCGCAGCGGCGGTTCGCGAAGGGCGAGCAGATCCGAGTAAAGCGCCATCGCCTCCCGGCGGCGCCGGCGGGTGATGGCACTCATCATGTCGAAGATCCGGTTTTCTGTCTGGTCCGTCGTGACGGCCTCGATGTCTTCCCGGGTGATTTCGACAGGGGCGGATTCCGCTCCGTCAGCGGCCGGATGCATTTCCATACAGTAGTGGATCAGCTTGTCCACTTCCAGCCGGATATGCGTCATATCCGGGCCGGTCCGCGTCAGAAGCTCATCCATATTCGCTTTCCGGATGCTCAGATTGGCGGGCTTCAGCATCGTGAGGATCCATTTTTCCAGCGTCGCGTCGGTCTGGCGGCTGAATTCGGCGACCGCGCCGTATTTTGCCACCGCCTTGTACAGACGGTTCCGCCTGTCGGTTTCGTCTTCGTTGAAGACAAGGTAAAGGTAGTCCGGGATTTCGGCAAGGTAATCCGGAAGCCGTTCGGCTGTGCGGGTGAAGAAACCCGTGTTCTCGATCCGGATGACCCTTCGTTCGGCGAAGAAGGGGAGCGTCTCGCCCTGGGAGATGATCTCGTTCTCGTCTGTGCCCCGTCCGCGGAAGGTCGTCAGATTCATGGCGTTTTCGTCTCCCATCAGCGCGGCGATGAGGCGGTCGCGGTACTGAAGCCGGAGGTAGGTTTCTTCGCCGGTGAGCAGATAGACATGACGGAAACGGCCGGATTTGATATCACTGATCAGATTCTTCATGCCGCCATTCTACCATAGAGAAAATGTTTTCGCCACGCTGACGGAGCGTTTCGGGCGACGGGCTGTTCCGGCCTGTTATTCTGAAAATGCAGCCGCCGCCCCGGACGTGTTCCGGTGGAAGTGATTCACGGGAGCCGGGCCGGTCTGTACTGCGGACGCCTCCGTTCGTGTCCGGGCGGGGAGCGGCGCTTGACGGCATGTGAAGAAATCGCGGTGCGCATGAGGTCCGGCGGGTGACGGTTTTATGATAAGATAACGGGAGAAAGGAGAAAGACGATATGATCGGACAGAGGATCGGGATGGCCGGCGGGATTTTGCTGGCGGTATGCTTCCTTTTTTACGGCACCGCGGTGTACCGGACCGGGTCCGGAAGCCGCTTCTGGCTCGTGTGGCTTTTTCTGGCGGGAATCTCCCTTCTGGCGGCCGTTTTCGCCCGCTTCGGTATCTGGACCGTGATGCCGCCGCTTCTGAAACGGGCGGTTCTTACCGCCGCGGTTCTTGCCGCTGCGCTGGTCGCGGCGACCTGGGGCTGTGTGCTTTCCTCTTTCAGTTCATCAGGAGAAGATGATCTGGATGTGCTGATCGTGCTCGGGGCCCAGGTCAGAGAGTCGGGGCCGAGCGTCGTACTTCGATACCGTCTCGATACGGCTGCCGGGTACCTCCGGGAAAATCCGGACACTCTCTGCATTGTTTCCGGAGGGAAGGGAGCGAACGAACCGGAGCCGGAAGGAACGGCGATGAAACGGTATCTTGTGTCGCGCGGAATCGCGGGATCAAGAATCCGGACAGAAATCCGCTCGAAAAACACCATTCAGAACATACGCTTCAGCGGCCGGATGATTGACCGGGAGCGGGATCATGTCGGGATCGTGACCAGTGACTTTCATGTTTTCCGCGGTGTTCATCTCGCGCAGCGGAACGGGTACCGTCATGTATGCGGCATCGCGGCGCCGTCCCGCCGCTTTTATCTTCTGAACAACATGCTCCGGGAATCCGGCGGGATTCTCAAGGACTTTTTCTGCGGACATCTCTGATCGGAACATGGTTCCGGGCGGAAGGCCGTCTCTCCGGCAGATCTGTTTTCTGCCGGGAGACGGCCTTTTGTGTTGGGCGAAAGCGGGAATTCTGACGGCGCGGAATGAACCGGATCGACAGTATCAATACGGATTGAGAAGAAAATAGTTGACATATACCCCTGAAGGGTATATAGTCCCTGTCAGAACGAGATACCCGTGTGGGGTATAAGGAGGTCGGAATGGCAGAAACAGACAAGGCACGCGCACTCGCATGCCGGTGCGGATCAGAGACGGGGAATGCATGTTCCTCTGACACGGATGAAAAAGCGCTGGAGGAGGCGGAGGCGGAAGCCGAGGACGCCTGCTGCGGAAGCGGGCGTCACAAGAACCGCACGCCGGAGGAGCAGAGAGCTCTCCTGCTGAGGCTGAAGCGGATAGAAGGACAGATCCGGGGTCTTGAGAAGATGGTGGAGAACAATGCTTACTGTCCGGATATCCTGATTCAGGTTTCCGCGGCGACCAGCGCGCTCAACAGTTTCAACAAGACCCTGCTGGCCTGCCACATCCGCGGCTGCGTTGCCCGGGATATCCGGGACGGGAAGGACGAATCCATTGACGAGCTCTGCGGAGTGCTGCAGAAGCTGATGAAATGAAGGAAGCGAGGAAACATTGCCGATGAAACAGTATGTCGTGACCGGCATGACCTGCGCGTCGTGCCAGGCGCATGTCGAGAAGGCGGTGGCGAAGGTGCCGGGCGTGCAGTCCGTTACCGTCTCACTGCTGACCAATTCGATGGCAGTGAACGGTTCTGCGTCGGACGACGCGGTGGTCCGTGCGGTCGAGGCGGCCGGCTACGGCGCACAGCCGATGGCGCGGCCTGCGAAAGAAAGTGGAAGCAGCGGCCGGCTGGCTGCGGAGGAGGAGGCCCTGAAGGACCGTCAGACGCCGAGACTCATTCGGCGCCTGAAGCTTTCCCTGGTGTTCCTTGTGATCCTTATGTATGTCACGATGGGACACAATATGTGGGGCTGGCCGGTACCGGCGTTCCTTGTGCACAATCATATCGGTCTGGCGATTCTGCAGATGCTGCTTGCGCTCATCGTCATGTTCATCAACCGCGATTTCTTTATCTCCGGATTCAGGTCGCTCCTCCATCTCGCCCCCAACATGGACGCGCTGGTCGCCCTGGGGTCCGGCGTCTCCTTCGGATGGTCGCTGTATGTCCTGTTCAGAATGACATGGATGGCAGCCAACGGGACGCCGAACACGGATTTGATGCCGCTGTATCACAATCAGCTCTATTTTGAATCGGCGGCGATGATCCCCGCTTTCATCACGATCGGCAAGACGCTGGAATCTCTTTCCAAGGGGCGCACGACGGATGCGCTGAAGAATCTGATGAAAATGGCGCCGAAGACGGCTGTCGTCGAGCGGGACGGCAGGCAGGTCGAGACCGGCATCGATGAGGTACAGCCGGGCGATATTTTCATCGTGAAGCCGGGCGAGTCGGTTCCGGTGGACGGCGTGATCGTGGAAGGGAGCACGGCCGTCGACGAATCCGCGCTGACGGGTGAATCCATTCCGGTGGACAAGACCGTGCATGATCAGGTCAGCGCCGCTACGATCAATCAGTCCGGCTTTATCCGGGCGAAAGCGACGCGGGTGGGTGAGGACACGACTTTCTCGCAGATTATCCAGATGGTGAGCGATGCCGCCGCGACGAAGGCGCCGATCGCCCGGATCGCGGACAAGGTTTCCGGTGTCTTTGTGCCGGCTGTGATCGGTATCGCAGCGCTGGTGATGGCCGGATGGATGATTTCCGGTGCAGCGCCTGCCGCCGCTCTGGAGAGAGCGATCACCGTACTGGTGATTTCCTGCCCCTGCGCGCTGGGGCTTGCGACTCCGGTGGCGATCATGGTGGGCAACGGACTTGGGGCGAAGAACGGCGTTCTGTTCAAGACCTCCGAGGCGCTTGAGAACGCCGGAAAGATCCAGATCATCGCGCTCGACAAGACCGGGACGGTGACAGCCGGAAAACCGGTTGTCACGGACATCATTCCGGCAGACGGCGTTTCGGAGAAGGAACTTCTGACCGCGGCCTACGCGCTGGAACGGAAGAGCGAGCATCCGCTGGCCCGTGCCATCGTCGAGAAAGGAAGCGGGATGGCGCTTCCGTCGAGGGATGTGACGGACTTCGAAGCGCTGACGGGCAGCGGTCTTGCCGGGCGGCTTGACGGACATCTGCTGCACGGCGGATCGGCGGCCTTCATCTCTGCCCTGACAGAGGTTCCGGACAGAATGCGGGCAGAGGCGGAGGCGCTGGCCGGAAGCGGAAAGACGCCGCTTTACTTTGAGCAGGACGGAAAGCTGATCGGGATGATCGCGGTCGCGGACGTGATCAAGGACGATTCGGCGCAGGCCGTGAAGGAAATGCAGCGGATGGGCATCGAGGTTGTCATGCTGACCGGTGACAACGAGCGGACCGCGCAGGCGATCGGGAAGCAGGCCGGGGTGGACCGCGTCATTGCGGGCGTGCTTCCGGACGGCAAGGAGGCTGTGATCCGCGCCCTGCAGAAAAGGGGGCGCGTGGCGATGGTCGGCGACGGTATCAACGACGCGCCGGCGCTGACCCGGGCGGACACCGGCATCGCGATCGGAGCCGGGACGGACGTGGCGATTGATTCGGCGGACATTGTTCTGATGAATTCCAGACTGTCCGATGTGTCCGCGGCGATCCGTCTCAGCCGGGCGACGCTGCGCAACATCCACGAAAATCTGTTCTGGGCGTTTGCCTATAATGCAGTCCTGATTCCTGTGGCGGCCGGTCTTTACCCGCATCTGACGATCAGCCCGATGTGGGGCGCGGCGGCGATGTCACTCTCCAGCTTCACGGTCTGCATGAACGCGCTCCGGCTGAACCTGTTCCGGCTCCGCGACGCGTCCCACGATCATCCGATGAGGAAGAGGGCACTGCCGCCGGTTTCCGTCCCGGATCAGACGGCGGCCGCGGAGAATTTATATAAGAAGTCCGCTTCAAAAGCGGAGGTATACGCAAAGGAGGATTCAGAAATGAAGGAAACGGCAAAAATCGAAGGCATGATGTGCGGACACTGCGAGATGCATGTGAAGCAGGCACTGGAGGCGCTGGACGGCGTTGAAAGCGCGGTCGTCTCGAAGGACAGCGGCACTGCCGAGATGACACTCACCAAACCGGTGGAGGAATCGGCGGTCCGCAAAGCGGTCGAGGACGCGGGCTATCAGTTCAAGGGGATCGCGTAAGACGGACATCATGATGAGAGAAAGACCGGGCGGCCGTGCCGTCCGGCCTTTTTGGCAGTTATCGATAATGACAGCAGCTATGTACGCATGCTATAATGAGAATATAAGTACCATGAAGCATGATGGAGGTGTGAAATGAAAAAGGTGAAGGGAAGGATGCTGCTGATTCTGGCAGCGTGTCTTGTGATGCTTGTCACGGGCGCTGTTTCGGTCAGTGCGGCGACGCTGAAGGCCGGGAGCGAAGGCGTGACGACCACGGGCGTCAACATGCGGTCGAAGGCGAGCAAAAGCGCGAGCCGTCTGACGACGATTCCCCGCGGTTATACCGTCTATATCAAGGGCGCAGCCGGCGGCTGGTATCACGTGTACTACAATGGAAAGACCGGTTACTGCTCCAGTAATTACGTGAAGGACATCAATACGGTCGCGAAGAACAAGTGGATGACCACAAGAGTGATGGCCGCTTCGATCCGGATGCGGAAGAGCGCGTCCTCCAACGCGAAGGTGCTCCTGACGATCAAATCCGGAAAACGCGTCGTGATTCTCGGAAAGACATCTTCCGGCAGATGGTACAAAGTATCGAGCTACGGCCGGATCGGCTATATCGAGGCCGGATATTTCACGACCGACGCGAAGACACTCTACGCGAAGAGCGGCGTGAATATGCGCAAGGGGCCGGCAACGAGCTACAAGAGAATTCTGACGGTGCCGAAGGGCGGCAAGGTGATCTGCTATAAAAAGGTGAACGGCTGGTGGCAGTGCAAGTACAACGGCCGGATCGGCTATATTTCCGGAAGCTATCTTTCCGCCGGCAGAACATCCTCTTCCGGATCGGCGTCAACGACGGTTTCCTCCGGAACAAAGAAGAAGACGACGGCGGGCGTGGCGCTGCGGAGCGGCCCGGGCCGGAAGTACAGCTACCTCGACGGCATCGACAAGAATGAGTATGTACAGGTTCTGAAGACGCAGAACGGCTGGTCTTACATCAGCTACAATGGTGAGAAGGGCTGGGTGTCCTCGAGTTATCTTAAGAAAGCATGAGGCATATCCATTCCTGAAGCGGCTCGGGTGCCTTCTGTGCAGTGGGCGGACGACAGGAAAGGCTGGAGGGGAAGGAGAAATCCTTCCCCTCCTTTGTGCGTGAGAGGAGGATCCCGTATCTGCGCGAAGAAGAGACGGCCGGCGGCTGAAGGCATGGCCCGGCAGGATCGTGAACTGACGCGGGCCGTTGCAGAATCCGGCATGCCCGCGCGGGGTGAAGGGAGAGAACGATGGAATGGAATATTCTGGACCACAGTATCTACATCAGGAGCGGAGAAGGGAGAATTCTCGGAGAAGTGATGTTCCCCGAGAAGCAGCCGGGTGTATTTGACATCGAGCGGACCTATACGGCGGAAGAACTGATCGGATCGGATCTGCCCGCGCAGCTTGTGGACGCTGCGGTGAAACGGATCCGGGAGCAGGGAGGCAGGATAACGGCCAGCTGCCCGTTCGCGCTGAAGTACCTTCATCAGAAGGGGGTGCTCCGTTGAGCGGAGAAGAAACCGGCAGAGCCTGCTATACCTACATTCTCCGCTGCGCGGACGGGACGCTCTATACCGGCTGGACGAATGATCTGGAACACCGGGTACGAACACACAACAGCGGGGCCGGCGCCCGGTATACGCGTTCCAGAAGACCGGTGACACTGGTCTATTTCGAGACATTTGCCACACAGCATGAAGCGATGGCGAGGGAGGCCGGCATCAAGCGCCTCAGCCGGGCCGAAAAGGAAAAACTGATCCGGCGGGGAAGCGCAGGGAACGGGACGGAACGGAATACCCGGGATGACGAAGGAGAGGAACGACATGACACTGACGACACTTTGTTATATTGAACAGAATGACCAGTATCTGATGCTGCACCGGATTCGCAAGGAGAACGATCTCAACGAGGGAAAATGGATCGGTGTCGGCGGGCATGTCGAAAAAGGGGAGACGCCCGAGCAGTGCATCCGGAGAGAGACGAAGGAGGAAACCGGCCTTACGCTGGGCGGCGTGAAGCTTCGCGGCGTGGTGGATTTTCTCAGCGAACGGTGGGAAGACGAGGCGATGTACCTCTACACCTCGGATTCGTTTTCCGGTGAGATGCATGAGTGTGACGAGGGCGTGCTCCGCTGGGTGCCGAAGCGGGAGGTTTACCGTCTGAACCTGTGGGAGGGCGACCGGATCTTTCTTGACTATCTTCTGACGGACGAACCCTTTTTTCACCTGGAGCTCCGCTACGATGCGGAGGACCGCCTGATTTCCTCGAGAAGGCTTCCGTCCGTTATCCTCGCGTCCGCGTCGCCGCGCAGGCAGGAACTGATGAGACAGATCGGAATCGAGCCGATCATCATCCCGAGTGAACTGCCTGAGGAGCGGACGGAAACGGAACCCCGCCGGCTGGTGCAGAGTCTGGCGGATCACAAGGCGGAGGAAATTGCACGGCGTTTCTCACACGGGGAGACGGTGATCGGGGCTGACACAATGGTGACGGCCGGCGGGCGTATGCTCGGAAAGCCGGCGACTCATGAGGAGGCTGCCCGGATGATCGGGATGCTGGCAGGACATACGCATCAGGTTCTCACCGGTGTCTCCGTGATTCGCTGCGGCGGAAAGAAGGAGAGAAAGAAAATCCGTTTCGTGGAGGAAACGGCGGTGCACGTCGCGCCGATGACAGAAGAGGAGATTCTTCTGTACGCGGAGAGCGGGGAACCGATGGATAAAGCCGGCGCCTACGGGATACAGGGACCGTTCGCTGCTTTTATCAGCGGGATCGACGGTGATTTCTACAATGTGATGGGACTGCCGCTGCACCGGGTATGGGAAGCACTGAAAAAACTGGAGTCAGTCTGACGGGCGTCCGATCTGCAGTAACCCGAAGCGGGACCACTGAAGCAACTGGAGTCAGTCTGACGGGCGGAGAGCCGCCTGCCGGACTGACCCGGAGCCTCATTTCTTCTGTGCGGCGGCCAGTCCGGTCTCTTCCAGAAAACGGTTTACCTGAATCTCCGCCTTGTTGCTGTAGCGGAGCGGATGACGAAAGCTGGCGGTTCCGATGACTTCGTTGCCGGCCATCAGCGTGCGGATGCCGTCGATGGTGCGGTCTGCCTTCCCGCTCGCCGAGCACGCAAAGATAGCCGTCTTCTTCCCCTCGAACGGGTGGCTGACGAGATATTCCCTGACAGCCGGCGTCATCCTTCCCGCCCAGACAGGAGAGCCCACCACAATCATGTCATACGCTTCCGGATCGTAAACGGTTGTGTTGAGACGCGCCTTTTCGTTGCGGATGGCCTCCCTGCCGCCGATGATGTAGCGAAGCGCATTCTTCGGCGGTTCGTTTTCCGGCCTGAGCCTCTCCAGAACCGCGCCGCATTTGCGTGCGATCATCTGAGCGATATAATCCGTGTTTCCCTCAAGAGAATAGTAGACAACTAGAATTTTCATCATAATCCTTTCTCATAAGCGGTCCGATGCGTTTTTTCTGCCTTCTTTATCTGCTTTTCGTCATTGTACAGCAAAATGCAGCGGATGACCAGAACCGTCCGGCCGGAAGCGGAACGGATGGCCGGAAGTTACTGCGGACGGTCGGTTTTTCCGGCGTCCGGGGCATTGTGTCCGCGGTTCCGCCGTTTTTTGGTATATCGGTTCAGCTGCGCCTCCACTTCTTTCAGAAGGTCATCGTACTGTTCATGAACCATATTCGGGAAAGCTTTCATCAGACGGCCGGAACCGAAATGAGTGGCTTCCGTCAGCTTCTGACGGGCTGCGCGATAGCTTTCCGTCAGCGCGTCACGCTGTGCGGCGAGTCCGGAGGCGACCGAGTCTTTCCGGGCGCTGAACTCCGCGGCCACAGCCTCTTTCCGGGTGTTGAATCCGGCGGCCATCTGCTCTGATTTTTCCTGAACCGCGTCGCGCAGCTCCGCACGGCCCAGCGCTGCCTGAACCTGACCATTCTGGACATGCTGAGCGGTCGAGATCGTCGTGTCGGCGATCGTGGCGCTGAGCTTGTCACTGATCGAGCGGATCGAGGCACGCAGCCGGTCAAGCTCGGCCAGTTTCCGGTTGAAGCCGACGACGGTGAGCACGGTCAGAATCAGATCCGCCAGGTAGAGGGCATAAAGAACCGCCATGATCGGCCATCCGCAGGTTTCGGGTACGACGCTGACCGTCTTCCGGCTGATCAGAGGATGAAGGACGCGGACGACGATGACGACCGCAATGCCCCAGATGATGCTGAATTCGAGACAGATATAGCCGTGAAAGTTCAGAGGCCGATCCCGGTAGTCCCACCACCGGGCGTGAAAGAGGTGATCAAGCGCCCAGCCGGCCGCCAGCTCCACCAGCGTGGTCAGCAGCATGCCGCCGAGAAAGAGAAGAAGCGTGTCGGTCCAGCCGCCACCCTGCATGGTGAAGGAAAAACCGAGCCGTGAGGCGGCTCCTTCGGCCGCATGGCCCGCGGACAGAACGGCGAGCATGCCGAAGCCATAGACAGGACAGACGGGACCGTTAAGAAATCCCCGGTTCACGACTTTGCCGAGACTGACGGCAAAGAACATGACTTCGACGATCCATCCGGCGAAGGAGTAAATCAGAAAGTAGGCGCAGATCTGGTAATACGTCATTCCAAACAGCATGGTATTCCTCCGTTGCGGTGCGGACCGGCGGATGCCTGCTCTGTCAGAAAACGGAATCCATCCGCCGGCGGGTCGTCGGCTTTCAATTGTCTGATCCGGGCGTCTCTCCGGCTGCATCAGCCGGCAGTGACCCGCGGGTCCTGTGTATCAGATTTCGGAACAGCTCGAAGTGACGGCGCTCGTTTTTTTCCTGATTGGAGAGGATCAGCCCGGCAAAAAAGGAAAGCAGCGCGGCGATCGCCGCAAAGCCGCAGGCGATCAGCGTCGGAAAGCGGGCGACGAGTCCGGTCGCGAGGTAGTCGAGAAAAACCGGGATGAAAAAGCCGGCCGCGAGTACGAGAAGAATCAGCGAAAAAAAACCGAAGAAGCCGAGCGGACGGTAGTTTCGATAGAGGGAAACGATCGTTCTGAGAACCCGGAGGCCGTCCGGAATCGTGCTGAGCTTGGAGGAGCTTCCCGCGGGCCGGTCCCGGTAGCTGACGACGACATTGTCCACCTGCATGCGGTGACAGACCGCGTGAATCGTCATCTCCGTCTCGATCTCGAATCCCTGCGAGAGCACGGGGCAGGTCTTCACAAAGTCATAGCTGAAGGCGCGGAAGCCTGTCATGATGTCCTTCACGTCACAGTTGAAGAGTCGGTTGATGGTGCTCCGTACCAGTGAGTTGCCGAAATTGTGAAACGGCCGGCGGTTTTCCGTGAAGTAGGTGGAAGAGAGACGGTCGCCGACTACCATGTCCGCATTGCGGTGAAGCACAAGGTCGGCCATTTCCGGTGCGCTGTCCATCGGATATGTGTCGTCTCCGTCCACCATGATATAGCAGCAGGCGTCAATTTCACGGAACATCCGGCGGATCACGTTTCCCTTTCCCTGCATCGGTTCGCTGCGCACGACGGCGCCGGCTTCGGCGGCCCGTTCGGCTGTCCGGTCGGTGGAATTGTTGTCGTAGACATAGACAGCCGCCTCCGGGAGGGCGGCCCTGGCATCCCGGACGACCTTTCCGATGGTCTGTTCCTCGTTGCAGCAGGGAATCAGAACGGCGATTGTATCCATGGGCTCTTCCTCCAGAAGCTGTGATGATCCGGCACGTTTCCCGGTCAGTCCGGGAAGGCGTACGATCAACATTATACCATAGTCCGGATGTTTTCGCGGCATAAAAAGACCGCGCGCCCAATCGGGCGCGCGGTGCGGGTTCGGTTCAGTATCCTGCGGCGGAACAGGAATGCCGGAACAAGGCTGTCCCAGGCGGATCCTCCGCGTCTTTCCGGCCGTCAGCTCAGTGCGGTCAGAATCATCTTCGCCACATCCGGCATAGGCGTCGAGGTCTCCATGCTTCTCTTCTGAATGAAGCGGTACGCCTGATCCTCGGTCATGTCGTTCTTCTCCATGAGGATCTCCTTGGCCTGGGTGATCAGCTCCTTCTCCTCATCGGAACGTTTCGGTATGCGGGCCTGAGTGACGTGATCGTCCAGCTGCATCAGGATCCGTACGCCTCCGATCAGCTCTCCGGAATGTACAGGGAGAGGCACGCGGAAGAGAGCCTCGTTCTCACAGTAATCCAGCTCGGAAGGGCGGGCGAGCACAAGAAACAGGGCGCTCCGCCCCAGTGTATCCGCCAGCTCATCGGCGGTCATGTCGGTGAGGCGGGCGGAACAGATGACGACGCCGCCGTCCATCCGCCGGACGGCCCGCACGGTTTCCTGACCGGAGCGGCAGCTGATCCGGACCTCGATGCCGCTCCGGCGCAGAATTCGTATAATCGAATCACGCAGGGCGTCATCCGCGATAGCAACGATTGTCCGTACCATAAGCCTGACTCCTTTGTCCGGTGATCAATACATCTTCATGTACCGCTTCAGCTCCCAGGTGCTGACCTGCGTGCGGTACTCGTCCCATTCAGCCTTTTTGCCGGAAACGTACTGCGTGAAGATATGCTCTCCGAGTACCTTCACGAGAAGCTCGTCGCGCTCCAGCTCGCCGATGGCTTCCTGAAGGGATCCCGGAAGGGAGTCGATGCCGTTCTGCTTTCTCACAGCCTCGCTCATCGCGAAGATGTTGTCCGAGATTTCTGCCGGCGGCGTCATTCCTTTTTCGATACCGTCGAGACCCGCCGCGAGGCAGCCGGCCAGCGCGAGATACGGATTGCAGGACGGATCCGGGCAGCGGAGCTCGATCCGTGTCGCCTGACCTCTGGCGGCCGGAATCCGGATCAGCGCGGAGCGGTTCGAGGCGGACCAGGCGAGATAGCACGGAGCCTCATAGCCGGGAACCAGACGCTTGTAGGAGTTGACCAGCGGGTTTGTCAGAGCGGCGAGTCCCTTTACATGGGCGAGAATCCCGGCGATGAAGCTGTACGCCTCGGTGCTCAGCTTAAGCGAGCCGTCTTCCTGATAGAAAATATTCCGTCCGTTTTTGAAGAGGGACATGTTGATGTGCATGCCCGATCCGTTGACGCCGAAGAGCGGCTTCGGCATAAAGGTGGCGTGCAGGCCGTTGCGCTGGGCCAGCACTTTCACTGCCAGCTTGAAAGTCATGATCTTGTCTGCGGTGGGCAGGGCGGCACCGTACTTGAAGTCGATCTCGTGCTGTCCGCGCGCCACTTCATGGTGAGAGGCTTCGATCTCATAGCCCATCCGCTCGAGGTTCATGCAGATCTCCCGGCGCGTGTCAGAGCCATGATCAATCGGCGCGAGATCGAAATAGCCCGCCTCGTCAGCGGTTTCCGTGGTCGGCCGACCTTCCTCGTCGGTGGAGAAGAGGAAGAATTCGCATTCCGGACCAACATTGAATTCATAGCCGAGAGCGGCTGTATGCTCGATTTCACGCTTCAGAACAAAGCGGGGATCGCCGGCGAACGGCGTGCCGTCCGGGTTGTAGACGTCGCAGATCAGTCTCGCGACCTTGCCGTGCTGCGGACGCCAGGGAAGGACGCACCAGCTGTCCAGATCCGGATACAGGTACTGATCCGACTCATAGATGCGGGCGAAGCCCTCGATGGAGCTGCCGTCGATCATGATCTGGTTGTTGACCGCCTTCTCGAGCTGAGAAGCCGTGATCGCCACGTTTTTCAGCTGGCCGAAGATGTCCGTGAACTGCATGCGGATAAACTCCACATCGTCTTCCTTGGCCATCCGGAGGATGTCCTCTTTCGTGTAACTCATATGCGTACTCTTTCTCCCTTCTTTTCGCAGACAGGAAATGATGATGGTTTGTTCTGCCGTGACAATGATGAAAAAAGAGCGAGGCTCTCCCATTCAGGAGCACCCTCGCTCTTTTATGCGACCGATTATAAGCTGACCGCGTATTTCAAGTCAACTGTTTTGACTTTGCGCCTTGCACTTTTTCCGGTACCCGGAAGGGGAGCGCCGCTTACCCGCGCGTGTCCCGGTGCTTCAGCGCGGCCTCGACGAAACCGCGGAACAGCGGATGCGGACGGTTCGGACGGGACTTGAATTCCGGGTGGGCCTGTGTGGCGATGAAGAACGGATGGGAAGGCAGCTCGCACATCTCCACGATATGACCGTCCGGCGACTGGCCGGAAAAGACGAGGCCGGCAGATGCGAGCTTCTCACGGTAAGCGTTGTTGACCTCGTAGCGGTGACGGTGGCGTTCCGTGATCTCCGTCTTGCCGTAGAGATGCTCAGCCAGAGATCCTTCTGTCAGATGGCAGGGATAGGATCCGAGACGGAGCGTGCCTCCGATATCCTCCACATCGTTCTGGTCCGGCATCAGTGCGATGACGGGATCAGGCGTGTGATCATTGAACTCAATGCTGTCCGCCTCCGGGAGGCCCGCTACATGCCGCGCGAACTCGACGATCGCCAGCTGCATGCCGAGGCAGAGCCCAAGATACGGAAGGCCGTTCTTCCGGGCGTACTCGATGGCGCAGATCATACCCTCGATGCCGCGGTCGCCGAATCCGCCCGGGACCAGTACGCCGTCCACGTCCTTCAGCAGAAGCTGAACCGTCTCGGGCGTTACGTCCTCGGACTCAATCCACTTGATGTGGACATCGGCGAAATTGTAGATGCCGCCGTGCTTCAGAGACTCGACGACGCTTAAGTAGGCGTCATGGAGTGCGGTGTACTTCCCGACGAGCGCGACCGTGACCTCGGTCTTCGGGTGGCGGAGCCGTGCGACCATCTCCTTCCACTCCGTGAGATCCGGTTCCGGATCCGGGAGGTGGAGAGCCTGAAGAACCACATCGGCGATATGCTCGTTCTCGAGCATCAGAGGCGCCTCGTAGAGATAGTCCACGTCGAGATTCTGGAGCACATGGGCCTCTGGCACGTTGCAGAAGAGCGCGATCTTCTTCCGGATGGAAGAAGAGAGCTCGACCTCAGACCGGCAGATGATCACGTCCGGCTGAAGTCCCATGGACTGCATGGACTTGACGGCCATCTGGGTCGGTTTCGTCTTCATCTCACGTGAGCAGCGCAGATAGGGCAGCAGAGAGACCAGCATCAGGCAGGCGTTGTCATGTCCGATCTCCTGCTGGAACTGCCGGATCGCCTCGAGGAACGGCTGGGACTCGATATCCCCCACGGTGCCGCCCACTTCGATGATCGCGATATGAGTGGCATCGTCGTCCGTGCTGCTGTAGAAGCGGCTCTTGATCTCGTTGGTGATATGCGGGATGACCTGCACCGTGCCGCCGCCGTAATCGCCGTGACGCTCCTTCTGCAGAACGGACCAGTAGATCTTGCCGGTGGTGACGTTGGCGTTGATGCCGAGGTTTTCGTCGATGAAACGTTCGTAATGACCGAGATCAAGATCCGTCTCAATACCGTCTTCCGTGACATAGACCTCGCCGTGCTGGATCGGGTTCATGGTTCCGGGATCAATGTTGATGTACGGATCCAGCTTCTGCATGGTGACGCTGTAGCCCCGCGCCTTCAGCAGACGGCCGAGGGAAGCGGCCGTGATTCCCTTGCCGAGACCGGAGACGACGCCTCCTGTCACAAAGACATATTTGGTTGCCATTGGTTCACTCCTTTCGTCTGACCGTTGTTTCAGGATGCTTCTATTATAAGATGTCCGCCCGCCATTTCAACAGGCTCTCTCTCATCGAAACAAAAACATACACCAGCATACCTCGATTCCGGAACGGTGTAAATAAAAAACACTGTCCGTGTTTTTGAACAATCGGATTCATCCGCGACCGATTGACATACAGGAAAGCCGGTGATAGCATGAGTCAGCAAACGGGACGCTTCGGTTTTGGAGAATGCATCCGCATTTCAGGCCGTGCTGCCCGGAAAATGAAAAATGAGTCCGATGTGGGACAGCAGGTTCATGCGCAGAGGCATGGCTTGCTGTCTTTTGCTTTTTCGGGCGGAGAGGAGGGCGTCAGATGTGTTCGATTATGGGTTTTACAAGGAGGAGTACCGCGCTTAATCGTGCGAAGGAAGCGTTTCTCAAGACCACATCCAGAGGACCGGACGCCATGCGTTTCGAAGAAGCAGGCGACGGCTGGCTCGGCTTTCAACGTCTGGCCATCATGGGCCTCACGGAGGAGGGCATGCAGCCGTTTCATCTGGACGGAGATATGGTGGTGTGCAACGGCGAACTTTACGGTTTCCGGGTACTTCGCCGGGAACTGATCGAGGACGGCTGCATGTTCCGCAGCAGCTCGGACTGTGAGATCATCCTGCCGCTTTACCACAAGTACGGAGTGGGGATGTTCTCCATGCTGGACGCCGAGTTTGCGATGGTGATCTATGACTCGAAGACCCGTTCCTTTATCGCGGCCCGCGATCCGATCGGCATCCGGCCGCTGCATTACGGCTATCTGGAGGACGGCTCCATTGTCTTCGCCTCGGAAGCGAAGAATCTGGTGGGACTCTGCAGCCGGGTGATGCCATTCCCTCCGGGCTGCTACTGGAAGGACGGTGTCTTCACGCGGTACGCGGAGATTTACAAAGGAAGAAAGACGTTTGAAGAACAGGCGCCGGACGGCAGCCGGTTCGATCCGACGGATGATGCCTGCGTAAGCGGACGCGGCGGAGCGCCGACGGAGGTCATCCATGCGACGGCGGATGAAGCCTCCGCGGAGATCCGGAAGCTTCTGATCCGTGCGGTGGACAAGCGGCTGGATGCGGACGCGCCGGTCGGCTTCCTGCTGTCCGGAGGACTCGACTCCTCGCTTGTATGCGCGATCTCGGCACGTCTTCTCGCCCGCCCGATCCGGACATTCGCGATCGGGATGGATGTGGATGCCATTGACCTCAAATATGCGAAGGAGGCGGCGGACTATCTCGGCGCGGATCACACGGCCGTCATCATCTCGAGAGACGACGTGATCCGCAATCTTCCGAAGGTCATCGCCGCGCTGGGAACGTACGACATTACGACGATCCGCGCCAGCATGGGGATGTACCTGTGCTGCGAGTACATCCATCAGCATACCGATGTGAGGGTGCTGCTCACCGGCGAGGTGTCCGACGAGCTGTTCGGATACAAGTACACGGATTTTGCTCCGTCGGCGGCGGAGTTTCAGGCGGAAGCGGAAAAACGGGTGCGTGAGCTGAACGTGTATGACGTACTCCGCGCCGACCGGTGTATTTCCGTTCATTCCATGGAGGCGCGCGTGCCATTCGGCGATCTGGATTTTGTCTCCTATGTAATGAGACTCGATCCGTCCGTCAAAATGAATGTCTACGGCAAGGGCAAGTATCTGCTGCGGCACGCTTTTGAGAACGGCGAATGGCTGCCCCGTGACCTTCTGATGAGAGAAAAGGCCGCGTTCTCGGACGCGGTCGGACATTCGATGGTGGACGACCTCCGCGCCTACGCGGAAGAGCAGTACACGGATGAGGAATTTGAGGAAAAGCGGAAAAAATACGTGTTCGCGACGCCGTTTACCAAAGAATCCCTTCTCTACCGCGAGCTCTTCGAGCAGTATTATCCGGGGCAGGCGGAGATGATCCCGACCTTCTGGATGCCGAACCGGAGCTGGCCGGGATGCAATGTCAATGATCCTTCGGCCCGCGTGCTGAGCAACTACGGAGCCAGCGGCATCTGACGGCATCGAAGCGCAGAGAGACGAAGACGCCCTTTTGATTCAGGACAAGGGGCCGGTCCGGAGGCGGACCGGCCCCTTTGCGCTGCCGTGCTTTTGAAAAGAACTGTGCCGGACAGTTCGCACGGCGGCGGAAGAGACGGCTCATTACCTCCTCCTGTCCGGCTCCGTCGCGTCCTGCAGCATGTATGTCTCTGAATGTGGTCATATAAAATATCGCAAAACTGGCTATATACATAGAACCAGATTCGACTATAATGAAGAAAACCTGTGAAAGCCAATCATTTTTGTAGGATTACGAGGAAAATGACCGGCGCAGCGATTCAGAAGGAGGAAACAGTATGTCACAGTCTACGGCAGCCGTTACGGACGCGGGAAAGAGCCGCGCCTGGACCGCGCAGAGAATCGCCTTCATCGGCGTATCGGCGGCGCTCAGTTTTATCGCGTATGAGTTTTTCCGTGTCCCGAACGTCTTCGGAACCGGCTCGTCCTTTCACCTCGGCAATACCTTCACCGCGCTGACCGCGATGCTGCTGGACGGCGTCTCCGGCGGACTTGCCGGCGCGATCGGTCTTTCGATGGCGGATATTCTGGCCGGCGATCCGGGGTATGCGGTCAGCACCTTCATCCTGAAATTCATCATCGGCATCGTCTGCGGACTGACGGCGCACCGTGGCTTCCATCTGCGGTCGCTCAGAGCGAAGCAGACGCCGAGGAAAAAGTACCTGACGGCCGTCATCGTCAGCGCGCTCAGCGGCCTTCTTGTCAATGTGGTGACGGATCCGGTGATCGGGTACTTCCGGGACCGTTTCATCTTCGGACAGCCGGTGCAGTTCGTGAACTACGCGGTGAAGATTGCGGCCGGCGTGACGCTGGTCAATTCGCTGCTTTCGACGGTCTGCGCGGCGGTGCTGTATCTGGCACTTCGGCCGGCTCTGGAAGCGGGCCATCTGATCCCGGCGTCCGGAAAATAAGCGGCTGGATGAAAGCGGGCAGATCCCGCTGAAAGACAGGATGGGGATCCGGCGATGCCGGGTCCCTTTTCGTCTTCAGGCGATGGAAAAGCTTTGACTCAGATGCGTTTCTATAATATAGTGAATCCGGACGGCCGGAGCAGCCGGCCCCGGAAGGAGACAGCAATGACAGAAGATATCCGATATATCGGCGTCAATGACCATCAGGTGGATCTGTTTGAGGCCCAGTACCCGGTGCCGCACGGAATGTCCTATAATTCCTACCTGATCATGGACGAAAAGACCGCGGTGATGGATACGGTGGACATCCACTTCACGGACGAGTGGCTGAAAAAACTCGCCGGCGAGCTTGGCGGACGGAAACCGGATTATCTGATCGTACAGCATATGGAACCGGATCACTCCGCGAATATTCTTCATTTTCTGGAGACATATCCGGATGCCACGGTGGTGGGCAATGCGAAGACCTTCGCGATGATGGACCAGTTCTTCCGCCTGCCGGAGAACATGAAGCGGCTTCTGGTGAAGAACGGGGATACGCTGACGCTGGGACGTCATGTGCTGACCTTTGTGTTCGCACCGATGGTACACTGGCCGGAAGTGATGGTGACCTATGACAGCACAGCTCATGTGCTGTTCTCGGCTGACGGCTTCGGCCGGTTCGGCGCGCTGGACTCAGGGGAAGAAGGCTGGGACGACGAGGCAGCCCGCTACTATATCGGGATCGTCGGCAAGTACGGCATGCAGGTACAGAATCTGCTGAAGGCGGCGTCCGGACTGGACATTCGGACGATCTGCTCCCTTCACGGTCCGGTGCTTGAGGGAGACCTCTCCCATTACCTCGATCTCTATAACAAGTGGTCCTCGTACACGCCGGAGCTCTCCGCCGTGACGCTGGCGTACACCTCCGTCTACGGCCACACGAAGGAAGCGGTGATGCTTCTCAAAAAGGAACTGGAGGCGGCCGGGACAAAGGTATTCCTCTTTGACCTTTGCCGGGACGACATGACGGAGGCTGTGTCCTACGCATTCCGCACGGATCGCCTTGTACTCGCGACGACGACTTACAACGCGGATATTTATCCGTTTATGCGCGATTTCATCGAGCGTCTGACGGAGCGGAATTTCCGGAACCGGAAGATCGCGATGATCGAGAACGGGAGCTGGGCGCCGATGGCGAAAAAGGTGATGACCTGCCTTCTCGGGAAGTGCTGCGGCCTTACCTTCGCGGAGCACTGCGTGACGATCCGGTCTGCGCTCAGCGACGCGAACAGGGCGGAGATCGCTGCGCTGGCAAAGGAGTTGGCGTAAGCTTCCTCACGAGGCAGTCCGGCGGGCGCCGGAGTGCTTTGCGGGTGAGGCGCATGAACGACCGGCCGCGGGCTGCATTATCAGCCGGGAGGCCGGGTACTGAAGACTGGACAGGAAAGCGAGGTGACAGCGGTATGGATACGGACCATGATCGACGATGCAGCTGCCGCCGCGGGGGTCAGTCCGCCGCTTTCTCTGTCAGAAGATTTTTCCGCGCGTGATGACGCGCGGTTCCCTCTTCGCATACGGAAGCGCGGTCCCTGCCGGCGGTATTCGCCGTGCATGGGACCGCGTTTTGTGTCTGCAGGTCAGCCGCATGACGCGGATCGAAAGACAGAGGCGGTCATTCGGCCGGGAACAGGCCGGCCGACTGCATGTTCATAAAGACGCACGCCGGGCGGAGCCGATCCGTCCCGGCGGAAGAAGAGAGGGAGTCCGATGAGCGACAGAGAGAAGGAACGGGAGTCGGGGCTGGCCGCCCCGGCGGAGACAGAACAGCAGAACAGCCATGAGCATGAGGCTGAGGACTTCGAGAGGACGAGACGGCTGAAGCAGCAGATTCTCGGCCTGCTTATGAAGAAAAAATACAAGGAGCTGCGCGACGCGACCAGCGACATGCATCCGGCCGATCTCGCGTCCGTGCTGGAAGAACTTGATGAGAACAACCGGCTGGTGGTGTTCCGGCTGCTGCGAAAGGACGCGGCGACCGAGGCGTTTACGTTTATGTCGGACGACGCCCGGTCGGAGCTGGTGGAAGGGTTCTCCGACGCCGAGATCGTCAATACGATCGAGGAGATCAGTCTGGACGACGCGGCCGACATGCTGGAGGATATGCCTGCCAGCGTGGTGAAGCGTGTGCTGGCGAAGTCGTCAAAGAAGACAAGGGATTCGCTGAACAAGCTGCTGCATTATCCCGAGTATTCGGCCGGCTCAATCATGACGCCCGAGTACATCCGGTTCCGGGAGAACCTCACCGTCCGTCAGGCGCTGGAGGAAATCCGGAAGCAGGGACCGGACGCCGAGACGGTGTATACCGGCTATGTGGTGGACAAAAACCGGCTGAAGGGCGTCGTCAGCGCCCGCGATCTGCTGCTCAATGATCCGGACACGCCGATCCGTGATCTGATGGACGAGAATCTGGTCTGCGTCAAGGTGACGGACGACCAGGAGTATGTGGCGCATCAGCTCGCGAAGTACGACTTCAACGCGATGCCGGTCGTGGATGATGAGGGCATGCTGGTCGGAATCGTCACGATTGACGATGCGGTGGACGTCCTGGTGGACGAGTCCACCGAGGACATGCAGAAGATGGCCGCGATCATCCCGGAGGACCAGACGGCAAGCTATTTCGGAACCAGCGTATGGCAGCACGCGAAGCAGCGGATTCCCTGGCTGCTGATCCTGATGCTGTCCGCTACGTTCACGGGCATGGTGACGGAGCACTACGAGGCGGCCTTCAACGCGATCCCGCTGCTGGTTTCCTTCATGCCGATGCTGATGGATACGCCGGGCAACTGCGGCAATCAGGTCTGTACGCTGATGGTGCGCGGACTGGCGCTGGGAGAAGTGACCGTCCGGGATATGGGAAGGGTAATCTGGAAGGAACTCCGGGTCGCCGCGATCGTGGGGCTGATTCTCGGGGCCGTCAACGGCGCCCGGATTATTCTGATGTACGGCGTGTTCGCGAAGCATCCGGATCCCTATGCGTTCCGCTATGCACTCGTCGTCTCGGTGGCCCTGTTCGGAGCGATCATCATGGCGAAGCTGGTGGGAGCGGTTCTGCCGCTGTTCGCGAAGCTGATCCATCTGGATCCGGCGATTATGGCGACGCCGTTCATCACGACCATCGTGGACGCCTGCTCGCTGATCCTGTATTTCCATATCGCGGAGACGATTTTCGCGGCGGAAATCGGCGCGGTATAAGGGTTCGGACCGGACCGGCGTATGAGGGCCCGGGACATGAAACGGTCCGGGTGAAGCAGCCGCGGAGAGGGCGTGCGGCGGAGAGCGGAGCGGCCCGGAGCAGATGCTTCTTCCGGAATCCGGGAGATCGAAGAGGAGAGATTTGCTTTCATGAAGGACCTGATGTTCAGTCTCAACGCGACGGTGCCGGTTTTTCTTCTCATGGTGCTGGGATGCATGATGCGCCGGTCCGGGCTCATCAGCGCGCGTTTTGCCGCGTCGATGAATACCTTCGTCTTCAAGGTGGCCCTGCCGGTCAATTTATTCGCCGAGCTGTACGGCGTGAACATCCGGAAGCTGTGGGACGGGGGATACGTGCTGTTCTGCTTCGCCGCGACGCTGTTGTCCGCCGGGATTGCACTGGCTGTTTCCTTTCTGTTCCGTGAACGGTCGGTCCGCGGAGAGTTCGTACAGGGCGCGTACCGGGGCAGCGCCTCCCTGCTCGGTATGGCCTATATCGAGAACATCTACAGGGACGGATCGGTCGGCACGCTGATGATGCTGGGCTGTGTGCCCATCTACAACATCATCGCCGTCGCAGTGCTTTCCCTGATGAATCCGGACGGCGGGAAGATGGACGGAAACAGGATGCGCCGCACGCTTGCCGGGATCCTGACAAATCCGATTATCTGGGGCATTCTGCTGGGCTTTGCATGGGCGCTGTCCGGCCTTCCGATGCCGGAGATACCGGCGAAGACGATCGATTACATCGGACGGATGGCCTCGCCGATGGGACTTCTCGCGCTCGGAGCCAGCCTTGACTTTCAGGCGATCGGGAAGCAGATGAAGCCGATCCTCACGGCCTCTTTCCTCAGGCTGATCGGGTTCTGCGCGATTACGTCGCTGATGGCGGTTCACTTCGGCTACCGGGACCAGAAACTGGTCGCTTCCGTCATTATGTCGGGATCAGCCGCGACGGTGGCAGGCTATGTGATGGCGAAGAATATGGGGTATCGCGGAGCGGTGTCGTCCGGCATCGTGATGGTGACGACGGTGATGAGCTCCTTCACGCTCACATTCTGGCTGTGGCTGTTCCGCTCGCTTGGTTATATCTGAAGGAAAGGAACGGAGGCGCGACGGGAGATTCCGGCGCGCCTCCGTTTGACGATCCGCCATTCCCGCACGGAAAAGCGGGAGGAAGGAGGTACTATGAGTCTGGCATCCGTTCTGTTTCTCGCGGTATATCTGCTGCTCTCGGCAGTCTACGTGGCCGGCGTCTTCGCCGGAAAGGAAGAAATGATCCGGAACCGGATCAAGCCGCTGCTGATGCCTTCCCTTCTCGTGTTCTATCTCTCCGCGGCGCATCCGGCGGAGCCTCTGGTGATCTGGGCGCTTGCCCTCGGATTCCTCGGAGACGTCCTGCTGATGAGCAGCCGGCTTGCGCTGCTGGCTCTCGGATGCGTCAGCTTTCTGGGCGGACATCTATGCTATGCGGCTGTGTTTGCGGGGCGGATTACGTGGAGCGGATTTCATCCGGTGATGGCGGTTCTTGCCGTCTATCTCGTGGCGGCGGTGCTGGCGGTCAGAAAGCTTTGGCCGGCGATGGATATCGGACCGGGACGCGGAGTCTGTCTGATCCCTGTGCTCGCCTACATGGCGGCGATCGTGACGATGAGCTTTCTCGCCGTTTTGTACGCCGCGCTGGGCGGCCGTCCGGGCGGAGCCGTCTCCGCGGCCGGCTCGCTGCTGTTCATCGTGTCGGACACCGTGCTTGCCTTCGGGTTCTTTCTTAAGACGTCACAGAAGGCGGTGATGCCGACTTATCTCGCGGCCCAGATGATGATCGTCGCAGGCTTTCTTGCCGGATGACGGGAAGAAGACGCAGAGAGGCGTATCCTGTTCGCACTGCTGCCGTAAGGTGCGGGTCACGCGGAACCGGAGCGCGCCGGACGAAGCCGCGGATGTTTTCAACCTGCCGGCTTTGTGGTAAAGTAGGGCATATGAGCTCCGGAGGCGGCCTTCTGACAGCCCCGGGCATCGAGAAGAAAAAGGGGAAGAACAATGCAGATCGAAAACTCAGAACAGATCCGACAGAGGATCGGCCGGCTTATCGCCGACCGGAATCTGAATGTGAATATGAACCGCACGCTGGCCGCTGCCGTCAACGGGAGCAGACCGCCGGAAAATCTCGCGGAGATCGATGAGACGGCGGAGCGGTACCGTCAGGGCATGAAGGAGAAGAAGGTCGATCTCACGCCGGAGGAGGCAAGAGTGATGACGATCCTGATGGGCCTCGTCAAAGACCGGTATGCGGACCTGTTCAAAAATGCCGCTGACGAGAATTATGTGATGGCCTGCATCGCGAAATTCAGCCGCTGGTTCACGAAGGATACGTTTGCGGAGAACCCGTTCCTTAAGAAGATCCGTCTGGAGAATGTCGGCGCCGGTGATTACCGCATCGGCCAGATCGCGTTCCTGCCGGGACAGCTTTTCGTCTATAACACCCCGAAGCGAGGACCGCTGCGCGCCATCGACATGCCGCGTATCGCCGCGTTCAACGAGGAAGTACGCTTTCCTGCCATCCTGAAGGAGAGACGGGCCGTGAAGGCGGTGACGCCCAACGAGATCCTGACCATCGACCCTCATATCCGGGCGGCGAAGGGAAACGTACTGGCTCTCGGCTGCGGAATGGGCTATTTCGCTTATATGGCTTCGCTGAAGGAAAATGTGAAGACGGTGACGGTGGTGGAGAAGGATCCGGCGATTCTCGAGATCTTCGAGGATCACCTGCTTCCCCAGATGGAGACGAAGGACAAGATCACGGTGATGGAGGACGATCCGGTGGACTTCGTCAGCGATCTGGACGACGGTATTTACGACCGGTGCTTCTCCAACTACGGAGATCTGGACGGGTATCTGGCGCTGGTGAAGGCGTGCCACCGCTTCAGGGAGATGAAGACGACCTACTGGCTGGAGGACGCTTTCTGCACCAATCTGGTCACCTACGTCTATCTGGTGATCCTGAACAGCTTCTACAAGGCGGCGGGGCTTAAGGAACTGGACTTCTCAAAGGCGCCGGAGGGGGAGAAGAAACGGTTCGCGATGATCGATCAGCTTCTTGCCAATGCATCGGTGGAACGGCCGGAGCAGATCGACTCCTATATGGATCCGGCCAATCTCGTCTATCTGCTGCGCTGAGCGGCGGACGGGGACAATAAGGGGGGCGGCGCGTCTGACGTCTTGGTCAGATGCGCCGCCCCCTTATTGTCTATGCGTCCGTCAGTGCCGTCTCATGATTCCTGCTTCGCCTCGTCCAGGTAGCTGTAGAGCGTGTATTTCGAGATACCGAAAACCTGACAGATCTTCGGTCCGGACTTGGTGATCAGAAAAGCGCCTCTGTCGTTCAGAAAGCGGATCGCGCGGACCTTTTCATCCTTTGACATCAGGGCGACGGGCTTTCCCACCAGTGAGATGCTCTGCTGGATCAGCGTGTCCAGCAGGTCGGTGACGCTGGTCGTGATCTGTTCGGGCTCGACGCCCGGGACGTCCAGCGCATGGTAGGCGTGGAGGTACTGCTCCATCGCCATCGTCAGCGTGATGTCCGTGTTGATGCCGAGGATGCCGATCACCTCGCCCTTGTTTCCGCGGAGATAGATGGTGCTGGATTTCAGAAGTTTGCCGGTCTCTGTCTTCGTGAGGTACGAGAGACGGTCGGTGAGACGGTCCGGATCGGAACGGAGAGCCTCGATGACGACCTTTGACGGGCCGTCGCCGATCTTGCGTCCGGTGATTTCTCCGTGCTCGATGGCGACGATGGAATGCTCGGGATCCCGGGCCCGGAGATCATGCACGACGAGTTCGGTGGAAGGGCCGAAATGATCGGCCAGATCATGGATCAGACGGGCGTAATAGCGGATATCCGGTGCATTCATACGAGGCCCCCTTACACTTTTTTAGGTTCGATAACAATTTAACAACTTTCGGCTCAAAATGCAATGACTATTCAAGCTGACAGATATATAATGAATAGTACCAGAATAAATCGGAAAAAGGAGGGATGAATTATGCTGATGCTTGGCAATGGCATGGTCTTGACACGAGATCCGGAAAACCCGTTCTTACGCGACGGCGCCGTGGTGATGGACGGCGATACCATCCGCGAGGTCGGGGATTCCGGGACGATGCGGAAGAAGTATCCTGATGCGGAGTTTGTCGACGCGAAGGGTCAGGTCATCATGCCCGGCTTCATCAACGCGCACACCCACATCTACAGCGGTCTCGCACGGGGACTCTCCATCGAGGGCAACAATCCGACCAACTTCTTCGAGGTGCTGGACGGGACGTGGTGGGCCATTGACCGGAAGCTGACCCTTGACGGCACCCGCGCCAGTGCCTACGCGACGATTCTCGACTGCATCCGGGACGGCGTGACGACGATCTTTGACCACCACGCTTCCTTCTGCGAGATTCCCGGCTCTCTCTTCGCGATCCGGGACGTGGCGAAGGAACTCGGGATGAGGGCCTGTCTCTGCTATGAGGTTTCCGAGCGGGACGGCGAGGAGAAGTGCGATCAGGCGATCCGGGAGAACGCGGAGTTCGCACGCTGGGCTGCGAAGGAGGACGATGACATGATCCGCGCGATGTTCGGCGGGCACGCGCTCTTCACCATCTCCGACCGGACCTTCCGGAAAATGGTCGAGGCCAACGACGGACTCACCGGCTTCCACATCCATGTCTCGGAAGGAATGAACGACGTCTGGGACAGCCTCCGGAACTACGGCTGCCGGCCGGTTGAAAGGCTGCTTGACAACGACATCCTCGGACCGCGGACGCTGCTTGGCCACTGCATCCATGTGAACGGAGCCGAGATGGATATCATCCGCGAGACCGGGACGATGGTGGTCAACAACCCTGAGTCGAATATGGGAAATGCAGTCGGCTGCGCGCCGGTCCTGCAGATGATGAAGAAGGGCATCCTCGTCGGTATGGGAACGGACGCCTACACACACGATATGCTGGAGTCGCTGAAGGTCTTCCTCATCATCCAGCGGCACAACGCGGGACTTCCGAACGTGGGATTCGGGGAAGGAACGAAGATGCTCTTCGAGAACAACCGGATCATCGCCTCAAAGTATTTCAAGAAACCGCTCGGCATCCTGAAGCCGGGAGCGGCCGCGGATGTCATCGTGATGGACTACCGTCCGTTCACACCGTTCTCGGACGCCAACGCGGACGGCCATATGCTGTTCGGTATGATGGGAAAGAACTGCCGCACGACGATTATCAACGGGCGCGTTCTCTATAAGGACCGCGAATTTGTGAATATCGACGAGGATAAGATCAACAACTGGACCATGGAGCAGGCGAAGAAGCTCTGGGGGAGCCTGAACCGCCGGACGTACTGAGGAGGATATGAGATGAGTGACGTGATGAGACCGATTCCCTATCCGCAGCTGCTGGACTGGGTGCTCACGGAATACAGGAACGAAGGGAGTATCTTCGGCGTCTCGAAGATCATACGTCATACCGACGGGTGCGCGCTGAGTCTTTTCGGTGAGAAGACGGAGGCGCCCTTCGGGCCGGCGGCCGGACCCAACACCCAGCTGGCGCAGAATATCGTAGCGGCCTATGCGGCCGGCGCACGGTTCTTCGAGCTGAAGACCGTGCAGAAGATGGATGGCCGCGAGCTGGCGGCCTGCGTGCCGAAGCCCTGCATCGCCGCCGGCGACGAGGGCTACAACTGCGAGTGGTCGACGGAGCTGACAGTGGAGCAGGCATATGAGGAGTATGTGAAGGCCTGGTTCCTCTGCAAGGTTCTGGCGAAGGAGCTGGGACTGGGCGATCCGGACGGCTTTATCTTCAATATGTCCGCCGGTTATGATCTGGACGGAATCCGGACGCCCAAGATTGACGCTTTCATCGAGGGAATGAAGGACGCCTCGGCCCGTCCGGTCTTCGCGGAGTGCCGGGAGGCGACGCGAAAGGCCGTGCAGGAAGGACGGCTTGAGCGGGTGGACGAGTCGTTTGCGGACTGCATTTCCCCGCATATATCCCGTTCCATCACCGAATCGACGCTGCACGGATGTCCGCCGGCCGAGATCGAGCGGATTGCCACCTATCTGCTGGAGGAGAAGGGGCTTCATACTTTTATCAAATGCAATCCGACGCTGCTCGGCTATGACTTTGCCCGGACGACCCTGGACCGGCTCGGATTCGATTACGTCGCGTTTGACGACCACCATTTCCGGGAGGACCTGCAGTGGGGCGACGCCGTTCCGATGCTTCAGAGGCTGACGGAGCTTGGCAGGAAGCTTCAGCTGACATTCGGTGTGAAGCTGACGAATACATTCCCGGTGGACGTGAAGGCCGGCGAGCTTCCGAGCCAGGAGATGTATATGTCGGGACGCAGCCTGTTTCCGCTGACGATCGAGCTGGCGAGAAGAATCAGCGAAGCCTTCGGAGGTCAGATGAGGATCAGCTTTTCCGGCGGCGCTGACGCAGGTAATCTGGCGGCGCTGACCGGCGCGGGTATCTGGCCGGTGACGATGGCGACCAATCTGCTGAAGCCGGGCGGCTATCAGCGCCTGAGCCAGATGGCTTCTCTGACGCAGAAGCTCACTGCGGAACAGAACGGGTCCGCTGTGTTTGGCGGCGTCGACACGGCGGCGGTGGCTGCGCTGGCGGAGGACGCGCTGACAAATCCCCGGTACCGGAAGCCGGTGAAGGGAACGCCGGACCGGAAGTCGGAGGAGCCGCTTCCGCTGATGGACTGCTTCATCGCGCCCTGCCGCACGGGATGCCCGATCCGTCAGGATATTCCGGCCTATCTCCACGCGCTGGAGGAGGGACGGAACGAGGACGCGCTGAAAATCATTCTTTCCCGGAATCCGCTGCCCTTTACGACCGGCACGATCTGCCCGCATACCTGCACCGACCGCTGCATGCGGAGCCACTACGAGGAGGGCGTGCATATCCGCAGGATGAAGCTTTTTGCGGCTGAGACAGCATTTCAGACCGTGAAGCCCTCGATCCGGCCGAAGCCCGCGCGGACCGGACGGCGGATCGCCGTGGTCGGCGGAGGCCCGGCCGGGCTGGCCGCGGCGTCTTTCCTCGCACGGGAAGGATTTCCGGTCACGGTCTTCGAAAAAAGAGAGCAGGCAGGCGGCGTGCCGCGATGGGCGATTCCGGCGTTCCGGATTTCATCCGGCGCGATCGACCGGGATGTGGAGCTGGCGCTTTCTTTCGGGGCGGAGATCCGGACCGGACGGGAGGTCTCGTCCGTCGCGGAGCTGAAGGCGGAGGGATTTACGGATGTGATCGTATCCTGCGGCGCGTGGGCGCCCGGACGCAAGGTTCTCCCGGACGGCGCGGATCTCGACGCGCTGACGTTCCTTGTGAAGGCGAAGGAGGATCCGGCGGGACTTCAGACCGGCGAGGACGTCGTGGTCGTCGGCGGCGGCAACACGGCGATGGACGTGGCGCGCGCCGCGGCGCATCTTCCCGGCGTGAAGCATGTCCGCCTTGTTTACCGCCGGACGAAACGGTATATGCCGGCCGATGAGGAAGAGCTTCAGGCGGCGGTCGCGGACGGCGTGGAGTTCCATGAGCTTCTGTCGCCGGTGTCCCTTGCGGACGGAGTCCTGACACTGGACGTGATGAAGCTGGGCGATCCGGATGCGTCCGGACGCCGCGCTCCGGTTTCATCGGGCGTGACGGTCCGGATGGCAGCGTCCTGCGTGATCTCTGCGGTAGGCGAACGGGTGGATGCATCTTTGCTGAGAGACGCAGGCGCTGAACTGGACGCCCGGGGTCTTCCGGTGACGGATGCGTGGAACCGGACCACGGTGCCTCATCTCTATGCGGCCGGAGACGGCCGGAGGGGCCCGGCGACGGTGGTGAAGGCTATCGCCGACGCCCAGCGGGCGGCTGCCGCCATCTGTGCGGAGGCGGACGGCGTGACAGAGGAAGAGGCGGACCGGAATCTGTTCGGCGCCTTTGAGGAAGACAACGCCTCACTTCCGGCTGAAGAGGCGAAGGCAAGAAAGGGACGGATCGAGCCGGATACCACGGCGCTGCCGGACCGGCGGTGCCTCGGCTGCGCCGGTGTCTGCGAGGTCTGCACGGACGTCTGCCCGAACCGGGCCAACATTGCAGTCCGTGTGCCGGGCCTTTCGGAGGAGCAGATCCTTCATATCGACGGGATGTGCAACGAGTGCGGCAACTGTGCGGTCTTCTGTCCGCATACGGGCCGTCCGTACCGGGATAAGCTGACGCTGTACTGGACGGAGGAGGATTTCCTGAATTCGGAGAACACCGGATTCCTGCCGCTCGGCGGGACGCGGGTGCGCATTCGCCTTAACGGGACGGTGCGTGATCTTGACGCGGGCGATCCGCACTGCGGTCTTGATGAGCCGCTTCGGAAGCTGATCGTCACGGTTCTCACGGACAAGCCGTATCTTTTGAGAAAATAAGGCAGCCGGATCCCGGCTTTGCCGGGATCCGGAACGCCGGTATGTCCGGTGTCTGCATCTTGATGCGGCGGGGGCCCGGCTTCGAAGGCGGAGGCCGGCTGACGCACTGCGCGGAGGGAGAACAGCGGATGGAGAGAAAGGGCAAAATGAGGGCTGTCGTCGCGTGCGCGGGCGGCTGCGAACGGAAGAGTGACGGGACGCGCGCGTGCCGGTACGGCTGTCTGGCCTGCGGCGCCTGTGCCGCGGCCTGTCCCCGCGGCGCCATCCGCATTCTGCGGACAGGCCGGGGGGAGGCCGCACAGAGCGACCAGACACGCTGTATCGGCTGCGGACAATGCGTCAGTGCCTGTCCGCAGCATCTGATCCGGCTTGTGCCGGCGGAGAACCGGATTCAGGTGATCTGCTCGAACCGGGATCCCGGACGGGAGGCGCGGACGGAGTGCCCGAACAGCTGCATCGGCTGCGGACGGTGCGAAAGGGTCTGTTCATCCGGTGCGATCCGGCTTGAGGGCGCGCTGGCCGTGATCCGGGAGGAGAAGTGCATTGCATGCGGGATGTGCGCCGTGAGCTGTCCGCGAAGCGTGATCCATGACGCGGACGGTCTGCTTTCTGATCCCTGGTGAGGAGGAGAACGGTTGGAAGAATACACATTTACCGTGAACGGGGCGGTATGCCGTACGGCGGAGAAGACGTCCCTGCTGCGCTATCTCCGGGATGAGCTCCGGCTCTACTCCGTGAAAGACGGATGCAGCGAGGGTGCCTGCGGGACCTGTACGGTGATCGTCGACGGCGTCGCGGTCCGGGCCTGCGTGATGACGACGGAGAAGGCGGCCGGACACCGGATTCTGACGGTGGAAGGGCTCTCCGTCCGTGAGAAGGAGGCCTTTGTCTGCGCTTTCGGCTCAAGCGGCTCTGTGCAGTGCGGCTTCTGCATTCCGGGGATGGTGATGGCAGGAAAGGCGCTGCTCGACCGCTGCCCGGATCCGGCGGAGGAGGAAATCCGAACCGCGCTCCGCGGCAATCTGTGCCGCTGCACCGGGTACAAGAAGATCGTCGAGGGGATCCGGCGGGCCGCCGCGATCCTTCGCGGAGAGGCGCAGCCGGAGGACTTCGAGGCGGATGAGGACATCCGCGTCGGCAGGAGAACCTTCCGTGTGGATGTGAGGAGAAAGACGCTTGGCTATGGCAAGTACCCGGACGATATCGGACCCGAGTACTTTGTACCGGAGGGAAGCCGGCCGGAGTTTTTGAATCCGGACGTGAAAGGGGACGCGGGCATCCGCTCGTTTGTGACGGTCGGTTCCTCGATGCCGCCGATGGCCTACGCCTCCTGCGTCCGGTCCCGATACCCCCGGGCGAGGATTCTGAAGATCGACGCCTCCCGGGCGCTTGCGCTTCCCGGCGTGCTCCGGGTGCTGACCGCGAAGGACGTACCCTGCAATAAGGTAGGTCATATTCAGCAGGACTGGGATGTGATGATCGCGGAAGGCGATGTCACAAGGTATGTGGGAGACGCACTTTGTCTGGTGGTCGCGGAGTCGCCCTATATCCTCGCGAAGGCAAAGGCACTGGTGAAGGTGGAATATGAAGAACTGGAGCCGGTGCGGAATATCTTCGAGGCGAGGACGGAAGGCGCGCCCCGGATCCACGAGGATACGCCCGGCAATCTCTGCCAGTCGCGTCATGTGGTGCGGGGCGACGCGAAGGGCGCGCTCGCCCGCTCGGCCCATGTGGTGACCCGGCACTTCGTCACGCCGTTTACGGAGCATGCGTTTCTGGAACCCGAGTGCGCGGTGGCCTATCCGTACCGGAACGGCGTCAAGGTGCTTACTACGGATCAGGGGGCTTACGACACGAGACGGGAGATCCTGACGATGTTCGGATGGCAGGATACGCCGGACCGGGTGGTGGTCGAAAATCAGCTCGTGGGGGGCGGCTTCGGAGGCAAGGAGGATGTGACAGTTCAGCATCTTGCGGCGCTGGCCGCGTGGATCTGCCGCCGTCCCGTGAAGGCGAAGCTGACCCGGAGCGAGTCGCTGGCGGTGCATCCGAAGCGGCACGCGATGGACGCCACCTTCACACTGGGCTGCGACGAAGAGGGAAACTTCACGGCGCTCGACTGCGAAATCAACTTTGACACGGGGGCCTACGCCTCGCTCTGCGGTCCGGTGCTGGAACGGGCCTGCACCCATGCGGTAGGGCCGTACCGCTATCAGAATACGGATATCCGCGGGTACGGCTACTACACCGACAATCCGCCGGCCGGCGCTTTCCGCGGCTTCGGCGTCTGTCAGAGCGAGTTTGCGCTGGAATCTCTGATCAATCTGCTGGCAGAGGAGACAGGCCTTACGCCCTGGGAAATCCGCTACCGGAACGCCATTGAGCCGGGAGAGACGCTTCCCAACGGACAGACGGCGGATCTGTCCACTGCGCTGAAGGAGACGCTGGTGGCGGTGAAGCCGTATTTCGACGCCCATCCCGGCCGCGCGGGCATCGCCTGCGCCATGAAGAACGCCGGCGTCGGCGTCGGACTTCCGGACAAAGGACGGGCGCGCCTTGAGGTGCGCGGCGGTGTCGTTTCCATCTATTCGGCGGCGTCCGACATCGGGCAGGGGTGTCTGACGGTTTTCTGTCAGGATGTCGCCGAGGCCACCGGACTTCCGCGGGATCGGATTCTGAACGGCATCGCTTCGACGGAGAATGCACCCGACTCCGGCACCACGTCGGGCTCACGGCAGACGCTTCTGACCGGCGAGGCGGTCCGGGGCGCGGCCTTCCTTTTAAGAGATGCCATGGCAGCGGTGACGATGACCGGAGATCCGTCGAAAGTGGCGGAGACGCTGCTCAGCGGCATCGGCCTTGAGGCGGAGCCGCTCAATACCGAAGCGGCTTACGGAACCGGAACCGGCGACGCTCCCGGCGCCGGGAAGGGGCCCTTCGTCAGCCGGCGGATTCATATTGCGGCGGACGGTGCGATATGCGGGGAAGGGAGCGGCCTCAATCAGGGTACCTACGGAGAGAACGGCACCCAGAGCCGGATCCACGGCGCGCCGGTGCCGGATCCGGAAAGGGCTCTGTCCATGCTGGAGGGATTCGATTTCTGCTACGAATACTACGAGCCGACGGATCCGCTCTCAGCGTACCGGAAGGAGCATCCGAAGAGCCATATCGCCTACGCCTACGCCACCAATGTGGTGGTGCTGGACGACGCAGGCCGCGTCACCGACGTGTACGCTGCCTATGACGCGGGCCGCGTCATCAATCCGCTCTCCATCGAGGGTCAGATCGAGGGGGGCGTGCTGATGGGACTCGGTTACGCGCTGACCGAGGACTGGCCGCTTAAGGAGTGCGTCCCGACGGCGCGCTTCGGGACGCTGGGCCTCTTCCGCGCGCCGGACGTTCCCCGGATTCATGCGATCTGCGTGGAGAAGAAGGAGCTGCTGGGCGTGGCCTACGGTGCGAAAGGGATCGGAGAGATCACGACGATTCCGGCCGCGCCGGCCTGTCAGGGCGCGTATTATGCCTTTGACCGTCGGTTCCGCACGACGCTGCCGCTTCCGGGGACATTTTATGCATCTCGGCCTTGACGGGAGCCCGGCGGATGGTATGATAGAAATAGATCTAACAAAAAGTAAGGCAACCAGAAAAAGAGGTGGAATGATGGAGCTGGATTATTCTGCAATCAAACAGGCGGCAGAGAACGCAAAATCGGAGATGAGCCGTTTCCTCAGAGAGATGATTTCCCATCCCAGCGAGAGCTGCGAGGAGGAAGCCGTCGTCCGCTGCATCAAGGCCGAGATGGAGAAGGTCGGTTTCGACAAGGTGGAGATCGACGGACTCGGCAATGTCATCGGCTGGATGGGCGAGGGAGAGAAGATCATCGCCATCGATTCCCATGTGGATACGGTGGGGATCGGGAACCGGGCCAACTGGAAGGAGGATCCCTACAAGGGATACGAGACGGATGAGATCATCTACGGCCGCGGCGGCTCCGATCAGGAGGGCGGCATGGCGGCGGCCGTCTACGGCGCGAAGATCATGAAGGACATGCATCTGATTCCGGAAGGCTACCGGCTGATGGTCGTGGGTTCCGTGATGGAGGAGGACTGCGACGGACTCTGCTGGCAGTACATTGTCAATAAGGAGCATATCCGTCCTGAGTTCGTGATCTCGACGGAGCCGACGGACGGAGGCATCTACCGCGGGCACCGCGGAAGGATGGAGATCCGTGTGGATGTGAAAGGCGTCAGCTGCCACGGGTCCGCGCCGGAGCGGGGCGACAACGCGATCTACAAGATGGCCGACATCATCGCCGATGTCCGGGCGCTGAACAACAACGGCTGCGACGATTCCACCCAGATCCGCGGTCTCGTGAAGATGCTGGATCCGAAGTATAATCCCGATCACTACGAGGACGCGCGCTTCCTCGGCCGCGGCACCTGCACGGTCTCCCAGATTTTCTATACATCTCCGAGCCGCTGCGCGGTGGCGGATTCCTGCGCGATTTCCATCGACCGCCGCATGACGGCCGGCGAGACCTGGGATACCTGCCTCGACGAGATCCGTTCACTGCCTTCCGTGAAGAAGTACGGCGACGACGTGAAGGTTTCGATGTATATGTACAGCCGCCCGTCCTGGAAGGGCACGGTCTATGAGACGGAAGCCTATTTCCCGACCTGGATCAACAAAGAGAGCGCGGCGCATGTGAAGGCTCTGATCGATGCCCACAAGGCGCTGTTCGGTGACCGCCGCAGGAGTCCGGAGAGCCAGAAGGAGATCCGGAACCGTCCGCTGACCGACAAGTGGACCTTCTCCACCAACGGCGTCTCGATTCAGGGCCGCTACGGTATCCCGTGCGTCGGCTTCGGGCCGGGTGCGGAGAGCCAGGCGCACGCCCCCAACGAGATCACATGGAAACAGGATCTGGTGGACTGCGCGGCGATGTACGCGGCCGCGATCGCCCTCTATCCGACAGAGGAGAAGACGGACGACATCACGGAGTACCGCGGCGGGAAGACAAACAACCACATCGAGTGAAACGGGCCCGGCGCAGCGGCGCCGGCCGGAACCAAACGGCTGTCCCGGACCGTCAGGACCCGGCGGATGCATGTTCATGAACGACGAGAGAAGATAAGGAGAGAAAAAGATGGACGCAGCACTCAAACAGTATCTGGATCACCTCCGCAGCCTGCATTTTGCGGACATGTACGAGAACGACTTTTTCTGGACCTGGGACAAGACAGACGAGGAGATCGAGGCCGTCTTCACAGTGGCCGACACGCTCCGCTACATGCGGGAGCACAACATTTCCACGAAAATCTTTGATTCGGGGCTCGGCATCAGCATCTTCCGGGACAACTCAACCCGCACCCGCTTCAGCTTCCGTTCGGCCTGCAACATGCTCGGTCTGACAGTGGCGGATCTGGACGAGAAGAAGAGCCAGATCGCGCACGGCGAGACGGTCCGGGAGACAGCCAACATGATCTCCTTCATGGCGGACGTCATCGGGATCCGCGACGACATGTACATCGGAAAGGGTCATACCTATCAGAAGACGATCGCCGATTCGGTCGCCGAGGGTTACCGGGACGGCGTGCTGGAGCAGAAGCCGACCCTCGTCAATCTGCAGTGCGACGTGGATCATCCGACGCAGTGCATGGCGGATATGCTCCACATCATCCATCAGTTCGGCGGCGTGGAGAACCTGAAGGGGAAGAAGCTGGCGATGACCTGGGCTTATTCGCCCAGCTACGGCAAGCCGCTCAGCGTGCCGCAGGGCGTAATCGGGCTGATGACCCGGTTCGGCATGGATGTGGTGCTCGCCCATCCGGAAGGCTATGACGTGATGCCTGAGGTGGAGAAGGTCGCATCGGAGAATGCAGCCCGTTCCGGCGGCTCGTTCCGCAAGGTGAACACGATGGAGGAGGCTTTCGAGGGCGCCGACATCGTCTATCCGAAGAGCTGGGCGCCTTTCGCGGCTATGGAGAAGCGCACGAAACTCTACGGAGACGGCGACTTCGACGGCATCGACCGGCTGGAAAAGGAACTGCTGGCCCAGAACGCGAACTACAAGAACTGGTGCTGCACCGAGGAGATGATGTCCCGGACGAAGGACGGGAAGGCGCTTTACCTGCACTGCCTGCCGGCGGACATCAACAACGTCTCCTGCAAGGACGGCGAGGTGGCCGATACGGTCTTCGACCGCTATCGCGTCCCGCTGTACAAAGAGGCGTCCTTCAAGCCGTATATCATCGCGGCGATGATCTTCCTCGCGAAGGAGAAGGATCCGGCCGCTGTGCTGGAGGCGCTGGAGAAGCGTGGAGCAAACCGGTTCTTTAAGGGATAACGGAATGATACCGCTGCCGTGGCAGGGCAGCCGGCGCGGAGGATCCGTCTGGCGTGACGAGCCCGGACGGGTCCTCCGCCGTTTCATCCGGACGGGATGAAAACGGAAGCCGCGGGCAATGCGGGCGGACGGCCCGGCGGGAGCCTCAGAACACGGACGGCGGAAGAGCCGGAACATGATGGAGGAAAAACATGGGGAAGAGAATCGTCATCGCACTCGGCGGAAACGCGCTGGGAACCAGTCTGCCGGAACAGATGAAGGCCGTCAAGATCACGGCAAAAGCCATCGTCGACCTGATTGAGCAGGGACATGAGGTTGCGATCGCGCACGGCAACGGGCCGCAGGTCGGCATGATTCAGAACGCCATGACGCAGCTGGTCCGTTCTGATCCGGACCGCTACGTGCCGTGTCCGCTGTCTGTCTGCGTCGCCATGAGTCAGGGGTATATCGGGTACGACCTGCAGAACGCGCTCCGGGAGGAGATGCTGGACCGCGGTATCTCGAAAGGCGTCGCTACCGTGCTCACGCAGGTGGAGGTGGACCCGGGGGATCCCGCTTTCGACCATCCGACGAAACCGATCGGTGCGTTCATGACGAAGGAGGAGGCGGACCGCCTCGTCCGGGAACGGCAGTACGACGTGGTGGAGGATTCCGGCCGGGGTTACCGGAGGGTTGTGGCTTCGCCGAAGCCGGTTAGCATCATTGAAATCGGAACCATCCAGTCCCTTCTTGATACGGATCATGTCGTTGTGGCCTGCGGGGGAGGCGGCATACCGGTCTTTCGTACGCAGGGGCATCATCTGAAGGGAGCGGCGGCCGTGATCGACAAGGATTTCGCCGCTTCGAGACTGGCGCAGCAGCTTGATGCCGACGTTCTGATTATTCTGACGGCGGTCGAAAAGGTCGCGATCCGGTTCGGAACGCCGGAGCAGACTGATCTCGACGAGCTGACGCCGGATCTGGCACGGAAGTACATCAGGCAGGGAGAATTCGCGCCCGGATCGATGCTTCCGAAGGTGGAGGCGGCGGTTGAGTTCGCCGAATCCGGGCCGGGGAGAAGCGCACTGATCACGCTTCTCAGCAAGGCGTCGGAGGGGATCGCCGGACGGACGGGCACAAGGATCCGCGCGTGAGATTCCGCCGCGGCTGTGGTACAATAGGAACATCACAAGAGGCGTCTGCGCCGCATCCCGGCGCCGTGCGAAAACCGGCGGCGGAGGTACGGCAAGGGCACGGACAGGAGGTGAGCCGATTGATCATCATCAGAAACGGCGTGCTGATCACACCGGAAGGCAGAAAGGAGACTTCTCTGGCTGTCGACGGAGGACGGATAGTCAGAATCGGGCCGGTGGAACCGGGACCGGGCGATCAGGTCTATGATGCCGCCGGCTGTTATGTCTATCCCGGTTTTATCGACGGCCACACGCATCTCGATCTGGAGGTGGCAGGCACGGTGACCGCGGATGATTTCGAGTCAGGCACGAGGGCGGCGGTCTGCGGAGGAACCACCTGTGTCGTGGATTTCGCCACCCAGTACAAGGGAGACACGGTACTTCACGCGCTGGAAACGTGGAAGAAGAAGGCGGAGGGCCGGTCTCACGCCAACGTCGCGTTCCATATGGCGATCTGCGACTGGAATGAGCGGACGAGGACGGATCTTGCGGCGCTCCGGGAAGCCGGCGTGATGTCCTTCAAGGTCTATATGGCGTATGACACCGCGCTTACGGATGATCAGATTCTTGAAGTGCTCGAGGCGATCAAACCGCTGGGTGGGATTCTCGGCTGCCACTGCGAGAACGGAGCGCTGGTGACGGAGCTGCAGCGTCAGCAGCTCGCAACCGGTCACACGGCGCCCTGGGCTCATCCGCTGAGCCGTCCTGCCGAGGTCGAGGCGGAAGCCATCAACCGCTTCTGCTATCTCGGCCGTCTGGCCGGCACTCCCGTCAATGTGGTTCATCTTTCCACCCGGCTCGGGCTGGAGGAAATACGGGCCGCCAGGAGGCGGGGCCAGACCGTCTACGTTGAGACATGCCCCCAGTATCTGCTGCTGGACGAAAGCCGTTACAGGGAGCCCGGATTCGAGGGAGCGAAATATGTCTGCTCGCCTCCGCTTCGGACGAAAGAGGACATTGAGGCGCTTCGGCTCGCCGTGCTGCAGGGCGAGATCGACACGATTGCAACGGATCACTGCAGCTTCCGATTCCGTGACCAGAAACAGGCCGGACGGGACGATTTCACAAAGATTCCGAACGGAGCGCCGGGCATTGAGCACCGTCTGGCCGTGATGATGAAGATCTTCGGAGACGATCTTGATCCGGCCGGATACTGCCGCCTCATGAGCGAGAATCCGGCGAAGCTTTTCGGGATGTATCCGCGAAAGGGCGCGCTGCTCGAGGGATCGGACGCCGATATCTGCGTCTGGGATCCGAACGTATCGTGGACGATCCGGGCGGAATCGATGCAGCAGAACGTGGATTACACGCCGTACGAGGGTATGGCGGTCAGCGGCCGTCCGCGGTTCGTGTTTGTGAACGGAACGCTTGCGGCGAAGGACGGCATGCCCACAGAGGCGATGGCAGGCCGGTACGTCCGGAGGTGACATGACTTTCGGGCAGAGGAACAGGCGGCTTTCCGGCTGTTTCAGACGGCCGGGCGTGACAGATATAGAGGGACGGAATTCGCTGCGGCGGTTTTATCCCGAAGTTTGAGACAGGAGGGATACGAAATGACAGACAGAAAAGGAATTCACACGGAAAACGCGCCGGCTGCGATCGGACCTTATTCGCAGGCTGTCCGTGCCGGACAGACCATCTATGTATCCGGCCAGCTGCCGATCGACCCGTCGACGGGAGAGTTTGCGGGAGAAGACGTCGCGAGCCAGACGAGACAGGCTCTGACCAATATCCGGAATATCCTGAAGGAGGCGGGAGCGGATATGAACTGTGTGGTGAAGACGACCGTTCTGCTTGCCGATATCGGGGATTTCGGCGCGATGAACAGCGTTTATGCCGAGTTTTTCGAGGCGCCGTATCCGGCCCGCGCCGCGTTTCAGGCTGCCGCGATTCCGAAGAACGCGCGGGTGGAGATCGAGGCTGTCGCCGTGATTTGACGGGGACTTCCTTCCTGTTTGGTGTTCAATTTCCGCCGCGCCTGTGGTAGGATAGGAACAAGTCATCGTAAGACAGGAGGAAAACAAAGCATGGATCAGATCATTTCAATTCTGGAGGGGATTCGTCCGGGTGTCGATTATGAGACGGAAGACGAGCTGATTGACGACGGCATCCTGACCTCATTCGACGTGATGACACTGGTCAACGAGCTCAACGAGGCTTTCGGGATTGAGATCGGGATGGAGGACATGGTGCCGGAGAATTTCAATTCGGTGGAAGCGATCGAGGAACTCGTGAAGAGTCTCGGAGAGGATTAGCTTCCTGCAGTATCTGACTGATTCGGCCGCCGGTCTTGTACCGGCGGCCGTGCGTATCCGGTGAGAAAGACTGAGGAGATGATGGAGAGAAGAGGAAGGCTTCGCATCTTGGCGGCTGCTGTTCTGGCGCTGCTTGTTCTGCTGCCGGGCGCTCTGCCGGCGGGAGCCGCCGTCCAGCGGCTGCGCTTCAGCCGTTCCGCCGAGACGGTGGGACTTCACAGCGTGAATCAGCTCACGCTGGCCCAGATCCCCCGCGGATACAGCCGGCGTTCTCTGGTCTGGAAGAGCAGCCGGCCGGATATCGCCTATGTGACAAGGCAGGGCGTCCTCTACGGGAAGAGAGCAGGCAAGGCCACTGTGACCGTGCGGACGGGCAACGGCCGGTACCGCGCAAGGCTCAGCGTCAGGGTTAACGACTATTATGCTGCCCGGCTGCTGCCCGTCGATGTGGGGAAAAAGCCGGCGCGGACGAAGAAGACGACGCCGGCGGTGCAGATCCCGGAGGGGGCCGGCGTCTACAACAGCCTGCTGTACCGTCTCTGGAAGAACAACACGGTGGTTGTCTACCAGTTCAGTTCGATGAGGCGGATCGGCCAGTTCAGCGCCGTTACCGGCCACGGCAACAACGTGCAGTTCGATACAGCGAAGACCGGGCGGGGATCATCCTTCGTCTACGCTTACATCAACGCGTGGACCAATCCGACGAAGCTGTACTATGTGAAGCTCTCAAAGTCCGGTGCCAAACCGGTGCGGACCGTCATCCTTCCGACCAGCGCATCCGGGTACTACGGCGAGCAGGTGCTGGATTCGGATCATCAGATTCTCTATTCCATCGGCTATACGCAGAAGTCCTGGCGGAAGCAGCTGAGCGGAGAGAGGATGGTCGTCAGCAAATGGAATCTGAAGACTCTGAAGAAGAACCGGGACGGCACTTATACGCCGAGACGGATCACCTCGTGGACGGTTCCGTTCATTCCGACGCTGCAGGGTTCCGCTTACCGGAAGGGGAAACTGTATATCCTTTCCTCGACGCCGAACGTCTATCAGACGAAACTCTATGTGCTGGACACAGCGTCGAAGAAGGTGAGTTTTACATACAGGAAATTCCCTGATGCGATCCGGAACTCGGAAGCGGAGCAGGTCTTCTTTTACAAAGACAAGCTTTATCTGGCGAACTGGAACCATATCTGGCAGCTGAATCTGAATCTCGACTGAGAGCGGAAAATGGAAGAAAGGAGCGGACATGAAGCTGAAATCCGAAGTGGTAAGAGAAGAGAGAAAAGCGGGAGGCGAAGGGACGACCGTGATCGAAAAGCTGCTCGCGAAGGAGCAGCTGCGCGACAGGTGCGGGATGTTCAGCCGGGTGACGCTGAACCCGGGGTGCTCGATCGGCGTTCACACCCATCACGGAAACACGGAGACGTATTATATCCTCAGCGGAGAAGGCACCTATACGGACGACGGCGAGACCTATCCGGTCCGTCCGGGCGACATCACCTTCTGTCCGGAGGGGCATTCACACGGGCTCGCCTGTGCGGGCAGCGAACCGCTGATCTTTATGGCGCTTATCATCAACACTTGAAACTGAGGTGAACGGTATGCCAGGCTTCAGCTACGCATATTTGCAGCTGCTTTTCAAGATTTTAGCGAGGCAGACGGGACAGATCAGCAAGGTGGAGTTCGTTCCGCAGAAGCCTCACTACCGGAATCTTGCGGAGCGTCAGCCTTTTCCGAGGGCGACGCCGGAATCCCAGGGCGTCTCGTCACTGCATCTGAAGGAATATCTCGAGGCGCTGGCCGACGACGGGGAGGCGAACCCGCATCACGCCATCGTGATCCGTCACGGAAAAATCATCGCGGAATGCAGCTACGCTCCCTATGAGAACGGCATGTGGCATATCACGCATTCGATGTGCAAATCCGTGACCGGAATGGCGGTGGGCTTTGCGATTGAAGAAGGACTGCTGACTCTGGACGAGAAGATCGGCGATATTTTCCCCCAGTATGTGAAGCTGCTTGCGAGGCTCAGCCGGAAGGACGTCACCATCGAGAATCTGCTCGATATGACCAGCGGCGTGAGCTTCACCGAATCAGGCGCCATCACGGGCAATGACTGGCGGACCGGCTTTATGTCATCCTCCTTCCGGTCGGAACCCGGGACGAAATTCGAGTACAACAGCATGAACTCGTACATGCTTTCCGCAGCGATTCAGGAGAAGACCGGCATGACGATGTTCGACTACCTGAAGCCGCGCCTCTTCGATCCGCTGGGGATCGACGAGGTGTTCTGGGAGCGATGCCCGCAGGGTATCACCAAAGGCGGATGGGGGATGTTCATTCGGCCGGAGGACGCCTGCAAGCTCGGACAGCTCTATCTTGACGGAGGACGCTGGAAGGGAAAGCAGATTCTGCCGACTTCCTGGGTCAAGGCAAGCACTTCGCCGCACGTGGACAACGGAAAGTTCGGCTACGGGTATCAGATCTGGATGGAGGAACGGCCGGGAGGCTTCGCGTTCAACGGCCTGTTCGGTCAGGATGTGGTCTGTTATCCGGATCTGGACATGATCGTGATGATCAACGCGGGCAACCGTGAGATGACGCAGAGCGGAAGCCTCACGGAGATCATGCGGCGCTTTTTCGGCATCAACTACCATCCCTCGGATGAACCGCTTCCGGAGGATCCGGAGGGGCAGAAGGCGCTGGCCGAGTGCATCCGGTCCTTCGGAGCCGGCCATCCGGCCGCCGTGCGCACTTTCCGGGAAAGGCTCGGACTTTCCGGCGCGGAAGCATGCGCGATCACGCCGGGTGAACTGGCTGGCGCGCTCAAGGGCAGGGTGTATGAGATGGACAAGTGCCAGGTCGGCCTCTTTCCGCTGATCTGTCAGGTGATGCACAACAATTTCACCGACGGAATCAGCCGGATCGGTTTCGACGAGATGGACGGCCATCTCTTCCTTCAGCTTTATGAAGGACCGGAGATTCACCACATTCGCGTCGGCTTCGACCGGCCCGAGAAAAGCGAGATCCTGCTTCACGGCGAACCCTATTACGTCGGGACGCTCGGACGGGTCGCTACGGATGAGGATGAACGGGCTGTACTGGTGCTGAACATCTCTTTCATCGAAGAAGCCTGCAGCCGTGAGCTGCGGCTGTATTTCCATGATGATGAGATCGAGCTGCGCGCGGACGAGACGCCGGGCAACGCGGTGATCGAGGATGTACTTACCTATACGGCGGAGCCGGGAGACCTTCTGAAGCTGCCTTTCGGGCGGGCCCTGATGGAGAGCGGTGGGATGGATCTGATGCAGATTGCGGTGCAGTCGGCGATCCATCCGACTGTGCACGGGCACCGGGTGAAATCACTTTGAATGATCTCCCCGGCGTGAACCGCGCATGACATTGGCGGAAACGGAGCGGACGGATGGAAGAGAAGCTGACTCACTTTGATGACAGGGGCGACGCGATTATGGTCGACGTCTCCGGGAAAAAGGAGACGGAGCGGACGGCTCATGCGACAGGCGTGATCGAGGTCAGTCCCGTGGTCCTGAAGGCGGTTCTGGAAGGCAGCGTGAGGAAAGGGGACGTGCTGGGCGTCGCCCGGCTGGCGGGTATCATGGCGCTCAAGCGAACCTTTGAGCTGATCCCGCTCTGTCATGTTCTGCCGCTGGATGCCTGCCGGATCACATTTGAACCGGATCAGGAGGCGTCTCAGATCCGCTGCGACTGCTTTGTCTCCTGTCACGGGCGGACCGGCGTGGAGATGGAAGCGATGGTTGGAGCGTCGACGGCCTTGCTGACGATCTACGACATGTGCAAGGCGATTGACAAGCGGATGGTGATCCGCGAGGTTCATCTGGTGACGAAGACCGGAGGAAAATCGGGGGATTTCAATTTCTGACAGAATGAAAGACGGATACGGAAGGACAATCTCATATCTGAGAATTTCGGTCACAGACCGGTGCAACGAGCGCTGCCTCTACTGTATGCCGGCCGAAGGCATCCGGCCTGTGCGTCACGGGGATCTGCTCTCCTTCGAGGAGATTGAAAGAGTGGTGAAGGCGGCAGCGGGACTCGGGATCCGTGATGTCCGTCTGACCGGAGGGGAGCCGTGTGTCCGGCGGAACCTGCCCGTGCTCGTGCGGAAGATTGCCGGAGTGTCTGGTATCAATTCGGTATCGATGACGACAAACGGAACGTTGCTTGCGCCGCTCATGCAGCCTCTGTACGAGGCGGGGCTGAGTTCCGTGAACCTCTCCCTCGATACGCTGGACGAGACGTTTTATGCGCGCCTTACCCGGACCGGCCGTCTTCAGGACGCGCTGGACGGACTTGAATCCGCCTGTGCGTATCCCGACGTCACGGTTAAAATCGATACCGTGCTCACCGGTCGCGCAGAGCAGAAACTGACGGACGTGGCTCTTCTCGCGAAAGAAAGGCCTGTACATGTCCGGTTCATTGAGCTGATGCCGATCGGACTCGGCCGTACGTTTGCCGGTGCCGGGGGCGTGAAAAGCGCGGAAGAGGCGGAACGTGTCCTTACGGAGAAGTTCGGTCCGCCGGAAAGGGAGCCGGACTTCAGACCCGGTCACGGACCGGCCGTCTACGTCCGTTATCCCGGCTTTCAGGGAAGGATCGGTTTCATCGCGGCGGTAAGTCACCGCTTCTGCAGCCGATGCAACCGTCTGAGACTGACATCGGAGGGGTTTCTGAAGACCTGCCTTCAGTACGCGGACGGGACGGAGCTGCGTCCGCTGCTCAGAGACCCGAGCATGACGGACGCGGATCTTGAAAGGGCAGTCCGGGAGGCCATTCTGAACAAACCGAAGGAACACCGGTTTTACGAAAGCATGATTGAGCATGAGGAACAGGCGGACATGAATCAGATCGGCGGCTGAGGCCGCCGGTTTTTTTGCTGTTCACCGGTATGGTTTTGCAGCGGGAACTCACGGACGTGAAGCTTTGAGCCGGGCGGGATCAGCGCCGGATTTCCTTCGAACGGCGGATCGCGGCTGCGGCTGCCTCCACAGTTGCTTCCTCCGCCGCGCCGTCCCGGATCAGATAGAGGCGGTCGGAGAACTGCATTTCCTCAATATCGTGCGTGGAGAGGATGATCATCCCGCCTCTGGCGCGGAACGCATCCAGATAATCATAGATGATGCCTCTGTGATAGAGATCCAGAGCGGCGGTGGGTTCGTCCATGATGAGAACCGGAGGCTCATTGGCAAGCGCGCAGGCGATGGCCAGGCGCCTTTTCATACCGCCGGAGAGCCTTGAGACACGGGTTTTCAGGATGTCCTGAAGCTCCAGAGCACGGACGGTTTCTTCATCGCCGGTCACGGGATGCCCGCTCCAGAGCCTCAGATTGTCCCAGACGGTCAGCTCCTCGAGAAGCGGGTTTGTCTGCGGTACGTAGCCGATCAGTTCACCGAAAGCGCTCCGGTCTTTCAGAAGATCCCGCCCGAAAAGAGTGAGACGGCCGGAGTCCGGGCGGTCGACGCCGGCGAGAATCCGGAAAAGCGTGCTCTTGCCGATGCCGTTCCGTCCGGCGATCCCGACGCAGGTGCCTTTGACAGCGGTAAGCGTAACGTCCGTCAGCACCCGATTCTTTCCGTAACGGCGGGTCAGGTGACGCACTTCAAATGTATTGTCCATCGTGATTTCCTTTCAGAGAGCGCCGGAGAGATAAGCGTACCATGTGTCCGGCAGCAGGAACCGCAGCGAGCGAAAGCTTTTCGTCAGAATGCCGGCGGCGGTGAGGTCGGACGCCATCAGTACTGAAGCGAGGAGAAGCAGCGCGACGATCGTGAAGAGACAGATCGTTTCATTCCGGAACAGCGAGGCAAAGACAGCCGCCCACACCGCCGTCAGAGGAACGCCCGCTGCCAGCGCCAGCAAAAGGCGCGGCAGCGCTGAGAGAGGCAGCGTCCCGGAGATGAGAAGCAGCGCATCCGTCATCATCGTGAAAATGAGGAGAGGAAGCAGGATATCCGTCACGGCGAAGACCCGGGCCGCGCCACTGGAGAGCGCCGATCGGAAGGCCTGGTACCCGGGAGCGAACCGGCCGGCGGCGAAGAAGAGCGCAGCGCCGAAGATCAGAACCGCCGCGGCCCGGCCGGATGTGCGGGCGCGGGCCGTCCGCTGATTCTCCGCGCTATCCCGGTTCTCCGTGTAGGCTTCTCCTTCATGCAGCGAACTGGCAGCGGTCAGTTCGCCGGTGCCGGCGTCCTCGAAGAAGACCTGCAGCACCGCGTCGCCGGAGGCGAGACTCCGGCTGGACTCAAGCAGCGCCTGCTTTGCCTCCTCTGTGTTCTCCTTGAAGATCTGCCCCCGGTCACACTGGTCGGAAAGGAGCTGGTCCGAATATTTCGAGAGAAGGATCGTGAAAATCTCTTCCTTGACCGCCGACGCCTTGGTCGAGGCGGTGGAGACGACTGCGTCCGCGCAGGCGGTGAGATCGCCGGACTCCGCCGCCTGATCCAGCCGGCTGTCCAGAATGAAACCGCAGTCCAGGCGGCCGGAGGCTACATCGTCAAAAAGGGCGGAGCGGTCGGTGTAGAGCCGGTAGCGGTAAACGGACCGACCTCCGAGCAGTTCCTTCGTGATCGCGGAGGCATAGACGCCGCCGCTGTCCATCAGTCCGACCTCCGTGTTGGAGGCGTCCGGCAGAACGGCGGTTCCGACAAGGCGGAGCGTGATCAGTCCGAGCAGGAGCACGAACCAGAAGGACGGTTTCTTCAGACGGCGTTTCAGAAGAATGGCAAGAGAGCCCATCCGGATGAGGCGGTCAGTCATGTCGTACACCTCCGATCCATGCGGGAATCAGAAAAGCGGCGGAGAGGGCGGCGCTCCATCCGAGCGCGTCGTTCATCGACCCGGAGGCCTCCGGCCAGAGAATCCGGCTCACCAGAAGCTGAACCAGATGAACAGGAGAGACGGAAGAGACGGAACGGAGAGCGTCCGGCAGATACGCGGTCGGAAGGAGACCACCGGAGACGACAAAGAGAAGCAGAACGAGTAGCAGCATGCCGAACGCGGCGGCCTGATCGGGCAGAAAGGTGTTGACGAGATGGATCCATGAGGCCATCAGGCCTGCTGCAGCGAGGAGGAATGGGATTGAGCGCGGGAACGCGCGCAGTACTTCCGGAAGCGGAGAGCCCGCAGCCGCGGCCGAGGCAAGGTCTGTGCCCAGCAGGAGGAAAGTGCCGAAGACCAGGCAGGAGAAGAAGACAGCCAGAAGGCGCGCCGTCTCAAGCGCGGTGACGGAGGGACCGGAGCGGGCAAGCAGGCGGAGTACAGAGCGCTCTTCAGAGGTATAAAACGAGGAAAAGCCGACGCCGAAGAGGAAGAGCGCCGCGGTGACCGCGCTGACAAGGTAGAAGGCGGAGCCGGTCAGCGAACCGAAGGCGGATACGGAAACCTTGTTCCAGAGTGCTTCACGGTTCATGGCTGTCTTAAGGAAGAGGTCAAAGATCCGGTCGCCGATGGTGCCGGGATCCGTGACCAGCGTGTAAGTCTGTCCGGCCGCCATCGGGGCGTAAACCGCGCCTTCCACCGTGCGGATGATGCGGACGCCGGCGCTGACCAGAGAGGCGAAGAGATCCTTCTCCAGACCGGCCGCGCCGGCGCCGAGACGGATCAGCACCGGTGTGTTGGTCCCGTTGTTGATGTTGTCGTAGGTATCGGCGCTGATATAGATGACCGCGTCGAGGGAGCCGTCCGCAAGACCGGCCTCTGCTTCCTTCTGCTTTACAAAGGAGAAGGAGGCAAGCGTCTTCACGGAGTCCATCTGGGAAACCAGCCGGACCGCGAGAGAGGTCATGGCGCCAGGCCGGGTGTCCTTCGGCGCGCTGCCGGATTCAGGGGCGGTTTCGGGACTGTTTTCAGCGGCGGATTCCGCTGTACTTTCTGCGGCGTTCCCGCCCGGAGTCACCGTGATCGCCCGATCCGTTGTGACGATGCCGATCTGGGCTCTGGTGAGAGAGCCTCGTGATGACATCACAGCGAGAAAGACCGAGGTGGCCAGCACGACCGCTCCGGCGATGATCGCGATACTGACGGCAAAGAAGGGGATGAATCTCATCCCCTTCTTTGTCTCGAGGAGCAGATAGTTCCTCCAAACCTTCATTTTTCCGGATTTCATACCAGTCCTCAGACGGGAAAACGGCGCGGACGCGTCCGCGCCGTTTTCCCGCTTTCATTCCGGGCAGCAGTCTGTCCGGCTGAGCCGGTCCGCTGCCATGCTCTGCATAGAGCGGCCGGACTGTGCGCAGCGGTCGGAACGGTCAGGCCGCCGGGGCCTCAGACTCCATTCCCTCCGGAGAAGAGTCGGTCTCCCCGGAGCCGGACCCGAACAGAGAACTCAGCGTTTCCATAAGGGAGCTCAGCTCTTCTTCGCTGGCGGTGGTCAGTTCCATCGTCTCGCCGTCGAACGGTGTGACCTTGGCGCCTTTCTTGAACGTCAGATCGATGGTGTAGCCTTCGACAGCGGTGTTCAGCTTGTAGCCGTCGTCTGACTTCGCAAAGGTTCCCTCCAGTACGGTGGAGGATCCGTCGCCCAGTGCGAAAGCGCCGCTGGCGGTGTCATAGGACAGCGTGACGGCCGAACCGTCCTCAGTGGCGAAGGAATAAGTCGTCTTGCTGCCGTCCACTGCGGTGGAAAGAGCCAGAAGCGTGCTTTCGCCGTTAGACATTGTCATCTCGTGCCAGGGCACATCCTTGCCGGTCAGCAGAATGGACATCGTCGTGCTGTCTGCACCGGATTCAACCGACTCAGTCGAGCTGTCTGAATCCGCCTGGCTCATGGTGACGTCAATTTCACGCACATACCTGTCGTCAATGTAGTAGGTGTAGACGGCGCTGACGGAACCGAGCTGGGACTCGGCCTCCTCCAGCTGAGAGGTAATATCGGATGCGTCACTGTTGACTGCCGCACCCGCGAAGGAGCCGAACATGGAGAGTAACTCGCGCATCGACATCCCGCCGTCAGAGAGAGGCGTATCCATGGCTGCTTTGTAGACTGCGGAAAGCTGTTCGCCGGTCAGCGTCATCGTGTAGCCGGTGCAGCTGACGGCCGAGCCGTCCACCGTCACGTCCTTCGTGCCGCCGTCGGTCCAGAGATTCGACCCGTTGAGCGCGTCTGTTACAGCCTTCCTATACTCGTCGGAAATCGTGAAGCTGCCGCTGGTCACCGCATCGCGGACAGCGCGGATTGCGCCGTTGACCTGGGCGAGCGTGTCCTTATAGGAAGCGAGCCCGCCGGTCGGGTTATCGTTGGTGTAATCATAGGAGAGCGCTTTTTCGAGGAAGGTCGGGCAGGAAAGCACGATGTGCTTCTCATCGAGATATTCCTGAAAATCGATATTGACGCCGCTCATCGAAACCGTACCGGTCAGCGACTGGTTCTTCGCGTCCGCGTCCTGCGCGTAGCTGACGGAGGCGGATACGGCCGGCTCGGACGCTTCGCTGCTTTCGGCGGACGATGATCCGCCGGAGAGATTGAAATCGAAGCCGAACTGACGGTCCGTGAAGACGGAGCCGAGATCTTTCAGGCTGTTGATCACATCGTCCGCGACGAATGTGTTCTCGCAGGCCTTGTTCAGCTCGTCGGGGAGCTGTGCCGCTTCAGCTACTGCGGAAGCGGCGGATGAAGCTGACGAGGCCATCACCCCGATCGGAGCGGAAGCCATGAGCATAGCTGCGGAAGCGGCTGCGATGGTTCTGCGTGCGATTCTGTTTCTGTTCATAGGAACCCCTTTCCTGTGCGCCCGGTGCCGGGCGGTGTCCGGTTGTCAAGGTCGTATGCTGACAGCCTTGATGCAGTCCCGCATGCGGGCTGATGAGAAACGCATGCCGAAAGGGACGAAAATCCCGCTATTGTCAGAATACTCCTCTTACAGTATAAGGCACCCCATAGAGAAATGCAAATGAAATCGACAGGGCGACGGCGTGATCCGCCGCTGTTCAGATACGAAAAAGCCGTGAGATTTCTCTCCCCGCTCCAGACAAGTCACCGGACTCGCACCGGTCTCTGCCCTGCTGCATGTCCCATTAAAAAATCGCTCTCCGGCTATAGAAAAAGTATTCATACGTGCTATAATCAGAGAACATGCAGGCGAAAGTCGTCCTGCTTTTTTCTATGGTTCGGAGGAAAAATCTTTGACGAAAAGCATGACCGGGGGACGGCCGATCCGTCTGATACTTCAGTTCGCGTTTCCGCTGCTTCTGGGCAACCTGTTTCAGCAGACCTACAATATGGTGGACGCCGCGATTGTCGGCCGGACGCTGGGTGCGGCCGCTCTGGGAAGCGTCGGCGCGTCGAGCAGCGTCAACTTTCTGATCCTCGGATTCTGCATCGGCCTCGCCTGCGGTTTCGCGATCCCGGTCGCGCAGGCTTTCGGAGCGGACGACAGACGGATGCTCCGCTCATGCGTCTTCCACTCATGGATTCTGACGGCAGCCTTTGCCGCTGTTCTGACGGTGGCCTGCTCGCTTCTGACGCCGCAGATTCTGCACCTGCTCCAGACGCCGGATGATCTTTACGCCGACGCATACGCCTATCTTCTTGTGATTTTTCTAGGAATCCCGTTCACGATGCTCTACAACCTCTGCTCCGGTATTCTCCGGGCGGTGGGAGACAGCCGGACGCCGTTTCTCTTCCTCGCGTTTTCCGCGGTGCTCAACATCGGGCTGGATCTGTTCTGCATCCTCGTCCTCGGCTGGGGAACGGCCGGGGCGGCGATCGCGACGATCGCTTCGCAGGGCATCAGCGGGATCCTCTGTTTCTTCTATATGCGCCGGAAGTATGCGCTGCTTCGCGTGGGCAGAGAGGAGCGGAGATGGAATCCCCGGACAGTCCGGAAGCTGCTGCTGATGGGAATCCCGATGGGACTGCAGTACTCGATCACCGCGATCGGCAGCATGGTGATGCAGAGCGCGAACAATTCGCTGGGCTCTCTGTACACGTCCGCCTTCGCGGCCGGCGTGAAGATCAAACAGCTGACGATGTGCCCCTTCGACGCCATCGCCACCGGCGTTTCCACCTTCGCCGGCCAGAACTACGGCGCGGGAAAGGTCGACCGGATCCGCAACGGGATACGGAGCGGCACCATGGTCGCGGTGTTCTACGGCCTGCTGGCCGGGTTCCTGCTGATCTTAGGCGGGCGGACCATGTCGCTGCTGTTCGTTTCCTCTTCCTATCAGAAAGTGCTGGATGCTTCGGGACGCTATCTCCGCTGCATGGGTTATTTTTACTGGACACTCGGGATACTGAACACGATCCGCATGTCGATTCAGGGACTTGGCTTTTCCGGCCGGGCGATTTTTTCAGGCGTGATCGAGATGATTGCCCGCACGTTTGTGTCTCTGGTCTTTGTCCCGATCGCAGGCTACACGGCGATCTGCTACGCGGATCAGACTGCGTGGGTGACTTCTTCGATCTACTGCGTGATCATGCTGGGCATCTGCATGAAAACGATCCGGACCCGGACCTACAGGAGGTCAGCCGCGGAGGAGTGAGGTCGGCCGTCGGTCAGGCATGAACTTTTTGACGGAGTGTGCTATAGTGGAACAGACTCTGCCGGCCGGGCTGATGAACACTCTGCGGCAGATACGAAAAAGACGCGGCGCCGGGAAGACGGCCGCGCAGCAAAAAAGGGCCGGCGAGGTACGCTGCGGCAATCGCGCCGGATAACAGAAAACAGACAGCATCAGGCGGGCTGTGTCAATCAGGGTCCGCCGGAACGGAGGCGAACATGACGAAGGTAGATATCATATCCGGCTTTCTCGGGGCCGGCAAGACGACCCTGATCCGGGAACTGCTGACAGAGGCGCTGAAGGACGAGCAGGTCGTGCTGATTGAGAATGAATTCGGTGAGATCGGGATCGACGGAGGCTTCCTGAGGGAGGCGGGCGTGCAGATCCGTGAGATGAATTCCGGCTGCATCTGCTGCTCTCTGGTCGGAGACTTCGGAAAGGCGCTCGGCGAAGTGACCCGTACCTATCACCCGGACCGTATCATCATCGAGCCTTCGGGCGTGGGAAAGCTGACGGATGTCATCCGGGCGGTGGAGAGAGTCAGCGGAGAGGCCGGCGTGGAGGTGCATTCCGCAACGACAGTGGTGGATGTGCTGAAATGCCGGATGTATCTGAAAAACTTCGGCGAATTCTTTAAAAATCAGGTGGAGGCCTGCGGCACGGTGATTCTGAGCCGGACGGATACGGAGAAGGCGGATCCGGAGAAGATCGGGGAAGCGGTCCGGCTCCTCAGGGATCTGAACGCGTCTGCGACGATTGTCACGACTCCGGCGGAGGAACTGGGAGGCAGGAAACTCCTGTCCATTATGGAAGGCGCGAAGCCGGATCTGCTCTCCATGAGCGATGACGAGGCGGATCATGACGGCTGTGAAGAGCATCACGACGAAGATGAGCATGCATGCGGCTGCGGGGATCATCATGATGAAGATGAGCATGCATGCGGCTGCGGGCACCACCATGATGATCACGACCACATCGGCGGCGGACATCATGATGAGCACGGCCACCATCATCACCACCACGACGCGGATGAGGTATTCACCAGCTGGGGACGGGAGACGGCGCGGCCGTACGCGGAGGAGGAACTTCGCCGGATTCTGAAAGCCCTGACCGAAACGGAAGAATACGGCATCGTTCTGCGTGCCAAGGGAATTGTGCCGAAGGGGGACGGAAGCTGGCTGTATTTTGACATGGTGCCGGGAGAGGCGGATGTCCGTCCGGGCGCGCCGGAGTATACAGGACGGATCTGTGTCATCGGCTCGAAGCTGAAGGAAGAAAAGCTGGCGAAGCTGTTCGGAACGGATTGAGCGGGAGGCCGGCGCGGCCGCGAGGCAGCATCAGGCCGGGCGGCGGAAAACGGCCCGGAAGGAAAAGACAGACGGCCTGCATGGCCAAGACAATCGGAGGAAAGAAGGATGGCGGAAGAGGAAAACCGTGTGCCGGTCTATCTGATCACGGGTTTTCTGGAAAGCGGGAAAACACGTTTTCTGAGCGGTGTCGTGCAGCAGGAGTATTTTCAGATTGACGAGACGACGCTCATTCTGGTCTGTGAGGACGGCGAAGAGACGTACGACGGGGAGGAGCTGGCGCGGTACGGTGCTGTCGTGCGCCGGATCGATGAGCAGGAGGAGCTGAACGGCGACACGCTGAGGGTGCTGGAGAGCGAGCTTCATCCGGGGCGTGTGATGGTGGAATACAATCCGCTGTGGAGCGTCCGCGCCTTCGAGAAGCTGCCGTTCCCGGAAGGGTGGGGAATCGAGCAGGAGATCGTCGTCGTCGATGCCTCCACATACGCTGTGTATCGAACGAACATGAAATCGCTTTTTGTCGAGATGTTCGCACAAGCCGAGCTGGTCGTCTTCAACCGGTGCCGGGAGGATCAGCCGCTGGCGGAATTCCGGCGCGGCATCAAGGTGACGAACCCTGCCTGCGAGATTGCCTTTGAGGACCGGAACGGCGAGCCGATCGATCTGTTCGCGGACAGCGTGCCTTACGATCTCGATGCGGAGGTGATCACGATCGGGGACGCGGACTACGGAATCTTCTATGTTGATCTCGAGGACAATCCGGACCGGTATGAGGGCCGGACCGTGCGCTTCCGGGGAAAAATACACCGGACCCGTGAGATGGGCGGCAAATATTTCGAGCTCGGATGGAACGCCATGACCTGCTGTGCGGAGGATATTCAGTACATAGGATATATCTGCGAATCACCTCAGGCACGGACGCTCGCCAACGGCTCCTGGGCGGAGATCACGGCAAAGGTGGAGATCCGACACATGATGGCCTATCGAGGGAAAGGCCCGGTCTTCCGGGTCATGGAGATGCGCCCTGTGGATCCTCCGGAATCGGATCTTGTCTATTTCAGCTGAAGGAACGCCGCTCCTGCGCTGTGCGCGGAGGCGGCGTTCCCTTGCAATCCGGATCTGGGCGGAAACAGGAAGAGACGGGAGGACATGATGAATCAGACACGGACCATCGGCATCCTTGCGCATGTGGACGCCGGAAAGACAACACTGACGGAAGCCATGCTCTTCCGAACCGGACAGATCCGCACAGCCGGACGCGTCGACCACGGCGACACGCATCTGGATACGGACGATCAGGAGAGGGAGAGGGGCATCACGATCTTTTCGAAGCAGGCAAGGCTCGGATTGCCGGGGCTCACCGTCACGATTCTTGACACGCCCGGCCACACGGATTTTTCGGCGGAAACGGAGAGGACGCTGCAGGTTCTGGACGCGGCAGTGCTTGTGATCAGCGGAACGGACGGCGTGCAGGGCCATACGCGGACGCTTTGGCGCCTTTTGGAGCGGTACCGGCTTCCGGTCCTCATCTTTGTCAACAAGATGGATCTTCCCGGAGCGGACCGGGACAGGGTGACGGCCTCTCTCGGGGAGGAACTGTCATCCCGGTGTGTCGATTTTACAGCCGGGCTGCCTGAGAGGGACGAGGAGATCGCGCTCACGGATGAGAAGCTGCTGGATACGCTGCTGGAAGACGGCTCTCTTCCGGATCCGATGATCGCGGAGGCAGTAGGCCGGCGGAAGCTGTTTCCGGTATGGTTCGGATCGGCGTTCCGTATGGAGGGAGTCGACGCCCTGCTGGAGGGCTTCCGGCGGTATCTGCCCGAAAAGACGTATCCCTCCGCGTTCGGCATGAAGGTGTACAAGATCGGCCGCGACGCGCAGGGAAAGCGGCTGAGCGGCGTGAAGGTGACAGGAGGCGTGCTCCGGGTGCGTGACGCGGTCACTTATCATCCCGGAGGAAAAGATGCGGACGCGGCGCCGGTCACGGAGAAAATTGATCAGATCCGACTGTTCGCCGGAGACCGGTATACGACCGTGACTGAAGCGCCGGCCGGAACGGTCTGCGCCGTGACCGGGCTCTCCGCCGTGATGCCCGGCCAGGGCCTCGGCGCGGAGCCGGATTCGGAGCCGCCGGTGCTGGAACCCGTGATGACCCGCCGGCTGATCCTGCCCGAAGGGACGGATCCGGCAGCGGTCTTCCGGGAACTGCATGTGCTGGAGGATGAGGATCCGGCGCTCCATCTGACGTGGAACGCGGAGCGGAAGGATATTCATATTCAGATCATGGGCCAGGTTCAGACCGAGGTGCTGACCCGCCTGATCCGAGGCCGTTTCGGCATCGCTGTGTCCTTCGGACCGGAACGGATCATGTACCGGGAGACGGCGGCGGCTCCGGCGGAGGGCGTGGGCCATTACGAGCCGCTCCGCCATTACGCGGAGGTGCATCTTCTGATCGAACCGGGCGAGCGCGGCAGCGGCATCACCGCCGCGTCGAGTCTGAGCACGGATGAACTGGATGCGAACTGGCAGAAGCAGGTGCTGAACGCCGTGCTCGACGATGAGCATCCCGGCGTGCTCACCGGATCGCCGCTGACGGATGTGAAGATTACGCTCGTCGGCGGCCGGGCCAGCGTGAAGCATACGGAAGGCGGAGATTTTCGTCAGGCGGCGGACCGCGCGGTGCGCCAGGGACTCCGCCGGACGAAATCCATTCTTCTGGAGCCCTGGTATGCCTTTGAGATCAACCTTCCCGAAGACGCGCTCGGACATGTGATGAGCGAGCTGCTGGCCCGTCACGCATCGTGCGGAGATCCGGAATATCATCAGGGTGCAGATGATACGCGGATGACGCTCAGGGGTTCGCTCCCGGTCTCCGAATCTTCGGATCTCGAGCTGCGGCTGCATGCCGCATCCCGTGGCAGGGCAAGGCTTACGCTTACGCTTGACGGCTACCGGACCTGCCACAACGCAGAGGAAATGATCCGGCGGATCGCCTATGACCCGGAAGCGGATACCGCCCATCCGACAGGATCCGTGTTCTGCTCCCACGGCTCCGGCTTCTTCGTTCCATGGGACCAGGTGGAAACCTACATGCATCTGCCTTATTCCGGTCTGACGGAGGCCGGGCGTCAGGCGTCCGATCCCGGGACGGAAGAAGGATTCCGGCCGGAAACCCCTGAGGAACATGCACCCGGCGGCGATGACGAACTGGATGCGATCTACAAAAGAGAATTCGGGCGGACAAGAGACGACGTTCCGATCGGCGGGAAAGAACGGCTCAGCCGGAAGCGGTACACCGCGCCCCGCCGGACGGATCCCGTGAAACAGAAAACCGACAAGCACGGACGGCCGATCTATCCGAAAAAGGACACAAGAGAAGAACTGCTGCTGATTGACGGCTATAACGTGATCTTTGACTGGCCGGAGCTCCGGGATCTCGCCCGCGCGGATATGGCAGCCGCGAGAGGAAAGCTGCTGGATGAGATCAGCAATTATCAGGGTTTTACGGGCGTCCGCACCTGTGTCGTCTTTGACGCGTACAGGAGGGAACGGACGCCGGCATCCGTCACGCTGTATCAGAACCTGACGGTTGTCTTCACGGAGAAGGACGAAACCGCGGACGCGTGGATCGAGCGGACCGTACATGAAGGCATCGGAAAATACCGGATCACGGTCGTCACGTCGGACGGCCTGGAGCAGCTGACGGTGATGCGAATCGGCGCGATGCGGATGTCTTCGAGGATGCTTCTGGAGGAGATCCGGCGGGTGAGAGAGGAAGGAAAAGGGACGCAGTACACCTGACGGCGGTGCCGTCCGGTCTCAGGCCTTTGCGGTCCTGAGCTCTTTCAGACGCTTCCGGATATAGGCAGGCACGTCATCAGGCTGGACGCCGAGTACGTAAGCGAATTCCCGGTTGATAGAGGTCTCGGCTTCTTCGAGAAAGCGGGCGTCTGAGGAATGAAACTTCCGGCCCCGCGCCGTCTGCTCTTTCCGTTTATCGTACAGTGCGCTGACGGCGGCCAGAAGATTCTCATGATTTCCGCTCCGGACAATGCCGGTCAGGTACCGCTGGCGGGCCTTCTCGTCACTGATCCAGTCAGTGTGATGCTGGGGCATGCCGTCGATCAGGCTGTCGATGTCCTCACGGTTCAGCGGGTCGCGCAGCTGATGCTCCGCCTGATCGCAGGGCGTGTACAGCGTTGTTCCCTGATCATAGAGCGGCGTGAGCACATAATACCGTCTCGGACCGTCGTGAGACATGTTCAGTTCGCTGACGGAGCGGATCCGGCAGATGCCCACATGCTTATGCACCACAATATCTCCTGTTTTCCAAGCCAAGATAAACCTCCTTTCGCGCAAATCCTGCGGAGCGTGCCACTTGCTGACGGGCCGCTCTGTGATGCTATATAGTCAGATTATAGCATAAATTTCAGAAATTTTCCAGCCGTGCAGGAGGTGCAACGTAAAGTGAAGGGCATCAGAGAAAGACACCGCGATTGTTCTGACAGCTTTTCCCGGGGTTGGCGCTTCCTCTGCAGATGCAGGTCCCGGCCGGCAAACGGGTGCCGGGGAGCCGGATCCGACGGCACCGCAGATGAAACGGCGGAATATGGGACGGATCCGGATGCAGGGGATGGTCTTCAGAAACAGAATGGACTCGCGGACGGAGGCGCACAGAAGCAATCGGCGTGCAAAGACGCACAGAAGGGCCGCGCGCTTCGTCCGTCTGACGATGCGCGCGGCCCTTCTGCAGTGATGCCGGCAGTCTGAGCGGCGAACCGCGCATTCTGCCCTTTTTCCAACGGTTCGCGGATTGTTCTTCCGCCTGAACCACTTCTGATTACAGTGTATCGTTCCGTTTCACGTAGCCGGGGTGATCCGGATCGGCAGCAACCTCTTTCGCGTGGATGATCTTCGCCCATTTGTCCACGACTTCGTTCTCGATCCTGACGTTCTCACCGATTTCCGCATAGGAGAGAATGACGCTGTTCCGGATGACCGCGCCCTTGCCTACATGGATGCCACGGCCGAGAACGGAGTTTTCGATCGTACCTTCGATCGTGCAGCCGTTGGAAACGAGGCTTCCCTTCGCGGACGCGCCCTCGAAGAACTGGGCCGGGCAGGAATCCGTCGTTCTGGTGTAGACCGGCCAGGACGGATCAAACAGACTGGCCGCGTTTTTCTGATCGATCAGCGCGAGATTCGCGTCGTAGTAGCTGCGGAAGTCCGTGATGGCAGCCATAAATCCCTTGTGCGGAATCGCGCGGACATCGAGTTCATCGCAGGAGAGAGAGAGCATCTGGGAAAGCGTGTACATGGAGGAGAGCCGCTTCGCCCGTGCGATCAGTGCCAGCAGCACCTCCTTCTTCATCACATAGGTGTCGAGGAAGATGTTCCGGCCCTTCTCATTGCCCATGTTGATCTCGATCGCGGAGACACCCTTCTGGCGGTTGATATTCAGCGTTCTGCATCCGAGATAATGCTCGTTGGCGTCGTCCACTCTCTGGAAGAGAAGGGAGACATCCGCGCCGCTTTCGATATGCTGGCTGAGCAGTTCGTCGTAATGTTCCGTATAGATGAAGTTGCTGGGCGCAACGATGACATACTCCTCCGTCGTCCGCTCAATGTGCTCAAGGTTCTCGTAGAACGCGGCGATATCCGTGTTGTAGATGCGGTTGACAGAGCCCGCATCATGGAACAGCAGCTGCAGCTTGCCGCGCTTGGAGTTGATATTGTAGAGACGGCCGGACCCCAGATGCTCGGTCAGGGAACGGGGATTGCCGCTGGTGTAGACGAAGATATGCTCAATACCGCTGTTGCTCATGCTGGAGATCGGGAAGTCGATGATGCGGTACCGGCCGACAAAGGAGAAGGCGGCGATAGGACGGTAATCCTGCAGCCCCTCCACATAGTACCGGTTCGACGGCGATGTGATGATTCCGAATGCTTTTGCCATGCTTACTCAACCCCCTTTACGCGCTTTGCGACCAGTTCGATATCCTTGCTGTCCTCGCTGCCGACGACAGCCCCCTTGCCGATCGTGACGCCGCCCGCGACGAGCGCGCGTGTGACGACAGCGCCTTCTTCCACCACGGCGCCCGGCATCAGTACCGTGTCGCGGACAACCGCGCCGGCCTTGACCGTTGTTCCGGTAAAGAGCACCGAGTGGTGAATCTCGCCTTCCACCGAGCACCCCTGCGTGATATAGGCGCAGTTCACCGAGGCTTCTGGCCCGAAATAGGCGGGCAGAGTGGAGGCGTCGTCCGTGTAGATCTTCCAGCTGTTGTCGTTCATGTTGAGACCGCTGTTCTTGCTCAGAAGATCCATGTTGGCCTCCCAGAGGGAGTTGACGGTTCCCACGTCCTTCCAGTAGCCTTCGAAGCGGTAGGCGACCAGCTTGCGGCCGGCTTTCAGGTACGCCGGAATGACATCGTTGCCGAAGTCGTGGGAGGAATCCGGATCCTTCATGTCCGCCAGCAGCGCTTTGCGCAGCGTTTTCCAGGTGAAGATATAGATCCCCATCGAGGCGAGATTGCTCTTCGGATTCTTCGGCTTCTCCTGAAACTCGGTGATCCGTCCGGTCTCATCGGTGAACATCAGACCGAACCGGGATGCCTCCTCCCAGGGAACCGGACGGACGGCCACTGTCAGGTCGGCGTTCTGTTCCTTATGGCAGCTGAGCATCTCATCGTAGTTCATCTTGTAAATGTGATCGCCCGAGAGCACCAGAAGATACTCCGGATTGTAATTATCGATGAAGTCGATGTTCTGGGAGATCGCGTCGGCCGTGCCGCGGTACACGTTGAAGCCTTCCTCCGCCTTTTCGCGGGGCGGCAGCACAAAGACGCCGCTGTCCTTTGTATCGAGACCCCAGCGGCGGCTGACCGCAACGTAGCTGTTCAGCAGCACCGACTCGTACTGCGTCAGCACGCCGACAATGTTGATGCCGCTGTTGGCGCAGTTGCTCAGCGGAAAATCGATGATCCGGTATTTCCCTCCGAAGGAGACAGCCGGCTTCGCCACCTTGTTCGTCAGCTCCTTCAGCCGGCTTCCCCTTCCGCCGGCCAGAATCATTGCTAACATCTGGTTCTGACTCATATCAACCCTCCTTAAATGTCCTTCCCGGCCGCGCGCCCTGCCATACGATGCCGCCGGAAACTGGTGAAACGGCCGAAAACTCTTCATTAATTATACCTTTGCTGGTTGTATTGCACAAGGCGGAATGAACGTTTTCAAACGTTCTTACTGAAGTTTTACCATTGTAGTATAAAAAGTAAAAACGTATCGAAACCATCCGCCGGACGGCTCTCTGTATTCCGGGAGATGCATGCCGCACCGCGGCGCGTCCGGATCGGAACAAACGAATTCGGACGGAGACTCTGTTTGACATAAGAAGCGATGCATGCTAGGATATCGTCATGATCCGGGCAATGCCGCCGCACCGCCCGGGTGACAATCGTTTCCGAAGGATAGAGGCGCGGGTCTCATCAGTACGGTTTTCCGCAGACGAACCGGAAGAAAACCGGAAAGGGTGATCCGCCGAAGCGGAGGGAAGAGCGGTTCGGCTCCGACCCCGGCTGGGACGTATGCGGAAGACGCTGCGGACTGTCACATTTTGTGGAGAGCTATCATGAGAACTCATACCATGGATTGCATGCGCTGTGATCGTCCCATGAGACTGCCTCACGGGACGGTTTTTCTGTATTCCGGATTCTTTACGGGCCGGGCATGGGCGCGGCGGAGAAAGAGAGAGCTGGTATGAAAAGAAGAATGATGGCTCTGGCAATGGCCGCGGTGATGGCGGCCGGCATGACGGCTGCTTCGGTTCCGGCCGCAAGTACGGTTTCAAGCGCGGCGGAGAGCGCGTCCGGCGCGGAGGAAGTGCAGTCCGGTGCGACCGGCGTCGAGGATGGCACGCTCTCCATCGCGATGGAGTGCGCATACGCGCCGTACAACTGGGCCCAGCCGACGGATGACAACGGCGCGGTGCCGATCGTGGATTCCAATGAGTACGCCAACGGCTACGACATCATGATGGCGAAGAAGATCTGCGATGCCTACGGCTGGAAGCTGGAAGTGCATCAGCTTGACTGGGATTCGCTGGTTCCTGCGGTGCAGTCCGGTCAGGTGGACGCGGTCATCGCCGGACAGTCCATGACAAAGGAACGCGCGGAGCAGGTGGATTTCGCCGGCCCGTATCTCTATGCCTCCATCGTCTGTCTCGTGAAATCGGACAGTAAGTTTGCGGACGCCAAGGGAAAGTCGGACCTCTCCGGCGGCACCTGCACGTCGCAGCAGGGTACGATCTGGTATGACAAGTGTCTGCCGCAGATCAAGGGCGCAAAGGTTCAGGAAGCGGCGGAGTCCGCGCCGGCGATGCTGATGGCACTGGAGACCGGCACGGTTGATTTCGTCTGCACGGATATGCCGACGGCCGAGGGCGCTCTTGTGGCGTACCCGGATCTGAAGATTCTGGATTTTTCCTCCGGCAGTGATGACTTCAAGGTTTCCGATGAAGACGTGAACATCGGAATCTCCGTCCGTAAGGGCAACGTGGAACTGAAGAACAAGATCAACGATGTGGTCGGAAAGATGACGAAGGACGACTTCAACAAGATGATGTCCGATGCAACGAAGATTCAGCCGCTGAGCGAAAGCTGAAAACGGCCGGGGCCGCCTTCCCGCATCGGCGGGAAGGCGGTATGACAGGGCGGCGGAAAAAACCGCTCTGCGGATATGCCGCGGGCAGACGGCTTAGCAGTACGCCTGCCCGGCGGCGGAAGACTCCCGGATCCGTTCGGGAGTCCGTTTTATCTCTTGGACAAATGCAGCAGATGGGAGCGTTATCATGGAGAGATTCACCCAGCTGGCTTCCGATATGGGAAAGCTCTGGAGCAAATACGCAGGCATGTATATGCAGGGCGTGGTCAACACGCTGGTGCTGGCGCTGGTGGCGACCGCCATTGGATGCGCCATCGGATTTCTGTGCGGTATCCTGACCACGATTCCGGTGGCGCGGACGGACTCGCCGGTTAAAAAATTCTTTCTCGGACTGATCCGTGTGGTCATCCGTATCTATGTCGAAGTCTTCCGCGGCACCCCGATGATCCTTCAGGCCGTCTTTATTTACTACGGACTTCCGTACTTTTCCGGGAACGCGGTGCAGTTCACGAACAAGTGGGCGGTTGCGATTCTCGTCGTCTCCATCAACACGGGCGCGTATATGGCCGAGTCGGTCCGGGGCGGCATTATTTCGGTGGATCCGGGACAGAGCGAGGGCGCGATGGCAATCGGCATGACCCACTGGCAGACGATGACCTCCGTGGTGCTTCCTCAGGCGATCCGCAACATCATGCCTCAGATCGGAAACAATTACATCATCAATGTCAAGGATACATCGGTGATGTTCATCATCGGATTTGCGGATTTCTTCTCGATGCACAAGTCCATCTCCGGCGCGGTGTACGCGTACTTCCCGTCCGCCACCATCGAGATGATCGGATACCTGTGCATGACGCTGGCCGCCTCCCTCATTCTGCGGAAGATCGAGAAGCGGATGGACGGAAAGAGCGACTACGAGCTCGTTCAGAAAGACGCTCTGACCGCCACGGCGGGCACCTACAGCTACGACGGAAGCGCGCGCCGCAATCCCAACCGGGAAGAGGAGGAACTGACAAAATGAGCGAGGAGATTCTGAAGATCCAGCATCTGTCGAAGAACTTCGGCAATCATGAGGTGCTGAGGGATATCGATTTCACGGTCCGGAAAGGTGACGTCACGACGATCATCGGCGCTTCCGGATCCGGAAAGTCCACGCTGCTCCGCTGCATCAACCTTCTTGAGACGCCCACATCCGGCAACATCTTCTTCCATGACGTCAACGTGACCGCGGGCGGTATCCGTCCGCCGGAATATCGGGCGAAGGTAGGGATGGTCTTCCAGTCCTTCAACCTTTTCGAGAGTATGGATGTGCTGAAGAACTGCATGGTCGGTCAGGAAAAAGTTCTCCGTAGAAATGCAGCCGAGGCCCATCAGGTCGCGCTGGAATTCCTCCGCCATGTCGGCATGGAGGCTTACGTGAACGCCCGCCCCCGTCAGCTCTCCGGCGGACAGAAGCAGAGAGTCGCGATCGCCCGCGCCCTTGCGATGAATCCGGAGGTCCTGCTCTTCGATGAGCCGACCTCCGCGCTGGATCCGGAGATGGTGGGAGAGGTGCTGGACGTCATGAGCCGGCTTGCGAAGGAAGGGATGACCATGCTGGTGGTAACCCACGAGATGGCCTTCGCCCGGGAGGTCTCAAGTCAGGTCGTCTACATGAACAACGGTGTCATCTGCGAGCAGGGGACGCCGGACGAACTCTTTGATCATCCTCAGAAGACGGAAACGAAGGAGTTTCTGTCCCGCTTCCGGAGAGGATGAATCGTGGAGCATCTTAAATGTTTGCCAGAAAATCGGTTGGCTTTCAGGAAGTTGTTTGGAAAGAGAAGCCGCGCCTGGGGGATCATTCCTTCGGGCGCGGATTTTTTTCGGAAAAAGGAGAATCGGAAATGACACAGTGTATCGGAACTGATCAGGCGGAGATCAGCAATTCGGAAATAATTCCCCAAATAGCAGAAAACTCAGATCCGTTGGAACTGGAGCCGCTTTCTGTGAGGTTCTCAGTATGCAAGGTGACTGACTATTCTCGGATCGATATCTCACAGCCTTTTGTCTTTACCGGCAGTACAGACAAAGAGAAATCTCTTGTTTGCCCGACGGACATAGTGCCGGATCATACGACGGAACGGGACGACGGATGGAGGGGTTTTCGTATTTCAGGCCAGCTTGCATTTTCTCTGATCGGCATACTGGCGCGGATCACACAGGTACTGGCGGAAAACAAGATCGGCGTCTTCGCCGTCTCCACGTTCGATACAGACTATGTGCTGACAAAGGAAGCGAATTTTGAAAGAGCCGTCAGCGCATTGAGGGACGCAGGCTGCATCATCAGGGAAGCGCCTTCTCCATTTCCATCGCCGTGAGTGACGCCTTCGCGATTTTCTCCGGATCCGCGTCAGGGCGGATCCAGTCATTGACAGCTTCGCGTGGAAGGATCACAGGCATCCGGTCGTGAATTTTCCGCAGCGTCTCAGACGGCTCTCTGGTGAGGACAGTAAAAACAGGATAGCGGAGTCCATGCGCTTCTTCGATCCGGTACAGTCCGGCGAGAAAGGTTACGCTTTCGCCCCCGGGACGGATCGCGTATTTCTGACCTGTCCGGATTTTTCCGTCTGCGTGTCTTATATGTTCCCATTCGAAGTAGCAGGATGCGGGGATCATGCACCGGTGCCTTCTCCAGTCCCCGGAAAAAGATTTTTTCGTCATCGCGCTCTCAATCCGTGCGTTTATGACCGGGCGAGTCAGTTCTCCGATGTGATATCCCCAGATCATCGGGAAAACAGCCTGCTTTCCGTCCCGGCCGGGCGCAATCACCGCCGCCATGTCCGTCGGACGGATTTCACCGCGGCATGCAGGATTCTTCCCCAGAATGTCATGCATCCGGTTCGCGAGAGCGGAATCTCTTGCAGCTTTGATATACGAGTCCAGTTCATCGTCATCGGACCGGTCAACAAAAAATCTCGTGCACATATTCCTCCTGTCCTTATGCCGTGATCGTCATCGGGGCCATCTGTCTTCAGCGGACGGGAACGCCGGGAAAGGCTCATGAGGAAGCGTCTGGTACCAGTACGCGACCGATGCGACGTCATCCTGCCGTTCAAAAAGTCCTCTGTATCCGACGCCGATCTGCTGGATCGTTACGCGGATGTCCCGGCTGAACGCAATCGGATCCTCGATATGCCATCTGTAGAAGCCGCGCTGCGGCATGGTATCGTCGTTGTGGTAAGGATGGTGCTCGGTGTCATGGTTCGAATAATACGGGTAGCCGAGGTAAGGCGTGCAGTATTGCTGCTCGACCGTTTTTCCGTTTTCCTGCACCGCGAAACTCCATGAACCGCCGAAGTAGTCCTCTGTTCCGGTTCCGCAGATCGTCGGATAGTCCCTGTCGCCGTCCAGATAGAACTTTACCTCGCCTTCCCCGTACCAGTACCGCTCGAGTGTCGTCAGCGCGAGATAGGTTCCGACGTACTGGCCTTTCCCTTTCACTCCGTCGAGAATGGTGTAATCGACACCCTTCTGCGTCAGCTTCTCTCTGCGCCACCGGGCGTGGAAGTACAGAACATCCTCAGGCAGAGATTCAACCAGACTGTAATCAATCTGGTAGAAGAAGACCGGAATCGCGTTCCGGTGCTGGTTCTCCAGCTCGATCCGGGCGCTTTTCCGGAACGGCATCTGGAAATAACAGTTGAATCCCCGGCTTGGAACGACCGCGATCGGAAGCGAATTGACCATGCAGGTTCTTCCGAAGCCGCAGCAGAAGAAGTCGCCGAGCGGAACCTCGACCGAAGGCGTTATGTCGCCGTCCCAGTAGAAGCGGAGCACCAGATCCCTCAGAACAAAGCAGTCGGCGTCGGTCGTCTTGTACGGAACGGTGATCCAGATGTGGCGGATGATTCCGGGACCTTCGATCTTCGCGAGATCCACTCTTGCATGAGGCGGAATGTCGCGAAGACAGGGCGAACCCTTCCGCGAAGGTCCCAGCTCACTCGGTTTCATGCCGCCCATGCCTTTTTCGCCGGTTGGATTTTCGGCGTTGACGGACCGGCTCCGGAAATTCTGATTCAGAAAAAGCGAACCAAGGGAAGTATACCCGTTCATGTCTTCTCCTTTCAATGCTCCGGCTTAGGCCGGAAAATACATACTCTCATTGTGCCATGCAGCGGACCGGATGAAAAGGATAATCGGAATTTTCGAACGGCGACGTCTCCGATCGGAGCGGGCTGGAAAAAACGGCTCGGCGAGGATTGCAGGAGACGACAGTAACACCGTTCACGATCATCGGGAAATGCATTCCGAGACCGACAGCTCCCTGAGAACCTGCTTTGCGTTCGCGCGGATGTGCGCGATGAATTTCCTCGCGGCGTACGGCAGCGTCTCGAAGTCACGCCAGCCCATCGCGATGGTGCGATGGAAGGGTTCGCGGATCGGGATGACGGCCACATCTCTGGCCGCCCCGGCCAGCGTCAGCCGGTACATCAGCGAGTAGCCCATCCGCCGCCGGATCATGGCGAGAATGGTGTAGTCATCGGTCACCTTGAAACGGATGTCCGGTTTCAGACGGTGCGCCTCGAACGCCTTCAGTGCGACACTGTAGCGGCCCTCGTCGAGCAGAATACAGGGGAGAGGGGCGAGCTGCGACAGCGAGACGGAGGAAAGGCCGGCCAGCGGCGAGGAAAGCGGCAGAACGGCCATCATCGTGTCTGTGTAGACCGTCTCTGTCTGCAGGCCGGAGACAAATTCCGGGCTGACGAAACCGAAATCCAGCTCTCCGCTTTTGACGCCTGCGGCGATCGAAGTGTATTCCCCCTGCAGAAGATCAAAGCGCGTCTCAGGATAAGAGCCGAGAAAAGAGGAGATCAGAGGAGGCAGAAGATTCTGGCTGATACTCGAAAAGGTGCCGATCCGGATGCGGCTGTCGGTCAGCCCGTGCATTTCCTTCATCCGGGCATGCAGCGCCCGTTCTCCCGCAAGAATCGATTCGAAATAGGGAAAGAAGATTTCGCCGTCCCGGGTCAGCGTGATGCCGTCGTGAGATCTTGTGATGAGCACCGTTCCGAGCTCCGCTTCGAGGGAGCGGACGGCCTGACTCACGGCGGACTGAGTGTAGCCAAGCTCTTTCGCGGCGCGAGTGAAGGATTTCAACCGGACAGCCGCGGCAAAAATTTCATATCGATGATCCATAAGAACTCCTTATGAATCTATCATAAACAATCGCTTTACTGATTTCAACTCTCCGGAAATAATAGAGTCAGATCAATCAGGAACGGTTCATCCGGGGAGGCGGAAGATGGAGGCAGAAGCTGTAAAAATGGAATTCCGGAAACCGGCACGCGTGTCCGGCCAAAGCGAAATGCTGGCCGGCATCCGGGACGGGATTCCGGTCATGGCAGGATACGCGGCGGTGTCGTTTGCGCTCGGAATCTCCATGAAAGCGGCGGGACTGTCGCCGCTTCAGGGCATGTTCATGAGTCTTTTGAACAATGCATCCGCGGGCGAGTACGCGGGACTGACGATGATCGCGTCAGCGGCGTCGCTCTGGGAGACCGCTCTGATCATCCTGATCACGAACGCCCGGTATCTTCTGATGAGCTGCGCGCTCAGCCAGAAGCTTTCCCCGTCCGTGCCGGTGCGGGACCGGCTGTGCATCGGATTTGCGGTTACGGACGAACTGTTCGGGCTTGCCGTCGCCCGTCCCGGACGGCTGCAGCCGGCTTATTACGACGGAATGATTCTGGCGGCGGTTCCGGGCTGGGCCGTCGGAACGTTTCTCGGTGTCTCCGCCGGTCAGGCGCTGCCGCCGATCCTCGTCAGCTCTCTGAGCGTTGCCCTGTACGGGATGTTCCTTGCGGTTATCATCCCGCCGTGCAGAGAGAACCGGGTGCTTGCGGGGCTGGTCTGCCTTTCCTTCGGAGCCAGCATCCTTTTTACCGTCATGCCGTGGTTTCACTCCCTTTCGGAAGGGACCAGAACGATCGTGCTCACCGTAGCCATTTCCGCGGCCGCAGCGTGGAAGTTTCCAGTGGGGGAGGAACAGCCGGAATGAATGTGATTCCGTATATTCTTGTGATGACAGCAGTTACCTACGCAGTGCGCGTTCTTCCTCTGACGCTGCTGAGAAAGCCGATTTCCAGCTCGTATCTCAGATCGTTTCTGTATTACGTTCCGTATGTGACACTCGCGGTGATGACATTCCCCGCAATTCTGAAGGCAGCCGGCTCCCCTCTGGCCGGTCTTCTGGCATTCGCGGCCGGCATCCTTCTCTGCTGGAAAAAGGCCGGCCTCTTTCCGACCGCGATAGGCTGCTGCGCCGCGGTCTTTGCCGCGCAGATGCTGGTGAGATAAACTTTTTTCGTCCCTGCCGGATTACTATGCATGATGAGACCGTTCCCTTCCATCTGTCAGGGAGCGGCCTTTTTCTTCTATGAAAATACTGTCCGAAACCGACCGCGTGAGTAAGAATCCATCCGATTGGTACGCATACCCGGATATTGGTCTCTGGGACGAAAAGGGTGAGAAGACATGCGGGATTTATCTTTTTTCGTCTGATATACTGAACAGAACCATAAAAAGAATGCGGTCTGTAAAGACGGCGTGATCTACGACCTGTTTCTGTACGGGAAATTGCGATAAAGGTCTTCGGGATTGGATCTGCGTCGTATTATACCACATATATAAGAGGCTTCTTATGGTAAGATAAGAGAAGCGAAACAGCGCATCAGGGAAAAGATTCGAAGGGCAGGAGCTTAGCTGCTCTCAGGCCCTTTCTTCTAAATAGAGAGTGGTGAATCAGATGACAGATACTCGGCAGCGGAAAGCTGCGAGACCGCTTGTCAACAAGTGAAGACGCTTCTTCGGAAACGACGGGGCAAAACCGGATGATATACTTGTCAGGAGAAAACAGATGGAGGTATCCTGAACGTATGCTGTATATTCGAGGAGACACACACCGGCAGTTTGCCGGCATCCGGGTATTCTGTGCGTGGAAAAAGACAAGCAAGGCGGATATTCTGATTATCACCGGAGATGTCGGGATTAACGGAAGAAATTCCAGGCAGGATCGGATTCTTAAAAAGGAGCTGCAGGAGCTCCCTATCACATTATTCTGTCTGCGCGGCAATCATGACCGGAGACCCTCTTCACTGGGCAGCTATCGGGAAAGCATTCTCTATGGAGGTGTGGTCTATCGGGAAGAGGAGTTTCCGGATCTCCTGTTTGCCAGGAGCGGAGAGACGTATTCCATGAACGGGCGGCAGATTTTTGTCATTGGCGGCGCCTCAAGTTCTGATCGCGCGTACCGTCTGGAACACGGGCTGCCCTGGTGGCCAGACGAACAGCTCTCGGAAGCAGAGCGAAGATATGTGGAGCAACAGCTGGCGCTGCGGGGGTGGAAGGCGGATCTGATCCTTTCTCATACGATGCCGGAAAAATACATTCCGGGAGAATGCCTGCAGAGAAAGAGAGCGACAGGAAATCCGGATCTGTCCATGGAGAGATGGATGGACCGGCTGGAAGAAAAAACGGCGTACCGGAAATGGTATGCCGGGCATTGGCATGTAGAGAAGCAGGTGACTGACCGAATGGAAATACTGTATCAGAATTATAAAGAGGTGGAGCATGGATGACAGAACAGACTGGTCCGTAGAATTTGTTGAAAATGAGAGCAGGCGCATGGAGATCATGCGGAAAGGGTTCGCAGAGCATCTTACAAGCAAAAGGGTAAATGAGCTGCTGTTGGAAAATTACTGTGAGGCCCTGTATGCCCGCAATATCTATGAGGCTGCGCTGATCTACTGCTTTGACCATAAAAAAACGTATGAGGAGTGGAGACAGATGGCCGCTATGTGTGATCAGGCTTACTGCCCGGAGCAGGGGAAGTCCGGAACTGTCCTTACGCTCTCGGCGTTGCGGGAATATGTGGCAAAGGAGTCGCAGAAGGCAGGAAGCAGCCTTAATACCGCTTTCATCACCCGGGGAATGCAGACCGAGCTTGAGAAAACCGAGAGCGATGAAAACTTTATGAGCTTTTTGCTCAAAAATATCGAGAATTTCAGCGCCGTGCGGGAGAAAGCACGCTATTATTTTTCAAAATACACCATGCTCTATATCGATGAGAGAATACAAAAGTATTTGTCTGCATGTGAAAAGGTGGATCTTCTCAGGTGCCGGAAGGCAGGCATGCTCTCCGAGGAGGAAAAAAGTCCGGAAAAAACGGCGGTAGAGGAGCTCTCTTTTCTGAAACCGCTGAAACCACTGCAACGTTCTGCGGATACGGCGAAATTTGACACGAAAGGCTATCTGTCCATGGATGAAAAAAAGAAACTGCTGGCAGAAACGTCTCTGACCTCTGGCGGAATCTTTGATGCCATGAACCAGTATTATTTCGGTTATATCTCCATAGACTGGCTTGAGCTCTGCCTGGAAATGTATCCGGATATTGAGGAATGGCCGACGGAGACCAGGCGGAAGATCGCGCAGGCACTAGGCTATATCCGTCCGGAGACTACGCCGGAGGAAGAGGCGCAGATTCTGGACTCTCTGGAAGAAAGGATCATGGAAAAAGAGGTCGAGCTGGAACAGCAGTGGGACAGAGCGTATGTGAGAAGGGAGGATGCGGCTGCAGCCTTTGCAGGAGCAGACAAGACTTTCCAGCACGAAGCGGCGGGAGAAACAGCGGAAAGCATAGCTGACCCCAGGGTACAGGAAAAAAAGGCGACACTGGCATTTCGCGATTTCCTTCTGGGCAGAAAAGACGTCAACCGGAGAACGCTGATTATGTATCTGATTTTTATCCAGGCAAGGACAGCGCTGACAGAGGAGAACAAAGTTACGGTTCCGCGGCTCAATAAAATCCTTCTGAACTGCGGCTTTTCCCAGCTGCAGCCGAACCGGGAGTTCGACCGGTTTGTGATGGGATTTTTAAAGGCAGAAGACCCGATCGTCTATTTTCAGCTCTTTGTACAGGACAGATTAAAAAACCAGAAGGAATCTGTCCTGTATGCGATCTATGAAAATTCCTACAACCATCAGAAAGAACTTGTACGGGATATGCTCAGGAAAAGGTTGATGTGATGGCGAAAAATACAGGGTACGGCAGATACCTTCCAAACGGCAGTATTCTGTTGGAACGGTATAAGATTATCCGGGCTCTCGGACAGGGCGGGTTTTCCCTCACTTATCTTGTTTATGACAGCGATCTGGCGGTTAACGACGCCCTGAAGGAGTGTTTTCCCTCGAAGATGGCAGTGCGGGAGGCGGATGGTAAAACGGTCTCTGTCCTGCAGGAACAGGAGAAGAAATTTTCACATATCAGGGAGTCTTTCCTAAAAGAAGCGGAGTTCACCTTTGGCGATTATGACCAGACAGGGATCTGCGCCGTAAAAGACTATTTTGAGGCGAACGGAACCGTCTATATTGTGGAAGAGTATCTTCCGGGAGGCACCTTCAAGGAATATCTGCGGCAGAGACCGGATCACCGGCTGCCGGTAGAGGAACTGCGGAATCTGTTTCTTCCTGTGATGAAGGGATTGGCCTTCCTGCATGAAAAGGGAAGCATTCATGGTGACATTTCCCCGGATAATCTGATGCTTGACGGGCAGGGAAGGATGAAAATTGTGGATTTTGGCTCTTCCTGGCTGTATGCGGAAGAAAAGAAAAATTACAGAACCTGCACGCTCAGCTATGCGGCGCCGGAACAATATCTGTCCGGCGGAATCATCGGGCCGTGGACCGATCTTTACGGCCTGTCCGCGGTTCTCTACGAGGCGTTTACCGGAAAATCTCCGTACAGCGCGGAAAAACGCCGGAAAGGAAAAGAACTTCGGCCTATCCGGGACTTCGCAGATGTGGAGCCCGGGGTGGAGAGTGCTGTCCTGCAGGGGCTGCAGCCGGATATTCCGAAAAGGTTTTTCTGGATGGGAACGCTGATGGAGCGCCTTGGAATGGCGAGTGAGGATGTCCAGAAACGACTGCCGAAAACAAGAACACAGTGGAGTGAGGCCTGGATACAGGCCGCCATTGCCCCCTCCTTTCTTACCGCAGGGCGGAGACGGATGAGTAAGAGACAGAAAACCCTTTTGAAGCGGACGGCACTTGCTCTGGCGGTGGGGTATGGCACGCTCCTGGCGGGAACGGCTTTCTATCTGCGGACGCACCCGGTGGAGACGTTCCGCCTGCGGTTGCGGCTGGCCAGGGTATCTGCACAGCGGCAGAACAACAGTGCCTTTTATCCGGTGGATGCCACTCTGCTGAGAACGCTGAAAGATTATCCATCAACGACCACGGATTTTCGTGTCACCTATCATTCTGTGCCGGAAAGCTGGTTCAGGGAGCACCATATTTACGGCAATCAGGACAGTCTGTTTGCTGCGGATGTGGATTTGATTGAGGATGTCATGGCGTATACGTACGGTCAGAAGGTCCATTTGAAATCCTCTGAGTTTTCCGGGGAGACGATCTATTATCCGGAATATCAGGATCTTGGTGCACATTGTGAGGCAGAGAATACGTACGCTATTCAAACGGATGATGCAAATACTGGCTCAGCCATTAAGATCGACTATGACATCAGGGACAAGCGGATCATTCATCTGTCGGTCGATGGCTCAAAAGAGGTTGTTTCTGTTTTTCTGCGGGAAGTCTTTCCTTATCTTGACGCGGGAAAATACCTGAACGATGCGGAAATAGAAGAATTATTTGCGGCGGCGCATCGGCAGAAGAACCATTATAAAGCGAAGTCATCACAAGTAGAAGGAGTCAAGTGGGAGACGAATCGGAGTGGCTGTCTGTTTCTGGAAGAAAATCCTTTGAATTCGGATCTTTTCTATGACTATTCTCTTGACGTTTCAAGGACAGATGATGTCTTGTTCGGATGGTTTGGATACCATAACTATTGAGATATAGATGCAGCCTGTCTGCGGAACGGAGCAGATGCTGCATGATGGAGAATAGAATCCCTGCGAAGATAAGAGACGGAATTCACCAAATGGTTTCAGCATAGATTGAGGAAATACGGATCATGGAATTAGGATCGGGGAGCATCCTGAACAACAGATATCGGATCATAAAAAGGCTGGGGCAGGGTGGTTTTGCCATAACCTATCTGGCCGGAGATCTGCAGATGGAAAAAGAGGTCGTGATCAAGGAGTTTTTCCCCTATACCCTGGCGTCTCGTGACAGGGAGAGTGTGGCTGTGCTGCCTCCGGCAGGAGAGCTGCAGATAATCTATCAGAAGTACAGACATGATTTCCTGAAAGAGGCCAAAATACAGGCGTCTCTGTTCGAGATCACCGGAGTTGTCAAGGTGCTCGGATACTTTGAGGAAAATGAGACGGTCTACGAGGTCATGGAATATGTAGATGGCATCACCCTGAGGATGTTTCTGGAAGAACACGGAGAGCTCCGGGATTTCTCCAGTGTATGGAAACAGATGGAACCCGTTCTGGAGGCTGTTGCGGCGATCCATGAAAGAGGGTATGTGCACAGGGACATCAGTCCGGATAATATCATGGTCCAGAGGGACGGGCGCCTGAAGTTGATGGATTTCGGAGCCTCCCGTATGTATCAGCCGGATGCGGATCGACAGAAGACCATGACCGTTCTCATAAAGGATGGTTTTACGCCTCCGGAACAGTATAATGCGCACGGGAAACAGGGTCCCTGGACGGATATCTATGCGCTGTCGGCGGTTTTATACTATCTGCTTACCGGCTATACGCCCGAAAGTGCCATGGAGCGACGTGTGCGGGATACCCTGTTTCTGCCATCGGAATTTGGATGTGAGATCTCTCCGGAGACAGAGATAAAACTGGTGTCCAGGGGACTTGCCCTTGATCCGAAGGAACGGTACCAATCCGTCCGTGAGATGGAGAATGATCTGGTCGGAGAAGCAGAACAGGTACCGGTAGAAAAGAAAAAAAGAAGCGATTTCCTTCCCTCGGTGGTACTGCTTACTGCCGTCGCCGCCTGTTCTGCTGCTGCCGCTGTCGCATTTGCAGGTTCACTGCACCTGAAACCACCTGCACAGGCACAGGAGTATGACAGGGATTCTGCGGAAAGCACGGCGCTGCGGAAATTTCTGCAGAAGCACGCTGTTTCCAAAGAGAAGACTGAAAAGGGTACGGTGTATCGGCTGAAAGAGGCGGATGCAGCGGCTCTGAATCTGACCAGTGATATCAATTTTCTGAACATGACACGGGAAGATCTGCTCTCAGCGTATGCACAGGATGGAATCCGGGTGGAAACTGTCTCCGACCAGGCTGATCTCACGGTAACAGAACAGTATGGAACAGATTCGGTATATTTTATCAAGACACAGCGATTGTCTGTGCCTCAAAATGACTGCCTTGTGGTGGTGAAATATGACCTCTGTTCGGAAAAAATCCACCAGATTTCTATTGGTTTTCAGGAGGACACAGAAGATTTCACTGCATTATGCGGCATCAGCAGCGAGACACTGCAAATTGTACAGAACTGTCTTCAGCTTCCGGACAGTTACAGGGTAGACGAAAAAGAACTTCTGGACGATTTCTCCCGAATGGAAGCTAAGGAACCGGCCTGGATGTCCGGCTTTTATCTTGGAAGAGAAGCAAAGCTGCTTATCATTCATACTGATGCTTCTTTCGCGCCGACCATTCATTTTGTCTCTTTTGAGGATGGAATATCAGGGCTGTAAAGAGCCCATAGATGCCAGAGCCAGCCAACAGGTGCGGCAGATTGGAAGGAAAGAACTGCAAAACAGCGGAGCCGTTCCAACTACGGCTCCGTGTTTTCTGAAACGCCTGGAAAAAACAGGGCGTTCGATCAACGTGAAACCAACTGCGCTCTCCGGGACAGGAGGAAGAATCCTGCACTTTCCAGAAAAATCAGAGGTAGTGGGAAGCGAAGATCCCGTCCACATGGTTTCTGAGTTCTACCTCAGAGCGGATCTGGTCACTGTTAAACTGAATTAATTCCGTGTTAATCGCGATCCGTTCCAGATGTGCATTGGTCACCTGCGACGAGTTTGCAATTCTCTGGAGATCGCTGCTCACGGAGCCAATGGCATCCTGCATCTGCTGGATCTGCTGGTTGGACTTGTTTACAGCCAGGACTAAACTACGCTGGTTCGCCTCGATTCTGCTTAAGTGTGAAAGGATGATGTTCTGGTTGTCTGCGAGATGATCCATTCTCGATTCCATGCTGTAAAGATTGTAAGCACCTTCATGCCCCTCAAGGCTGACACATCTTCCTGATGCCAGATACTCGAAAAAGGCAGTGACGGCGGCACGGTTCCGAAAAGCCGGGTAGATTATATTGTAGTTGTAGATATGGTCCAGATCGTTTTTTATGACGGACAGTTCCGACTGCAGATCATGCAGGCGATTTTGCAATACACCAGCCAGCCTTTTCGCAGTCTGTGCCTTTTGCACGCTTTTGTCATACTCTTTTTTGCTGGCCACATAAAGATCTCTGTTTTTCTGGTTTTCTTTGGCAATGTTCTTATTATCCATGTAGATCTTCACGTTTCCTACTGCATCACAGAATCCTTTTATCACAGCGATCAAACTGCCGATTATAACCAGGCCTAAACATGCCTGAAGAAAAAAGTCGTTCACTAATTCCAGCATATCGCATGCGAGCAGGTAGATAACAACGCCCAATGCAATTTCTTTTAAGGCCTTGTTTCTTTTCCGGGAAGGTTCGACAGCCTGCACCGGCTCCGGGAGAGGCATGATGTTGTTCAGATTCTGGATTGTGGTTTTTAAATCCAGAATCGCTTTTTCCTGGTTGAACTTCAGGGTTTCCATCAGATAGACGTCTCCGATATAGTTCTTCAATGTACTGCTGCTTAACATAAAATCTCCTCCCGTCTGAATGACAGAAGTCATATTTATCATCTGTCATCCGTCTGCATGTTATGTGTTCTTCTATGCTTCCATCATAGCCCCCGCAATTGTCCATTTTTTATGAGCCCGATTTGTTGTGCCTTTCTACTGGTAGATTACGGAAGCAGGGCGGGAAAACGATTATGCAGATCGGAAACATTCTTTTTACAGATGTTAAAGCCATCACGGTTTTCCTTATGCCAGAATAGAAGATGGGAATGGAGCAGAAGATTCAGGACGAGAAGGACATGCCACTGGTGAGAGCAGTACAGACAGGCAATGGAATTGATACTCAGGTTCTTCGGAAAGACAGGCTGCTGCGCCGCGGTTTTTGCCGCATGGATACTGGTGAGATAAACACGACCGCGGCTGACTTCCGCTTATCTGCATTTCATTTTCTCTTCCATTGATCATGAAGAACCGATACCTGGTCTTCAATGATTTTCATCAGTCTGCTGCGGGCCTCAACAGTCGCCCATGCGATGTGAGGCGTGATCAGGATCTTCTCCGGATCCAGGACTTCCCGGAGCGGATTGTCTGCAGCCATCGGCTCTGTTTCAAGCACATCAAGACCGGCAGCGGCGATCTTTCCGGCGTTCAGCGCATCCCTGAGATCAGATTCCACTATAATCGGTCCCCGGCCGACATTGATGAGAATGGCGGATGACTTCATTCTGCGAAATGCATCTTTGTTCAGGAGCCCTTTGGTTTGCTCATTGAGCGGCGCATGGACGGAAAGGATATCGGAGGCAGCAAGCAGGGTGTCAAAATCCACTTCGCGGAAGATGCTGCTGTGATTTCTGCCGGAAGTGGAGAAGTAACGAACCTGGCATCCAAAGCACTGGGCTATCTCGCCGACCCGGCTCCCGATCGCGCCAAGTCCGATGATTCCCCAGTTCATGCCATGGAGTTCGTGGAAATGCCGTTCGAAATGGGTAAATGTGCTGTCGTTCACATAGGAGCCGCTTTTGACGTATCGGTCGTAGTATGGCAGATGCTCCATCAGATAGAAAAGCATGGCAAATGTATGCTGGACAACGGATTCCGTAGAATATCCGGCCACATTTCGCCAGGCGATCCCTCTGCGGTCCAGAAATTCCTTATCCAGGTTGTTTGTCCCTGTCGCGGTGACGCAGACCAGCTTCAGATGCTTCGCACATCCGCAGGTCTGTTCATTGACCAGTGCTTTGTTGAGAATCAGGATATCTGCGTCCCTGACCCGTTCGGGCATATCCTCTGGTTTCGTGAAGTCGTACATGACGACATCTCCAAAACGATTGAAACCTGATAAATCGAGATCTTCTCCCAGTGTCTTTCTATCTGGAAATACAATCTTCATACGGCCCTTTCTGGGAAATGAATTAGCGGACACTCCCTGCGTCATGCAAAAGAAACAAGTCTATTATCGCATCTCCCGAAAAATTCTCAATCCTTTCCATACAGATGATTCGGCGAAATTCGCAGAAATCGGTTCCGTATATCCGGTATCCCGACTTGCAGCATTTACACGACGCCCGGAAATCCTTAGAAAAATTGACACTGTTTTTCATGCATGCTATATTTTCTGCCAGTTGACAGGCAGGATTGTCTTGTGGAACGACATGAACCTTAGATAAACACAAAAGTAGAACTACATGGCAAGGCCTAAAACGTCTTTCCTGAAATCATCTACTTTTACATGCGCCGGAACCTCTGTGCCAATTATTTTGTAATAGTCCTTAACCTGGCGCGATGGCGTCTCTACTGTAACCATCCCGGAATGATTTCGGAAGCACATCAAAGACTGTGTTTTTCCATACAGTTCGGATGCAGATATACCACTGCTATCCATCTTTTTCCTCAGTAGAAGGAGAACTATGGTGTCCATAATATCATGCAAAATCTTTCCTCTAACGGTTTCATCGGTCCACTTGGATATAGGAAGAAGATCAAGATATTCCTTGCTGGTCTTGAACACTGTTTCAATATCACACTGTCCAAAATAGTCGGTAAGCAGCTGTTCTGGAGTCGTATCGATGTTTGAAATCAACACGAAATATCCGTACCTGACTGTGGTCCAGTCCTTATCCTTGTTTTTCATAGCCTCGAATGTTTCGGCATGATTTGCGAGATAATCGCTGTATCTCTTCAGGGCATTGTACTGATCTACATAAACATAAGCGTACTCTTTATGTCCGAACAGGGTGATCTTCTTGCGGTGACCGAAGTATACATGAAAGTCCATTGGACAGGGAGCAAGGATCATAGCTGTCTAAAAAACGGGGCAACTAAAATCTCTTGTGTCCTTGACAAGGGGTACAATTCAACTACTGCACTAGAATGTTATAAAAGAATTTTATATATTGCTATATTAGAGACGGGGGGAATTATTTTTGTTTATGTGTTATGTTCTTTGCCTGTCGGGAACAGGAATGGAGGAATGGTATATGGGAGAGCTTTATATCGCAAGCGACAAACGATATGACCATATGAAGTATAATCACGTCGGAAAATCTGGGCTGAAGTTTCCGGCGGTTTCACTGGGGTTCTAGCACAATTTCGGAAATAACGGATTTTACGACAATATGAAGGCAATCTGCAGAATCGCTTTTAATAACGGTATTACACAGTTTGATCTTGCAAACAATTACGGGCCGGAATATGGCAGAGCCGAAATCAATGCAGGACATATTCTGGAGGAGGATTTCAAGCCGTACCGGGACGAACTTGTCATTACAACAAAGGCCTGATATGATATGTGGCCGGGACCTTGTGGAAACTGGGGCAGCAGAAAGTATTTGATGGCCAGCATTGATCAGTCACTGAAGAGGCTCGGCCTGGAGTATGTCGATATCTTTTATCATCACCGGATGGATCCGGAAACTCCGCTGGAAGAGACTATGGAAGCGCTGGCACAAATTGTTCAGAGCGGAAAAGCGCTCTATGTCGGCATTTCCAATTATGATAAGGAGCACACGAACAGGCGGTTCGCATCATGAAAGAGCTGCACTGTCCGCTGATTGTGAATCAACGCAGATATTCTATTTTCGACCGGACAATCGAAAAGGACGGTGAAAAAAATACTGCAGGGAGGCCGGTATGGGTATTATTGCCTTCAGCCCGCTTGCGCAGGGACTCCTGACAGATAAGTATCTTCATGGCATTCCGGATGACAGCAGGATTGCAAGAGATCCAAGATATATAAACAAAAGTGTGCTGACCGAGAAGAAGCTTTCGCAGATTACTGTGCTTAACAAGATAGCGCAGAAACGTGGACAGACACTGGCGGAGATGGCGCTTTCCTGGATACTTCGGGATGGGGATGTGTGTTCCGTTCTGATTGGGGCATCAAGGCCGTCACAGATTCTGGATAATATCAAGGCTGTTAACCGTACGGATTTTACAGAAGAAGAGCTTCAGGAGATCGACCGAATTTCAAGATGACGCAAGAGATCGGTATTTATCGTAGGGAGGACTTACTCATGGAAAAAGGCAGTCGTTCAGAACATAAAAAAACCGTACCACAATCTTTGTCGGGCTTAAGCAGTATTCTTAAGAAAAATTATAAAGAACTACTTTTTTTGACGATAGCCGCATTTCTTTTATATTCCGTCATGATTGTTAATGAGCTTACAAATACATATGATGGAATGTGGAGGGGAGATTACGGGTATGTCGGGGCATGGGAGCTTTCCATAGGAAGATGGTTCTGGCTTTATCTGGATAAATTCCGGCTGGGTTTGGGCGCAGAACCGGCATTAAGTCTCTTATCTTTAGCAAGCCTGACGTTTGCAGATGTAATTGCGGCAGACTTACTTCAGATTAAAAAAGGGTTTTTCAGATACATATTTGAAGGTCTGATGCTGGCGAACACAGCGGTCAGTATATATCTATCCTATCGGTTTATGGTGCCGACGTTCACCTTTTCGTTTCTGTTCAGTATCTTGTCTGCATGGTTTTTACAATCTGTATTTAAAGAACGGGAGCATAAAGCGCTTAATATATTCCTGAGCATTCTATTTCTTATGCTTTCTCTGGGATTATATCAGGCAAATCTGGGCTGCCTTTTTGTGATCCTTTCATTGCTGGTAATACAAAGTGTCTGGCATCAGAAGGAAATACTTTTCAAACAGAGGGTCAAACATCTTTTTGGGGGACTGCTTCTGATTGGAATTTCCTGTATATTCTATGCGGCAGTATGGGATGTCCATCTGAAACTTATGCACGTAGAAAAGAGTTCTTACCATGGTGCTTCCGGAGTAAGCATTTTTACGATTCTAAGCGGATTGCCAAAAACAATAAAAGAGGCCTATTTGTCTTTTTTTCAGTATTTCTTTCCGGGGCAGTTAAATAATATATACCAGAAATACTATCTGCCTGCATTGCTGCTGGGAATCCTGGCCTTTCTGGCAGTTATCAGCACAGTATGCCAGAAAAAGGCCGTGTTGGATAAAGCACTTGCGGTTATCTGCATTGCCCTGCTTCCGTTGTTTGCTAATGTGTGCCTGCTTCTTGCGCCGGAGTCCGGCGGTGTTCAGCTGCAGATGACGATGCCCATGGCAATGGTGATACCAGGTTTAATGGGTATTCTTTTTTCCTGCAATTCAGCAGAAAGAAGATGTTTTAGAGGCGCAAAAACTTTCGTGACCTGCGCCATTATTGTTTTACTGTTTGGCAATGTTATGATGGTTTCGGTGGATCAGCATGAGATGCTGCAGACAAAAAACACAAGTATAGCGCTGATGAATCGGATTATGACAAATATGGAAGGAACAGTTTCTTCTTTAAATCCGGAGACACAGTATGTCTTTGCCGGGGTACCGACAGAAAATTCCCTTTATAAGAAAGACGTTTTATGGGACAGATCTAATTCTTATGCGCATTACGGAGAATTTTGGACAGGCGGAAATTGTGTTACGCAGAGTTATGCGGGTTATTTAAGGGACTGCGGCTTCAATGTTCCTTTGCTTGGGGATGATGTGAAATATCATGAAATTCTGGATTCTGAAGAGGTTCAGAATATGCCTGCCTATCCATCCGAGGGATATGCAAAGATGGTAGATGGATATCTGGTGATAAAGATTTCATGAGAAGGTCAGTGCTTGGGAAAGCGGACAGGAGGTCTTGATGACGAGACTTCAGATCATGGGATAAACAGAATGAAGATTATGGTGAGCACCTGTCTGACAGGAGAAAATGTAAATAGTGGATGCTCAATAAATAAAATTTCCGCCGATTGTAAAATGAAGTTGGACATCTGAATAAAATAAAGATCCATGGCAGGATCTTTGGTAGAATGTAAGTCACCACAACCAACTTTCTACAGGAGAATCGCCACCATGGACCACTCTCATTCTACCATAGCTTCCCATATAAAAGGCAAACATCTTTCGTATGAGGAACGAGTTCTTATTCAGATTCGTCTTAAAGACCACTACTCCATCCGGGCAATTGCCCGTGAGATCGGCTGCTCACCGAGCACTGTCGCGAATGAAATAGCACGTGGCTCAGTTGCCTTGTATAACGGCCACGTGACCCGTTATAAAGCGTCTGCTGGTCAGAAAGCCTATGAGGACAACCGGAAGAACAGTTGCCGGCATTATGACTTCCTGAGCAGATCAGCTTTTCTGGAATATGTGTTCAAACACTTTACAGAAGATAGCTGGTCATTGGACGCCTGTGCTGGACGCGCTGTTCTCGATGGTGAATTTACCAGAGAGCAGATCGTCTGCACAAAAACGCTTTACCGTTATGTTGATCTTGGCCTCTTTGGAATCCGGAACCATAGCCTTCCTGAAAAGCTGAAGCGTAAGTCCAGGAAACATAGATCTCGGATCAACAAGAAAAAGCTGGGCCGCAGCATTGAGGAACGTCCCAGAGAAATCGAATCCCGTGAGGAATTCGGGCACTGGGAATGTGACCTCGTATTGGGCGCCAAGACCCGGGATGACCGGGTCCTGCTCACTCTTGCTGAACGCAAAAGCCGTGAGTTCCTGATGCTTCCTATTGCAGACAAGACATCAGCGTGTGTCATGAAGGCAATCAAACAGCTTCAGGAGGCTTACAGCGAACACTTCGGCGAAGTGTTCAAAACGATCACGACCGATAACGGTTCGGAATTCGCCGACCTTTCAGAACTTGAGAAGATGGCTGATACACTTGTCTACTATGCCCATCCCTACACATCCTGCGATAAGGGAACCGTAGAGCGGCATAACGGCCTGATCAGAAGGTTCATACCAAAGGGTAAGCGGATTGATGACTTTACCGGTCAGCAGATCTCCGATGTGGAGACCTGGTGTAACTGTCTCCCGAGGAAGATCCTGGGTTACAGAACCCCGGATGAAATCTTCGAGGAGGAAATCGACCGAATCTACCAGGCTACTGCCTAGCAGAGGGTGTCCAACTTGTTATTGCAATTTACGTAAATAAAATTTCTTTGCACAAAGCGATAATCTGAAAGGTATGAAATAATAATTGCAAAGATATTCGTAGATTGGTCCGATTTCCTTGCACTTTTGATATATCTGAGGCTGTGTGGCATGTATAAATCTCTTTCAGAGCACCAGATTTCGATTTTTGATTTTAATCAGAGTTGTGGAACACCGCTGGATCAAAACAATGAATGGGTCAGACTTGCAGATGCCATTGACTGGGCCAGCCTTGAAAAAATGTATTCTTCCCTTTTCCCTTCTTCAAGAGGACGCAGGGCTTTTTCACTGCGCATTGCTCTGGGAGCTCTGATCATTCAGAAGCGCAAAGGATTTTCCGACCGGGAGCTGGTGAAAGAAGTCGCGGAGAACCCCTATTACCAGTACTTTCTTGGTATGGAGCAGTTTTCAGACACTTGCCCGTTCAAAGCGACTGTTCTTGTGTATTTCCGCCGCAGAATGGACACTCGTTTTCTAATGATGGCGAATGAAAAGTATCTCCTTACGGAAGCCCCCACACCGGAGCATGCTGGTGATAAGCCGGCGGAATCCGCTGACGGAGAGAATGCAGGGACGTTTATTCTGGACGCCACATGCTCCCCCTCCAACATCAAATATCCCCAGGATTTCGTGCTTCTCAATGATGCAAGAGAGAAACTGGAGGAGATGATCAATTATTTCCATCATCAGTATCATCCGTGGAAGAAGCCAAGGACTTATCGGATAAGCGCCCGAAAAGAATACCTTGCTATGGCAAAAGCTAAAAAGCGTCCGACGAAAAAACTTCGGAGCCTGATCCGCAGACAGCTTGGCTGTCTGAATCGTGACCTCCGGTATCTAGACACAATCATTTAGGTTTTTACCGATATGTTGCCGGATTCCTTATGAATCCGTTACCGTGATCTTCGGTTCAAAGTCAAGCTGCTTCAGCATCTGGAGATCCCGTTTTCTGGCGTTTTTGAGATTCCAGTTGCTGCCCCGCCGTTCCATTTTCATGCATCTTGCCATCAGCAGAATATCATGGACGGAAATGGCGTTGTTGTCGAGTTTCTTTACCGCAGCGATCATTTTTTGATGGATCTGCCCAGTGATAAGCATCAGGAACGCGAAGCCCTGTTCTTTATAGTAGTCCGAAATCATAAGGTCATTGAAGTCTGCCTTGTTCTTCATGTATTGGTAAAGCGTTTCGATGCCCCAGCGCTTTTTATACCTGCTGAACACTTCTTCTGGGGATTTGGCGCAGTTGCTCTGCAGGACGTACACACCGAATGTTTCCTTGCTTTGCTCAAACTTCTCCCGCGTATATCCGGAACGCCCGAGTCCCATGCAGTGGTGGTAGTTATAACGGCACTTTTCGTTTTCATCGATGTCACGGAAGACATAAACATAGGTGTTATCCGATATCCTCCGGGACATATATTCGATCCTGGCATGCTTCTTGCCGGATCGGAAGTAGAAACTGTCTGTATATTGGATGTCTTTCATGGCATTCCGGAAGATATCTGTATTGGAAGGAACCGGAATGATGTAAGTGTTGTCGTTCGCCGAAAGAATCTTCAGGTTTTTAGCGCTATAGAACCCCCGGTCCACGACAAACAGGATCCCGGAGAACGCAAGCAGGTCGGTGATGTCTTCCATCGTGGATTTATCGTTGCATGCCCCGCGATCCATACGTGCAAAAAGCGGCGCACCTGTGTTGATATCGTATCCCATGAGAAGGTTTACCTGGTCTTCTTTAAGGCTGTTGAATTTATACCCTGCTTCTCCCAGATCATGATCGTCAGAGCAGCATCGGATGGCATGGCCATCAATGGCAACCGCGGAAGAAGAATTCAGGATTGCTGCGTTTTCATAGTTAACGACCCTCGTTGTACGGCGGCCGAGATCATCAAGCAGGTTTCCCAGAGCAGTTTTCCCCATTTTGAAAGGGAGAGACGCATATTCCTGCGACAGCCAGCTCTGTTCGTAATAAGCCTGTACCTGGTCAAGATGGACAAACCCGTTTGCATACAGGATGCAGGCATACGCAAAGATCTGGGAAGCACGGTCTTGCGAGAAGCAGCTTTCCAATGCAGCGCGGATACCCCTGGCGACTTCACCGATCAGGGCATACTGTCCGTACTCAAGAACGGTGATCTCATCCCGGGCCTCATCGCCGGTGTAAAGCTGGTAGTTCCTGTTCGGAATAAAACCGGTGCCCGGAATAATGGTGCCAATGCTTTTTCCGGTCTTCTTGCCCCATCTTCCACTGGGAAGGCGCAGGGACTGGTACATATATACGTAATAATGTCCGCTAATGAGCTTGATCTCAGTACAAGGGCCGGGTCGGTACTGCCTGATCTCCTCAGGAATTCTTGTTTCAGCCATGGTATCACTCCTTGCTCATATCGGTAATATCTCTAAGGCTATGATGCCATAAACAGGTTGAAATAGTAACTGAAAAATGCCGATTTTACCTGACTTTATGCAGGTCTAAAGGCGCTCAGTTCACCCGCAAAAGATCTCGTATCGGTAGATCATATCGGTAAATACATCAATGATTGTGCTTAGAAATAAGCTAGGACGCATCCCGAAGCTGATGGATTTTGATCGATATGGCGAAATGGATATTCTCCATATCTTTGAAAAGTGCGGATCATACTATCATTTTCTTGTGCGATATGAGAAAGAGTATAATGAAAGACTGCCAGAACGTGAAGCTGAAGTGATCGAATTCATATCGGGCAAGCTGGCGGACGGAAAAAGGCCGGAGGAACTGATCCTTCTTAAAAACGCGCTGGAAGAACCGGATCATCTCTTTCAAAAGGATTTGTGTCTTAGAGGCAGCAGTTCCTCGGAGAATAATGCATTGCTGAGGGAAAGTGTCATCAGTGTTCTGACCAACACGTTTCCGACTGAAGTCGGACGGAAGAAATATGCTGACTGCATACTGATAGAGCCAAATGGTGAGGGGGACTATCGCCTCACACCAGATTTTGTGAAAATGCTTCAGAACACTCGATTCCGCGCGATCCTTGAGGAACTGCTCGATTTCGGAATTAACAGAAATAAGCGTGACTATGCCGCCCGGTATAAGAATACCGATCTGGTACTGTACCAGAAATATACGTATGAGGATGTCTGCCATCTTCTTAACTGGAAGCGTAATGAAGTGCCGCTTAATATCGGCGGATACAAGTATGATGCCAGGACCAGGACGTTTCCTGTGTTCGTCAACTATGTGAAGGATGAAAATGTAGCGGCTACGCAGCGGTATGAGGATCAGTTCACAGCTCCGGAACACCTGACGGCAATCTCAAAGTCAGGCCGCACCGTTGAATCTGAGGATCTTCAGAACTTTCTTCATTGTGAAGAGCGGAATATTGCGGTGCATCTGTTCGTGCGGAAAAACAAGGATGATAAGATTTCCAAGGAATTTTATTATCTCGGACAGATGTTTCCGGATCAGAAGATGGAGCCGGAGGAATTTGTTCTTCCGGGTACGAGCAAGACGGCCGTCCGGATGTACTGGCGTCTTGACCGGCCGGTTCGGGAGGACCTCTACGAGTACATCACGGAGGAAACGATTTGAATCGTTTTACGGCTTCGCTTTGAGCGGCCTGTTTGGGTTCAGAGCATTTTCGACTATATGAAAGAGGAATGAGGATGGAAGTCAAACATGTGGTTTGCGCCGTCATTCTGGATGGCGGCAGGATTTTCGCAACACAGCGCGGATACGGTGAATTCAAAGATGGCTGGGAATTCCCGGGAGGCAAGATCGAAGTGGGCGAATCCGCGGAGCAGGCAATTGTTCGTGAAATCCGGGAGGAACTGGATACGGTGGTTGAGCCGATCCGCCTGCTGGATACAGTTGAAAAGGATTACCCGTCCTTTCATCTGTCCATGCAGTGCTTTTTGTGCCGGGTGAAAAGCGGCCATCTGAAACTGCTGGAGCATGAAGCGGCACGGTGGCTTGACAAGCAGCATCTCTATAATGTTGCGTGGCTGCCGGCGGATCTGGATCTGGTGCGAAGCAAGGTGGCGGGGCTGCTGACGGATTCGGGCGAAGTCAGGTAAAGCCGGCATGAAGGACACTTTATTTGCAAATGCAACCTGATCACAATCAGATCTCGCTGAACGTCACAAAGGACTGGTGCTTCCAGAAGAAAAGACTGAAACGCGGAGATCCGAGAGTCAGAGGAAACGACCCGGGGCGACGCCTTCAGGATAAGTCCGGGCTGCCTTTGCTGAAGAGGAGGATAACGAAAGATGAGCGACACTATGATGCCGGATAAGATGAACTGGGATGACATACGCGCGCTGTATCGGAAGGCAAGGCAGTGTTTTTACAGTTCCAAGAAAAGCTTTTCACAATAGAAGCGCGATCAGGACGAAGGCTGGTTCTATCTTTGGAGGGCCTATCATTATGCTGCGGCGGCAGGCGAACAGGACGCCGATCATCTTGTGTACGCCAGAATTCTTGCGATGATGGATCATGAGATGATGTGCAGTCTTTCCTGCAGGATCTGCTGAGCGGGAATCCGTACGGCGCGTATCGAAAGATACGAGATGAATACAGTCAGTCTGATCTGATTTGGATGAAATTCACCTCATCCGGTCATCTGGGAGCAGTCGGAGCGGGTGACAGCCTTCATTTTGACGAAGAGGATCCGTCTTCTGAGATGATAAGAGTCTGCGGTCAGGATTGGGATCGCTCCTTTGTTCTGGTTTTTCCCGTACGAAGAACAGGCGGAATGCCTCTATTGAGAAGGAAGGATCGCGATGCCGTCGAAATGGCGGTTCGCTGCTATCTGATATCAGAAGACGTGCCTGTTCTTGACTGCTGCGCGTATAGAGGGAGCTGATGTTAAGGGCGGGATTCCCGGATGCCAGCGAAGGCACTGACATCCGGGGAAGCATCCCGTCACTTCCAAAGGTAAGAGGTCATGGACATCGAGCCCAGTTCCCTGTATTCGTTCCAGACGGTGACCGTATCGGTATTGGAAACGGCTCCGAGCGCCACAAGCAGCGGATCGTAGTGCTCCGCGGTCGGGACGGACTGACGGAAGCCGTGAATGGATTGATACTCAAGCGGAACAGAGATGCGGCCGTCCGTGACGGCGTCCCGGATGGTGCGGTCAAATGCATCCGCCCACTCATAGCCGCCGGACATGCTCCAGTCCACAAGCCGGAGGTTATGAACGACATTGCCGCTTGCGAGGATCATGGCGCCTTCACGGCGCAACGGCTGCAGTCGTTTCCCGATCTCGAAAAGCGTCTTTGGAGAGGCGTTGATATTGGTGCTGATCATGACGACCGGAACATCCGCTTCCGGATACATATTGGAGAGAATGCTCCAGATGCCGTGATCGATTCCCCAGGCATGATCCTCTCTCGCCGCATCGCCGAGGAGCTCCAATGCTTTGCGGGCGAGTTCCGGCGATCCTGCAGGCGCGTACTTCACTTCGTACAGTTCTTTCGGAAACCCGTACATATCAAAGATCTGGCGATTGCTTTCGGCTGCGCTGACCAGCGTCTCCCGTGCTGCCCAGTGTGCGGATACGGCGAGGATGACAGAGGGCTTTCCGAGCTGTTTTCCCATATCCGACCATCCGGCTCGGGCGCGGCTGTCTTCAATCGCATTCATTGGCGAGCCGTGTCCGACGAAAAGGACCGGTGCCTGCGTTTCTTTGCTTCTGCTGTATGCTTCCATTTTTCTTTCCTCCGTATGAGACTTTACTGTCAGGTTCAGATGTGATGAAATGATTGTAGCGGAGCCGGTATCACTTGTGAATCAGGCACATTTTTTATATATTGTTCCATATAATGAAGCAGCTTTACTTTCTGAAGTATATCGGAGGGCACCCGATTCGAAGGGAGGAGAAAACGAATGGAGGGACAGACGATACCGGTTTACGATGCGGTATGTCTTCGGAGCATACGCCGCGTGACGGAGATTTTCAGCGGTAAGTGGTCTTTTCTGGTGCTGGAACAGCTTCATATCGGCACGATGCGGTTCAGCGAACTGTCCCGCGCGCTCGGAGCCAGCACCAAATCGCTTACGGATACGCTGCGTCATCTTGAGGTGAACGGCATCATTCAGCGAACGGTCCGCCCGACCGTTCCGGTGACGGTGGAGTATTCTTTGACCGATAAAGGCCGAAGCTTTGACAAGGTCCTTCTTGCGATGAAGGAATGGGAGAACGCGAACGAATCTGGTATGATCGAAAAAAGGAGCGGGAGCAGATGACCATACAGTGGCCGGACGGGAAAACGCGCTGCAGCTGGTGCAGCCCGAAAAATGAGAGGTATATCCGGTATCACGATGAGGAGTGGGGAATCCCGGTTCATGATGACCGTCGGCTGTTTGAAATGCTTCTCCTGGAGTCGTTTCAGGCCGGCCTCTCATGGGAATGCGTGCTGAACAAGCGTGAGGCATTCCGGAGGGCCTTCGATGACTTCGATCCGGAAAAGGTCAGCCGGTACAGTGAAGAAAAAATGGAATCGCTCCGGAATGACCCGGCCATCATCCGGAACAGGCTGAAAATCCGTGCGGCCGTGAAAAATGCGGCGCTTTTTCGGGATATTCAACGGGAATACGGGAGCTTTGACCGCTATCTCTGGGGATGGACGAACGGGACGGTGATCCGTGAGTGCAGCCGGACAAGCTCGCCGCTGTCGGACGCGGTCTCCGATGATCTCAAAAAACGCGGCATGCAGTTTGTCGGAAGCACGATCATCTACTCATATCTTCAGGCAGTCGGGGTGATTTTCTCACATGAGGAAGAATGCTTCCTCTGTCAGGAGGAAAAAGCCAAACGGAGAAAGGTACCTGAGGCCGCAGGCGCAGAAGCTGACCGGCGCTGCCGGGCGGGAGCGCTTCACAGGAGCTGATGCATGAACGGATGGAGGCATGAGAGCATCCGGAGCATGCTTGGAAAAGGGGAAAGAGATTCGGTCCATGTTGTCATCCGGAAGAGGGAATAACCGCTGACGATCCGGGAACATATTCCATCACGGAAGCTGGAAGCGAGGTCAGGAACAGACAGTCCTTTTTTGATGAAAATACAGTCCGTACCCCGCTGCGTCCGCGAGAAACCATCCGATTGGAACGGACAACCAGATCCCGACCTCGCCGACAGAAGGCGCAAGGAGGTAGGCAAGGGCGACCCGCGTCCCGAGTGAGATGACCGTCAGCAGAAGCGACAGACCCGGACGGTTCATCGCCCTGTAGTAGCCGTAGAGAAGGAACAGGCATCCGATCCCGATATAAAAGGCGCCTTCGATATGAAGGTAGCGGACGCCGCATGCGATCACGTCCGTCTCATCCGCGCGAATGAAGATCCGCATGAGCGGTTCGGCAAACATTTGAATCAGCAGGGAGAGAACGATCGAGAAGGCGGCGGCGATTCCGGTCGCTGCACGGAATCCGGACCGGACACGGTCTTTTCTGCCGGCTCCGTGGTTCTGGGCGATGAAGATGGAGAAGGCGTTGCCGAAGTCCTGAACAGGCAGGTAGGCGAAAGCGTCGATTTTGACCGCCGCCGCGAAGGCAGCCATGGTGACGGCTCCGAATCCGTCGACCAGCCGCTGTACGAGAAGAATACCGAAATTCATGCATGACTGCTGCGCGCAGGTCAGCACGGACAGATCCAGAATCTCCTTCAGGATATCCGGGGCAAACTTCAGGTCTTGACGGCCGGGGAGGATGTCCCGGTATTTTCTGATGCAGCAGATCAGGATCCCGATGCCTGCTTCGTACTGCGCGATGACGGTGGCGGCAGCCGCGCCGGTGATGCCCCATCGGAAACCCATCACAAAGAGCAGATCAAGGATGATGTTCAGAACAGCCGAGCTCCCCAGAAACCACAGAGGCGTGACCGAGTTTCCGACAGCCCGCATCAGGCATGCGACGAAATTATACAGAGACGTGGCGGTCAGTCCGGTAAAGATGATGACGAGATAGACCCGCATGGAACCGAGAATTTCGCGGGGAACATCCAGAAAGACAAGAATCGGATCAAGAAAAAGGCAGACGGCGGCGTTCAGCGCGAGCGTGATCACCAGAATCAGGAGAAAGGCGTGCCAGACGGCGGTCTTCAGCGCGCGGCGGTCGTTTTTACCGAAGCAGATGGAGAACAGAACGCCGGATCCCATGGACAGACCGATAAAAACGGAAGTCAGAAACGTCATGAGCGCATAGGCGGATCCGACCGCAGCCAGTGCCCGGCTCCCGATTGCCTTTCCCACAATCAGCGTGTCCGTGATATTGTACAGCTTCTGCAGGAGATCGCCGGCGATCATCGGAACCGCGAACAGGATCAGTTTTCTGCCGATACTTCCTTCTGTCAAATCAAGATCGTTTCGCATGCCGGGGTTCCTCTGAGCACGGCTCGGATGCTGCAGTGCGGAGCTATCCGGGGAAAATGCCACGCTTCTAATGACTAGGATACCGATAAGCCTCTATACTGAAAATAATCATTATCAAATAGTTGAGGTATATTCAGTTGTTATGCACTTAACCAAAAACAGCCAATTACTCGTATATATTGCGATATTTAACACTTGTCGTAGCACATCAGCTCGTTTTTATCGCAACGGCCTTCGCCGCCTCTACCTTTTTTTCAACCATGGCGTGCGTATAAAGATCGAGCGTGATACGCGTGTCACTGTGTCCTAGCAGTTCAGAAAGAATCTTAAAATCTCCGGGCCGTTGTTCAATGAAGCGCGTTGCGTAGGTGTCTCTGAAGGCGTGAGAAGTAAACGGATCGATTCCCGCCGCCTTGCAGATATTCCGTATGTGCTGGTTTATGTTGTTTTCGTGAATTGCGCCGCCTGTCACGGAACGGAAAAGAAGTCCCGACAAGTCTCCTTCGAATAGAAGGGCATTCGTTCCCTGCTGATTGTGAATGATTTCCGCGGCCTCATCGGTCAACGGAATATCCCGCGTGCCGGATTTGGTCTTCGTGCTTTGCCCCACGACCCGCGCACCAAAATGATTTTGCGTGAGGGTCCGCCGGATATGAATAAATCCATGAAGGCGGTCAATGTCGGCCGGATATAGCGCCGCTGCCTCGCCCAACCGCATTCCTGTATGAATCATCAGCTTAAACAGGTTCAAGAATGGATCATTCTTTTTTGATGCGGCTTCAAAGAATCGGCGCGTCTCTTCTTCTGTCAATGCCCGGTGCTTTGTCTTTGTCGCCGGCGGATCTGTGCGCCTCAGCGCTTTCAGCCCAATGCACGGACTTTTAATAATAGTGTCATCCAATACAGCGGCTCGAAAGACATGCCCCAGATGGCTTAGATACTGGTTAATTGTCTGAGGAGCTACCCCACGCGCAAGAAGAGATTCACGTACATGCTCAATGTCGCGGCGCGTAATGTCCGACATGCGAAGATCTCCAATCTTTTTTCCTCCGGCGACTTTCTCATTCGCCGTCGCCTTGAAACAATATGCTTCCGCGCGAAGCGTGTTTTCTTTTACTTCATGCCTTCTGGCAGCGGTAAAATCTTCGTAGTATTCAAACAGTGTCGGGTTATGACGCCTTCTCTGCCCTTCCTCAAGTACCTTCCTCCGATTTGCTTCCTTCTCGACGGCCTCGCGGGCGGTTTTCCCATAAACGGAATACCGTTTTCCGTCGAACGTGAACGTCCTTCTAATATAGCCATTGCTTTTCTTTCTCCTTGCCATCACAAGTCCCCCATTGTCATTATCTGACCTGCATTATTATGTTCGGCGCGGAAAAATATCCGCGCCGATACAACAATGCCGATACAACAATCATATCGATAGAACAACGGCCGCTTTCACGTTGTCGCACTGCCTGTCAAAAGTCGGCCGGCAGCGGGGCAGGGAAACAGCTCATCAACAGGTACATTGTAGTACCTTGCAAAAGCAATCTTCACTTCATCTCGTGGAACGCGCTGACCGCTTTCGTAGGCCCTCAGGGCGCACAGGCTTATATTCAACTCGCGTGCCGCTTCACACTCCGTCGCGGACCCTCTGAGGCGTCTCAGGCGCGGCCCTAAGGCCGTATCTTGCGCACAGGCAGCAGAGCCCGCCGCGGCAGCGGCGAACGCCCTTCCGCGCTCAAATCCAAGCGCATACACGGCAATCAGCGCATCCCATCCAGCATCCCCGCTGCCGCCTCTGACGGCCTCCATCGCGGCGCAAAGTTCGTAGGGCGTCAGGTCAAAAGTTTCGTGATCCTTGACAGCCTTCATATAGGCCAGTACAGCCCGATGTGCTCCGTTCTCTCTCTTGTAATCGTCCTTCATCATTGCAATGTACCTTCCTTTCCTGATCATATTATAACGTGTCTACACGTATCACGCTATTGGAAATGTGCCGAATGTGCGCACACATATTTGTCTACTATTATACGTGTACACACTTGCTTTAACGTGATATACTATTCATGATGAAAAAAGTATAGTCACGCACAGTAGAAGCATCAGGGGACCGCCTCATGAACGAAAAAAAGACAAACTATCGCGGAAACACGGAAGCTCGCAAGCGCGCCACAAACAAATACCACAAAGAGACAATTGAAACCATCGCGGTTCACGTTCCAAAGAGCGGACGTAACAAGGAATATTACAAATCTCAGGCAGTTGCATGGGGGATGTCTCTTAATCAGTTCGCCGTTTCCGCTCTCGACGAAAAGATTGCCCGAGGACCTTTAAGCGGCGATGCGGATCAGGACGAAACCCGCGGCGAAAAATCATCATAGCCGGAGGCGGCAGCGGCCGCCCTGGCATATATCACGCGGCGATCAGTCAAAGCATCAATCCGTTTTTCTCGTAGTTCATGGCTACGTCTTCAGCGTGGCTTGTCCTTGTCCTGCTGAACTTCCTAATGCCGCCGCTGACCGCGTGACCGTAGATATTTCCTCGCGCGCGCGAGCAGAGTTCCGAAGTTTCCCACCCCGCATCCCGTTCGCCCCAAAAGAAAAACGACGGAAATTTTGACGGGGGGATTTTTTGATCAATTCAGATCATTCCGTATCAACAAGGCAAGCGAAAGCAACATCTCGCGGAATTGGCATGATGCGGTACGCAATGGATTTGGATTGCACTCTATATTCCAGAAGGGCATAACCTTCTTTACCGCGGTCGTAGAGCAGGTAAGAACAGCCATCAACTTCATCACCTGTCGCAAAAGGGGACCTGCGAACAAAACACACGTACGTCTTAAAAGGCGCAGGACTCCACTTACAGCCGGACTGTTCAAGCCGTCTTAGCGTTGTTCCCGTGATGTGCGTGATTTCATCGATCTTTCTTTCCTGCATTATCGTTTGTCCTTTCTCTATCAAAGATCTTTCGGCCTTACTAGATCAGACCATAGTTGCTTGCTGTACCACCATGGCACAGTAAAGTTTTTCCTACAGTTGCAGGCTTTTTCGCTTGCTGTACCACTTATCGCGAATGCCCCAGAAGGTGCGGCGATAAGCGGTACAGCAAAGATCGGCAGGCAGAAGATTCAGCCGCCGCGGGCGGGTTCTTCCTTCAATGTCCAGAAATATTTCTTATCTTTTCCATACCCACTGCTTTTCACCTCGATTCTGCCTTCGCGCTCCAAATCGCATTTTACCCGCTTGAATGCGCTCTTAGATATTCCCGCTGCCAATGCCGCCTCTTCAACGTCTTTGTACGGCTTCGATTCTACGCTTTCCAGATAGTTAAGAATAAATTTCTTCGCAGTATCCCTTGCGGGTGCTTCTCGCCTTCTCTCTGAAGGCTTCGCACTCTCTAGCACATATTCACGATCTTTCTTGTCAGTGCGACCACACGTCTTAATGTGGCCGTTCTCCACACGAAATAAAAGTGTATCGGCCTTCGGAGCGTAGTTATTTTTTTCATTGGAGCAATAGCGGATGCCGTTCTCCCCAGTGTCGCCCACAATAAGCACGCTCCGCGCAAAATCCCACAAATCAGAGCTGTCAGAAATCCGGTTTCGGCCCCATGCATTTTGACGCTTGTTCGTGTGGAGTATAATAATAAATGCGGTTCCATACTTTTCGCCAAGGATAGGAAGCGGAGTCACGGCGTCCCGCATGGCGTTGCGCTGCGACATATTTACATCGGCCGGAATAAAACTCTGAAGCGGGTCGAAAATCACAAGACCTGGACGGTATTCATCAATCAGGCGCTCAAGCTCAGAAGAACCGAACGTGATTTTCTTAATGTCGCCGTCTCCGACGTCAAGACCGCGAATCTTGTCCAGATTCGCGCCGGCCTTTTCCAGACGATCCCGCAGAACATAGGACATGCTATCTTCGCTACTGAAAAATAGAACATCTTCCGGGTCGTGGTCATCGAACGGAACAGGACTCAGGGCGGGCGCGCGGCCGGTTGACACCGCTGCTGCTATATCGCACCATAGCGACGTTTTTCCAGTTCCACCATCGCCGGCCATTAAAGTAACCCCCATTCGCGGGACTATGTTCGGAATAAGCCACCGAATCGATTCCTTCTGGACTTCGGAAACCTTGCGCATCTGGACGGGCTTATGATCGCCAGCCCGCGCGCTTGCTATGTCTCTCTGGGCTTCCGCTATCCGAGTGCGGAACTGTTCGTAAACACCAAGACGTTCGGCCCTTGCGGAAAGATCCATAATCTTTCCGCTTCGGCCTTCCGCGCTTTGATCCCCAAAGATAGCGTCAATCACGGGATCTGACAGAATCTCATCAGATGTCAATTCGTCGGGTTTCATCAGATCCATGCCGATTCCCTCCTTCCGCCTCTTCAAGTTCAAGTCGGGCACAATCCGCAAAGTAGGCAGTCTGTTCGATCACCCTTCCTGCGGCGCACCATTCGCTGTTGAACGGCTCCGCTGTCTGCATGACCTTTCTATACCTGTCCAGCTTCTGACACACTGCAATATACTTCGAGCGGGCAGCGGTCAGCCTCGCCGCTGCCGCTGCCGCTCTTCGCCTTCGCCGCGCCGCCTGAATTATTTGCAGATCGGTCAGAGGCTTGTCCGGATCCGTCCCGCCTAGCATCCGGAATGCCTCCCGAAATCCGCACCCTTCCATTTTCTCAACGAAGGTGAAAGCATCCCCGCCGGCGTGGCAACCGAAGCAATAGAACGAATCGTTGTATACCTTGCACGACGGCGTGTGTTCGGAATGAAACGGGCAGAGCGCGAAGCCGTTCCGGTTAACCGCGATGCCGTACCTTGCGAACAGGTCGGACATCCGAACCGTTTCTTTTATTTCCTGGACCGTCATGCGGGCGTCTCCATATCGAGAGCGCGGTCAATCGCGGCGCGGTCAAATACAACTCTTCCGCCGATATGACGCGTAGCGTTACAGCTGTCGCAAAACTCCCGCGCGGCACGCAGCCCAACACCCAAATAACTAGCGGCCTCCTGCCTGGTCAGCATTCGCTTTTCCTGTCCCTTGATTTCTTTTCTTTTACGCATTTTTTCCCTCCAAAAATGAAATAGTCGTATCCTCTTACCGCATTATATCCCCGCACGCTACGCTTTACAAGACTATGAAGAAACATAAAGAATTCAATTCAATAAATTTACCGATATTCTTATTGAGCGCATTTGTGTGCTTCTATTTACAAATGCGCAAATGTAATGCTAATATTGCAAGTAAGAGTTCGCATAAACTCTATTAGATGATTGCAATGAGGCATTCGCTATATTTGCAAAGGGGGAAAAGATGGACTATTCAGCATTTCAGACAAACTTCAAAAGGTTGATCGGAAAGAAAACGCAAGAAGAGATGGCAGGCGCATTAGGTATCAACAAAGCAACCATTAGTAAAGTCATAAACGGAAAACAGGCACCAACGCTCGACATAGTTATTAAAATAGCCAACTACTTCGATTGCTCTGTCGATTCGCTTCTTGGGATCAGTCATCAATACACGTATAACGATTTCATGAATATGCTGAACTACCTCTATGAACAAAAGTGTATTGATTTTCCAGCGGACGAAGAAGCCTTTTCCGGGCGCGGCGTCTACATTACCAACAATAAGCGCCTGAAAGAGCTGATTTCAACATACAGCAGTGTCGTTAATGCCTTGCAGGGGAAAGACGACGGACTGACACAAACCCTCATAAGCGCATTTCTGATGAAAGAAGAAAAAGACGGTGATATTCCGATTGTCCAAGATCCTCCGGAAACAGAAGAACCGTTTGAACTTCCTTTTTCATAATCGACGACTTCCCGGAGGCATTCGGAAAAGTGGTACAGTAAGTCAAAAACCACGAAAATACGGGGAAAACTGCACTTTTTGAAAGTGGTACAGTAAGCAGAATTAAGTGGTATAGCAAGCACGATTATCTGGTTCGGAAATAGTGAAAGAAGAGCTTGCCGCCCACAACGCATTTAGCGCGTGAGGCGGCAAGCATGTGATTCAGGGTGGCCGTTACTTTGCAAACAGCAGTGGAACAACCCCCATCGGCGACATCTGAGAGCGCAGCTGGTTATGCACGGAAGCCGGAGAATACAACACAGAAATTATCACAGTTTGTAGCACATCTGCATGTGATAACCGATGAAAACGAATGAAGACGGATAAAACATTACATCACAAAGAACCCTTAACAAATCCCCAGAATAAGGCAAAAAATAACCGTCTGATGAAACCAGACGGTATAGGATAAAACCTTCAGCGATTATTATGCACATAACGTAATTTATCGCAATCGCATTGGAATTTCAAGTGCGGGACCCTATATCGGATGACGGTGGAAGTACGGCGTGTACATTGGAAGAGAGGGGGTGATGACAGAAGAGCAGAAAGCAGTGGCAAGGCGGTTTCTGCCTGAAATCAGAACAGCTTTGATTTGTATTCGCAGATTTCTGACAAGTTACCCGAAAGATAACAAAAACACAAGCATTTCTGACTCCTGTATGGTACAATGTTTGCAGAGAAAAACATTTCGCAGGCCAGACAAAATGTCATATTAAGGAGGAAACGAACATGAGGATACTGGCGACGGATGGTCTTGCAAAACCAGCGGTGGAGAGGCTGACCGCTGGCGGACATGAAGTGGTGGAAGAACACTTTGAGCAGAGTGAGGTAGGAAACGCGATCCGGGATTTCGACGTGGTAGTTGTGCGTTCCGCGACCAAAGTGAAGGAGGCGGAAATCGACGCGGCCAAAGGGAGCCGGCTGAAGCTGATCGTCCGCGCAGGCGTCGGTCTGGACAACATCAGCGTGGATTACGCGCGGGCGGCCGGAATCGAAGTCCGCAACACGCCGAAGGCGCCCTCCAACGCAGTGGCGGAGCTGGCGCTCGGCTTCCTCCTTTCCTGCGCACGGGGTATCGCGCCGGCGACGCATGATCTCAGGGAACAGAAATGGGACAAGAAGGGATACAGCAAAGGAATTGAGCTGGAAGGGAAGATCTGCGGCATCATCGGCTACGGACGGATCGGTCAGTGTCTCGGAAGAAAGGTTCAGGCGCTCGGCATGCATGTCCTGTCCGTTGTTCATTGCCATAAGCCGGCGGACTGCGAGAGTGAGACGATGCAGTTTGTCTCGATGCAGGAACTGCTGGAGCGTTCCGACTTCATAGTTCTGTGCGCGCCTCCGGCTGAGAAGCCGATTCTTGACGCAGACGCTTTTGCCGATATGAAGGACGGCGTCTCCGTGATCAATGTCTCGCGTGCGAAGAATCTGGACGAAAACGCTCTTTACGACGCGCTGAATTCGGGCAAGGTGAGGGCGGCCGGCATTGATGTCTGGATGACGGAAAAGGCGGCGAACTGGTATCTCGCCGGTCACCCGCATGTCACGGCAACTCCCCACATCGGTTCCGGAACTGCGGAGGCACAGCGCAGAATCGGGGAGGAGGTCGTTGAGATCATTGAGGAGAAGAGCAGAGAACTGAACGGGTGAGGCATTTGAGGGCTGACTGTTTCATAAATACGGGAATTGCCAGATGACGGGGCGTGCTGATGAAGCGTGCCTCGTTTTGATATGATTATGAAGATGTAACAAGTAGGACAGAAAGATTTTATCTATTATAGCAGATTGATTTTGCGCATTTGCGTGAGTATACTCCGATTTGTAAGGTGAACTTATAAATGCCGATGGATGATGATGAGAAGAGGCAGGATATGGTTGATATCTATTGCATTGGCGAAATGGTTATCGATATGATTCCGGGAAGTGAGCCGGGAAGCTATTTAAGGAAGGCGGGCGGCGCACCGGCGAATGTGGCAATTACAGCGGCGAAGAACGGACTGAAAGCCAGAATGGCCTGTAAGGTGGGAAACGATGAATTCGGACGTTTTCTGATGGAAACATTGCGGCAGAATGGTGTCGGCCAGGCTGTGCCGGCTCTGTGTGATGAAGCGGTCACGACGCTTGCGTTTGTTACGCTCAGAGAGGACGGTGAACGGGTATTCACCTTTGCGAGGAAGCCGGGTGCCGATATGATGCTCTCCGAAGACGAAGTAAAGGAGTCAGACATCGATGAGGCAGCAATCATCCATGCAGGGTCATGCTCCCTGTCTGCTCATCCGGAACGGGAAGCCACAGAGAAGGCGCTCCGGATGGCACATGAGAAAGGGAAACTGGTTTCTTTCGATGTCAATTACCGGAATCTGATGTGGGAAGATGATCTGACCGCATGCACGGAGGCTGTGATGGGCGTTCTGCCCTGTGTGGATATGCTGAAAATTTCCGAAGAGGAAGCAGGAATGCTCGGAGGTGAAGCATCGTTTCAGCAGCTTATGGAGAAGAACGGACTCACCATGCTTGTTGAAACGCTGGGGAGTCAGGGGGCGAAAGCCTTTTTCGGAAACCAGACGATTGAAGTGCCGGGTCAGAGAGTGAAAGCGGTGGATGCGACAGGAGCCGGAGATGCCTTCTGGGGGGCATTTCTTTCCTATCTTCGTTTCCATCAGGTGACAAAGACGGCAGACATTTCAGCTGATCTGATTCGTGACGGCATGAATTACGGAAATGTATCAGGCTGTCTCTGCGTGCAGAGCAAGGGGGCGATTTCATCGATCCCGACCCGTCAGCAGATTGAAGCATACCTTGCAGGGAGGAAAGAATAATGTCGGTCTGGGAAGAAAGTTGTATCTTTTCCCCGTCTCTGATTTGTCTTGATATGTGCAATCTTGAAAGTCAGATGCGGGTTCTGGAACAATCAGGAATCGGGATGCTGCATGTGGATATTCTGGACGGCCATTTCAGCCCGAGCATGCCTCTTGGACTGGATACCGTGCGTCAGCTGAGGAAGAGAACGAATCTGTTCTTTGACTGTCACCTGATGACGGATCCTCAGGAATTTTTTATCGATGAACTTCTTGATATCGGTGTGCAGCAGATTGTGTTTCAGGCAGAGACTCAGCCGCATCTTGACGGAGCGATCAATAAGATCCATGCCCGCGGCGTAAAAGCCGGCGTTGCCCTGAAACCGGCCACACCGCTTTCTGAACTGGAGTACGTTCTTGAGAAGTGCGATACGGTTCTTCTCATGCTGATCAATCCGGGATACGCATCCGTAAAGGGAGAGTCACAGGTACCTTACGCAGACAGAAAGATCGCTGAATTGAGGAAGATGATTGACAGACAGGTGCTGCCGACAAAGATTGAAATTGACGGACGTGTCTCTATGGACAATATCAGAAGGTACGGGAAACACGATGTGGATATTTTTGTGACGGGCAGTACATGTCTGAAAAGAGACGCGCTGGCGGAGAGCCTTGGGCAGCTTGGCGAGCTCCGGAAGACCGTTCTGGAGTAAGGAGGAGAGTATGGCATTTAAGGAGGATTATCAACAGACATGCCGCGCAGTGCTGGATGAACTGGAGAAGGCGTTGAGCAGTATTGATCCCGATTCGGTACAGCGTCTGACGGCAGACATTCTTCGGGCAGATCAGGTCTTCTTCGTCGGGGTCGGCCGTGTGATGCTGTCTCTGCAGAGTGTCTGCAAGCGGATGGCTCATCTGGGAATCAATGCGCACTGCGTTGGTGAGATTACAGAACCATGTTTTACGGATAAGGATCTTCTTATCGTTGCATCCGGATCCGGCGGATCGCTTTTCCCGCTTGGTATTGCGGAGAAAGCAAGAGCGGTGGCGCCGCATTGTACGATTGTTCATGTCGGATCCAATCCGAACAGCAGGATGAAGGAATACGCGGATTATATGGTCAGAATCCCGGTGCGGACAAAGCAGTATCTGGAGGATGAAATTGATTCCTGTCAGATCATGACTTCTCTTTTCGAACAGAGTGTGCTGCTGCTGGGTGACATCATCGCAAAAATGATCGTGGAACGGGAGCATGTGGATATGAAATCACTCTGGAAATATCATGCGAATCTGGAATGATTTTCTGTACTCTGCAGCTGAGGCGGATTATGAAGAAACAGGAAGAACTGATGAAATATGTGGGAAGCATGCAGCAGGTTGCGTATGTGCGCCCACTGATTTACACAGAAGGAAGAAGTACGCAGCTGCGGGCTTATGATGTGAAAAACGGGCCGATGCAGTTTCAGGTTATGTGTGACAAGGCATTGGATGTGAGTCAGCTGAGCTATGGCGGCGTCAACATCAATTTCCTGTCAAAACCGGGACTTCAGGGCAGAAACCAGTATGATACAAATGGAGATGAGGCTGTCCGCAGCATTATGGGAGGCCTGTTTTTTACTTCCGGCGTTGAGAACATCTGCGCTCCATGCAGAATCCACGGCGTTGACTATCCGATGCACGGAAGGATGCGTACGACACCGGCTGAACATGTTGGAGCGGATGCGTGCTGGAAGAATGGGGATTATGAACTGAGTGTATCCGGAGAGATGCGGGAAGCGGCTCTTTTCGGCGAAAACATGGTTCTGCGCCGTCGCATTTCCACTATTTACGGGACAAAAACGCTGACAGTCTCAGATGAGTTCGTGAATGAGGGGTTCCGCGAGGAACCGCTGATGCTTCTTTATCATATCAATCTGGGATACCCGTTCCTGGACGAACATACTCGGCTGTACATTCATACAAAAAAAGTGACACCGCGGGACGAACAGGCCGCCGGACATGAAGAAAGATATGATCGTATGGATGCGCCGAGGGACAATGAACCTGAGTACGTCTTCATCCATGACATTATGGATCAGGAAGGCGGGCGGAACGAAGTGCTCGCGGTCAATGAACCGCTGGGCCTTGGACTCAGACTTTCCTACAGCATGAAGAATCTGCCGTATTTCATGGAATGGAAATCAGTTGCGTCCGGCGACTATGTGATCGGGCTTGAACCGGCCAATTCCAGTGTATATGGACGGCCATGGCATGAAGAGAGACAAAGTGTGCACCTGCTGCCTCCTTTCGCCACAGAACGGAATGAACTGACATTTACGGTACTGGACGGAGAGAATGAGATCAAAGAAGCAGTCAGCCGCTTTGAGGCGGCCGGCCAGGATCAGCCGGGATGATCCGATATGTTACAGAGAAGAGAGAGGATGAAAGGATGAAACGTTCGGAAATCAATGCTACGATCAGAAAATTCGAGGCTTTGCTTGAGGAGTGCAGATTCTGTCTTCCGCCTTATCTCAGCTTTACGCCGGATGAATGGAAGACGAAGAACCATGAGTACGATGAAATCAGGGATAATGAGCTGGGCTGGGATGTGACTGATTATGGAGAGGGTCACTTCGATAAGCTCGGACTTGCGCTGATTACGATTCGAAATGGAAATATTCATAATCCGGAATATCCGAAGCCGTATGCCGAGAAAATCATGATGTGCGACAGCGGGCAGGTTTCTCCGATGCATTATCATGTGAATAAGATGGAAGATATTATCTGCCGCGGCGGAAACGACATTGTGTTCACTTTCTATAATGCGGATCAAAGCCGCGTGCATCGTCAGGAAGATGGACGGGATGTTTTTGAGAAGGATCTTGAGAACGATGTTCTGATCTATCGTGACGGCCGACGGTACAAGGTCAGAGCCGGTGAACCGGTTCGTATCCATAAGGGAGAGTCGATTACACTGGTTCCGTATCAGTATCATGAGTTTATCATTCCTGCCGGAGGTCCGTCACTGATTGGAGAAGTGTCCAAGGTGAATGATGACCATACGGACAATTTCTTCCATGAGCCGTTGGGCAGATTCCCTCATATTGAGGAGGATGAGCCTGCGTATCGGCTGCTTTGCACGGAGTATCCGAAGGCAAAGGACTGAATTCCGCGGATTTTCATGCATCCGGTACGGGAAGACTGCTGCAGAAACGCTGTCTGTGCGCAGGCACCGGCGAACAGAATGTTCGGGGTGCCCGCAGAGCGCTTCTGAAGCAGTCTGTCATTTTTTGACTAGGGAGAGGATATGGATGCAAGAAGCAGGAAAAGAGAAGAGGTCAGAAGGGAGAACCGCGGACTGATTCTGAGACTTGTCGCGACCGGACACTGCCATTCACGGCCGGAAATCGCAGAATGCACCGGTCTGAGCCGAATGTCCGTCACCTCGATTGTTTCGGAAATGCTGGAAGCAGGATATTTAACAGAGAATCATGAGCAGATCCCACAGAAGGAGAGGGGAAGAAATGCCGTTAGTCTGAGCATCAGCCATCGCGCACCGAAGCTGGCGGGGGTTCTGATTTCCCGAAACCGGATAGAAGGAATCTGCTGTGACCTTTCACTGCATGTTCTGGCGCGGCGCGCATCCATATTAGGGCCATCTACTACACGGGAAAGTCTGATCCGGAAGATTTTTGAGATTCTGGATGATATTCTAGTGCCAGGCTGCTCTGTTGCGGCGATCGGAGTGTCCTCTGTAGGACCTGTCAGCAGCACAAGCGGAATGATTCTGAAACCCTTCTATTTTTTTAATATCCATGATGTCCCGATTGTCCGGCTTCTTCAGGACCGATATCATATACCGGTTTTTCTTGACCATGACAACCAGAATGCAGTGCTGGCCGAGTACATGTACGGGAAGTGGCGTGATACGGAGGACCTTCTCTTTCTCGGAGTCGGCGACGGGATCGGGAGCGGTATTATTTCATGCGGAAAACGTTATGAAAACACCCGCGGCCTGCCGCCTGAAATCGGTCATGTCAGCATCGATATGAATGGCCGCCTTTGCCCATGCGGAAACAGAGGCTGTCTGGAGACTTATATCAGATCAGAGACGGTGCTGAATGAACTGCGCAGTACAACGGGTCTGCCGCTGTCTTACCGGCAGTTTGCGGAATTGCAGGATCATCCGGAAGTGGATCGCGTGTTTCACGCCGTAATGAAGAGACTGGCGGCCGGAACGATCAACGTGCTGAACATTGTGCACTGCCAGACGGTGATACTGGGAAATGACGCTTCGTTCTGGAAGGAACAGTATGTACGGGAACTGGAACAGTATGTCAACCGTTATCAGTTTATCAGAGAACGCAATGAGATCAGGATCGTAAAGGCAAGCTTCGGGAGAGATGATGCGCTGCTCGGCGCTGCAGCTAATGCCGCCGAAATAATTTTCAGAGGAAACATTCTGTTTGACAAGGCACATGACGAAAATGATTGATAATGATTATATTGATAAATTCAATCATTATATTGACCGTATGAACAGAAAATAGTATCATGCAATCATAAAGGGTCATGACAGTGCATTGTCAGAGGAGTGCGCATGAAGGCGGAGAGACAGAAAAAAATACTGGACTATCTGGACAAAAACGGTGCAGTAACCACTCAGGAGCTGATCGATATGACCGGTTCTTCTCCCGCGACTGTGCGCAGAGATCTCCATGATCTGAGCGAACAGGATATGATTCTGAAAACGCGCGGAGGGGCCCAGTCCCTGGAAAGAGGAAATGTGAATGGAAGCACGCCGGTATCTTCGGGGTACAGGCCACGCAATGATATCCATTTTCTCTCGAAGAAAATGATTGCGTCGAAAGCAGCGGAATTTATCGGGTCAGGCAACCATGTTTTCATCGGGGCGGGCATGACCGGCAATCTTCTTTGCCGGTGCCTGAAGAAATCTGCGCTTGCTGATGTGACAGTCGTCACCTCGAATGTAACCGCGACACTTGAACTGGCAGGAGATGAACGCTTTTCCATTGTTCTGCTGGGCGGAACGATTCATGCAGGAAAGAATCATATTGAGACACTGGATGATATCACCATGGAATCCCTGTCCCGCTTTTATTTTGATAAGGCTTTTTTTACCGTGGACGGAGCGGACCCGGCCAATGGTTATACGATCAGCAACCGCTTTGAGATGGCACTGTACAGATACGTTCTGCATCATTGCGAGCAGTCGTTTCTGATGCTCGGTTCGGAGAAACTGAACCGGAGCAGATTCACGCGTATGGGCGGACTGGATGAGATCAAAAATGTGATTACGGATCAGGTGCTGCCTGAAGAGTATATGAACCGGTACAGACAATGCGGCGTCCGGGTTCTGCTGGCGGAAAGAAACGGGCATTTGGGTAAGGAGGAGTGCGTGAGGAAATGAACAATGTTCTGTACATTCAGTCCGGAGGGCCTACTTCTGTGATCAATTGCAGTGCGCGCGGCGTCATCGGGCAATGCCGTGAGCATTCGGGTGAGATCGGTAAGATCTATGCTGCTCTGCATGGAATCGACGGGGTGATCAGAAACGAACTATACGATTGCTCTATGCTGAATGAACAGCAGCTGAAGGATCTGGCGCTTACTCCTTCAATGGCTTTCGGATCCTGCAGATATATGGTCAGAGAGAAAACGGAGGATGACTACAGAAGCATTCTTTGCACCCTGCGGGCTCATCAGATTTCCATGATTCTGTTGAACGGCGGAAATGGAAGCGCGTCGGCGGCCCTGAAGCTGATGCGGCATTTGAAACAGATGGGGTTCGCCGGATCCGTCCTGCTGATTCCAAAGACGGTGGATAATGATATTGCTGGGATTGATCATTCGCCGGGATTCCCATCCGCTGCGCGCCATGTGGTGACAGCGGTATCAGAGCTGGCGCATGATATGTATACGTATGATACGGATCTGATCATGGCCGTTGAGGTGATGGGAAGAAATACGGGATACCTTGCGGCAGCAGCGATGGCGGCCTGTCAGACTGGCTGGGGGCCTGATCTGATCTATGTGCCTGAGCGTACCTTTTCTCCTGAGATGTTTGTGAGGGATGTGGCAGGAACGCTGGAGAAAAAGGGAAAATGTCTTGCGGTATTGTCCGAGGGCGTAAAAACGGAGGACGGCAAATATCTGTTTGAAGACACCACGGTCAACAAAGCGGCGGACCCTTCCCGCAATATGGGAGGAATCACCCCTTATCTGAGCACACTTCTGCGAAAACATTTTACCTGCAAGATCCGCTGCATTGATCTCGGACTGATGCAGCGATGCGATGCTCATAATGCTTCCCCGCTGGATCGGAAAGAAGCGGAGAAACTTGGGAGATATGCGGTGGATGCGGCGCTGCGCGGGCTGGACGGCCAGATGGTGACGATCCGGCGGCTCTCGGATAAACCGTATACCAGCCGTATGGAATGCATTCCTCTGGAAGCCGTGGCGGATGTGGAGCGCACGATGGACCGGAGATTTCTGATGAAGGACAGACCTTTCATCAGAGATGGATACCTGGACTACATTCTTCCTCTGATCGGCAGGCTGCCGGCGTATGCTGATCTGAAAATACAAAGAACCGGCGAAAGGGGCTGACATGAGATACGACTATCATGAGTTGGGACTGGTTAATACAGCGCAGATGTTTGAAAATGCATACCGATATGGTTACGCCGTTCCGGCGCTGAATTTTGTGTCCATTGAGCAGCTGAATGCGATCGTGGATGCGGTTATTGAAAAAAAATCACCGGTAATTCTGCTTGTTTCTCCGAATCTTCACCGACAGATCGGCCATGAGATGACGGCCAGACTGGCACAAGTGGCGACAGACCGAATCAGGTCCGCCGGCCTCTCCATTCCGGCAGCCCTGCACCTTGATCATGGAATGACATTCGAGCAGGTGGAGATGGCGGTGGAAGGCGGTTTCTCATCGGTTATGATCGACGGAAGCAAGCTGCCGTTTGAGGAGAACATCGCTCTGACCAGAAAAGTTGCTGAGTATGCTCATGCCCGGAAGGTGACGGTGGAGGCAGAACTTGGCATATTGAAGGGCAAGGAAGAACAGGGAACGGAGGGTACCTGTGAAAGCATGTATACGGACCCGGAAATGGCTGTCGATTTTATAGAGCGCTCTGGCTGCGACAGTCTGGCGATTTCCATCGGTACCTGCCACGGTCTCGTCAAGATGAAGCCGAATCCGGACGGGACACTGCCGGAGCTGAGGTTTGATATTCTGTCCCGTATTCAGGAACGTAAACCTGGTTTCCCGATCGTACTGCATGGCTGCTCCAACATTCCGAAAGAGTATGTCGACATGATCAACCGGCATGGAGGCCATATCGAGAGAACGGTTGGGATACCGGATGAGCAGGTCCGGAAGGCAGCGAAGATGGCTGTCTGCAAGGTGAATATCGCGACGGATGGCTGGATCTGCGCGCTGGCCAATACGAGACGCATTCTGGACGAAAATCCTGACGCTATCGACAGCCGGGTTTTCTCATTGAAAATCCGTCCGATCCTGAAAGAGCTGTATGAACACAAAATTGACATTATGGGGAGTGCCGGGCGCGCATGAGAGAAAGAGATGGCAATATTCTGTGCGTTGAGATCGGAGGAACGAATCTTCGATGGGGCGTGACAGATCCGAACAATCACCTGCTCGCCTTTGAAAAAATTTCTTCTGCGGATTTTTCGGAGGCAGGGGATAAAGGAGCGTATCTGCAGCAGCTTCTGAAACCGGCCAGAGAGCGGTATGGAGGTATATGCCTGTCCCTCTCTCTGGCCTCTCTGATGGATCGTGACAGAACGATCTGCTACAATTCTCCAAACCTGAAAGGGATGGATCATCTTCCGCTGAAGACCATGCTTGAAGAACGGTTCCGTCTGCCTGTTGTGATGGAACGGGATGTGAATACTTCACTTCTGTACGAACTCAGAAAGCAAAGGCTGAACGCGGAGGGGATCGTTATCGGGATCTTCATCGGAACCGGACTGGGCAATGCCATGAGCATTGACGGAAAAATATATCGGGGATATACAGGTTCCTCCTGTGAGCTTGGCCACATCCCTCTGTATGGCCTGAACGAGACGTGCGGATGCGGAAAGAAGGGGTGCCTTGAACTGAAGGGAAGCGGCAGGACTCTGGCAACTCTGGCGGAGGAGAAATATCATTGTGCGGTGGAAGATATTTTTACTCTTCACGGTGAAGAGGCGGAGGTGCGCGAGGTCGTACGAATCTGTGCGGCCGCTGCGGCGACGGAGATCACGATTCTTGATCCCGTCTGTGTGATTCTGGGCGGCGGCGTAACGAAAATGAGAGCTTTTCCGGAGGAATATTTCAGGAAATGTGTGAAGGAAAACCTTAGAATTCCGAACCCCAGAGAATCGCTCCGAATCATTCCAGCCAGCGATGATCCGGAAGCCGGTGTTGTGGGAGCAGCGCTGAACGCGGAAGCCATACTGGCTTTGCGGTAAAAGGAAGCCGACGGCCTGCAGCAGAGGACTGCGGTCCGGTTTCTGCGAGAAAACAAGACAGAGAAGCCCATATGCCTGTCAGGGTGTATGGGCTTTTTGACGTGCGAATATAACGGCTGACATATCCGGAAACATTGGTTATGATTGAAAATGATCGATCCTGTTGACCAGCGGAGGCTTTGAATTTATAATTAATTAAATGAATTTAGCAATTAAAAGAATGAAAAAACCGATTCCCGGGCTAAGTGTTCTGCTCTGGGTATATCAAAGCAGGATGATTTTGGTGAATGTGATGAAATATACAGAATCAGGACTGAATCAGGAAAACATTCAGAATATGAACCGTACACTGCTGCTGAATCTTCTCCGGCGGAAAGGGACCTGTGCGAGAGTGGATCTCGCAAAGCAATCCGGCCTTCGACAAGCCACTGTTACGTATATCATCAATGACTTTATGAAATGGGGCCTGGTTCATGAGACCGGCCTTATGACCGGACAGAAGGGCCGGCGTTCTATCGCGATCGGGCTGGACAGCGAACAGTATGCTGTCGCAGGAATCCGGATTGCGAGAAAAAACTATTCGATCGGGCTTTTCAATCTGTATGGAAAGTCCATCGAGGTGAAGCGCCGGAATCTGGAGAAAGGCATAAAGGCGCGTGAAGTGCTTGATGAAATCATGGATGAGATGGAGAAGATGATCGATTCCCGTTCCTCTTTCCGAGTACTTGCGCTGGGAGCCGCCATCCCCGGGCCTTACAGTTTCCGGGAAGGCCGGATCGAACTGATGTCCGGTGTGGAAGGGTGGAATGAGATTCCGCTGGAAGAGGAACTGAAGAAGCGGTTTCGCGTGCCGGTGGTGCTGGAACAGGATGCCAATGCGGCGGCGATGGCGCAGTACTGGTATGATGACGATGCGAACGGCCCCGATGTGCTGATGTATGTGGCTGTGGGACAGGGAGTCGGCTCCGGAATAGTGAACGCTGGGGAGCTTTTTCGCGGGAACATCGGCTCTGCGGGGGAAATCGGACATATGACCATTGACTGCCACGGGCCGAGGTGCGTATGCGGAAATTATGGCTGTCTGGAAAATTATTGTTCCTCGATCGCCTTCACCAGAAGGGTGAATGAGGAGTACAGCCCGGAAAAAGAATATACCTTTGAGGACGCCAGACGGCTGGTAAGGGGGAAAGACCGAAAGGCGGTACAGGTATTCCTTGAGTGCTGCGATTATCTGTCTGTCGGGATTGTGAATGCAATTAATATTTTCAACCCGCAGATCATTGTCATCGGAGATGAAATGGCGCATATAGAACCGGAGCTGATGCTGGAACGGATTATGATGAATGTCAGAGAGAGGGTGGTTCCTAACCTGATGAAGACAACAGAGATCCGGATGAATCAGGGGGAAAAGGATTCGATGATCCACGGGGCGGCTGTAGCGGCGATTCATTCTGTTTTTCATGATCCCGCACAGTTTTTTTCTATAGGCGCATGATGTATTTGTCGATTTTGACAAAAAACATCCGGATATTTGTCACTTGCTCCGAAAAATGTGAACATACAGAAAATTCATTGACATCATCAATTAAACGATTTAATCTATTTGCAGCTTCTGAAACGGAATGCTCGAAGGAAGAGCAAAAATCAAAGGAGGAGAGAAAATGAAAAAACTGATTGCAGCAGCGCTGGCGGCAGCTATGGTTGTCGGTTCATGCGCCGGAACGCTCCCTGTACTTGCGGATTCAGCGGTGGAATCTGCGGCGGAAAAAACATCCGATCGTGGTACGGCTGCTGATGCCGGTCTGATTCCTGACGGAATCAATCCGTCGGATTATCATCTCGGTATCTGCATCCATTCCATGGACAATGAGTACTGGGCGCAGGAAGCAGAAGGTGCAAAGCTGGCAGCCGAGTACTATGGCCTCAACTGTGACATCCTTACCTGTGACAGCGATGACAACAAGCAGCTCCAGGGGATCAAGGATTATATTGCGCAGTACGGTGACAAGGCCTGTTTCGTGGTCGATCCGTCTTCGACAGCTAATACAGTCAATATTGCAGAGACCTGTGAGGACGCCGGTGTGTTTGTGACAATTCTTGCACACAGAGCGGATGGGCTCTATCCGAAGGATTATCCGCATTTTGTGGTTTCTCTTATGCTTGATGATATGGCGATCGGCAAGGCGACTGCGAAAGCACTGTTTGATTCTATCGGCGGTGAAGGTGAGGTCTGTGAGCTTCAGGGACTTCTGGGCGACGATTCCGCAACGAACCGTCATGCCGCGTTCCAGGCAGCGCTCAAGGATTATCCGAACATCAAAGTGGTGGACAGTCAGACAGCAAGCTGGAGCCAGTCGGATGCAATGACGCTGGCAGAGAACTGGATCGTCAATTATCCGGATCTTAAGGGTATTTACTCTGCTAATGATACGATGGCGCTTGGCGCGGTTGAAGCTCTTAAAAATGCAGGAAAGAACGGCACGGTCAAGGTCAGCGGATGCGACGGCATCGAGGCGGCACTGAACGCGGTCAAGGATGGCGATATGGTCATCACGAACGCGAACGACGGATATTGCATCGCTGGCTATGGCGCTTCTTATGCGATTCAGGCGGCTCTGGGCATCCTTGATCCGACGACGATTCCGGACAACGAGCGGCTGATCTTCTGCAAGACGACGCTGGTTACAGCGGACAATGCGGATGACATCATCAATAAGTTCATCAAGACGGGCGATCCGGGATATGATTATTCTGATCTCAGCTACTGCATCAGCGCTTATCAGGAAGATACAACCTCAGATGTTGAGTCTGCAGCTTCATAAGCGGAACATCCAGATCACATCCAGAATGTCTTGTGTTCCAGGATAACGGGAAGGGAATGCATGGGAGTGCATTCCCTTTTATTTCTTTCATGAGAAGAGAACAGGGCTCCGGATGAAAGCGCGGGCGGGCGTGCAGAGAGCCGGTTCTGACAGAAACGAGTCTGAGTGGTGAGGGTGACATATGAAGAAAAAATGGCGCGAGCAGCTGACTACGATGTCAGTAGGACAGCAGTTTATCGCAAAGTCAGAGGAAAATGCCAGGATGGACAAGATCAGGCGGTATGCGCCTCTGATCCTGCTGATCATTATGACGGTGATAGGCGCTGTCTCGCAGAAAAATTTTTTTACATGGGCGAATATTGTGAATATCATGTATCAGATGTCCATCCCGCTGGTTATTTCAGTCGGGCTCAGCTTTGTCCTGCTCCTGGGCAGTATTGATCTGTCGATCGAGGGCAATATGGGATTTGCGGGATCACTGGCGGCTTATCTGGTGATCAATAATTCCAATTCGAATGATTTCGGGATCTGGGGCATTCTCTTTGTTGTTCTGATCGGCGCGGGGGTCGGTACGATTACGGGATTCCTGCATACAAAGGCAAGGATTGCCAGTTTTATCGTTTCCTATGCCATCGGCTGCATTATGACGGGAGCTGCCGTTCTGATCTACCGGGGGACGCCGATTCAGGTGAAAGATCCGATGTTTAACGCGATCTCGCAGGGGAAACTGATCGGGATTCCCTATCTTACCCTTATTTCCTTTGCCGTGTTTATTATCGGCGCCATCATTATGAATTATACGGCGTTCGGGAGAGCCGTTTATGCCATCGGTGATAATGAGACGGCGGCTGCCTCGACTGGCATTAATATTACGAAAACCAAGATCAAGGTATTTGCGCTGAGCGGCTGCACCGCTGCGATTGCCGGTGTTTTGCTCTGCATGAGGTTGAAACTCGGCCAGTCCAGTATAGGGACCAACCAGATGTTCCCGGTGGTTACAGCGATTGTCCTGGGCGGAGGATCAGTAAGCGGGGGCAAGGGAGGTTCACTGGAATCCTTTGTCGGTGTACTGATCTACACGGAGCTGGCGAACTGGCTGACGCTGATGGGAGTGGATACAAATCTCAAGAAGGTAATCCAGGGCGTCATCATTATCATTGCCGTCGCCGCAACGGTCGAGCACAGCAGAAAAACGGTGGCAAGATAAGCGCGGAGGGAGCATATGAACGAAGTTCTGTTTGAAACGAAAGGCGTGGGAAAGATTTACGGCACCAACACGGTGCTTCACGATATCGATATGCAGATTCACAGCGGGGAAGTGATCGGGCTGATCGGGGAAAACGGCGCGGGAAAGTCAACGCTGATGAAACTGATAAGCGGTGTTGAGAAGCCGTCCATGGGAGAGATGTTCTACATGGGGAAACCTTATTCCGCTTCTTCCATCATTCAGGCAAACCATCAGGGTGTCGGAATGGTCTTTCAGGAGCAGTCGCTGGTTGCCAATCTGACCATTGCGCAGAATATCTATCTTGGCCGTGAAAAAAAGTATTCAAAGGGAGGCATCGTCAGCTGGTCGAAGATGAACCGGGATGCGAAGGAAGCGCTGAAACGGGTCGATCTTAATGTCGATCCTGCCAGAAAAGTCAGGGACATCAATATGGCGACCCGGGAAATGGTGGAGATTGCCAAGGTTCTTGATGCGGTGACGGAGGTGGCAGACGGCCACGCGATCATTCTGCTCGATGAGCCGACAACTGTTCTGTCCGACGATGAAATCAAGGAGATGTATGTTCAGATCAGAAAGATGAAGGAAGCCGGAAATGGCATCGTGTTCATCTCCCATCATCTGGATGAGATTCTGGCTATCACGGATACCATCTATGTATTCAAGGACGGAGCGGAAACGGCCACGCTGCCGACGAAAGGCGCAGACCTGAATCTTCTTTATGAAAAAATGGTCGGACGCAACACTACAGGAGAATTTTATGTCGAGGACAGGCAGACAAAACCGGGTGAGAAGATTCTGCTCGAGGTGCAGGATCTGAGCCTGTTCGGCGCTTTTCAGCATATATCTTTCCAGCTGCATGAAGGGGAGGTCCTTTCTCTCGCCGGTCTGGACGGTTCCGGAATTGAGGATGTCTGTGCCTGTCTGGTCGGTCAGGTGGCCCCGACGGCCGGGAAAATATTCGTGGAAGGAAAGGAAAGGAAATTTTCCAATTCCTGTCAGGCCAGAAAAGCCGGGATCCTCTCAGTGCCAAAAGAGCGTCGGGATGAAGGAATCATCGGTATCATGTCAATTGAGGACAACATCACCATTTCCAGCTATGATCATCTCAAGAAGCACGGGTTCCTTTCGGGAAGGGAAATCAGACGAACGGCAAACCGCTGGATCAAGGAAGCGGACATAAAATGCACCGGGCCTACCGAGCGAATTGCGCAGCTCTCCGGCGGCAATGCGCAGAAGGCGATCATTGCCAGAGCCATTGAAAGCAACTGCAAGATCCTGATTCTGAATCATCCGACGCGGGGAGTCGATGTCGGTGCGAAGCAGGAGATTTACCGCCTTGTCCGGGATATGACCGGGCAGGGACATGCCATCATTGTACTGGGAGATACCCTTGACGAGTGCCTGGGGCTGGCCAGCCGGGTCATCGTTCTTCGAGACGGCGAAATCAGTGGGTCTTTTGATTGCCCTGTATTTGAGAAGCCTTCGCAGCAGGAAGTCGTTCAGTTCATGATGTGAGGAGGACTGGAAAATGGCAGCAAAAAGAGCAAAGGGAAAGACCTTGTCTGATTTTTCACAGTACATGGTCATCCTGAGTGTGATTCTGGTTTTTCTGATCTTTACGGTTTTGAACCATAATTTTGTCAGCGCTTACAGTCTGCAGAACATCATGATCGAGGTGTCACCGCTGATTCTGCTGGCATGCGGCCTGTCTTTTATCATTTTCACAGGAGGAATTGACCTCGGATCCGGCTCCATGGTATCGGCCACCTGCGTGATATCGGGGCTCTATGTGAGCCGATTCGGGAATTGGATTATTCCGATCATGCTTCTGATCGGCATGATCCTCGGACTCCTCAATGGCGTTATCGTCACCAAGCTGAAAATTCCGTCATTTATTGTAACACTGTGCACGCAGAACTTCTGGGACTATATCGCGCTGACGCTTTGCCCGAACGGTTCTGTCGCGATTGATCTGTCTTTCAGGAAGCAGATCAGCTGGATGACGGAGAAGGTGGCGGGGATTCCGGTGATCTTTCTGATCGCGATTGCATCAGTGATCGTGCTGTACGTGTTTCAGCAGTACACATCTTCGGGACGCGCGATCTTCGCGGTCGGAGCCAATATCCGTTCTGCGAGACTGGCCGGAGTGGATACGGATCTCGCGCAGATCATGGCTTTCGTGGTCAGCGGCGCCTGCAGCTCTCTGGCCGGAGCCCTGTACGCATATAAACAGAAATCCGCCGTCCCCACGATCGGAAGCTCCCTGACACTGTCCGCGATCGCCGCGATCGCACTGGGAGGAACATCGATGGCAGGAGGACGGGGCAGCGTACTCCGGACAGCTCTAGGCGTAGTTACCATCACCGCGATTACCTCCGGCTTGAACATGATGGGAGTTGACCCGCTGTGGAAGGATATCATCATCGGTCTTATCCTGATCGGAGCGGTGTATCTCAATTCCGACACGAAGGGAAGGGATATCATCGTAAAATAAGGACCGATTCTTCTGTGATCCGGACGGCATACCGCTGGCTGGCATGATGCCCACGGCCGATGCTGCGGATGATTTCAGACGGCTGTATTCGACGGGAAGGAGATTATGATGAGAATCACAGGACTGAATCACATTACAATCAATGTCACGGATCTGGAAGCTTCTCTGCGTTTTTACACTGATGTGCTGGAGTTGCAAGAACTGAATGAGATCGATATGGGAGACCATACACTGACTTATTTTGAACTGCCCCAGCATGTCAGATTGGAACTGTTGAATTTCTGTGAAAAAGGACCGGTCATCAGACACAGAGAAAATGCAGTCGGAATCTATCGGCATTTCTGCCTTGAAACGGATGATTTAGAGGAACTGGCTGAACGGTGCAGAAACAGCCATGTCATCATCAGCAAGGAACCTTCTTATGTTGAGAAGCTCGGATGCAGTACCATGCTGCTGATTGATCCGAACGGAGTGGAGATCGAAGCGATACAGAGGTGATCAGGAGGGCTGTCATGAAATATGTGATGGGAATCGATCTGGGAACTTCCAGCACAAAAGCGCTCCTGACAGATCTGGCCGGTCATGAGGCTGGCGTCGGACACGGGAGTTATCCGATTCGGATCCCGCAGGCGTCCTGGGCGGAACAGGATCCTGAATGCTGGATGAAAGCTGTGAAACAGGCCGTCGCAGGTGCATTGAGGGACGCCGGACTGAAGGGCGAGGATGTTCTTGGCATCGGTTTTTCAGGTCAGATGCATGGTGTGGTCGCGCTGGATAAGGAGAAAAATCTTCTGGGTCCGGCTGTGATCCATCTTGATCAGCGGGCGGCGGAGGATCTTCCGGATCTTCGTGAAGCGGCCGGCAATCTGATGAAGGAACAGCTTCTGAATCAGCCGAGTGCGGGCATGATGATCAGTACGCTTTACTGGATGAAGCGTCACCGTCCGGAAATATATGACAGGATCCGATATGTTCTTTCACCGAAGGACTATATCCGGTTCCGTCTTTCCGGAGAACTGGGAACCGATGTGACGGATGCCGGTGCGACGCTGGCCTTCTCTGTCCGGGAACGCAGGTGGTGTACCGAGCTGTTTACAAGACTGGGTCTGTACTCCGACATATGGATGCCTGTCCATGAGAGCTTTGAACCGGCTGGAAGTGTGACGCGTCAGGCTGCCGCGGAAACGGGTCTGGCGGAAGGGACGCCGGTTGTCTACGGCGCCGGCGACAGTATGGCGGCGTTGACCGGCAACGGCGTGGTGGAAAAAGGCACGATGGCCTGCAATATCGGAACCGCCTCGCAGCTTGCGGCTGTCGAGGACAGGCCTGTATTTGACCGCAGCATGCGAATTCAGACCTGGTGCCACACGGTGCCGGGACATTGGGTCGTCCAGAGCGGAGCACTGAACGGAGGCAGTACATTAAGCTGGCTGCGAGACAGCGTGCTTCGGGACACGAAACCGTTCAGCGAGCTGGACCGGGAGGCGGGAGAGATCCCTGCCGGCGCGGAAGGCCTTCTTTTTATTCCTTATCTGGCGGGAGAACGGACACCCTATAACGACCCGTACGCGCGAGGCGTATTTTTCGGACTTGGCATGCATCATGAGCAGGGACATCTGATCCGGGCGGTGATGGAGGGGGTACTGTATAATCTGAAAGAATGCCTGAAAATTTACAGCGAGATGCATGTAAGCTGTCAGAAGCTGATCGCTTCCGGCGGTGCGGCTAGGAGCGTGACATGGAAGCAGATTCAGGCGGATATGCTTGATCAGCCGGTTTATTCGACGGAGGTAAGGGAAGAGGCCTGTCAGGGCGCCGCCGTTCTGGCTGCCGTAGGAAACGGAGTCTATCGGGATATCCGGGAAGCCTGCGGCGCGATGGTGCGGATGAGCGATCGGGTTGTGGAGCCAATTCCCGGCAATGTACGGCTGTACGACGAGAAGCTGCAGCTGTTTCACGATCTGTACGCACAGCTTCGTGACATGTACCGAAGAATCTGAAAGCCTGCTGAGGTCATGTTTCCGGCAGGTATCCTGATTGATGACGCAAACAGTCTGACTGCGGCCCTCCGCAGCGGCCTTGACGGATCGCTGCGGAGGGCCGCTTTTTTGCTTTCCCGCCTCTGTTCTTGAAATATTACAAACATATTGATATATTTTTAAGAGATGTAACAATGAACTGAGGGGGGAAATATGTCTGGAAGATTACTTGACAGAATCCGGGAGTTTTCGCAGAGTCGGCCCTCCCGGGCAGCCCTGTGTTTCAGAAAGGAACAGGTTACGTACGGCCAGCTGTGGGACAGGGTTTGCCGATCGGCCGGAAAGCTGTCCGAAGCCGGCGTCAGGCCGGGGGAATGTGCCGCGTACAGCGCACTGTCCCGCCCTTCTTCCGTGATCGTTTATCTCGCGATCCAGTACATCGGCGGCATTGCCGTTCATATAGATAAAAACGCGGCGCCTTCCCGGGCGCTTGCTGTCTGTGAGGAGGCGGGAGCGTCTGTCTTCCTGACGGATATGAAAATGAACGGGACGGCTGTTCCGGATCATGTGCATCTGCTCTCTCTGAAACAGCTGACAGCAGAAGGACACGGACCTGAAACAGAGCGGCCAGAGGAAGACGGCGAAACGGATCTGCCTGCGGCGGAAACAGGCGATGAGGATATCGCGGAGCTGATTTTTACGAGCGGGACAACGGGCCGCCCGAAGGGGGTGATGCTCAGCTGCCGGGCGGTGATGTCGATCACGGAGCATACCCGTACGGGAATCGGGATCCGGCCGGATGATGCGGTGCTGATTCCGCTGCCGCTGCATCATTCGTATGGCCTGCGCGTGCTGCGTGCTGTGCTGGCGGCAGGAGCGACCGCTGTCCTCCAGAACGGCTTCGCGTTCGCCGGGGATATCGAGAAGAATCTTGACCGGTGGAACTGCACCGGCTTTGCGGCGGTGCCAGCTTCGATGGAGCTTCTCCGGGAGCAGATGAAAGACCGGTTCTATGAGATCATGGGCCGGTTCCGCTATATTGAGATCGGGGCCGGAGCCCTCACGCAGGAGCAGCGGAAAAGACTTTCCGCCAGACTTCCGGAGACCGCTCTTTATAACACATGGGGGGCATCCGAGACCGGGGGTGCTGTCTTCACCGACGTTCATGAAGCGGTCCGAAAAGAGAATACCGTGACGACGATCGGGAAGCCTCTGCCGGATATTGAGGTGAGGATCGCGGATGAGCATGGAGCGATTCTTGCACATACGGATGAAGAACATCCCGGGCGGATGCAGCTGCGCGGCGCGATGCTGATGTCGGGCTACTGGAACCGGCCGGATCTGACGGCGGAGACGCTGCGGGACGGCTGGCTTATGACGGGTGATATGGTCTGGCGTGACGGGGACGGATTCCTTTACATGCTGGGCCGAGCGGACGATCTGATTAACGTGGGAGGCGAGAAAGTCTCGCCCGTTGAGATCGAGAACATCGCGAGCGAATATCCTTATCTCAGGGAGTGCGCCTGTATCGGGGTAAAGGAAGAGACAAAAGGACTGGGCCAGGTGCCTGTCCTGTATCTGGCTGTGCGGCGGGGGTATACGGAAGAAGGGCTGGTTTCGTTTCTTTCGGATCGTCTGGAGCGCCTGAAGATGCCCGCGGCGTACCGGGTAGTGGAGGCCATTCCGCGCAACCGGATGCAGAAGATTGACCGGAGAGCGATCCGGACGCTCTGGGAGTCGGAGCAGGCGGCCGGTGAGACGAAACCGGAACGGACATGAAAGAGCGGCGGGGAGAACGCGTGAAAAAGATATTCAGAGAGTGTCTGTCGGCGGTTGCATTTCTCATGATTCTTGCGATCCTGATCGGACAGCTGACAGAACTGTTCAGGAACAAGGGCGAGTGGCCGCTGCCGCAGGATTTTTACAGTTATCCGTCAAACAGCTTTGATGTGGTTTTTCTCGGTGCGTCAACCATTATGACGTCTGTCTATCCGATGCAGCTGTATCAGGATTACGGCATTGTCTCTTACAATCTGTCTTCGGCGGAGCAGAGCATCGGAGAGAGCTATTATCTCGCGAAGGATGTCATCAAAAGGCATCAGCCGAAGGTGCTGATGATTGACGCCGGAACGATTACTTATGGCACAACGGTGAGCAGGGCGGAGACGCTTCATCATATCACCGATAACATGCCGCTGACTTCCGCAGCACGTTGGGAGATGATCCTGCACCTAGATCCGACCGATTTTCTGCAGTATGTGTTTCCTTTGGATTTGTACCACACCAAATGGAAGTCACTGTCGGAGGATGACCTGAAGCCGGTGACCCGAGCCGCCGCGTTGGGCGCGAGGATTAATTCCATCCGCTCGTCTTCCTCGGCCGTTTCAAAATCGGATCCGATCGACGAAAGCTATACACTGCCGAAGTGGAGCCTCACTTATATAGATAAACTGATCCGTCTGTGCAACAAGACGGCGACGAAGCTGATTTTTGTCTCACTTCCCTATGTGTCTGCTGCCCAGAGCGTTTATGACAACCGGGTGAATGCGGCGGCAGCTCTGTCAAGATATCTGCGGCCCTACGGTGTGACGCATCTCAACTATATGGACCGGGCCGGTGATTTTGACATCGGTCCGTCCGATACCTGGGACAGGCATCACATGAACTACTGGGGCGCGACGAAGTTTACCGCTTTTATCGGGAAGTATCTGACAGAAGCGTGCGGCGTCAGTGACCGGCGAGGGGATCCGTCCTATTCGTTTATGGACAGAAAACTCGCGGCGTACGAGTCTTTCCGATGGCAGCGGCTTCTGGCGACAGCCAATGACACCAAGACATATCTGGATGTTCTGAGGGATGCCGCAAAGCAGGAAGGGTACCTGGTCGTTCTGGCGCTGAACGGAGAAATCGCAAAAACGGTGGACGCTTCTCTTGCCGCGCGGCTGAACGGGCTGGGCACGATGACGTTGCTTTCCGGTTACGGCGCGAACAGCTATCTGGCTGTACTGAACGGGAATAAGGTTGTCTGCGAATCGGATGTAAGGAGCAGAACTTCTGAGGAGACATACAAGGGAACGGTCGGGAAGCTGAAGGTTGAGGCTGCCAGCTCCGTCACATCGAATGACTCGAAGGCGGAGATCCGGATCAACGGCCGGGATTACGCGCTGAATAAGGCAGGCCTGAATGTGGTTGTATTCAACCCGTCAAGCGGGGAAATGGTGGACTCGTCGGTGATCAGCCTCAGCGACGGAAGCGATTCGTTATCTCATCAGTGAGGCAGGGTGAAGCACATATGATATTTGACTTTATGGAAGAGACGGGCATCACCCTTTCGTATCAGACTGCGGGGTTCATCGTATTTTTTGCGGTCGTGCTGGCGCTCTGCTGTCTGATGCGCGCCCAGGTGGTCCGGAAGCTGGTGCTTCTTCTGGCGAACGGCTTCTTCTACTACGCGATGGGAGGCTTCGGCGCGCTGGAACTGGTTCTGCTGACATCAGCGGCTGTCTACACAGGCTCGGCTCTGATGGGAATTGTCTATGTCCGATTTGAGCGTGCGTCCGCCGGACTTGATAAAAAAGAGAAAAGAAGGCGGCTGACACCGTACAAGAAAAGAGCAAGAGGAATTCTGTTCGCGACACTGGCGGTGATTCTGGCGATCTTCGTGTATGTGAAGGCGGGAGGTCTTCTGCATTTTTCCCCTGTAGACTCGCTGTCATCACTTACGCCGGGACATGTGCTTGCTCCGCTGGGCATTTCCTACTATACTTTTTCGTGTATAGGATATCTTGCCGATGTATACTGGCGCAAAGTCCCGTTTGAAAAGAACGGCTTCGATCTTTTAATTGCCATTCTGTATTTTCCGATCATTGTCGAAGGACCAATTTCAAACTACGGCCGTCTTCTCAGCCAGCTGAAGAAGCTGCCGGCCCCGAACTACCGTACGGTCTGCTTCGGACTGCAGCGTATGATCTGGGGCTTTTTCAAGAAGCTGGTCGTCGCGGACCGTCTGACCCAGTTCACAACGCCGGTTTTTGCGTCGGTCGGAGACTACGCGGGCGCGGAGATGGTGATCGCTGTATTGTTTAATGCACTGGCGATTTACGCTGATTTTTCCGGCTGCATGGACATTGTGATCGGCGCGTCGCAGGCTCTCGGCATCGAACTGGAAGAAAATTTCAGACAGCCGTTTTTCTCGAGAACGGCTGCGGAGTTCTGGCGCCGCTGGCATATCACGCTTGGCGCATGGTTCCGGGATTATGTCTATATGCCTCTGGCGATGGGACCGTATTTCCGGAAGCGGGCGGCGGAGGTCCGAAAGAAAAGAGGAACGGCCGCGGCTCAGCTGGCGCAGGGAGCCGTTCCGCTGCTGATCGTGTGGATCTGCACCGGCCTCTGGCATGGAACCGGAACGGACTATTTGGTCTGGGGCCTGTATTGGGGCAGCCTGATGATCGCGGGCATGGCGTTTCAGGGTACGGCGGACCGGATCAATCAGGCACTTCATGTGGATCCGGACTCTTTCAGCCACCGGCTGTTTCAGATGATTCGTACTTTCCTGATTTTCTGCGGCGGCCGGATGCTGACGGCGACCGGTGAACCGGGCGGCTTCTTTCTGATTCTGCATCAGGTGTTTTCGGAATCAAGGCTGAACGTCCTGTTCGACGGTTCGCTCTATTCTCATGGGCTCGAGCAGAAGGACTGGTATGTGGCGATTGTCGGCATCGTGGCGATGTGGGTTGTCGACATGCTTCATGAACGGAAGATCCGCATCCGGGAGGTCATCGCCTCTCAGCCGCTGATTCTTCGCTGGGCGGTCTATATCGGCTCGATTTTATTTGTTCTGGTGTACGGGATTTACGGCGCCTCCTACAGTGCGACCGCATTCGCGTACGGCGCGTTCTAAGAACAGCGTATATTTCGTCTTTTCAGCGAAAAAAGAATGAAAACCATGGCGGGGAAGGAGGAACATATGATGAGCGGTATGAAACGACGGGCAGTTCATGCTCTGGCAGCTCTGACTTTTGCCGTGCTGTGCGTTTTGGCGGTTGTGTTCCCATGCAGGGCCGCAAGCCGCCCGGTGCGGTATCTGATGGTGGGCGATTCCTACTCGGATCACGGTTCCTGCGGATCTGGCCCGCTCTGGCAGGAGTATGTTTCGGGCGGTCTGGGACTTTCGAATACCGTCTATGCCCAGAAGGGCGGATGCGGTTTCGCGAAGACGACCGGGCAGGGCGCATATCAGTTCCTGACCATTCTCAAGAAGGCGGCGGCTCAGACGGACTGCAGGTCGATTACGCATATTCTCGTCGGAGGCGGGATCGGCAACGATTATACATATAAGAGCGGTGGCGCGACGGAACAGGAGATCCGCTCCGCTATGAGGACGTTTGATGATTATGCCAACTCGGTCTTTCCCAATCTCACCTGTATTGAATATGCCGGCATCAACTGGGGGATTTCCGAGACACGGAAAGACTACTGTCGGAAACGGTGTTACATCTATTATGATGAGGCGAAGCGGCTCGGATGGCAGCCTCTGTACGGCTCAGAGAGCGGACTGCGTAAGACGGAATATGAAACATTCTTTTACTATAAGAATGATCGAATCCATCCGAGGGATCCCGGGGAACGCCTGATCGCCAATGCGATCATGCGGAGCATGGTCAAGTATGCGGGACGGACCGGTGTCAGAAAGGCGTCCTATCTGACGGTGCCGAAGCCGGCGATCTACTCTGTTTCCTACCAGCTCGGCGGCGGGAAGGTTTCCGGCAATCCGGCCTCCTACAGGCAGGGATTCGTAAAGGCGTGGACGCTGAAAAATCCTGCGCGCACGGGCTATACCTTCGTCGGCTGGACCGGCACGGGACTGTCCGGTGCGGTGAAGACTGTGACCGTGAAGCCGGGGCGGACAGGAAACCTTGCATACAAGGCGGCCTGGAAGAAGAATCCAGCACCGGTTTTGCCGGAACCGAAGACAGTGCTGCGGGCTTACATGAAACGGACGACATCAAACTCCGTCACCCTTTCGTGGAACCGCGTTTCCGGCGCCTATGCTTATGTGATCTACGGGTCGGACTGTCAGCATACGATGAAGAAGCTCGCGAAGGTCGGCAGCGGGGTGACGTCCTGGACCTGCCGGAAACTGAAGCGCGGCACATATTACAAATTCCGGGTGTATGCCGTGAATCGCCGGATCGAGCAGATGTATCATTCCGAAAAGCTGTTCATCACGACGAACGGAGGACGGTATACCAACTATTACGGAGTTATGCTGAACACAAAGCGCGTGACGATGAAGAAGGGGCGAACCTTTCGCGTGAAGGCGTCTGGCAAACCAGTCGGCGGAGGACGTGTGAAGGTGCATGCCGGCATCGTTTATCTCACGGACAACCCGAAGGTGGCGAAGGTGGGAAGCGGAGGCGTGATCACGGCGAAGGGAAAAGGAAGCTGCTATATCTATGCCATTTCTCAGAGCGGCTGCTGGAACCGGGTCAGGGTGACGGTATCATGAATTCCGCAGAAACGGAATATGCCTTTGCCGTACCTGCGGGACGCCTTCTTACCGTTCGGACTGGTACGGGCTGTACCCGAATGGAATGATGAGAGCGGAGGTGTCCGGACGCTGTCCGGGCTGCGCGACGGTCCTGTTTGGGGCGGAGAAAGGATCGGGAAATGGATCGGAATGATCTTGAAAAAATCATACAGCTGCGTCATGATCTCCACGCGCATCCGGAGCTTTCCCTTAAGGAAGACGAAACGAAGGCGCGCCTTATGGCCTTTCTCGAGGAAAATACGGACCTCTCCGTCGCAGACAGGGGGAAATGGTTCTACGCTGTCTCCGGTTCGGACGGCCCGGCCGGACGGAACCCGGTCACGTTCCGGGCTGATCTTGACGCGCTGCCGATTCCGGAGACAATTTGTCTTCCGTACGGTTCACTGAGACCCGGTGTATCGCATAAATGCGGTCATGACGGCCACGCGGCGGCGCTGGCCGGACTGGCGCTGGAGCTTTCAAAGAAAAAAATCCGGGACCGCTCCGTTTATCTGATTTTTCAGATGGGAGAAGAGATCGGGCGGGCGGTGAGGAATGCTCGCGTCTGATCGATGAGAAACGGATCGGCGAGGTCTACGCGTTTCACAATCTCAGCGGTTACCCGGAGGGGACCGTGGTCTACAGGCCGCGTCTGACTCAGCCCGCATCGGAAGGTCTGACGATTGCATTTGAAGGAAGAACCTGCCATGCGAGCGAACCGGAAAAAGGAAGGAATCCATCTCAGGCAATCGCCGAGATGGTGCTGTTTCTCGGAGAGAAGTTACGAGAGCCGCATCAGGGTATGCTGCTGGGGACGGTTGTCGGAATTCAGTCCGGAGGAAATGATTTCGGTCTTTCAGCCGGAGAGGGGGCGTTTCGGGTGACGCTCCGCGCGGAGGAAGAGACGGAGATGACGGCGCTTGAGACGGCGCTCCGTGAGAGGGCGGAGATGCTCGGAAAGCGGGACGGACTGCGGGTACATGTCCGGACGGAGGACCCGTTCTCCGCCACCGTGAACGATGACCGGTGCCTTGAGAAGGTGAAGGCGGCCGCCGCAGCGCTCGGTATTCCATCGATGAAAATGAATACGCTCTGGCGCGCTTCCGAGGATTTCGGATATTACCAGAAACGGTGCCCGGGCGCGATTTTCTATATCGGAAACGGCGAGTCGTATCCGCCGCTTCACACGGCGGAACATGACTTTGATGACCGGATTCTTCCGCACGCAGTTGATCTCTTCTATGAGATTGCGCGGATGTAAGCTAAGATCCCTTCAATTGCGCAGAGCTGCCGGAGTCTCTTTCCCGGCAGAAGCGGTTTGCGCTTTGTGTACAATCGGGCGGCTGCGGCTGAATTGTGTTGAGATCATGAGACCCCTCTGCTATAATTCAGTGCTGTGTCAGGCCTCTTGCGATCGAACGCGGGAGTTCAGTATTAAGATGAAACCGGAAGGCAAGGGCTGCCGGCTTTCAGGCAAAAGCTCGGGCTGAGACCGGATAAAGTCTCAATTTATAAAGGAGATTCCAATGAAATTAGGTATCGTGGGACTGCCGAATGTCGGAAAAAGCACTCTGTTCAATTCACTGACGAAGGCGGGCGCTGAGGCGGCCAACTATCCTTTCTGCACGATCGACCCCAATGTCGGTGTCGTGGCGGTGCCGGACGAACGTCTGCAGATGCTTGGAGATTTCAGCCACTCGAAGAAGGTGACGCCGGCCACAGTGGAATTTGTCGACATCGCGGGTCTGGTCAAGGGCGCGTCAAAGGGCGAGGGACTCGGCAATCAGTTTCTCGCCAATATCCGGGAATGCGATGCGATCGTCCATGTCGTGCGCTGCTTCGAGGATCCGAACGTGATCCATGTGGACGGTTCGATCGACCCGAGGCGTGACATCGAGACGATCAACCTTGAGCTGCTGTTCGCCGATCTGGAAGTGCTCGACCGGCGGATCGCCAAGACGGCTAAGTCAGCCAAATCCGGAGCGGACAAGAACGCGAAACGGGAGTATGACATTCTTCGGAAGATTCATGACTGGCTCGAGGACGGCCGTCTCTGCATCTCACTTCATTTTGAGGATGAGGAAGACGAGGCGTTCAAAGAGAGCCTTGACCTGCTGACGGATAAACCGGTGATCTATGCGGCTAATGTGGCGGATGAGGATCTGGCGGACGACGGCGCGTCGAATCCTTTTGTCGCGTCGGTCCGTGAGGTGGCGAAGGAACAGAATGCGGAAGTCTTTGTCGTCTCGGCGGAGATCGAACAGGAGATTTCGGAACTGAGCGACGAGGAGAAAAAGGATTTTTTCGAGGATCTGGGTATCACGAAGTCCGGCCTTGAGAAGCTGATCACGGCCAGTTACCATATTCTCGGACTTCAGAGCTTCCTGACGACGGGTGAAGATGAGACGAGGGCCTGGACCATTCCGATCGGCTGCAAGGCGCCCCAGGCGGCGGGCAAGATCCATACGGACTTTGAGCGCGGCTTCATCAAGGCGGAGGTGATCAATTATCAGACGCTGCTGGACTGCGGTTCCTACGCGGCGGCCCGCGACAAGGGTCTCGTCCGTATGGAGGGCAAGGATTACGTCGTGAAGGACGGCGACGTCATCCTGTTCAGATTCAATGTCTGACGCGATCTATTTCCCGCATCTTCATCTTTATCTGCACCATGTCGGAAAGACGCTGCGCATCGGGCCGGTCACCATCGCCTATTATGGGATTTGTATCGCCGTCGGGATGCTGCTTGGTATCTGGGCCGTGACACGCCGGGCAAAGGAGACCGGGCAGAAGCCGGATGACTATGTCGACATCGTGATCTGGACGATGCTGTTCTCCATCATCGGGGCGCGTGTGTATTATGTGGCGTTTGACTGGGATGCGTATCGGAACGATCTGCTGTCTGTTTTTCGTATTCGTGAAGGCGGGCTGGCGATTTACGGCGGCATCATCGCCGGAGTGCTGACGCTTTTTATCCAGTCCCGTATCCGGAAAATGCGTTTCCGCGTACTTCTGGACACCTGTGTGATCGGTCTTCCGATCGGTCAGATTGTGGGACGATGGGGGAATTTTTTTAACCGCGAAGCGTTCGGCGGCTACACGGACGGTCTGTTCGCCATGCAGCTTCCGGTCAGCGCGGTCAGGCAGAATGAAATCACGACCGCGATGTGGGAGCATCTGGTGAACATAAACGGTACGGATTTTATACAGGTGCATCCCGCGTTTCTTTATGAAGGACTCTGGAACTGCTTTGTTCTGCTGCTTCTCGTGGTTATGCGGAACCGGACGAAGTTCGACGGCGAGCTGTTCCTGGTCTATGCGGCCGGTTACGGGGCGGGACGCTTCTTTATCGAGAGCATCCGAACGGACCAGCTTCTGATTCCGGGTACACAGATTCCGGTTTCCATGGTCGTTTCCGCAGCGCTTGTGATCGGGTCGCTGGTTCTGACTGCCGCAGGAAGACGGAGAAAAAGAACATCCGGGTGAAGACGATTCGCGGCTTTCGGAGCGTCTTGCATAACGGAATCGTGAAAAGGAGGTATCCTCCGCTTATCCATTGAACATGGATGAGCGGAGGATTTTTTGCGTGTACAGGCTGTCAGAGCCGGGCGCCGCCGGTATGTCGGGTTGTGCTCTGATGCGAAAATTCTATCTGGCCGCAGTTGCTTTTTATGATGCGATGGGGTAAACTTTCAATTAAGTGGTGACGAAGTGGGACGGAAATGCCACGAAATGGGAGATCAGGAATGTTTCTGGGGAAATACAGCCATACAATCGACAGTAAGGGCAGGCTGATCATCCCCGCCAAATTCCGTGACGAGATCGGCGCACAGAAGCTGGTCGTCGCACCGTGGTGGGAAGGTGACCTGACTGTTTTTACGCAGGATGGCTTCCGGGAGTATATCCGGTCTCTCGATGAACTTCAGGGAAGCGCGGAAGCGCGCAGACGGATAAAGCGGTTCATTACCAGCGGTGCGGACGAGTGCCGGCTCGATGCGCAGGGGCGGATTCTTCTGAATCAGAGTCTCCGCGATTATGCGCATCTTAGCGGGGATGTGGTCCTGACCGGCAATATGGACAGCTTTGAAATCTGGAATCCGGAGATCTGGGCAAAGACAGAGAGTCTGCTGAGCAACGCGGACGAGATGCGGGACGAGCTGGAAAGCCTGAAGCAGATGATGTGACCGGTTTTCTGCGATGCGGGTCTGGGGAGTCCCGGATGGCAGAAGACGGAAAATACAGCTGCACAAGGAGGCAGAATGGCATTCGTTCACAAATCAGTCCTGCTGGATGAGACTGTTTCTTCGCTTCGGGTCAGACCAGGCGGTGTCTATGTCGACGGCACGCTGGGCGGAGGAGGTCATTCTCTGGAAATTGCAAAGCGTATGGCCGGACAGGGCCGGCTGATCGGTATCGACAGGGATGAGGCTGCGATCGAAGCTGCTGGGGAGCGGCTGCGTGACATGGGGGAGCTTGTCACAATCGTTCGCGGAAACTTTGACCGGATGCCGTCCATTGTACAGGCTCTGGGCATACAGCGGGTGAACGGAATCATACTGGATCTCGGCGTGTCCTCGTATCAGCTGGACACGGCTGACCGCGGCTTTTCCTATATGCAGGACGCTCCGCTTGACATGCGGATGGACCAGCGGGAGAAACGCACGGCGGGCGATATTGTCAACGGGTACAGTGAGCATGAGCTGTTCCGGATTATCCGCGATTATGGAGAGGAGAGGTTCGCGCAGAATATCGCGAAACATATTGTGGCGGAGCGGGAGCGGAAGAGGATTGAAACCACTGGGGAGCTGGCTTCGATCATTCGCGCTTCCATTCCGAAGAAGGTGCAGGCGACAGGCGGCCACCCTGCGAAACGGACGTTTCAGGCGATCCGGATCGAGCTGAACGGTGAGCTGACTGCGCTGGAGGATTCGCTGGACGGAATGATCAATCTGCTGGATGACGGAGGGAGAATCGCTGTCATCACGTTTCATTCTCTTGAGGATCGCATCGTTAAAGCGGCGTTCAGACGAAACGAGAATCCGTGTACCTGTCCGCCGGATTTTCCGGTCTGCGTATGCGGCAAGAAGCCGAAGGGTTTTGTCGTTACCAGAAAACCGGTCATTCCGTCGGAGGAGGAAACCGCCGAGAATCCGAGGGCAAAGAGCGCGAAGCTCAGAGTCTTCGAGCGAAAGGCATAAGAAGCGATGACTTATCACGATACGGCTGTTGGAAGGGTAAATCGAAGATCGGAACGAAGTCGTATGCAGTATCGTGTGGAAGGAACGGCGGCTTATGTCCCTGCGCATGTGGCGACCGGAAGAACAGAGAGAAGAAGAAGAAAACGTTCCAGCGCGGCTGTCCGGAGAAACAGGATCCGTGCACTAAAGATGAACGCGGCGTATGTCGTCTTTCTTTCTCTGGTTTCGGCTCTGACGGTGCTGATGTGCGTCTATTATCTTGAGCTGAAGGAGACGGCGTCATCCATTGCGGCGGAGAATCAGAGCACGGAAACAAATCTGATGGCGCTCCGGAGCGAGAACGACGCGCTTTACGAGATGGCTGTCAACAGTGTGGACTGGAACAGGATCCGTGAAACCGCTGTCGGGAGACTGGGAATGAAATATGCGGCAGAGGACCAGATCGTGTGGTATAATAAGCAGGATTCTTATTCTATCAGACAGTATCGGGATGTCGATGCCGGTTCGTAAGCGGTTTCTCTCCCGTGGCAGCAAGACGTTTGGGAGACAGGGAAACCGTTCGGAATATGAGTGAGAAAAAGGATGTTCGGAAGGCGGACGGGGAGGGAAACGTCCGCGACATCAGAAGGAACGGAAAACGAATCCGAAAATTGAATGCAGTGATGAGGAGAAAGCTGGCAGGACTGTTTCTGGTTGTCGTGCTGGCTTTACTTGTTTTGCTCATCCGTATGACGTACATCAGCGCGGTGGACGGCGAACGGTACGCGAAGGCCGTACTGGCGAGGTCACAGAGCCAGTTTGCCTCACAGACGCTTGCCTACAAGCGGGGGGATATCCTCGACCGGAACGGAACCGTGCTGGCAACTTCGGAGAAACGGTACAATGTGATTCTCGATCCAAGCGTTGCGAACGCCCAGTCGGGCGGCGCCGACGCGACTGTGGCAGCACTGGTTTCCGTCTTCGGTGTGGAGGATAGCAGCGTGCGAAGCCTCCTGGAGGATGAGGCCACGAAGGATTCCCAGTATCAGGTCGTGAAATCCGGCGCAACCATCGAGGATAAGCAGGCATTCTCCTCGTATTGCGAGTCGCACAGCGGGGTGCGCGGCGTCTGGTTCGAGGAGACTTATGTCCGCACCTATCCGCGCGGATCACTGGCCGGAGAAGTGCTCGGCTTTGTTTACGATACGGATAAGGCGGACTGGGGGATCGAGGGATATTACAATTACTCTCTGTCAGGAGTGAACGGCAGACGCTATGGGTACTGGGATTCAGGTTCCGAGATCGAGCAGACGATCGCGGAGCCGGTGGACGGCGACACGCTGGTCAGCACCCTGGACGCCGGCATTCAGGAAGTCTGTGAGAAGACGATTGCGGACTTCGGGAGCACTTACAAAAACGGCCCGTACAGCACGACAAAGGCGGCGAAGCATATCGGTGTCGTGGTGATGAATCCCGACAACGGTGCGATCTACGCGATGGCATCCAACGAAGGGTACGATCCGAATCATCCGCGTGATCTCAGGTTATATTACACTGAGGATGAGATCAGCGCCATGACAGCGGATCAGCAGGCGGAGAAACTGAACGAGATCTGGAAGAATTTCTGCGTTTCGGACAGTTTCGAGCCCGGATCTGTCTTCAAACCGGTGACGATGGCGTCCGCGCTTGAAAGCGGGGCGGTCAGTTCCTCGGACACCTTCGTCTGCGACGGAGGTGAGACGGTGGCCGGTGTCAGAATCAAGTGCTCGAACACAGACGGCCACGGGGAAGAATCACTGAAAGACGTGATCAAAAATTCATGCAATGATGCGATGATGCAGATCGGCGCAAAGCTCGGTGTGGAAGGCTTCAGCCGTTACCAGCAGATGTTCGGTTTCGGATCAAGGACCGGGATCGATCTTTCGGGTGAAGCGGCCGGTATCATCAGCGATGCGGATACGATGGGATCTGTGGATCTCGCCTGCGCCTCGTTCGGTCAGGGCTTCAACGTCACGATGCTGCAGGAGGCGGCGGCCGTCAGTTCGATCGTCAACGGCGGCAATTATTACAAGCCGCATGTGGTGAGCCAGATCCGAAGCAGCGACGGCACGGTGAAGCAGAGCTTTGACGGGATCCTGATGAAGCAGACAGTGGCTTCCGATGTATCCGGGCTCGTCAAGTCCTACATGAAGGCCAGCGTGGACGAGGGAACGTCGCAGTACGCCAAGGTCGACGGGTATTCGATGGGAGGGAAGACCGGAACCGCACAGAAGATCCCGCGCGGAAACGGAAAATATCTGGACTCATGGATCGGCTTCGCGCCTTACAGTCATCCCAAGGTCGTGATTTACGTCGTCGTCGACGAGCCGAATGTTTCCGAGCAGGCGGACAACCGTTATCCGCAGTGGATCGCCAGAGATATCCTCAAGCAGATTCTTCCGTATCTGGGAATCGAGCCGGACGAGGCGTCCGATGCCGATAATGTCTATCTTTCCTATGACTACAGCAATCCGACGGGGGACCAGAAGCCGACGGCGGACGATGAGGACAGCGGAGAGCCGGATGAAGAGGAGGATACTGACACTTACTATTATGACGAGAACGGAGACCGGCGTAACTCGGAAGGGCATCTGGTTGACTCGGAAGGCTATCTGATCAATTCGGACAGTCAGTACGTTGATCAGAATGACAACGTGATCGACGAGAGCCAGAAGATCCGCGCGGGCGGAACCGTTTCTTCCGGAGATTCGTCATCCGGCCGGTCGGATGGTTCCACCCCGGATCACGCTGATACAGCAGCCGATACCAATGTGCCGGAGCCGAAGGGAACGGAGGCTCAATCGGACACGGAGGGCGGAAATACGATGGAAACCGACGGGTACACGAATGACGAAACCGGTCTGACATAAGCGAAGGAGGAACAAATAAATGCTGGATACATCGACTGTGGGAGCGATCGCGGCTGTGCTTGCTTCATTTGCCGTCTCGGCGATTCTCGGACCTTTTGTGATCCCGGTGCTAAGGCATCTGAAGATGAATCAGACGGAGCGTACGTACGGGATGGAAACCCATCTCAAGAAAGCGGGCACGCCCACGATGGGCGGCGTGCTGATTCTTCTGGCCTTTACGGTTGCCTGTCTGCTGATGATTTTCCGCTATCCGAAGATCGGGCCGGTACTGTTTCTGACACTGGCATTCGGACTGATCGGATTTGTCGATGATTACCTGAAGGTTGTGAAGCACAATTCCGACGGCCTGATCGCGTGGCAGAAGCTGCTTCTGGAATTTGCGGTGACAGCTGTGTTCGCCTTTTATCTGTCTCGGTTTAAGGATGTGAGTTTTCAGCTCAGAATCCCGTTCAGCGGCGGCCGGATGGCGGACATCGGCGTATTTGCGATCCCGCTTCTGTTTTTTGCGGTGCTCGGCACAGTCAACGCGGTCAATTTTACGGATGGCCTTGACGGACTTGCGAGCTCGGTGACGATTGTGGTGGCACTCTACTTCGCGCTGGTTTCACTGCTTTTAAAGAGCGGAACGGCTCCGGCTCCGGCAGCGGTGATCGGCGCTCTGATGGGCTTTCTTCTCTACAACGCGTATCCTGCGAAGGTTTTTATGGGAGATACCGGATCGCTGGCGCTCGGGGGATTCGTGGCAGGAATGGCATACATTCTCCATATGCCGCTTTACATTCTGATCGTCGGGATCATTTACCTGATCGAAATTCTTTCGGTGATGATACAGGTGACCTATTTCAAGGCGACGCACGGCAAGCGGATCTTCCGCATGACGCCGATTCATCATCATTTTGAGAAATGCAACTGGTCAGAGACACGCATTGTGGCAGTATTCACGGTGATCACGGCCCTCGCCTCCCTGGTCGGACTTCTGGCGCTCTGAAGAATATGTGCTGGTTCGGATCCGGACGGAAAACGAGGCGGACTGATTGAAGGAGGATAGAGACATGGATTTTTCTGGGAAAAAGGTGCTGGTTTACGGTGCGGGGAAAAGCGGGATCGGGGCGGTCAATCTGCTGGTGAAGCTGGGAGCGCATCCGGTGCTCTTCGATGAAAAGCCCGGACTTACCGGGGAGCAAATGCTCGCAGGCGTGGATGAGCCCGGTGAGGTGACGGTCTGCGCCGGAACGCTTCCGGAAAACATCGCGCATGCTCTCGATCTCATTGTCATGAGTCCCGGTGTGCCGGTGGATCTTCCCCGCGTCCGTGCCTGGAAGGAAGCCGGCCTTCCGGTGATCGGCGAGGTGGAGCTTGCGTACCGGGCCGGACATGGGCGCGTGCTGGCAGTGACCGGAACAAACGGAAAAACGACGACGACTTCTCTTCTCGGTGATATCATGCGGGCAGCCGTTCCCGAGGTCTTTGTGGTCGGAAACATCGGAAACGCGTACACGGGAGCCGCACTCAGGACGACAGAGCGATCGACGGTCGTCGCCGAGATCAGCAGCTTTCAGCTTGAGACGATCGATACGTTCCGTCCGGATGTGAGCGCGATTCTGAACATCACCGAAGACCATATGAACCGGCATCACACGATGGAGGAGTACATCCGGGTCAAGGAGATGATCACGAAGAACCAGGATCGGACAAACACCTGCGTGCTGAATTACGAGGATCCGGTCCTGAGAGAGTTTGCGGCCGGATGTCCCGCGAAAGTGCGCTTTTTCTCGTCGAAGCATACGCTTGACGAGGGCGTATATCTCGACGGCAATGAAATCGTGATCGCGGAACACGGGAGGAAAACGCCGGTTGTGGATGTCACGGCGCTGAAACTGATCGGAATGCATAACTACGAGAATGTGATGGCGGCAGTCGCGATGGCCGCGAGCGCCGGAGTGGATCTGAACCTCATCGCGGATACGGCGCGCCGTTTCCGCCCGGTGGAGCACCGGATCGAATATGTGGATGAGAAGCGGGGCGTGATCTGGTACAATGACTCAAAGGGAACCAATCCGGACGCGGCGATCCGGGGCATTGAGGCGATGAGCCGACCGACTTTTCTGATTGCGGGAGGTTACGACAAACAGTCTGACTATGATCCCTGGATCCGGAGCTTTGGAGGGCGCGTGAAGAAGCTGGTGCTGGAAGGAGCGACAAAGGACAATATCCGTGTTTCCGCGGTTGCCCTCGGATTTCCTGAAGAAGATATTGTGATGTGCGGGAACATGCACGAGGCGATGGACTACTGCCGCGACCATGCGGAGGAAGGCGATGCGGTGCTGCTGTCCCCGGCCTGTGCGTCATGGGGCGAGTTCCCGAATTACGAAGTGCGAGGAGACGTGTTCAAGGAATATGTCAGGAAAGAGGTCTAAGGCACGGCGGAGACGGCGCCGTGCGCGCCGATTCGTTCTCCGGTTTTTATTTTTCGCGGCGGTGCTGGCGGCGCTTGCGTTTGTGTTTCAGCTGAAGACGGTTGTCGTGCGGGGGAATCTTCACGAGACGCCGGAAGAGATCACGGAGATGATTCTGTCACGGCCGGTTTTCGGGAATACGCTGCTGGCCAAAGCGTTCAACACGAACCGCAGGATTGAATCGGATGGATTTGTGGAAAAGCTTGACGTCAGGATCCTGTCGCCGGACACGATTCGCGTGTACGTGACCGAGCGGAATTTTGTCGGCTGCCTCACCAGCGGAGGACGGTGGTGGTATTTCGACAGCGCCGGCGCTGTCCGGGCCAGTGCGCTGAGCCGGACGGACGGGGAGCAGATTCCGCCTGTAGAGGGACTTGAGCTGGGAAGCGATCCTGCAGTCGGAAAAGCACTCCCGATTACCAATACAAAAGTTTTCTCCATGCTCGGCGTTCTGAGCAATCTGGTTTCGGCAGATTCGACGCTTATGCCTGATATGGTGACGTTTGACGGCAAGAGCAGCATGACGCTGACATACGGGGATATCACCGTTCTGCTGGGTACGGGGGAAAAGCTGGAACTGCGGATCCGGAAAATGGGCGAAGTGCTGCCGGCGATTGAGGGAAAATACAAGGGGACGCTTCATCTCGAGACGTATGACGGATCTCAGAGCAATCTGATCTTTGATCCGTCCGGCTCCTGAGACAGCTTCCGAGTTTTAACAAATTCGAAATTAATCTTGATAAAAGAGCCTAAACACTATATCATTTATCTATGTTTGACATAAGATGACGAAAGTCTTTCCATATAGCGTCTGAGTCCTTTGGAAGGGAAAAAGGAGGAGCATTTTGTTAGAGATTACATCGAATGAAGCCGAATCCGAGGCCCGTATCATCGTTGTCGGTGTAGGCGGAGCCGGCAACAATGCTGTCAACCGGATGGTGGACGAGACCATCGGCGGCGTCGAATTCGTTGGAGTGAACACTGACAAGCAGGCGCTTTCACTTTGCAAGGCGCCGACGATCGTGCAGATCGGGGAAAAGGTGACGAAGGGTCTCGGCGCCGGCGCGAAGCCGGAAGTCGGAGAACAGGCTGCGACCGAGAGTGCGGAAGAGATCAAGCAGACTCTGACAGGCGCGGATATGGTTTTTGTGACCTGCGGTATGGGCGGCGGTACCGGGACAGGCGGCGCGCCGGTTGTGGCGAGCATCGCGAAGGAGCTCGGGTGCCTGACTGTCGGCGTTGTCACAAAGCCTTTCCGATTTGAGGCGAACAAGCGGATGGAGAACGCGATGCGAGGCATCGAGAAGCTGCAGCAGAGCGTGGATACGCTGATCGTGATCCCGAATGACAGGCTTCTTGACATTGTCGATCGAAGAACGACGATGCCGGAAGCACTGAAGAAAGCAGATGAAGTTCTTCAGCAGGCGGTGCAGGGCATTACGGACCTGATCAATCAGCCGGCCCTCATCAATCTTGACTTCGCAGATGTTCAGACGGTTATGACGAACGGCGGGATCGCGCATATCGGTATCGGCGAGTCGAAGGGCGACGACAAGGCACTTGAGGCTGTGCAGCAGGCGGTGCAGAGCCCGCTCCTCGAGACATCGATTCAGGGTGCGAAGAATGTCATCATCAATATCCGCGGCGATATTTCCCTCATGGACGCCAATGACGCCGCCAGCTATGTCCAGCAGATGGTAGGCGATGACGCCAATATCATCTTCGGCGCAATGTATGATGACTCGGAGGTTGATACCTGCAAGATTACGGTGATCGCGACCGGACTTCAGGACGCGGACAAGATCGCGCGGGAGCAGGCGGCGAAGAAAGCCAGAGAAGCGAAGAAGGCCAGAGAAGCGAAGCAGCCGTTCCAGAGTTCCTTCACGGCGCCGACCTTTACGGCACCGACTTTCACGGCTCCGAACTTCAAGGCCCAGAAGTCTCCGAAGGCGGATACGGCTCCGATGACGCTCCAGCAGCCGAAGATCCAAAGTACGGTACAGAAGCAGGATATCCAGATCCCGGATTTCCTTAAGAACAGGAACCACTGATGAAGTGTCCATACTGCGGCAACCCGGATACACGGGTCGTCGATTCAAGACCGGTGGATGATAATTCATCGATCCGCAGACGGCGGGTCTGCGATGAGTGCGGCAGGCGGTTTACCTCCTATGAGCGCGTGGAGATGGTTCCGCTTGTTGTAATAAAAAAAGACAGGACGAGAGAGATATTCGACCGCTCAAAGATAGAGGCCGGTGTGCTTCGCGCCTGTCACAAACGACCGATTTCCGCCCAGCAGGTTCATGATCTTGTGGACAATGTCGAGACGGAGATCTATAACCGCGGCGAGCGGGAGGTTTCCAGCACGGAAATCGGTGAGCTGGTGATGGACCGCCTCAAGGATCTGGATCCGGTGGCGTACGTTCGCTTCGCCAGTGTGTACCGCGAATTCAAGGACGCGGCCACCTTTATGGATGAACTGAAGAAGCTGCTGGAGTGATGGCGGCGGAATTATAAGAGAAGCCGGGGGCGGAAGCCTCCGGCTTCCCTTATGACGGACACAGGACGGACCGGTTTCCAGCCGGTCAAAACTCCACCCACAAGCAGGCTATCTATGCTATAATGGCACCAGATTGAACGTGTGCGCAACAGGATGGCACCCGGCTCCGGCCCGGAAGAAAAGACGATCGGCGGGGAGGAAACGGCTGCCTTGTGTTTGCGTGCACCGAATGACCAGTCATGTGGAGGTACGGATGAGAAGGGTACTGCTGAAGCTGAGCGGAGAGGCGCTCGCAGGTGAGAAGAAGACAGGTTTTGACGAGGAAACGGTGACTCGGGTTGCCGTTCAGGTAAAGGAGATCCTCGCTGAAGGCATTCAGGTGGCGATCGTGATCGGCGGGGGCAATTTCTGGCGCGGACGGACATCTCATGCCATCGACCGCACAAAGGCCGATCAGATCGGGATGCTGGCGACCGTCATGAACTGCATCTATGTGTCGGAAATTTTCCGCTCACAGGGAATGAGGACAAACGTGATGACGCCTTTTGCCGTTGGCGCGTTTACAGAGCTGTTTTCGAAGGATCGTGCAGTGGAACTGCTTGAGCAGGGAGAGGTTGTGTTTTTTGCGGGAGGCACCGGTCATCCGTATTTTTCGACGGATACAGGAGTCGTACTGCGGGCCATCGAGATGGAAGCGGACGAGATCCTGCTGGCAAAGGCGGTCGACGGCGTTTACGACAGTGATCCGAAGACCAACCCCGATGCGAGGAAGTATGATTCGGTTTCCATCGACGAGGTCGTGGAGAAGCAGCTCGGCGTGGTCGACGGGGCGGCGGCCGTGATGGCGAAGGAAAACCGGATGCCGATGCTCGTCTTCGGATTGAACGGCGAGAACAGCATCGCGAAGGCGGCCCGCGGCGTGGTCAGCGGAACCAGAGTGACAGTCTGACGAACGGCTGCAAACGACGAAAGGAAGGACTGTAAGATGAACGAGAGACTGAAGATCTATGATGAGAAGATGACAAAAACGATGAAGAGCCTGGAGAGCGAGCTGCAGGCAGTCCGCGCAGGACGGGCGAATCCGCATGTCCTTGACAGGATCATGGTGGATTACTACGGCTCGCCGACCGCGATTCAGCAGGTCGCGAATGTGCAGGTGCCGGAGGCCCGTATGATCACCATCACACCCTGGGAGCCGAAGATGGTGAAGGCGATCAACAAGGCGATTCTTACATCTGATCTGGGAATCAATCCCTCGGATGACGGGCGCGTGATCCGCCTGGTGTTCCCTGAGCTGACCGAGGACCGGAGAAAGCAGCTTGTCAAAGACGTGAAGAAAAAGGGCGAGGGCGCCAAAGTGGCGGTGCGGAATATCCGCCGGGACGGCAACGAGATGCTGAAGAAGCTGAAAAAATCCGAGGAGGTTTCCGAGGACGAGGTCAGCGATGACGAGGAGCAGCTTCAGAAGATGACAGACCGGTACATCAAAAAAATCGACACCGCCATCGAGGAAAAGACGAAGGAGCTGATGACAATCTGATGAAGCGGATCGCTGTTCTTGGCTCGACCGGGTCGATCGGCACACAGACACTTGATGTCGTGCGGATGCACCCGGATCTTCTCCGTGTCACCGCACTTGGGTGCGGCCGTTCCATTGAACTTCTGGAGAAGCAGATTCGTGAATTTCATCCTGCTGTCGCGGCTGTCTTTGACCGGAAGGCGGCGGAGGATCTGAGAGCCCGGGTGAAGGATCTGCCCGTTCGTGTCGTGAGCGGCATGGACGGACTGATCGCGATGTGTTCCTCGGATGACGTCGACGTTGTGGTTACCGGGATCGTCGGCATGATCGGGATCCGTCCGACGATCGCCGCAATTGAGGCGGGGAAGGATATCGCGCTGGCGAACAAAGAGACCTGCGTGACGGCGGGACATATCATCATGCCGCTGGCCCGGAAGCATCAGGTCAGGATCCTGCCCGTGGATTCGGAGCATTCGGCGATTTTTCAGTCCCTTCAGGGGAGGGCCGGATCCCGGATCGGACGGATTATTCTGACAGCGTCCGGAGGACCGTTCCGCCGCATGACGGCAGAGCAGCTCTCTCAGGTGACGGTAAAGGAAGCACTGGCCCATCCGACATGGAGCATGGGACCGAAGGTGACCATCGATTCGGCCTCTATGGTTAATAAAGGACTGGAGGTCATCGAAGCCTGCTGGCTGTTTAACGTGACGCCGGATCAGGTTGAAGTGGTGATTCAGCCTCAGAGCGCGATCCATTCGGCAGTGGAGTATGAGGACGGATCCATTCTCGCTCAGATGGGCGTATCGGATATGAGGATCCCGATTCAGTACGCGCTGACCTGGCCGGAGCATCTTCCTTCGCCGGCCGCGCAGCTGGATTTGTTCGCTCTTGGCCATCTTGATTTTGAACGGCCGCGAGATGATTTGTTCCGGGGACTGCCGCTGGCGATATCGGCCGCCCGCACAGGCGGATCGATGCCGTGCGTATTCAACGCGGCGAACGAGTGGGCCAATGCCCGCTTCCGCAAAGGCGGCATCCGTTTCACGGAGATCTACGATATCATCGAGGCGGCGATGGCCGCGCATCAGGTGATCCGCGACCCGTCAGTCGACGATATTCTTCAGATTGAGGAGGAAATCGACCGCCGTCTTGATGAAACCTTTCAAGAAAGCTGAATATTATGGATAAAGAACTCGCTATCAGGCTGCTCGGAAAGATGATGCTGGTGCGTAAGTTTGAGGAAAACGTACAGTACTATTTTTCACTGGGCATGATTCACGGCACCACCCATCTCGGGATCGGCGAGGAAGCGACGGACGCGGGCACCTGTCTCGCGCTGACAGCCGCTGACGATATGTTCGCCACGCACAGAGGACACGGGGCGGCGATCTGCAAGGGAATCGATATCCGGCGCATGATGGCCGAGATCTTCGGGAAATCCACCGGGGTCTGCAAGGGCCGTGGCGGTTCGATGCACATTGCGGACAAGGACGCCGGTGTGCTCGGCGCAAACGGAATCGTCGGGCCCTCAATGGCGCTGGCCTGCGGGGCGGCTTTTGCGCATAAGAGACGGGGCGAAGAGGCGGTAGCGGCGGCGTTCTTCGGCGACGGCGCGACCAATGAGGGCATTTTTCACGAATCGATGAATCTGGCGTCCGTCTGGGGACTGCCGGTTCTCTTCGTGTGCATCAACAATCTGTACGGAATGAGCACCCATATTTCAAGGGTGATGAAGGATACCAATCTGGCAGACCGTGCAATTCCGTACGCGATGAAGGCGTGGACGGTGGACGGGAACGATGCGGAGGCGGTCTGCGATACGGTGACGAAGGCACGTGCATACGCGCTCTCAAGGAAGGAGCCTGTCCTGATCGTGGAGAATACCTACCGTATTTCAGGACACAGCAAGTCGGACGGCAACCTTTACCGGACAAAGGAAGAGATCAATTACTGGAAACAGCTGGATCCGATCCGGCTGCATGAGAAGAAAATGCTGGAACGCGGACTGGCCACACAGAAGGAGATCGAAGAGCTGGAGCGGCAGGCAGCCGGGCTCGTTGAGGATGCGGTCAATTTCGCGATCGAAAGTCCGTATCCGAAAGTGGAGGATCTGTACGAAGATGTCTACGCAGAATGAAATCACATACGCTCAGGCGATCCGGGATGCGATGTGCGAGGAACTGCGGCGGGATGAAAACGTCTTCCTGATGGGAGAGGACATCGGCGTGTACCGCGGCGCGTTCGGTGTGACACAGGATATGTATCAGAAGTTTCCGGACCGGGTGATTGACACACCGATTTCGGAGGCAGGGTTTGTGGGCTGCGCCATCGGAGCCGCACTGGAAGGCATGCGTCCGATCGTGGAGATCATGTTCTCGGACTTCCTGAGCGTCTGCTGGGATATGATCCTCAATCAGGCCCCGAAGATGCACTTTATGTTCGGAGGAAAGGTTTCGGTGCCGCTCGTGATCCGGACGGCGGCCGGCTGCGGAACCGGCGCAGCCGCCCAGCATTCTCAATCTCTGGAGGCGATGCTCTGTCACATTCCGGGACTCAAGGTGATCGCGCCCTCAACGCCGTACGACGCGAAGGGGCTCCTGAAGTCGGCGGTCCGTGACAACAATCCGGTCATTTTCCTTGAGCAGAAACTGCTTTACCGCACGAGAGGCGTTGTTCCGGAGAAAGAGTACACAATTCCGATCGGGAAGGCCGACGTCAAGCGGACCGGAACGGATGTCACCATCGTCACGTACGGACGCATGGTGACGCTCTGCCTTTCGGCGGCGGAGACGCTGGCGAAGGAGGGCATTTCCGCGGAAGTGATCGACCTCCGGACACTGCTTCCGATGGACAAGCCCGCGGTGATCGAATCGGTGAGGAAAACAAAGCACCTCCTGATCGTCCATGAAGCGGTGAAGACGGGCGGTCTGGGCGGAGAGATCGCGGCCAGTGTCGCGGAGTCGGATGCATTCTACTATCTGGACGCACCGATCCGAAGGCTGGCGGCGGCGGATACGCCGGTGCCATTCTCTCCGGTTCTGGAGAAGGGCGCGCTGCCGGACGAAGAGAAGATCTGCGAGGCGGTGCGTGAGGAAGTCGGGTGAAGCGATGACGTTTGTAAAGGCGACCCCCTATGCGCGGAAGACGGCGAAACAGTATCATATCGATCTTTCGGCCGTGACGCCGACCGGGCCGGACGGCGCGGTAAAGGCGAGGGACGTGCTTCGCGCGAGAGAGGGAAGACAGAGGATCCGCGAGGTGTTTGCGACGCCGCTGGCACGCAGAATCGCGGATTCGATGCATATCGATCTGGAAGGAATCCGCGGAACCGGCATCGGCGGCAGAATCGGAAAGGATGACGTTCTGCACGCAGCGGGGAAGGCGGATTATGTTCTGCAGCCCGGAGAACTCAGGGAGAGCATGAGCAGCATGCGCAGGGTGATCGCGGCAAGTATGAGCGAGGCCGCCGCGATTCCGACTGTGACGGTGACGACCAAGGTGGATGTCACGCGGCTTCAGGAGATGAGGCTTCATCATAACGGGAAGAGTAAGATTCACTACACGGTCAACGATCTCGTACTGATGGCCGCGGCGAAGGCGCTTCTCAAAAACAAACGGCTTCTGTGCTCTTACGCGGGCGACCGTATCATTTACAAGAACGACATCAACATCGGCATTGCCGTGTCTCTTGATGAAGGAATCCTTGTTCCGGTTCTTAAGGAGGCGGACACGCTGACTCCGGAGGAGCTCGCGGAGAAGGCGCATGATCTTATCCGAAGAGCCAGAGAGAAAAGTGTGACGCCGGATGAATGCAGCCATTCGACCTTCACGGTCACGAATATGGGGATGTACGGTGTGGAGGCGTTTACGCCGATGCTTCATCTGCCTGAAGCCGCGGTTCTCGGGGTCTGCTCGATCTATGACGGGTGCGCGGTGAAGGACGGTGCCGTCGAGGTCCGGAAGCTCATGCACATCTGCACGACATTTGATCACCGGCTTCTGGATGGAGCGCAGGCCGCCGTGTTCAACCTGGCTGTCCGTGAGTTTCTTGAGCATCCGGAAAGCCTGATCGGCGGAACGGAAGCGGCGGAAGAATGACAGGAACGATGGATCAGCGGGGAGAAAAAAGCCGGGCGCTCTTCGGGGCGCCCGTTTTTTTTGAAGCGAATTCTGGAGGATAAAATGGCAAAAGAAGTGTTTATGCCGAAGGCCGGCATGGATATGCAGGAAGGCACAATCGTCCGCTGGCTTGCGGAAACAGGCGATACGGTGAAACAAGGCGATGCACTGCTGGAGATCGAGACGGACAAGGTCACGATGGAGGTCGAATCGCCTGCGGACGGCACGCTTCTCGTGAAATATTTTGATGACGGCGCGGTCGTTCCGGTCGTGACCGTCATCGGGTATGTTGGCGAGAAGGGCGAGAAGGTGCCGGATCATCCGACGATGGCCGGAGGGAGCGTCCGCGAGGAGGAGGAGAGGATGCTCGGCGCGGATGAGCGCCGCTCGCAGGAGCGGACGTACGAATACCGCGTGGCCGTCATCGGGGGCGGTCCGGCCGGCTGTGTCGCCGCGCTGAAAGCGGCCCGGATGGGAGCAAAGACCGTGCTGTTCGAACGCGGACATCTGGGAGGAACCAGTACAGGAGAGGGATCGGTCCCGATGACGGCTTATAACCGGACCGCCGCCGTTCTGGATGCGGCGGAAGCGGAAGCCGGACGCGGTATCCGATCGTCCGGCTTTTCCTTTGACCTTGCGGAGCTGAAGGAATGGAAGGATCGGACGGTCGCGTCAATCCGGAGGGAGACGGAAGAGAAGCTGAAAAAAGAAGGCGTGGAGATCGTAAGAGACATGGCCGCGCTGATCGGGCGCCACCATATCCGGACGGGTCAGAAGACCTACCGAGCGGAGAACATCATTCTGTGCTGCGGATCGCATGCGGTCCGCCTTGATGTGCCGGGGGCGGATCTTGAGGGAATCGTCACGAGCGAGGCGATGTTCGAACTTACGGAAGTGCCGGCCAGCCTGGTTATCGTCGGAGGCGGCGTCATCGGGTGCGAGATGGCTTCCGTTTGGAGCCGTTTCGGATCCCGCGTGACGCTGGTCGAGCGTCAGCCGTCCATTCTTCCTACCTTTGACGGGGAAATTGCGTCTGCGGTTTCGAACGCGTTCACTGCCCGTGGAATCCGGGTGCTGACCGGGAGACAGGTGGCGTCTTTCGAGGGAGAAAACGGTCATCCGATGCTCGTGCTCAGGGACGGAGAGGAGCTGTCCGCCGAACGGATCCTGCTGGCAGCGGGGCGGAAGCCAGAGCTCGGCGCGCTGGGTTCCCTTGCCGGCCAGCTCGATTTTGAGAGAGGAAAGCTGATGGTCGATTCCTGCTGCCGCACGAACCTCGACAGTATTTTCGCCTGCGGCGATATGACGAACCAGAGCATACTCGCACACTCCGCGATGAAGATGGGCGAGGCGGCCGCCCAGACCGCGTGCGGATCACCGAAGGAGGTTCACCTGAACCGTGTGCCTCTCAATCTTTACGCGATCCCGGAAGCGGCCGGCATCGGGCTCACTGAAGCGCAGGCGCGGAAACGGGGGGATATCCTGGTCGGCCGGTGCCCGTTTTCTCTTAACAGCCGCGCCGTTGCAGGCGGACAGACAGAAGGGTTTGTGAAGGTCATCGCTGACCGTGCGTACGGGGAGATCCTCGGCGTGCATATCGTAGGAGGTCTTGCGACCGAGATGATCGCCGAGGCCAAGACGCTGATGGATATGGAGATCACGGTTTATGAAGTGAAGGATATCGTGCATGCGCATCCGACATGGAATGAGGCGATTCAGGCGGCATGCGCCGACGCGATCGGAGACAGGCTGGTTCTGACGGTCTGAGGCGCCTGCTTCAGGCGCAAATAAGTTGAAACGATACGGTCACGGATGAGTCCGGAGCCATTCGGAAAATGCGTCCGCCAGCCGGAGGTGGCCGGCTGCATTTAAATGAAGGCCGTCGGCAAGAAAGCCGCGCAGCGCATCGAAAGTCAGGGATTCAAAGACAGCCGCGAAATCAACGCACTCTTTCTGTGAGCGGATCCACTCGTTAAGAGAGAGCCGGAGGAGCTGCGCGTCGTCAAGGCAGACCGCTTTCCTGAAAGCGGCAGGAGCCATGGAAGGAAGATAGGGAGGAATTGTGGCGAGAAGCGTGCGGATATCGTACGCTTCCGCTTCACGGACGAGAAACAGAAGGAAACGGCGGGTCTCGGCCGGATCGCGGCGAAGGAAAAAATCGTTGGATCCGGCAAGGAGAAGAACGGCATCGGGACGCTCTGCCAGTACCTGACGGTCGAAACGGCTCAGAAGACCGCGCGTCGTGTCTCCGTTCCGCCCCCGGTTAATCACCCGGAAGCCGCAGCGGCCTCCGAGTTTTGCCGTCCAGCACTCAGAGCGCCGTACCAGAGGCCCGAAGACCAGACTGTCTCCTATGCAGATCATTGTTTTCATCGGATTTCCTGTCAAAAATGCCGTCGAGCATGCTCTTCGGCCGGATGCATTTCACCGGAGGAACGGTTTTGACCAGACTGTCGAGATCACCGGCGGCATCGTTCAGGGGAAGCACCCGCTGCATCTGGCTCAGAATGCCGGCTTCAAGAAGATTCATGAACTGGGAGGTGCTCACGCCGGGAAAATAGACGGAAAGAGGCACCACGCGGCTGTGCACCGAGCAGATTCCGTGACGGGCCATCTTGGACTGGGAAGGAGTCAGCACGCAGTCCATGATGTCAAGATCCACGTTGTAACAGATACAGCCGTGGGAGAGAATCCGGTTTCCGTCCAGACAGGCCGCCGTACCGCAGACCTTCATACCGTTGATCATGATATCGTTCCGGTCGTTGAAGGCAGCCGGCAGCCCCATGCGCCTGAGCGCAAGGAGAACCGGCCCGGCCAGCTCTCTGAGCGAGAAGCCGCCATCCTCGGGAAGGTCGGTGATCATCGTGTAGTTGATGTTGCCGAGATCATGATAGACGGCGCCCCCGCCGGTGGAGCGGCGGACGACCTGAATGCCCTGAGAACTCGCGTAGCGCAGATCGACCTCGTTCTCGGCGATCTGGTTCTTTCCGATGACGACGGTTCTCTGATTGCGCCACAGCAGAAAGACCGGGTATGATCGGACATTCCTGAGAAGCGCTTCCTCCAGACGGAGGTTCCAGGTCGGGTCGTAAGAGGGACTGCGGCCGTACAGCACGGTTTGAGCGGAAAAATCAAACGGATTTGTATCAGCTGAAGTATTCATGAGAATCAGTATAGCATGCTTTATTATGCGTGACAAAAGACGAAAATGGCAGAATTACAGACAAAACCATCTGAAAATTATGCAAAATTCCTAAAAACGACAGACACCCGCCGAATTCCCGGATTGAGTTTTACATGAGGCTGTGTGATAATGCTGATAGAAAATGTCCGGTGACGGGACGGGACGCCGGGAGCATGCAGCCCGCTGCGGATCCGCAGACCGGGTACCGGGAGGAAGCGAGGCGCAGATAAAATGAAAACGAGAGTGATCAGCGGCGCGGTTCTGGCCGCCATCGGCCTGATAACGATCTGGCTCGGAGGGCCGGTCCTGGCAGCGGTTCTTCTGTTCTGTTCTCTGGTCGGGATGTACGAGCTGCAAAAGGCCTGCGGTGTGATCAGGGACGGTGAAAAATGGCCCGCGCTTTCGGTGGCGGGATTTGCCGGCGCCGCGTTCTACGACCTGTTTCTGCTCTTATCGGGAAGACGTTTTGCGGTCGTGATCGCCGCGTTTGCCGTGATGGCCGTGATGATGGTCTATGTCCTGACGTTTCCGAAATATCACGCGGACCAGGCAATCGCGGTGTGCTTTTCCTTCTTCTATGTGACGGTTATGCTCGGTTTCATCTTACTGATCCGGCTCGAGAAGGAAGGGCTGATCCTTGTCTGGCTTGTTTTCCTCTCGTCGTGGGTCGCCGATACCTGCGCCTATTTTGTCGGGCGTGCCGTCGGGCGCCACAAGATGGCGCCGGTACTGAGCCCGAAGAAGACATGGGAGGGTGCGGCGGGAGGCATCGCCGGAGCCGGGATTTCCGGGGCCCTGTTCGCACTGATTTTCGCCGAAGGCCGTCTGGTCGGGGAATGCGCCCTGATCTGCGCGGTCGGCGCGGTGATCTCCATATTTGGCGATCTTGCCGCTTCCGCGGTCAAGAGGGACCGCAGCATCAAGGATTACGGAAATCTGATCCCGGGACACGGCGGCATCATGGACCGGTTCGACAGCGTGATCTTCACGGCTCCGGTGATCTATTTTCTGTCACTTCTTCTTGTCAGCGGGATCTGACAATCCGCTGGCTGACTATTGATTTGAATCGGAGGCATCGTCTTTCTTGAAGTGGATAATTGCAATCCTGATTTTTTCGCTCCTCATCCTGTTCCATGAGTTTGGCCACTTTCTGATGGCCAGACTCAACGGAGTCGCGGTTGAGGAGTTTTCTCTTGGATTCGGACCTCGACTTCTCAGCGCGAAGAGGGGGGAGACCCGTTATTCGTTGAAGCTTCTGCTGTTCGGCGGCTCCTGCCGGATGAGAGGCATGCTCGGAGGCACGGAGGACGAAGACGGGAATCTTTCTCCGGAACCGGGATCCTTTCAGGCGGCTTCGGCGGGGCAGCGCGCGGCCATCATATTCGGAGGCCCTTTCTTCAACTTCCTGCTGGCATGGATCTGTGCCGTCGTCGTGCTCGCTGTGGTTGGCTATGACCCGGCCGTCGTCACCTCCGTTGAAGACGGATCCGCCGCGCAGCAGGCGGGGCTTAAGGCCGGAGATACGATTACGTCCTTCATGGGCCGACGCGTGGAGATTGGGCGGGATGTGGACACATGGTTTGTGTTTCACGACCTCTCGGGAGGGCAGAACGTTACACTGACTTTCAAACGGGACGGTCAAACCCATACCGTATCCTATACGCCGGATGTGCAGAGGAGGTACATGCTGGGGCTGACCTACAGCGTGGACGGGGACAGGGCTGAAATTCAGTCGGTTTCCGTCGGATCTCCTCTTGACAAGGCGGGCGTCCGCGCAGGCGATGTCATCACAGCGGTGGACGGCACAAAGATCACGACAGCGAAGTCCCTGTATCGGTATTTTCAGGATCATCCCCTCGGTCAGAGCAGTGTGAAGCTTACGCTCAGCAGGGGCGGGAGGTTCTGGGAAACCGATGTAAAACCGCTGAAACGGGACGATGTCCGGATCGGATTCGGCTACAACCTCGGACGGACGAAGACGACGGCGCCTCAGGTGATCCGTCTGAGCTTTGTGGAACTGCGTTACTGGATCGGCACGACGCTTGAATCTATCGGCGCGCTGTTTACGGGCCGGTTCGGCATCAATGACCTTTCGGGGCCGGTCGGAATCGTGGATGTAGTCGGGACTACCTATGAGGAGTCAAGGAGCGAGGGCGCCCTGATGACATGGATGAACATGATCAATCTGATCATTCTTCTTTCGGCCAATCTTGGCGTCATGAACCTTCTTCCGATTCCCGCGCTCGACGGCGGGAGGCTGCTGTTCCTCCTGATTGAGGCGATCCGAGGCAAGCCGGTGAACCCGGCGGTCGAGGCTTCCGTCGAGACGGTCGTGGCGGTCCTTCTGATGCTCCTGATGGTTTATGTGATGTACCATGACGTGCTGACCTTTGTGTCGCCGTAGCATCCGGGTGCGGCAGGCGGTACAGCGGCCGCAAGACGGACATCAGGAAAGGAAAGGCCCGGAAGAACAGACTGCCGGAAGTGCTTCAGGAGACGAATCGTGAAATCGTATGTCTTTACCAGAACGGATACAAAGATCATGAAGGGAGTCGCCATTCTGCTGATGCTGATGCATCATCTCTGGGGATTTCCCGAGCGGCAGCCGGGCGGCGCGTACGCGATCCAGTCGCCTGTTTTCCCTCAGGTGCTCGGAAAGGAATGGTTTGCCGCTGTCGGACAGTTTGGCAAGATCTGCCTCCCGGTATTTATGTTCCTGACGGGCTACGGCATGTACCGGCAGTATGAGTCGGGTAAACTTTCCGTCGAACGGAAAATCGGCCGGTTTTACATCTCCTACTGGAAGACGGCTTCGGTGATGCTGGCCGCCGCATTTCTCTTCTTCAGGTCGCAGGAGCAGCTGATCAGCGGAAAGAGGGACTTCTCTCGGCTCTATTCGTCCGTACATCAGCAGGATCTTGCGATGACGCTGATCGGCTTTTCGAAAAAATACAATCTGGAATGGTGGTATGCGGGCTGCTTCGTGATCGCGGTACTGTTCGGATACCTTTATATTCTGCTCACGCGGAAGCTGCACAACGGCTATATCGAGCTCTTCATCGGTTTCATGATCTGTCTGACCGCCTACCAGATTCTGCCGATGCTGAAGGATGTCCCGTCCTTCGCCTGGATGAAGGAGGACGCTCTTTACAACTTTTACCTGAAGCAGGGCTGCGTCGGGGAAATCTACGCCGGCATCACCTTCGCGCGCTATCATGCGCTGGATCGGGCCATGACGGCTGTCATGTCGTGGAACGTGCCGTCGCGGATTGCGTTTTCACTCGCGGGCGGACTGGTGATTTTCAACCTTCGGGCTATGAACGACCGATACCAGCAGTATTTTTATATCCTGACCCCGGCGTTCGTCATCGTCTCGATGAATCTTATCCGGCTGATCCGCTTCCTTGACCGGCCGCTTGCCTTCCTCGGTGCCCACAGTGAGAATCTCTGGCTGACACATTCATTTTTTTGTTATTATTTTTCGTTTTTTGTGAAGATCGTCTATGCTTCGGGAAATGCATTCGCCGATCTTGCCGTTCTTCTGGCCCTTTCTCTGGCAGCCTCGCTTCTGATCGAAGCATTCTGCGCGCTGGCCGGAAAAATGGTCAGAGCCGTATCCGGGAGGGTTTCATCATGAGCGCAGCGCAGCGTGCCGACCACAACAGACAGAAAAAAATCGCGGCGGTCAATGATCTGACCGGATTCGGACGCTGCTCGCTGACCGTGCAGATCCCGATCATCTCAAAGCTCCGGGTGCAGTGCTGTCCGGTGCCGACCGCGATTCTGTCAAATCATACCGGCTTCGACAGCTTCTACGCGGATGACTATACCGATCATCTCGCGGCGTACACAGCGGAGTGGAAAAAGCTGGGGCTGACATTCTCAGGCATCGCGACCGGCTATCTCGGGTCAGAGAGGCAGTTCGGGATGGTCCGGAATTTTATCAGGGATTTCTCCGACGAAAAAACGGTCGTGATCGTGGATCCGGTGATGGGCGACGGAGGGAGGACCTACGCATCCTATTCGGATGAGATGTGCGAAGGCATGCGGCATCTGACGGCGCTGGCTGATCTGATCACGCCGAATCTGACCGAAGCCTGCATTCTCACCGGAAGACAATACCATGAGGCTCCCTGGCACAGGGAGGAGCTGGAGGCCATGCTGCATGAGCTGCGGGCGATGGGACCGGAAAAAATCGTGATTACCGGAATTCCGCAGGGAGAATTCATCGCGAGTATCTGTCTGGACGGGGATGGCGCCATCGGGCTGACGCGGCAGTACCGGGTCGGGGAGCAGCGCTGCGGCACCGGCGACGTCTTCGCATCCGTCATTGCCGCGGATGCGGTGAACGGGGTGAATTTTGCCGCTTCGGTGAAAAAGGCGTCCGCCTTCGTCAAGTCATGCATCCTGAATACAATCCGGCTCGGTATTCCGTCTACGGACGGAGTGAGCTTTGAGGAAGTTCTGGACCGTCTTCACTGACGGAACGCGGCAGGAGGTGAACCGAAATGAACGGAAAAAAGGCAGCGGCGGAAACACCGCGCTATTACCACACGGATCACCGGGGAATGACGATCCTCTATGAGGCGTACGGCAATCTCTATATCAATCTGACGAACCGCTGTCCCTGTGCCTGTGAGTTCTGCGAGCGGAAACTGTTCGATCATATCGGATCGAACGGGACGCTGTGGCTCAGTCACGAGCCGACGGCGGAGGAAGTGAAGGCTGCGCTGGATCAGAAAGATCTGAGCCGGTACGGGGAAGTGGTTTTCTGCGGCTTCGGCGAGCCGACGGAGGCACTGCCGGTTCTGCTTGAAACCGCCGATGAACTGAAGAGAAGAGGAGCGGGAAATGTACGCATCAATACAAACGGACTGGGCAATCTGGTGAACAGAAGGGATATTACGCCTGAGTTTGAAGGACGGATCGATACAGTTTCCATCAGCCTCAATACACCGGACGCGGATGCGTATCTCCGGCTCGTCCACCCACGGTTCGGGAAGGGCTCGTTCGAAGCCCTTGTGGAGTTTGCCAGAGGCTGTACGCGCTTCGTTCCCCATGTCATTCTGACGACCGTGGAGCGGACGATCACAAAGGAGCAGGAGGCGCAGTGCGCCTCGCTCTGCCGGTCTGTCGGCGCGGAGTACCGGATCCGCCCGCTGGAAAGCTGACACCGGCGGCCGGTTTTATGAAACAATTCTTAAATATGCCACAAAGCAGGAACGAAGCAGTATAATTAAAAAGCCATCTGACGGTTCAGCACCCGGAGAGGGCAGCCGGATCAGACAACGGGATCCGGAATGATTTGAGAGAACAGAAGGAGGAACGATTGATGCGCAGAATGAAGAAAATGACCGGACTGCTGGCTGCGGTCAGCATGATGGCGGTCTCACTGTCACCGGCTGCGGTTCAGGCGGACTCGCAGAAAGTGGTGACGCTCGGCGCGGATCTGACGGATTCCCAGAAATCCGTCATGCTGAAGTATTTTGGCGTCAGCGCGGACAGCGTGCAGGTGATTGAGGTGACGAATCAGGAAGAACGGGATACGCTGGGAAGCTATGTGCCGCTTGAGCAGATCGGGACGCGGACGCTCAGCTGTGCCTATGTACAGCCGACAGCATCCGGAGGAATCCAGGTGAAAACGGCGAATCTTAACTTCGTGACGTCCAACATGATCGCGGCGGCGCTATCCACTTCGGGTGTGAAGAACTGCAACGTTGTTGCGGCCTGCCCGATCGAGGTTTCCGGCACAGGTGCGCTGACCGGCGTGACCAAGGCGTTCGAGGCCGCGACCAATACGGCGCTGGATGCGGGAAAGAAGCAGACGGCGGCAAAGGAAATCGTCACGACAGGCAAAGTCGCCGAGGCCGTCGGACAGAAGCAGGCTACGGAGATCGTCAACGATATCAAGATCCAGATTATCCAGAACCAGGTTGCCGAATCCGATACGGAGCAGATCACGAACATCGTCAATGACGCGGTGGATGATGCCTCCAATCCGGACAGCGGAGCGGAGAAAACGGATTCCGCTGTGACGGTCCGGCTCTCCGATGAGGACCGTCAGGCGCTGGAGGATCTGGCGAAGCAGATCGCGGCCGAGAAATACAACTATGACGATGTGAAGGAAACGCTGGACCGGGTGGAAAAGAACACTTCCTCCGGTGACACAAATGTGAATGTCAACGTAAACGTGGACAATTCCAACAGCAACGTGAACAGCGCGGAGAATACGAATACAAATACGAATACGGATTCGTCGACTGAGAGCCTCAGCAGCGACAACATCATGATGAATACGGATGACGCCGCGCTGGGGAAGGATGTCATCGAAGATGCGACGAACCAGCAGGCGCTGACAGGGCCGGATTCTTCCGCCCCAACCGATTCGACCGCGTCCGACGGCGCTCTCTTCACGATCACAGCGCAGGATGAGTACGAGGACAGCACCGCGCAGACGGCGGGCTCCGGCGCAGCTCAGGACGACGAGCAGGCGGCTGATTCCGCGGCTGTCCAGAGCTCTGCCGCACAGAATTCGGCGTCTCCGTCGGAAACGGCAGGCGCTGACGCCGCAACGGATACGCCCGCGGCGGATGCCGCTTCCTCCGCTCCGGCCGTAACACAGGCGCCGGCGATCGCTTTTGCGGCCGGTGATCTTGAGCAGCCGCTGCTGAATTCCTTCGCGCTGCGGTTCTATGTTGAAGGCCGGTTCGTTCCGGCTTCCGGTACTGTTACGATTACCGATAGCGCCGGCAATGAAGTGAAAACAGTCGATCTCTCGAATACGGCAGCGTGGGGCTCCGTTGATGTGACGGATGACGAGAAGCTGAACGGCCTCGGCTGGGAAGAAGCGACGGAAATCGATGTTCTTACCGGCGACGCGCCGCTGACGGACGGAACCTATACCATCTCGGGCAGCATCGCCTTTGCGGCGAAAGGCGAGGACGGCATGCCTCAGGAAGGCACCGTGACGGAAGCCGCGGTCATTGACGGACAGCAGATTCCGTATGCTTCCTCGACGCTGACGATTCAGGCGGATACCGAGCAAGGGTTCAAGGCCGGGAACACCGCGTCGCTGACGGTCGCGATGCCCGACGGAGCCGTGACGGCCGAGGTGACGTCTGCCCATGAGGAAGTGGCATCCCTTCCGAACGCGACGATCGGCTCGTCCGACGAGAGCGGAGCGGAAGCACCAGATCAATCCCCGCTCTCCGTCAGCCTGAATGCCGCCGGTGATACGGAACTGGACGTGACGTATTATGACGCGGATGGCAGCGAGATCGGGACGCAGACTCTCTCTATTGCAGTGTTCTGACAGAAAAACAATAAAATTTATAGCAGTGATTGACAAACCGTCGGCCTTCTCCTATAATAGCATCGTTGACTTCGGAAGACGTTCCGGAGGCATGATGCGGAAGTGTCGGAATTGGCAGACGAGCTAGACTAAGGATCTAGTGATCATTGCGATCGTGTGGGTTCAAGTCCCATCTTCCGCACGAGGGTTTCGCCCTGTGACACAGGATGTCACAGGGCGATATTTTTTCTGAAAAAGCCCGGAAATAAAGGATTTCTGAACCATCCGGATCGCTATGGGGCGCTGCTCGGTGCCGTGCCGTTTCATGGTGAAAAAGCCGGTTTGTGGTAGTAAGTGTGGTAGTATATACCGGCAGCAGGGGAAATACGGAAGCGAAATGATGGATGCGGAACAGACGTGGCTGTTATCATTTCACAGAAATGCAATCACATTGAAATGACTTTCTCCTGACTCCGTGCTATAGTGAGAGTCAGGAGGAGGCGATTTCAATGGTCCTCGCATGGGTGATTATTATACTGTTGATTACAGCTCCATTGTGGATTTGGGCGTTGTACCTGCTGTTTCTGGCAAAACTTGAGGAATTGGACGACAAGTTAAGCCCGGAAGAACGGAAGAAGAGATGGGAGCGTACTTTGTACGGTAGGTAATCGAAATTGACTTGTGCTTTTAGCGTCTGTACAGCAATGTGCAGGCGCTTTTTTATGCCCATAATGAGGTGACTTCATGGCAGAAAAAATTAAAATCGTACTGGCCCTTGACGGGGAATCGAAATTTTCTCAGGAAGGGCAGCGCCAAACAGAGCCAAACGGTGTGAAACGGATTCACATGTGCCGCGCCGTCGCGCCTTGTCATCGCCGGTTCGATGATGCTATAATCAAAATATGTCAATCAATGAAGAGTCCTTCAAGAAAATCCGGAGTCTGATCCTGCTGGCGGGCGTCGTCCTGCTGGTTGTTTTGAATATCTCGAAGGTCTTCGTTGGAATCGCGTATGTGATCGGTATTCTTTATCCCCTTCTGCTCGGATTGTGCATCGCGTTCGTGCTCAACATCCCGATGAGCTTTTTCGAGCGGCATCTGTTCGGCAGGAAGACGAAGAAGGGAAGAAGTCTGCCGAAGGGATTGGCGCGCAGCCTCAGCATCGCCATCTGTTTCGTGATTTTCCTGACGCTGCTTCTGCTTTCGATTCTCTACTTCATACCGAAGATGACCGAGACGCTGGGGCGGCTGTCTGTGGCGCTTGATGAAAATGCACCCGTCTGGCAGGAGAGGCTTGTCAGAAAGTTCAGGAAGGTTCAGCCGGTCCTCAACTGGCTGGAGAAGCACCGTCTCAGTGACATCCACTGGAGCGATGTCATCCTGCAGCTCCTTTCCGTAGCCAGAAACGGCGCGACCATCTCGACGAAAAACTATCTCGAGCTTGCCACGAAGCTGCTGGGGCGCGCATCGAACATGGTGATCGCGATTGCATTCTCCGTCTATGTGTGCGGCGCGAAGGAAGCGCATCGCAAGCGCTTCTACCGGGTTCTGTACGGAACGATGTCGCGGGGACATGTCGCGCGGATCCGTCAGATCCTTCTGATCTGTGTTCAGACGTTTCGCCGCTTCATTACGGGACAATGTCTCGAGGCGCTTCTGGACGGCGTGCTGGTCGCGCTTATCATGACCGTCGCGGGGATGCCGTACAGCTTCCTTCTGGGCATTATGGCGGCGGTCTGTTCGTTCATCCCGATGTTCGGCGCGTGGATCGCCGGCGCGTTCGGCGCCGTGATGCTGCTTACGGTAAGTCCGGCGCGTATGGTGGCGTTTCTTATTATCTACGTGCTGTTCCGCATATTTGATGACAACTTCATGTATCCGAGAATTATGGGAAATTCAATCGGCATGCCATCTGTCTATGTGCTTGTCGGCATCACGATCGGCGGCGCGCTCTTCGGATTCGGCGGCATGCTGTTCTTCATCCCGCTGACATCCCTTATTTTCAATCTGGTGTCGCTCTCGGTGAACCGCCAGCTTGCCGAGAAGCATCTGACGGTGGACTCGTCGGGCGTCGCGAGGACGCTTGAACGGAAAGCAGACAGATCCGCCGGCAGGCAGACGGATGAAGCGGTGCGGAAGGCGGAGGATCAGACCGGGAAGTCCGGTCATACGGACGGGAGAAAAGAACAGGACGGATGAGCCGCCAATACGGGAAGACGGACTCATTCGGAGAAAATCGGGTGTTCAGGACGACGGGACAGAAAGGCAGGATATATGGACAATCTGATTATCGAGGGCTTCATCGGATCGGGCAAGGGCGCAGTCGCGCGTGCGATCGCGAAAAAGCTGAGCCTGCCCTGCATCGACATCGACAAGAAGGTGTCGGAACGGCTCAGGATGACGACGCCGGAGATCTACGACCGGTTCGGCGTTCCGTATTACAGGGCGATGGAGACGCTGATCCTTGATGAGCTGACGCGGGATGAGAAGCGGCATGTGATCGTGCTCGGAAGCGGACTGGCGACGATGCCGCAGAACGCGCCGTATCTGAAACAACTGGGACGCGTCTATTATCTGAAAATGAAGGAGTCCGGTCTTCTTGCGCATATGCGCAGGAGCCAGAAGCATGCCTGGATCCGCAGCGAAACTTGGGATGAGCAGGTGGAGAAGCTGCTGAAGGAGCGGGAGCCCTGGTACCGGAAGACGGCGGACGTCACGATTGACGCAAATGACAAAAGCGCGGACGCCGTTGCGGATGAAATTATAGCAGATCAGGAGAGGGCGTCGGGGAACTGAGATACGCGGCGACTTCGTCCACGGGCATCTCCCGCCCGGTCCAGATATGAAACGATGCGGCACCCTGACCGATCAGCATGGACAGGCCGTTCGAGCAGCGGCAGCCTGCGAAACGGGCCTGGGTGAGCAGCGGCGTGCATGCCGGATGATAGATGATGTCGTAGACGAACAGCCCGGGATGAAGATACGTACTATCCGGAATCAGAGATTCTTCCGGGTGCGGACTGCCGGCCATCCCGACATTGGTTCCGTTGGCCAGCACCGTGCTTCCGCCAAGGTCGGCCCGAAGCTGTTCTGGATCATGATAGGAGCGGATGCGGATGACAGTGCGGCTGTGGGGCGCAAGTTTTTCCGCGATTTCCTCCACATGCTGGCGTGAGGACGGACGGTTGCAGTAGACCGCGATCTCGCCCGCGCCGTCAAGGGCAGCCTGAATGAGAATCGCACTGGCCGCTCCGCCGCTTCCAAGAAGCGTCAGTTTCCGGCCGTTCAGACGGATTCCATATTGCCCGAGCGCGCTGAGAAAACCGATTCCGTCAGTTGTGTAACCGTAAAGGCGTCCGTTGTCATTCTTCACGGTGTTGACAGAACCGCCGATCCGGGAGGCGGTGGAGAGCTCGTCGCAAAGAGAGAGCATGGCCTGCTTGTCCGGCATCGTCACGTTCCAGCCGGACGCGCCGCGGCTCTTCAGCCATTCGACAGCATCCGGAACCTCGTCTGCCTGAGCCTCGTGCAGTGCATATATAGCATCGATACCGAGACGGCGGAAGGTGTAGTTCATCATCGCGGGTGAAGAAGAGTGCGCGATCGGGCTTCCGATCAGATAATAGGACTGCATGACATTTGCCTCCGATCTGTCAGGATTGCTTCATTTTAGCACAGCGAAGCGAAAGGCGGAAGACGGGGAATGTGTTTCACGACAGGCGCTGAAACAGGCAGACAAACACGGTTGACAGGTCCCGGCCGGCTGCATACAGAACGGCGGGACAGGAAATGAGGGAAGAGATGCGGCAGATTATCGTACGGGGGACAGCACTTGGAGATGGTATTCCGAAGACAGCCGTGCCGCTGATGGCGGAAGATGAGGCGGGATGCCTTACAGATGCGGCTGAAGCGATCCGCGCGGGAAGTGAAATACTGGAGCTTCGCGCGGATGCGCTGAGAGCGGACTTGTGTCGTGCCCCGAAGCTTCATGAGCTCCTGTGCTCTCTCCGAAAGACAGCCGGGGATGTACCGGTTCTGTTTACGTTCCGGACGAAAGCGGAGGGAGGAAGGCGTGAGGCGGATGACGCGGAATATGCCGGTATTGTCCGGGACGCGCTGAACTCACGGATGGTCGATCTGATCGACATCGAGCAGGAACGTACGGCGTCGGCGGATCTTCTTGAGGAGGCGCATGCGGTTTCTGTACCGGCGGTTCTTTCCTTTCATGACTTCCGGCAAACACCTCCGCTTTCCGCTCTCGAGGAGCGGCTTGAAGCGATGAAAGACGCCGGAGCGGATCTGGCGAAGATTGCCGTCACGCCGAGAGATCATCTGGATCCTTCGCGCGTGCTCGCCGCGTCCGCCTGGGCGAAACAGCATCTGGGTCTGCCTTTCGTGCTGATCTCGATGGGAGAGATCGGACGGATTACCAGGCTTTCCGCGGCCTTTTTTGGAAGTGTCTTTACCTTCGGATGCCTTCCGGGCCGGGACAGCGCGCCGGGACAGATGGAGGTTCCGGCACTTCGTGCGAAAATGAGGGAAGCGGCCGGGGCAAAGCGGAAAGAAGGGGCGATTTTCCTGAACGGCTTCATGGGCTCCGGGAAGACGACGGTCGGAGCGGCGCTCGCCGCGAAAACCGGACGGCCGTTCATTGACCTTGACCAGCGGATCGAGGAGAGGGAAGGCTGCGCGGTCAGCCGGATCTTTGAGACGAAGGGCCAGCCGTACTTCCGGGATCTCGAGACTCGGGAAATCGCCGAACTGTACCATGAGGGACCGGCTGTGGTATCCTGCGGCGGCGGAGCGGTTCTCCGGACGGAGAATACGGATCTGATGCGCTGCTTAGGACGGATCGTCCTGCTCCGCGCAAAGCCGGAGACCGTGCTTGAGCGGCTTACCGGCGAGGCTGCTAACAGGCCGAACATCCGGGGGAGAATGACACGGGACGGGATCCGCCGCCTGATGGAAGAAAGAAAGGCACGCTATGAAGAGGCGGCGGATCAGACGATTGACACGGACGGAAAAACGCCGGAGCAGATTGCGGACGAGATTCTGGAAAGCGATGGATTTCTTTCTTGCACAAGGGCATGATTTACGCTAAAATGAAGTGTACATTTCAAGGAGGACAGTGATTTATGATTTCCGCAGGCGATTTTAAAAACGGTTTGACTCTGGAAATTGACGGTCAGGTGATGCAGATCCTGGAATTTCAGCATGTGAAACCAGGTAAGGGCGCAGCGTTTGTCCGTACAAAGATGAAGAATGTGATTAACGGAGGCGTTGTCGAGAAAACCTTCCGCCCTACCGAGAAATTCCCGGCGGCGAGGATTGACCGCAAGAATTACCAGTACCTGTATAACGACGGCGATCTTTACTATTTCATGGATCCCGAGAGCTTCGAGCAGATCATGATCAACAAGGATACGATCGGCGACAGCATGAAATTCGTCAAGGAAAATGACGAAGTGAAGGTGGATTCCTACAACGGGAATGTCTTTGCGATCGAGCCTCCGCTGTTTGTGGAACTGGAAATTACTGATACAGAGCCCGGATTTGCGGGCAATACGGCTCAGGGCGCCAACAAGCCGGCAACGGTTGAGACGGGTGCCTCGATTCAGGTGCCGCTGTTCGTCAATATCGGCGATAAGGTCAAGATTGACACAAGAACAGGCGAGTATCTTTCAAGAGTCTGAATATCCGGCCTCCCCTTCACGGGGAGGCTGTTTCGCATTTCCGTTGGATCAGCCGTCCGACGGAATCTGTTTATCCCGCACTTCTTTTCTGATCGATTCTCTTTTTTCCTGAAAAAACGAACAGGCGGATCCGTCCGCCCGGCGCGTCTGCGGCCGGGGAGGGAGGAGTCTGCCCGGACATCCGACGAAGAGGCGGCCGCCCTCGCGGCGCGTCTTATATCATGCTATCCGAAAAAGGAGAATCGAACATGGATTATCAGCAGTTTGTCGCCGAGCTGACCGACAAGGTGAGAGAAAGAACCGCCGAGGGAGAGACCGTTGAGGTCCGAAGCGTGCCGCATAACAACAGTACGATGATGGACGGACTGACCATCACCCGACCGGGGCAGCTGGTGGTCCCGAATATTTATCTGGAGCCGTATTTCGACCGTTACCGGGACGGATCGGGGTTGGATGAGATCGCCGATGAGATCGTCTGCCAGAATGAACGGAGAGTCTGTCCTGAAGGCATGACGTATGGAGATCTGCATTCTTTTGAGAGGATCTGCGGCAGCATACGGTTCCGGCTGATCAGCCGTGATCTCAACGGGGAGCTTCTTCGTTCTGTCCCGCATCGTCCATTCATGGATCTCGAGATGATCTGCTTCTACCGGCCGCAGGTTATGGGGATCCCTGAAGCTTCAGCCCTGGTGCAGAACGGGGATCTGCCTGACTGGAACATCACGGAAGAGGAACTCTTCCGGCTGGCGATGGATCAGACAGCCGCTTCCGAAAAACCCCGGCTGCGCCATATCACAGACGTGATCCGCGATATCGGACCGGAGGAAGAGGCTTCGGAGGACAGCTCTGAAGGCACGATGGCGCCGATGTTCGTCCTGTCGAATGAGAGCGGAATCTTCGGGGCAGCCTGTATGGCATATCCGGATCTTTTCGCCCGTGTCGCGGAGAAGCTCGGCATGGACTTCTGGATCCTCCCGAGCAGTATTCACGAGCTGATTCTTCTGCCGGACTACGGGATGTACACGGCCGCCGAACTGGGCGACCTTGTGAAAAGCGTCAATTTGTCCTCTGTTCCGCCCTGGGAGGTTTTGTCTGACAGCGTGTACCGTTATGACAGGAAACATCATCAGCTGACAATGGAGCTCTATCCGGACTGACGCGGTTTAACCGGGCCGCCATCCGCCGCCATCCGGCGCCTCACCGCTGCAATTTTCGGGCTTTACAACCGGTCAGGTCCGGGCTTATAATACGGGCGTTAAATCGTTGACGAGGAAAGTACGTCAGGGAAAATTTACAGAGAAAAGCGTCGAGGGTGATGCGGATATCGCCGGCGGTGAGAGCGCTTTGAATGGGAACTGACCGAAGACCACCTCCGAGAGGCCCCAATCCGGCACGGTGATTCTGTTACAATCGATCAAATGAGTGGCTGTCGAAAGACGGCAAGAAGGGTGGAACCGCGCAGAAATCTACGTCCCTTGTCCTGCAGCTTGAAGAAAGCTGCAGCCTAAGGGACGTTTTTTACGTCCCTCTGTATCTGATAAGCCCGTCGGAAATCAGACGGGAACGCGCCGGGGACGGCTGCATGTCCCCAAAGACGCATGAGCACATATTTCAAGGAGGCTGTTCTATGGAACACGAGGAATTTCTGAAAGTCTACCGCCATTCTATGTCACATATTCTGGCCAAGGCCGTGATCGAGCTCTTTGGCAAAGAGAATGTACAGTATGCGATCGGACCGCAGATTGCGGATGGCTTTTACTATGACTTTACGCTGCCGAGAACGCTGAACAAGGATGACTTCGCGGCGATCGAGAACAAAATGCACGAGATCATCAAGCGCAGAGAGCCGTGGACAAGAAAAGAAGTGACGAAGAAAGAGGCGCTGGATCTCTTCCGTGACCAGAAGTACAAGACGGAGCTGATCCGGGATCTGCCGGAAGATGAGACGATTACGATCTATACGACCGGCGATGACTACGTGGATCTCTGCCGCGGCCCGCATGTCGACAATTCCGCCGAGCTGCTCGGCGTCGCGTTCAAGGTGAAGTCGGTATCCGGTTCCTACTGGCGCGGCGATGAGCATAATGATCAGCTGCAGCGGATCTATGTCTATGCGTTCCCGACCAAGCAGGAGCTGAAGGAGCACCTTGATCTGGTCCGCGAGGCGATGGAGCGAGATCACAAGAAGCTGGGACCGCAGCTGGACCTCTTCATGTTCGATCCCACCGCTCCGGGTATGCCGTACTGGCTGCCGAGAGGATGGAAGCTCTTCAACGCGCTGCTCGACTATTGGAGAGAAGTGCATGAGCGGCACGGCTACACCGAGATCTCCGCTCCGGTGATCAACAGCAAGGAAATCTGGGAGACCAGCGGCCACTGGGGCCATTATCGCCAGAATATGTTCTGCATTCAGGAGGACGGAGAGGATTACTGGGCTGTCAAGCCGATGAACTGCCCGAACGCGGTCAAGGTTTATCAGCGTGAGCAGCGCAGCTACAAGGATCTCCCGATGCGGATCAATACCGTCGATGTGATTCACCGCAAGGAGAAGTCCGGCGAGCTGAACGGGCTGTTCCGCGTCCAGATGTTCCGTCAGGATGATGCTCACAACCTGATCCGCGAAGACCAGATCGAGAGCGAGATCCATGATGTCATGAGCATCGCGGACGAAATTTACCGCACGCTCGGCCTTACCTACCGCGCGGAGCTGTCAACCCGTCCGGATGATTATATGGGCGATATCCGTGTCTGGGATCAGGCTGAGGCGGATCTGAAGGCGATCCTGAACAAGATTTACGGCGAGGGCAATTACGAGATCAACGAGGGCGACGGCGCTTTCTACGGACCGAAGATCGACCTTCAGATGAAGGACTGCCTCGGCCGCGAGTGGCAGATGGGTACGATTCAGCTTGACTTCCAGTTGCCGCTGAATTTCGACATGAAGTATGTGGACAAGGACGGCCAGTTCAAGCGTCCGGTCATGGTTCACCGTGCGATTTTCGGATCGATGGAGCGCTTCATCGGCATCCTGATCGAAAACTTCAAGGGTTCCTTCCCGTTCTGGCTGAGCCCGGTACAGGTCGGCGTGGTGCCGATCCGCACGGAACATAATGAATACGCGAAGGAAGTATGTGAGCTTCTCAGAAAGAACCGGATCCGCTTCGAGGTGGACTACAGCGACCGGAATATGAAGGAGAAGATCAAGGCCTGCAAGAACTACAAGGATCCGTACACCATCGTGCTCGGCGACAAGGAGAGGGATGAACGTACGGTCTCCATCAACATCCGTGGCAACAAGCAGCTGCACGGCGTTCCGCTTGACCGCTTCATCGCGATGTGCAATCAGATGAACGAAGAGCACAGCCTTGAGCTCCTGGAGTCGGCGGACTGAACCGGAACGGACATACAGATTCGTCCCGTATAATGCGTGACGGAAAGGGGTATGTGATCAGAAACTATGCTTGATACCTTTTCAAGAACCAAACTGCTTCTCGGAGAGGAGGCGATGGAACGGCTGCGCGCGTCGCGCGTAGCTGTTTTTGGCATCGGCGGTGTCGGCGGCTATGTCGTGGAAGCGCTGGCGCGGAGCGGCGTCGGATCCTTTGAGCTGGTGGACGACGACCGCATCTGTCTCACGAATGTGAACCGCCAGATTCTCGCCACCCGGAAGACGATCGGAAAATACAAGATTGATGTGGCGGAGGAGAGGATTCACGACATCAACCCTCAGGCTGAGGTGACGAAGCAGCGATGCTTCTATCTTCCTGCAAGAGCGGCTGAATTTGATTTTTCATCCTATTCCTATGTCGTCGATGCGGTGGATACGGTCACAGCGAAGATCGACCTCATCATGCGCGCAAAATCCAGCGACGTTCCGATCATCAGCTGCATGGGAGCGGGCAACCGGCTGGACCCGACGCAGCTCAGTGTGGCGGATATCTATGAGACATCAAACGATCCGCTTTCGAAAGTGATGCGGCACGAACTCCGGAAGCGGGGCGTCACGGATCTGAAAGTTGTTTACTCGACAGAAAAAGCGCGCAGGCCGATCGATGATCCGTCGATCAGCTGCCGCTATCACTGTGTCTGCCCGCCCGGGACCGAACGGAAATGCACGGACCGCCGGGACATTCCGGGCTCGACGGCGTTTGTTCCGCCGGTTGCCGGCATGATCATCGCCGCTGAAGTCGTCGCGGATCTGACAGGTGTCCGGAACAGCTGAGAGGAGAGAAAAGATGAGCGGTGTGAACTGTCCATACAGGAAATCCTGCGGCGGTTGTACGACGATCGGCCAGGACTATGAATCGACACTTCGGAAGAAAGAGAAGTGGGTGGAGAATCTTCTCCGTCCGTATGTGAGGCTTGACGGGATTGTCGGCATGGAACAGCCGCTTCATTACCGTAACAAGGTGCACCGTGTCTGTTCTTATGAGCGTTTCGGAGGACGTGAGCGTCACATCGCGGGCATTTATGCGGAGGGAACGCATCGCGTTGTGCCGGTGAAGCACTGCCTGATCGAAAATGAGACCGCGGATGCGATGATCGATGATCTGATGGACATGGTCCGGTCATTCCGGATCCGGATTTACAATGAGGACACCGGTGTCGGGCTGCTCCGGCACATCCTGATCCGGACTGCGCACGCAACCGGACAGGTGATGGTGGTGCTCGTGCTCACATCTCCGGTGCTCCCCGGAAAGAAGCACTTTCTGAAGGCGCTGCTTGCCGCGCATCCGGAGATCACGACGGTTGTCATCAATATCAATGACCGGCGTACATCGATGGTGCTTGGAGAACGGGAACAGGTGGCGTACGGACCGGGATTCATCGAGGATGTGCTCCTCGGGAAACGTTTTCGCATTTCCTCCCGTTCCTTCTATCAGGTCAACTCAGTGCAGGCGGAGAGAATTTACGCACAGGCAATCGAGTATGCCACTCTGAAAGGCAGGGAGACAGTTGTCGATGCATACTGCGGAATCGGGACGATCGGTTTGGCCGCATCGGATCGCGCAGGCCGCGTGATCGGCGTTGAGTCCAACGCGGACGCGGCGGCAGACGCGGCCGTCAACGCGAAGCTCAATCATGCGGATCATGCGCTTTTTATCTGTGACGACGCGGCGGACTATTTGCAGCGTATGGCGGCAGAGAGAAAAAAGGCAGATGTCATCTTCATGGATCCTCCGCGCTCCGGCTCTTCGGAAGTATTTCTGGAAGCCGCCGTCGCGGTTTCCCCGGGCCGGATTGTCTATATTTCCTGCAATCCGGAGACGCTCGCACGGGATCTCGGCTGGCTTTCGAAGCATGGATACCGGGCGAGAAAGGCGATGGCGTTTGATCAGTTTTGCTTTGCGGACCACATCGAGACCGTCTGTCTACTAACACATTCTTGAAGAAATAGGGATGAAAAAGCCTGATTTACTGGGGTTTCCGTCACCGGGAGCAGAGCGTGCTCGGTGTGATGGAAGCCCTCTTTTTATGTCTGAGGGAACTGGTCAGGAGCAGTGGCGTGGCTACGATTTTACTATTTCAGAAAACGAGTCAACGATTTTACTATTTGGGGTTGGTCGAGACTATGAGTTTATTGATGAAGAGAAAGAAAGCGGCGGCAGCGGAGTGATGCGTTCAATGCCATGTTGAACGGCATCAAGAATATCTGCGGAAATATATTGACGGATATCAAGTGAAGCTGGTCAGTGATACAAGCTAAGGGAGGTTGTGGGAGGTGAGCTTTGTGCTGAAGAAATTTTAGATTTCGCAACCAGCTTTAACATTTCAGAGATATAAATGTTCGGTTTGGTTGGTAGACATGGTATGCCTTGCAATTAAAATAATGTTAAAATAAATTGCAAAGGTGAGAAATACATGAGAAAATACTACTTAGACAATATCAGATGGGTAACTGTAGTTTTGGTTGTCATTTATCATGTGATTTACATGTATAATGGCGAAGGCATTCTCGGAGGAGTTGGAAAGATTACTTCTCTTGATATGCAGTATTATGACATTTTCCTATATGCGGTCTATCCATGGTTTATGCTTCTGTTATTCCTTGTATCGGGAATATGCTCCAGATATTATCTGGACAGTCACACCGCAAAGGAATTTGCGAAAAACAGGACAAGGAAGCTGCTTATTCCCTCTACCGTAGGACTATTTGCGTTTCAGTTCATCCAGGGATATGTCAGCATGTCAATAGGCGACGCTTTTGATTCCATGCACGAAGTACCTGCCGTAATCAAGTATTTCATTATGGTGTTAAGCGGAACGGGAGTTCTGTGGTACATACAGCTGCTTTGGCTATTTTCGATGGTTCTTCTTCTCGTCAGAAAAATAGATAAGGACAGGCTGTGGAAATTGGGTGGAAAGGCTAACCTCATAGCGATACTTTTGATGGCTCTTGTAATATGGGGAGCAGCGCAGATTCTTAACACGCCGGTTGTTGTGGTTTATCGGTTTGGATATTACGGAGCTGCTTTCTTGCTTGGCTACTTTGTGTTTTCACATGATGAGGTAATTGCGACACTGAAAAAATATTTTGTATTGCTGCTTGTTCTTGGTGTAGGTGTTGGAACAGCCTTCTGCATCATGTACTTTGGTGACAACTATGCGGAAGCCCCTATCAACAGATCGATCCTGTTTACAGTTTTCGGATGGTTGGCAAGTATGGCGATTCTTGGCGGTGCAGCAAAGTATGCTGATAAGCAAAACGCTTTTACGATATGGATGAGTAAAAACAATTTTGGGTTATATGTATTTCATTACCTTGGGATATCAACAGCAGCCCTGCTTCTTGGAAAACCAGGTAATCTTCCGACAACTATGATTTATATTATCAGCTTGATTGCAGGCTTTGTGGTGGCATATGCCTTGAATGCCGTAATCTCCAGAATACCATTCTTCAGATGGGCGGTGCTCGGAATAAAGAAAGAGAGAAAAAACGATGTTTCATGACAATCTGATAACACTTAGAAAAATGAAAAACATGACGCAGGAAGATATAGCTGATATAGTTGGCGTTTCCCGGCAGTCTGTAGCAAAGTGGGAAACCGGAGAAACTGTTCCTGATTTGGACAAGTGTAAAAAACTTGCGGAAATATTTGAAGTGTCGCTTGATGATCTGGCCAATTATAAATCGGAGGATAGCATGGGTATGCCGCTTCCACCAAAAGGAAAACATCTCTTCGGAATGGTAACTGTAGGTGATAAAGGGCAGATTGTGATTCCTGCTAAAGCAAGAAAGATATTTGAGATTTCACCTGGAGATCAGTTGGTGGTACTTGGCGATGAAAGACAAGGACTTGCTATCATGAAATCAGAAAGCATCTTAGCCTTTGCCGATGCAGTCAGGAACGGAACGGTAGTACAGGAATAGATAACGAGACAATGGATATGTTCCTGACCGCGTTTATGTGAACAGGCGCAGGGAATGATTATTTATTTCGTTGACTCGTGCCAAGCCGTTTTCATCAACTGACAGGATGGTAAAGCACCTTAACGAGCTTGCTGGATCACTTAAGGATCATGAGAAGGCTGTTTTTCTGCAGGTTTTCCAGTATCGTATAACAGAAAAGAAGGAACGTCTGAGGTCAACGCACTATGAGGAGGTGTCACAAACCTTCAGGAATGCTGCGAAGGCAGGCGTTGAATTCTGGGAGATTCAGCTGGATTTCAGACCGGAAGGGGTAGCGCTTTACAAAGTAACGAGAAGTGAAGACTTATAAATCCAGCTTGTAGAAGCGTTCAGCCGACGAAAAACAGTAGATTTCTTCGGTTGGAGGCGCTTTGGTTGGTTAATTCGCTTGTACTGTGGACATTCATAATGGTGTCTCGGGGCACGTGGAGACGGTGTGCCTCTTGAGCAAGAAAAATGCGAAGCCGAAGGACTGTGTTGAGATTAGCGTTGATGCTGAGGATTATTACAGGATCAAGAGTTCAGAGAAAGACATTTGACAGACTACTAAAGTTTGAAGAGTATGTGAAAAAACCTGTGGAATGAACCGTGATAGGGGATTTCCACAGGTTTTCCTTTTGCTGAAATTGCATTGCTCTTATATTAAACATGACATACAGATGTCGTGTTATATGCGTTAGTATATAAATGGAGCGTAAGAGAATATGAAGATAGACAGGCTGATAGGAATATTGTCAATCTTATTGCAGGAAGACAAGACAACAGCTCCTGAACTGGCAGAAAGGTTTGAAGTGTCTCGCAGGACGATTAACCGAGATATTGAGGACCTTTGCAAGGCCGGTATTCCTGTTCGTACAGTTCAGGGCACTGGCGGCGGGATCAGTATTATGGACGGATACCGGATGGACAGGACGATCCTGACATCCAGGGACATGCAGATGATCCTTGCAGGACTGAGTGGCCTGGACAGCGTGAGCGGGAGCAGTTATTACGGTCAGCTGATGGAAAAAATACAGGCGGGATCTTCTGAGTTCATCAGCGGACGGGATTCCATTTTGATCGATCTGTCATCGTGGTATCGGGATTCGCTGGCGCCGAAGATAGAAACGATACAGGATGCGATCGGAGACAGGCACATGGTCCGGTTTCGGTATTATGCTCCGTCCGGTGACAGCGAGCGGACGGTTGAACCTTATTATCTGGTATTTCGATGGTCAAGCTGGTACCTTTGGGGCTGGTGTATGGATCGTAAGGATTACAGATTGTTTAAGCTGAATCGCATGGATCGCGTTACAGAAACGGATAAAGAATTTGTCTGTCGAGATGCACCTATTCCGGATCTTTCAGCTGAAAAAATATTTCCGGGTGAGATTAAGGTTAAGGTGTTATTTTCACCGGATATGAAATGGCGCCTGATCGAAGACTTCGGACCTGATTGCTTTACAGAAGCGGATGATGGAAGACTGCTCTTTACAGCGGACTACGCGGATATGGAAAACCTTGTGACCTGGCTCATGACTTTCGGAGCGAAGGCTGAAGTGCTGGAGCCGGCAGAAGCGCGGGATATTATCCGCAGGAATGCAGAGGAGACATTACAGCTTTATGAGGAGGATTAACATTTATGGCATTTGATTTCAAAAAAGAATACCAAGAATTCTATATGCCGAAAGGAACACCTTCAATAGTAACTGTGCCGGAAATGAATTTTATCGCGGTACGCGGCAGCGGGGATCCCAATGATGAGGAAGGCGAGTACAAACAGGCGATAGGTCTTCTGTACGGTATTGCTTTTACGATCAAGATGAGTAAGAAAGGCAGCTATCAGATCGATGGATATTTTGATTATGTGGTGCCGCCTTTGGAAGGATTCTGGTGGCAGGATGGAATGATCGGTGTCGATTATACCCATAAGGATTCTTTCCGGTGGATCTCCGTCATCCGTCTGCCGGATTTTGTGACGAAAGATGATTTTGACTGGGCTGTCAAAGAAGCTGCGGCAAAAAAGAAACAGGATTTTTCGAAAGTTGAGTTCTTTACCTATGATGAAGGGCTGTGTGTTCAGTGTATGCATATCGGGGCTTATGATGATGAGCCTGCCACGGTAGCGGCGATGCACAGATTTATGGAAGAGCAGGGATATGCTCTTGATATTACGGACGAACGCATGCACCATGAGATTTATCTGGGCGATGCGCGGAAAGCAGCACCGGAGAAGCTGAGGACCGTGATCCGTCATCCGATAAAAGTGAAGGAGAATTGATCCGATGGAGTACATCAAAGTTACAAAGGAAAATCTGGAAAAGGAGCATATCTGCTGTGCCATTTCCAATAATAAGGATGTTCAGGTGTCATCGAAGAAGGCGTGGCTGGCCGACAGGTTTGAAGAGGGACTTGTCTTTCTGAAGAGTGTGGAGCGGGGAAAGTGCTTTATAGAATATATCCCGGCTGAGAACGCGTGGGTTCCAATCCAGGCTGACGGCTATATGTATATCGATTGCCTGTGGGTGTCCGGTTCCTTCAAAGGTCATGGCTATTCTGCAGAATTGCTGAACGCCTGTATTGAGGACAGTAAAGAAAAGGGGAAGAAAGGGCTGTGTATATTAGCAGCAGCTAAGAAGAAGCCGTTCCTTGCCGACCCTAAGTTTCTGAAATATAAGGGCTTTATCGTATGCGACGAGGCGGACAATGGCATTCAGTTGTGGTACTTGCCATTTGTGACGGATGCAGACAAGCCTCATTTCAGGGAATGTGCAAAGCATCCGCGCATAGAAGAAAAAGGTTATGTACTGTATTACACCAGCCAGTGTCCGTTCAATGCGAAGTATGTTCCAGTGCTGGAGCAGACTGCCAGAGAAAATGATATACCATTCCATGCGATCCATATCGAAAGCAGAGAGAAAGCACAGAATGCTCCGACTCCGATTACAAACTATGCGTTGTTTCATGACGGAGAATATATTACGAATGAGCAGATGAACGATAAAAAGTTTCTGAAACTTGTGAATGCTTGATCAGGAGCAATACCGCCATGGAGTTTTTGTTGCTCACGTGGAACAATGTCGAGACAGTGGCTCTGCTAACGAGAGCAAATTGAAAGAGGGCCGAAAAAGCCCGTGTTTAAGCCATTTCTGCGGCATCCGTCTTTCTGAGAAGAGAGGTGGGTGCCGCTTTTTCTTTTAGAAAAAATGGGTCAATCACTTTTTCTGTGTGCTTGATGGTTACTGGTTACGTACGCCACCCTTGACTGAACCTGTCAGAAACGCTGCGGCTTAAGTGCCGACGGTGAAGAACTCAAGAACAGCCTGCCTTCTTCACCATATCGGCTGCTCAGTATAGCGTTTCTGCCAGAACCCGCCAAGGGCAGGCCCTGCTTCGCAGGGTGGCTGTTTCTATGCCTCAGGCTCAGGAGCCTAAGAACAGCCTGCTTATAACACTTTGCACCTTTACACTTGAATAAAAGAAGGATCATCCTGTAAGGTTGTACGTATCATCCTGGCAAGATGAGATACCACAATCCAAAGGAGACCCTTCATCATGCAGTATATCCGACCTGAGGCTGACGGACAACTCACATTTGCAGAATCAACAGATTTTTTGATGATTCCGTGCTGCCTGTATGGCTTCCATAATACGGAGACTACCGTTCATGAAGCGGTATCCGGCAGAAAAGTCTTCTGCTACCACGGTACGCTGGATGTCCCTCCGGAAGAAACGGTCTGTCCGGAGTGCGGCGCGAGGATGCATGTGAACCAGCATCCGGAGATCACTCTGCGGCATCTTTGCATCGGCGGGAATCTCTCCAGTGTTGTGTTTCCGCATAACCAGTTTCGGTGTCCGGAATGCGGCGGGACACATTCCCAGTTCATCTCTTTTAAAGCGGATGGGCACCGGATCACGGAAGAACTGTACCAGTACACCCGGGATCTTTTGGCTCATGGAACATATACACTCAAGCAGGTTTCCGAGATCACCGGCCTTGGGAAAAACGTTGTCAAGGCAATCGATAAAAAGCGCCTGCAGGATGCGTATACGATTGACGGCAAAAAGCTGCGTAAGCCGGAACATAAGGCAAAGTTTCTTGGTATCGATGAGTTCAAGCTGCATAACGGGCACCGCTACGCTACGCACATCATCGACATGGAGCGCGGCCACGTCCTCTGGATCGGCCACGGCAAGAAGAAGCAGGTCGTCTACGACTTCATTGACCATGTCGGGATGGAGTGGATGGAAAGCGTAGAAGCTGTCGCCTGCGACATGAATTCCGATTTCCAGGAGGCCTTCGAGGAGCGCTGCGAATGGATCCAGCCGGTATTCGACTACTTCCACATCGTCAAAAACTTCAATGATAAGGTGGTCAGCGAAGTCCGGCGCGATGAGCAGAGACGGCTCACTGAAGAAGGAAACCTCGAAGCAGCCAGGGCACTCAAGCGCACCCGCTATATCCTTACGTCCAGCCGCTCGACCCTTCAGCGGAAGGATCAGGAAGCATCTGAGGGCAAAGTGTTGTCAAAGGGCGGCGGTCTCTTCAATAAGGAAGAGGTCATCCGGAAGTCCGGATATGAGGCAAAGTATGACGCGCTCCTTGCGGAAAACGAGCTCCTGTTCACGCTGGATCTCATCAAGGAGAAACTCAGCGAGGCGTACCGGCAGACCAGTGAAGTAGTCATGGCGGAGATGATGACTGAGACCATAGATATCTGCTTCGCCACAGGGAACAGACATCTGCGGTGGTTCGGCCGCCTGATTGAAAACCACTTTGAAGGTATCATTGCCCATGCGACTTACCGGATCTCAGCCGGAAAGATCGAAGGACTGAACAACAAGATCAAAACACTCAGGCGGCAGGGCTATGGCTATCCAGATGACGAATACTTCTTCCTGAAGATCTTCGACATCAGCCGTCGGGACTATGACCGGAACCCTGCATCACACAGAAAATGTGACTGAGCCAGAAAAAATGATGGCTTCGGATTGTCTGAATGAAGCCGCGCCTCAGAGACATGGCTTCACGGACCGCCCGTATCGGGACGGATCCTGAACAAGGTCAGAACAGAATCCGGAATATTGTTTTTTATCCGGTCCATATTCTGCGAAGGACAAGCTGTTCGGTTCCGTCGTCAGGACGTGTTCAGAACCTGTCTGCGGATTCTTCCTTTATGTCATAAATAACATCTATTTCTGAAAGACAATCGCAATAAATGTGCAGATTGTGCAATTTACGGATGCCAGGTGCGTGATGTCTGGTGAAATTGATCTTCCGGATCCATCTCTTACAAAATGATCTGAGAAATCTGGCAAAGAGGTAAAATGCAACCGGTTCACTTTCAAAAAAAGGCGTGATAATATACATAAAAAGCATAAAATATTTGATCAATACTTGAAAGGTATGATTCGGAATGGAAACCAGAGACCTCAGATACTTTCTTACCATCTGTGAGCAGAAATCCTTATCTTCTGCAGCGAAAGCGCTCTGTATCTCAGAGCCGCCTCTGTCCAGATGGCTGAAGAAATTTGAAAAACAATGTGGCGGAAGCCTGTTCACAAGAAGCAATGGCATCTATCTTCCTACCAATTTGGGGGAATACCTGAGAGAACAGGCTGAAAATTTCATTGAACTCTCCAATAAGATCGACAATGGACTCAGTGAGATGACGGGCGGCGGTCAGGTCCGGATCTCAATCGGAACGATTGAAACGGTCGGAATGTCCCTGCTTTCAGAATGGATTGCGGGGTTTCATCGGATTCATCCGGAAGTGACCTATCAGGTGGTCAACAGCCATACGGATGATATTATTGAGAAACTCCGATATCGGGTCTTCGATATCGGGATCGTCAGAGAGCCGTTCAACAGCCTCGGCTATGAAACCCTTCAGATATCGGAAGAACCCTGGGTCGCGATCATCAGTCGGGAGCATCCGCTGTCCGGAGAGGTGGAACCGACTCTCGATCTGTGTCAGCTGGCCGATGAACCTCTGATCGCGCCCGCAAGAACGGCACATGCCACCCAGATGGAAACCTGGTTCGGAGAGATCGGTGTAAAACCGAATATTATCTGTACTTATAATGCCATTTTGAACGGACTTGCCCTGGCAAGACAGAATGTGGGGATCATGCTGAGTCCGATGGTCCCGGGATCCAATCTCAACCTGGATTTACTGACCGTGAAGAAGATCGTCAATCCGAAACTGACCAGCAGAAGTATTCTGGTCTGCGACAGTAAGACGATTCATGCTCCGGTCATCGATGATTTTATCCGGTACATCAGACAAGGTATTAAATCAAAAAAAAATAGCTGATAGGTATCGAAATTTGCATTCGCTCTTTGCGGATGCGTTTGACAAATTCAGATAACAGGCATAAAGTACTGCCCAACAAAACAAATTTCCAGAAAAAGACAATGGCGTCGTAAAGTACTAAAGTACGAAGCCGTTGTCTTTTGTTTTTCAAGAAGGAGGCATGATGAGCACAGACTTTCTGTATCTGTCCGAACCGGACATGATAAAAGCAGGTGTATTGGATGCAGGCAGATGCGTGGATGTCTGCGAAGAAGTTTTCTCTCTTCTGGGAACCGGAGATTATCTGATGGGCGGACCAAGTCATAACTCGCATGGACTGGTCCTGATGTTTCCTAAGTCAAGTCCGTTCCCGGGCATGCCGCTTGAAGGGCCGGAGAGACGATTCATCGCCATGCCGGCTTATCTGGGCGGACGGTTCCACGTATGCGGAGAGAAATGGTATGGATCCAATGTAGAGAATGTTCATTCGCGCAATCTTCCCCGATCCATTCTGATGATCACATTAAATGATCCGGATAGCTGCGCACCGCTTGCATATATGTCAGGAAATCTGGTCAGTGCCATGCGGACCGGTGCGATCCCGGGGGTTGCTGTCCGGCATGCGGCCAATCAGGATGCGAAAACAATAGCCCTGATCGGAGGCGGCCCGATCCAGAAGGCAACTCTGATGGCAATGAAGGCTGAATTGCCCGGGCTCTCCGAAGTACGAGTCATGACTGCTCACAGAGCGAGTGCACAAAAGTTCCTTGCGTGGTGCGAAACGCAGGGAATGTCCGGTATCGCGACTTCTCTTGAAGAAGATGACAGGGCTCTGGAGAAGACAATTCTGGACAGCGATATCGTCAGCATCGCGGCTTCTCCGAAAAAGCCGATTTTTGTCGAAGACAAATGGATCAAGGAAGGAGCAACGGTTCTTCTTACATCTCCGATTGAAGCAGATGATGATTTCTGGCTGAACAATCAGGTCATTTATGACAATATCCGGATGCATGAGACTTATTTCGAAGAAGCGATGTCCCTCGGTGGTCCGGAGAAAGCGGTAAACGGATGGGGCAAAATGTATCGCCTGATTGCAGATGGCCGTATGACAGCACTCAAGGGTGCCTTTAATATGGGCACTGTGGTTTCGGAACATCAGACAGTCCGTACGGATAAGAGGCAGAAAGTGGTCTTTGTTACCAGTGGAATGGTCGTGTTTGACGTTGGCTGGAGCTGTGATATTTATCACAATGCCATTAAGAAAGGCATTGGGACCAGATTAAATTTATGGGAGAAACCATATTGGTCATGAAAAAAATAATGCCTTATCAGAAACTGGAAGAGGAGATAAAGAACCAGGCTGCATTTGCCTGCTCCCTGCGGTACGAGGATATTCCCGAGAAAGTCCGCATGAGAGCCAGATACGTTCTTCTCGATTCAGTTGGATGTATTTTAAAAGGTCTGAACGGACAAACCGTTTCTTCTTCTTTTGATGACGCGGTCATGGAGACGTCAGCTGCAATGCTCAGCACAGAATTGTACGAGGGAAATCGATTCGCGTGCGGGCATCCTGCCTGTCATATTGTGCCGATGATGCTTGAGTACCTGAGAAGACACGATGTCAGTGAGAGAAAAGTGCTGACTGCATTTGTGGCAGCTTATGAGATCGCCGCCAGATGGGGAAGTGCAGTCCGATTTGAGAGAACGATTCTCGGACACGGGACCGTGATGACGGCGGGCGCTGCAGTGGCATTTTCGCTTCTTGAGAATGATGATGAGAGCACAGTGACGCAGTCGATTCTTCTTGCCAATTCGCTTCCGATGCTCTCAGTGTGGCAGACCGTCTATGATGGGAGCCGGTTGCATGATGCTTATCCCGGACTGGCTGCACTGAATGGAATCAGAGCTGTCAAGATGGCAAGACAGGGATATTACAGCACAGGAAGAATCATCCTGGATGTATATGAAAACAAAATGCGGGCGACTGCCTGCTTCGACAATCTGGATAAGGGGCTGCTTTCAGAAGATGCCGGGAACGGCAAGACCGATTATCTGCTCCTGAAGAATTATTTTAAACTTTTTACAGGATGCCGCTTCATCCATCCATTTGCAGATGTGGTTCAGGAGGAGATGGAGCACGGGTTAACGGAAGATGAAATCAGCAGCATCGAGGTCTATACCTACGAGAAAGCAGCTCAGCTGAATGAATGCAATATTCCGAACGATCTGTCCGCGAAGTTTTCGATGTCCATCTCCATCGCAGCTCAGTTAGTACGGGGAAATCTGGGAGTTGATGAGATTCACGATTGTATGCTTGATCCGAAGATCATGGATTTATCAGGGCGAATCAAGTTGTTCCACGACGGTCACTATGATGAATGTCTTCCGGATCTGAGAGGCGGACGAATCCGGATCATCAAAAAGAATGGAAGTGAAATTGTGCGTGAGACGCTCCATGCAAGAGGAGATTTCGATTATCCGGGAGAAACATTTGAGACGGATGTGAAAAAGAAATTCAGCCGCAATGTTGTCCGTTATCTGAACCGTTCTCAGACGATGATCGAGGAGAAAAATATTCTGAAGATGGGGGAGGAAGAAAAGAAAATCGCACAGGAAACATTTCACTTCTGTCTCGAAGGCACAGCAGAGAGAAAAAAAGAAAAAATGTGTCTGAAAACAGGCTGATCTGAGAACAGATATGACAAGTGCATCACAGTTCTTTCATAAGGAGAGGAGAAGCAGAATGGAAACAAAAATTTTCAAGGCAGCAGCGGTCAATATGGACTGTGAACTCGGAAATGTAAAAGCGAATCTGAATAAGATGCAGGACATCTGCCAGGAAGCCTCGAGAAACGGTGCGCTGGCGATCTGTTTCCCGGAACTTGCGACGACCGGTTACAGCCCGACCATTCTGGGAGAAAAATACTATGAGATTTCGGAACCCATTCCGGGAAGATCAACGGATTTCCTCTGCAAATTAGCCAAGGCAACCGGCCTTTATATCGTAACCGGAATCTCTGAAAAGAGTGCGGTGCCGGGAAGACTCTTTAACTCTCAGATCGCGATTTCTCCTGAAGGAAAAGTTGTGAGTGTTTATCGAAAAATTCATGTCTGGGGTCTGGAGAAGCTGACATGGCGGGAAAGCATCTCCTGCGAATACGGAACGTTCCAGATGCCGATGTGTCAGGCGGGCCATATGATCTGCTACGATACCTCTTTCCCTGAAACGGCCAGGGTACTTGCCTTGATGGGAAGCAACGTGATTTTCGATTCGGCAGCCTGGAGAAACCTGGAGGCTGATATCTGGGAACTGAATACGAGAGCGAGAGCGGTCGAAAATCATGTCTTTATGATCTGTTCGAACCGCTGCGGGGTGGAAGGCGATTCTACTTTAAATGGTGAAAGCCGTATCATCGGACCGAGAGGAAATGTCCTTGCAGCGGCAGGCCATGATGAAGAGATCATCTACGCGGATATCGATATTGATGCCTGCATCAAGGATAACGCCATGATGCTTTCTTATATGAAGGACAGAAGACCAGAGGCATACTCACTGATTACGGATTGCTCAAACAGATAAGGATGGGTCATGTCTATGGATTTGGAGACAAAGCTGAAATCAGGCATTACGCTGAATAATCCCCTTATGGTTGCGTCCGGTCCACTTTCAGGATCTGCGGAACGGATCATTCAGACGGCCGGATACGGGCCCGGCGGAATTGTCACCAAAACAATCTCTACATCGCTGCCACCGGAGAGACATCCCTTCATCTTCGGTCATCAGCAATACCTGCTGAATGATGAGCCCTGGTCGGAATTTTCTTCCGACACCTGGATGAAAGCATTCTTCCCGGAAATAAGGAAGAGCATCACAATTCCGCTGATTGTCAGCATCGGCTATTCGGCGGAGGATGTAGCGGAACTCGTTCCGGAATTCAACGAATTCGCGGATGCCTTTGAGTTGTCGGTCCAGTACGTCAGTCATGAAGAGGAGCGGGTCCTGCGGATCATCCGGACAGTCCGGAATCTTTCAGACAAGCCGGTTTATCTGAAACTCAGCAGTCATTTTCCGGACATAGAGCAGCTTGCCGGTGACGCTCTTTCAGAGGGAGCGTCGGGACTGGTTGTGATGAATTCGATCGGGCCCGCGACGAAGATGGTATCGGGAGAAAACAAGGTCCTGTTCGGGAATGAGGAAGGCGATGTGTGGATGTCCGGGCCGGTGATCAAACCTCTCACCCTGTCGCTGATCAGAAGACTTCACAGGCGCTTCCCGGAGAGTGAAATCATCGGCGTGGGCGGCATTGCCACCGCAGAGGATGTCGTCGAATTTCTGATGGCAGGTGCCAGTGCCGTACAGATGGTTTCCGCCGCATTGCTGTATGGAAAACAGCGGTATTCCGAAATTGTCAAAAACCTTCCGGACGCACTGAAGCAATATGGATTTGAATCGGTTGAAGCATGCAGACAATCCGTTGAAAAGCCGGGTGATCCGGGAGATACGGAAGGCATTCGCATTGATCCGGAGAAATGCAGCCGGTGCGGCCTTTGCGAGCGGGTATGTCCATTCTATGCAATGAGGCATTGTGAAGTCGACAGAACCCGGTGCATGCGATGCGGGCTGTGTGAGAGCCGCTGCCCGAGAGGCGCAATCAGCGGAGCTTTCAGAACGGCAGTGTAGGGCGGCAGAACCATAAAAAGAATTTAATCGTACATCATCAGGACAGTCTCAATGGGGAGCGATCTTCATGGAGACTTTTTGTTTTGAAGGAGGAAGACATCTGTATGGCAGAGAAAATTCTTGAGATGAAAAATGTCAGTAAAACGTTCCCGGGAATTAAGGCTAACCAGGGGGTCAATCTCTCGTTATACAGAGGTGAAATTCATGCACTCCTTGGGGAAAATGGTGCAGGAAAGAGTACTCTGATGAATATCCTGACAGGAATCTACCAGCCTGATGAAGGTCAGATCTTCTTCAACGGGAAACAGGTTGATGTCACAAGCCCGAAAAAAGCAGCAGAACTTGGGATCGGCATGGTGCATCAGCACTTCAGGCTGATCCCGGTCCTGACCGTTGCGGAGAACATCATTCTGACTTCAGGCAGATGCCCGGCGGTTCTTGATGAACGTTATATCAACAGTGAGATCCGGGACTGCGGAGAGAAGTACGGACTTGAACTTGATCCGGAAGCCAAAGTGTGGCAGCTCTCGGTCGGAGAACAGCAGAGGGTCGAAATCGTGAAACTCCTTTATCACGGAGCCGATGTTCTGATTCTGGATGAGCCGTCCGCGGTCCTGACACCGCAGGAATCAGTAAGACTTTTCAGAACCCTTAGAAAGATGGCGGACAGCGGAAAATCAATCGTATTTATTTCACATAAGATGCATGAAGTGATGGAATATGCAGACCGCGTGACCGTGCTGCGGAGAGGAAAGAGTGTCGCGACCGTGAAGCGCGGCGAAGCGTCAGTCGATGATCTGACTTACCTTATGATGGGTCATGCGCTCTCGAACATGTCCGAAAAAGAAGAATTGCCATGTGGCGAAACAATTCTGGAATGTGACGGTGTCTGCGCGAAAAATGATCGTGGCATCCAGGGACTTAAGCATATCAGTTTTACACTCCGTTCAGGCGAGATTCTTGGTGTCGCCGGGGTCGCAGGAAACGGACAGAACCTGCTGGCCGAAGTGCTTGCGGGAATGCGGGAGGCGCCGCGGGGAAAAATCCTCTATAAGGGGATCAATATTACCAGATATTCGATTAAGAAACGGAAAGAAAACGGGATTGCATTTGCTCCGGAGGACAGACTTGGCACAGGTCTTGTGCCTCAGATGGATCTGATGGCCAATCTGATTCTGAAGGATTATGACAAGCTTCAGTTCAGCCGGCACGGCATCTTCCGGAAGAAGGCGATTCGCAGTATCACAGAGAAATGCGCGGAAAAATATGATATCCGAAGCGCAGGTGTGAACCGTCCGGTTGGCCTGATGTCCGGAGGAAATCAGCAGAAACTTCTGCTGGCACGCGAAGTAAGCCGGGACGCGGACGTTCTGATCGTGGCATATCCTTCAAGGGGACTCGATATCGGTGCTGTGAGTGCTGTTCATCATATCCTTGATGAAGAGAGAAAAAAAGGGACAGCGATTCTGATGATCTCAGAAGATCTGGATGAGATTTTTGAGATGTCGGACAGAATCTGCGTGCTTTTTGACGGCTATATGAGTCAGGAACTGGAAACGACCGAAACGACCAAAACCGAGATCGGAAAACTGATGGCAGGCGAAGGAATCAAGACAGATGAGCATATTCGTCAGGACAGGAAGGACAGACATATTCGATCCATAAGTGTCGCTGTATGAAAAGAAATGGAATGAAGAAGCGAGACTGAAAGGAGCTGTTCATGAATAAACATAAGTTGATCATTTCAAGGCGAAGTCATATTCCTGTCTGGTTCCGCGCCTTAAATATTCTGCTTTTTGCCTTCCTGGCTCTGGCGTTCTGCAGCATTTTCATGGTCATGCAGGGGCTGAATCCATTCCGTGTGTATTTCAATATGTTTCGGTCCGCCTTCGGATCGGCAAACGGATGGAGTAAAAGCATTCTGGCCGGAATACCTCTGATGATCTGCGGACTCGGTGTTTCCATCGCATTTCGTATGAACCTGAATAACATCGGGGCCGAAGGACAATTTGCGATGGGGGCGATTGCCTCTGCCGGTTTCATTCTGTTCGGACCGAAGATTCCTTCGTCTCTGCAGATTCCGGTCATGATTGTCTTATCCCTTCTTGCCGGTGCCGGATGGGCGCTGATCGCAGCTCTCCTCAAAGCGTTCTGGAATGTGAATGAAACCATTGTCACGCTGATGCTGAATTACATCGCGCTGCTTTTCCTTGATTATCTGTGCTATGGACCATGGAAGGGCGCCGGTGGATTGAATCTTCCCTATACGGCTAATATACCGGAGACGGCTCAGATGCCGATGCTCTTTGGTGGCTCATTCAGCTCCGCATTCCTGATTGCGGTCGCGGTCGCTGTATTTCTGTTCTGGTTATTCCGGTATACCACGATCGGATATCAGATTGATGTCATCAAGAACAGCACAAATGCCGCACGCTATGCAGGCATGAATGTCAGGAAGAATATCCTGATCGTCTTAACCGTCAGCGGTGCGCTTTGCGGCCTGACCGGTGCCGTGCAGGTATCCAGCGTGATATACAGACTGCAGCCGAATCTTCCGAATGGAGCTGGGTATACCGCCATTATCATCGCGTATCTCAGCAAATTTAACCCTCTTGCGATCATTCTTGTCTCCATCTTCTTCGGAGGACTTGACCGGGGCGCTTATGCAGTTCAGATCGACGGTGTCCCATCCCAGGTGGCTACGATGATCCGGGGTGCCATTCTGATCTTTGTCATCGCAAGTGAGTTCTTCACACAGTACAGAATTAAAAGGACAACTATGGCGATGGAGAACCAGACGAAACAGAAAAAGCAGATCCTTATTAAGACAGTAGCGCAGAAAGAAGGCTGATCGTGATGACTGTACTGGTATCTATCTTAAGTTCGACCGTTGTCATGGCAACATGCCTTTTATATGCCACCATCGGAGAAATATTTGCACAGCGATCCGGCGTGATGAACCTGGGACTTGAAGGCATTATGCTGATTGGAGCAGTCACAGGATATATCGCGGACTGTAACACAAAAAATCTTGGAATAGCTGTTCTGACAGCGATTGCGGCGGGTATATTGGTTGGAATTCTCTATGCTTTTCTGACCGTATCCCTGATGGCGGATCAGACGGTCTGCGGACTTGCATTTCTTACCTTTGGAACAGGACTCGCCGGTTTTATCGGCAGTGCATATACCAATATCCCTGCAGGTCATCAGTTTCAGAAGATTGCGATTCCGCTTCTCTCAAAAATCCCGCTGATCGGCACCGTGCTGTTCAATCAGAATATACTGGTCTATTTCATGTATCTTCTGATCCCGGCAGCTATGTTTTACATCTACCGGACAAGGTTCGGACTGATGCTTCGGGCTCTGGGCGAGAATCCGGGAGCTCTGGATGCAGCGGGGTATAACATCTTTGCGATGCGTTATGGCTATGTCATATTCGGGTGCGCCATGACTTCCCTCGCAGGGGCTTACCTGTCTTTAGCCTATACAAATCTCTGGAATGAGAACATGGTGAATGGACTCGGATGGATTGCCTGTGCGCTTGTCATATTCGGTTCCTGGAACCCGCTGGTCTCCATGATCGGTGCCTTGATCTTCGGAAGTGTGAGTGTTCTGGCCAATTATTTTCAGCTGCTGCTGCCAATGGTACCGTCTCAGTTCATGAAAATGCTTCCATATTTTCTCACCATCGTTGTGCTGGTTCTGACAACGGGCAGTTTCCGAAAAAAGCATGTGGAAGTGCCTGCCGCTCTGGGAGTTGCGTACGACAGAGAGAACCGGTGACATAAAAAACGGGCACAAGCTGCCAGCCTGAAAGGGTTTTCATCAGCATTTCATATAAAAAACAGGGAGGAAAGCTTATGAGAAAAAAGATGATTTCCGCACTCTTGAGTGGTGTACTGGCCGTTGGAATGTTGGCAGGATGCCTTCCGGTTTCGGCTTCCGCAACTTCTTCAGAAGAGGCTGTTTCTTCCGTCGCAGAAGCGGCATCTGCTGAAAGTCTTCCTGATTCGGCGGAGGAAACAGCTCCTCTGACAGGCGATATCAGCAAGTTGAAAGTCGGCATGATTCTGAACGTTTCACATGATGACGGCGGTTTCAACCAGGCGGAGTATGACGCCTTCCAGCGTTCGATGAAAGATCTGGGGCTTTCAGATGATCAGTTTATCTACGTCGAAGGTGTGTCGGAGGAGACGGTTGCCACGACCAATGCAGTCGAGCAGATGGTGGATAACGGCTGCAATATGATCATCGGCGGCTCTACCGGATATGCTCCGATTCTGAGCGATCTCGCCAAGAAATATCCGGATGTGCAGTTTGTTCAGGTCGGCGTGCCGGCGGATAATCTGATCACCTATCATATCCGCGCCTATGATGCAATGTATGTCATCGGTTATCTGATGGCCGAGATGTCTGATTCGGACCAGCTCGGGTATGTGGCAGGTATGTCGGAAGCTTCAGTGCGGTTTTCTGTGAATGGTTTTGCCCTTGGTGCAAAAGCATATAACAAAAATGCAACCGTCAACCTTCTGTGGGCCAACAGCTGGTATGATCCGGCGGCCGAGACGGAATGCGCCAATACGCTGATTGCTTCCGGTATCAAATATATCGGAGCAGGAACCACATCTTCCGGTGTTGCGCAGGCATGCCAGAGCGCGGGTGCTTTCTGCACAGGCTATGACGTCGATCACACAGCGTACGCGCCGCAGTCCGTTGCCGCATCGTTCGTCTTCAACTGGACTCCGATTTATGATGATATCGTCACGAATTACGTCAACAGTGATTACAAGGTGACGGTCAATAACTATTTCTGGGGCGCGGAACATGACTGTGCTCAGATTGTCTTCAACAAGGATATCATTCCGGATCAGGCTCTTGCGGATGCGGAAAAGGTTCAGGAGGATATCGCATCAGGGAAAATTGATGTTTATGCCGGCGAGCTGAAGGATAACGAAGGAAATGTCCTGGTTGAAGAAGGCAAGACGATGCCGGATGACGAGATTCTGAATCAGGAATTCCTGGTTGACAATGTGAAAGGCACATGGAAATAAAAATACTGACCTCTGGCAGGAAACATAATTTCCGGGCTTTATAAACTTGTATCTTGTGCGTTCATCCGGATTGCCGTCAGGCATCCGGATGAACAAATGCTATTCATCACAGATAGCCGAAGAGAGACGGGAGCAGCAGGATGAGTTTGATCAAGACACCGGTTGTCCGACGCGACAATCATATCAAGGTGGCAGGCCTTGCCGTTTATACGGATGATACGAAGATGGAAGGAATGCTGCAGGGCGTACTGGTGCGTTCCACAAGACCACACGCGAAGATGACAGGCATTCATTATCCGGACCTTCCCGAGCATTATTTTGTCGTCGATGCACAGGATGTCCCGAAGGAGAACTACCTTCGGAATCAGGAGGATGGGCAGAGGCTCTTTGCAGAGGGCGAAGTGAACTATGTCGGAGAAGGCATCGCGATGATCTGCGGTCCGGATCGCAGAACAGCAAGAAGCCTTGCCGGAGAGGTAGTCGTGGATTATGAGGATCTTCCGCTGACGGATACGATCGAGACGTCGACGAAGGTACAGGTCGCCTATCATTATGAGAAGGGCGAAGGCCTCTCGGTTTTTGACCATGCCGCTTCTGTTTATGAGGAAACCTTCCGGACGGGCTATCAGGAACATATGTATCTGGAAACAAACGGCATGGTCGCGGATTATCAGGACGGACATCTGACCATAACCGGGTCGATGCAGAACCCATATTATATTCATGACTATTCTTCGAGAGTGCTCGGTATCCCGTTCCAGAATATTCATGTGATCAGCGCCTACACGGGAGGCGGATTCGGAGGAAAAGAGGATTATCCGTCCGAGCTTGCCTGCCAGGCGGCGGTCGCGTCCATGAAGACAGGACATCCGGTGAAAGTCGTGCTGAACCGCCGGGAAGATGTCGCGGATACTCCGAAGCGGCATCCCGCCAAAGTGACGTATCGGGCTGCGCTGGATGAGAACAAGACGGTCATCGGACTTAAGGTGGATCTGACATTGGACGGAGGCGCTTATACGACAGTCAGTGCCGTTGTCCTGCAGCGCTCCGTGATCACGTGCACGGGGGTTTACAATATCCCGAACCTTTATGTCGACGGAAGATGCGTGATGACCAATCATGTTCCAAGCGGTGCCTTCCGCGGCTTTGGAGCACCTCAGACACATTTTGCGATCGAGACACTGATGGACCATCTTGCCGGCCTCGTCGGAGAAGATCCGCTGCATTTCAAGATGCGTCACTTTGTGAAACAGTTTGATAAGACATCAACGGACGGGCTGTTTCACTATCCTGTCATTCTGGATCAACTGATTGACAAAGCGGAGGAGCTGTCCTCCTATCGTGAAAAACGGGAGAAATACCGCAGTCAGACAGGACGGTTCAGGCGGGGAATCGGAATGTCATTCTCAATTCATGGCATGGGTTTCACGGGATCCGCTGAAAAAGATTTCCTGAAATCAGAGGTCAAACTCCATAAGAGAAAAGATGATAAAGTCGAGATTCTGACTGTCAACAACGAGATCGGACAGGGTGTCAAGACGGCTTTCTGCAAGATCGTGGCCGAGGCGGCCGGCATTCCATTAGACGATGTCATCTACGATCAGCCGGATACAGCTGTCTGTGTCAATTCGGGCCCGACTGTTGCCTCCAGATCAATCATGATACCGGGAAAACTACTTCAGAGAGCCGGTGAGCAGATCCGCAAAGAATGGCAAAGCGGTGTCGAGAACACTGTGATCAAGCATTATGAACACCCCTCCTTCATGATTCCATGGGATCTGGAGCACTTTAAGGGAGACCCTTATCCGACTTACGGATGGGGCTGCAATGTGGTGGAAGTGGAACTGGATACCCTGACCGGAGAAGTCCGTGTGGTTTACGGCTGCGGCGTGTATGATGTGGGAATTGCGATTGATGAACGGATTCTGGCAGGGCAGATTCAGGGCGGCCTGATGCAGGGAATCGGGTACGGCATGATGGAAAATATGGTTTACCGGAACGGATTCCTGCAGCAGGGGAGCCTGACGGACTATATGATTCCGACTTCGATGGATTCAGCGCATTTTGATACAGCGACTGTCGATAATTATTATGACTGTGGGCCGTTTGGCGCAAAGGGAGCAGGAGAACTGACGCTTCTTGGCGGAGCTCCGGCTGTCGTGCAGGCGATCGAAAAGGCCAGCGGATGCATGTTTTCCAATATTCCGGTTACGCCGGAGAAGATTGAAGAGAAAATGGAGAGGAGGCGCGGGCATGGCTGAACTGGCAATGCGTCAGGGAAAAGTGAGGACGGAAACAGGTCCTGCGGAGAATGCTCCGGCCGAATTCAAGCTGAAGGTAAATGGCAGGTGGTGCAGCGTTCATGGATCACCGACAGACCGTCTCCTCGACGTTCTCCGCGGAGAACTGCAGCTGACCGGAGTGAAAGAAGGGTGCGGAGAAGGAGAATGCGGTGCCTGCTCCGTGATCATTGACGGACGGCTCTGTAATTCCTGCCTTGTCGCAATCGGAAGTGTAGAAGGGTGCAGCATCACGACCATCGAGGGACTCCGGGGGACGGAACGATATGCCACCATCGAGAAGGCGTTTGGAGATGCCGGCGCTGTACAGTGCGGCTTCTGCATTCCTGGAATGGTGATGGCAGCCGAGGCGCTGTTGGAGAAGAATGATTCGCCTTCAGTCGATGAGATCAGGCTGGCGATATCGGGAAATCTTTGCCGCTGTACGGGTTATAACATGATCATTGATGGTATCCGACTGGCTGCAGAAAGGGGGCGTGGATTATGGAAAGATGCCGCCCGCTGACGATATCGGACGCTCTTGGGGAGATGAAATCCGGTGATGCGACTGTTTTTGCAGGCGGTACCGATCTGATGGTTCGGAAAGTCTGGAAGAATAAATGCGTCTTCATCGGCAGCATCCCTGAACTTAAGACGGTTCGGAAAACAAAAAGTGGAATGGAAATCGGAGCCGCCGCCACGATCACTGAACTTCTGGAGAATCCGATTATTCCTGATTTTATGAAGAAGGTGTTTGAGCAGATGGCTTCTCCTGCGATACGGAATCGGGCGACTCTCGGTGGCAATGCAGGCAACGCATCTCCTGCCGGTGATTCACTCCCTATGCTCTATGCGCTGCGTGCCGGGATTGTCCTGGCAGATCTGGATCCGGCAGGACAGGTCTTTACGCGAACGCTTCCGATCCGGGACTTCATTACCGGTGTCAGGAAAACGGTCATCCGGCCGGAGGAACTGATCGTTCGGTTTCTGATCCCGGCGGATTCTCTTGGAGATCAGAACCTTTACTATGAAAAGAAAGTTGGCGCACGACGGGCAGAAGCGATCTCCAAACTATCTTTTTTCGGACGAGTCAGACGAAAGGACGGGAAGATCGAGGACTTTGCTGCGGCGTTTGGCGCGGTAGGCAGGACCGTCGTGACTAATGCTGAAGCAGAAGAGCTGATTCGCGGCATGACGATGGATGAGCTTTCTTCGAACAGAGAAAAGATCATGACACTCTACGACGATGTGATTCATCCGATCGATGATCAGCGTTCCACGGCGGATTACAGAAAAACGGTTTCCATGAACCTGCTTCGGGATTTTCTTGATCTCGTGGAGAAAGACAATTCCTGAAGATCGGGAAGGCAGCTGGATTCCTGAAAAGGATCCCATCGCAGGCTGCCACAAACGGATGACAATCAGGCAGGCATACAGGAAAATGCAAATGGACGATCAGAGAAAAAAACTTCTAATTGTAGGAAATGGCACCATCATCACGATGACAGAGAAAGGCATCGTGAAAGATGGTGCGGTTGTGCTGGATCCGGATCGTGACATCATTGCGGATATCGGGGAAACGAAGTCTGTTCTCCGGAAGTATGACGGGATCAATTACGATTACCTGGATGCAGAAGGGTATCTCGTTTTTCCCGGCTTCATCAATGCGCATGAGCACAGCTATGCATCGTTTGTACGCGGACTTTGTATAAAGGATCCCCAGCCGACTGACTTTATGGAAAATCTGAGGCGTAAATGGTGGGTACTGGACGAATCTCTTGATGAGAAGCAGGTGGAGATCGAGACACTCGTATCCTATCTGGATGCGGTTCATCATGGCGTCACGACCCAATTTGAGCACCATGTCTCGTTCGGTTTCATCGACGGGAGCCTTTCCGTGATCGGAAAGGCAGCCGATCAGATCGGAATCCGGACCTGTTCCTGCTTTGAGGTCTCGGACAGAAACGGCATGGAGAAGGCAGATGCCGCCATCAGGGAAAACGTCCGATGGATGAAAGAGGCGGAGGAGAAAAAGGACGGTCTGAATACCGGCGTCATGGGCCTTCATGCTTCGTTTACGCTCTCCGACCGAACCCTGACAAGAGTCAGGGAAGCGCTTCCGAAAGGCGGCGGCTGTCACATCCATGTTGCGGAAAGTAAGGAGGATGTAGAGGACTGCATTTCCCGCTATGGTGTTCGGATTCCGGAGCGTCTTGAGCGGTATGACCTTCTGAATGATAAGACGATCATTGCGCATGGCGTCTTTTTGAACCGGGATGATATGGAGAGGATCAGCAGGAAAAATGCGGCTGTCGTCAACAATTTTGAATCGAACATGAATAATGCTGTCGGCTGTCCGCCCACAAGGGAACTGGTTTATGAGGGTATTCTGACGTGCCTGGGAATGGATGGTTATACGCACAGTGTTCCGGATTCCCTTCGGATCGGCAGTGCACTGCTGAAGTTATCCTCCCATGATATCAACGCGGGATGGGGCGAACTCTGGAAAATGGTGACGGAGGGAAATCCGATCCTCGCGGGCAGATTCTTTGATAAGAAGTTCGGACAGATTGCAGAGGGGTTTGTCCCGGACCTTGTACTGTCCCGTTATGATCCGCCGACACCTCTCAATCGTGATACGCTGGAAGCCCATCTGATCTTCGGTCTGGACAGTCGGAGTATCAGTACGGTGATCTGCCACGGAAGAATCGTGATGAGAGATGGTGTGGTTCTGGGTGTGGATGAAGAGAAGGTCCTTGCGGAATCCAGAGTGCAGGCCAGACGTCTCTGGGAAAAAATGTAAACGTCTGTCTGACCGTTACGCGGGATTTAAGTGAAACAGAACATCCGGAGAGGGAAACAATGGCGTATACGTTGACGGTGAACGGTAAGGAATATACAACCGATGAAGATAAACCGCTCCTCCGCTTTCTGCGGGATGATCTTCACCTGTATTCAGTGAAGGATGGCTGTTCTGAAGGTGCCTGCGGAACATGTACGGTGATCGCCGATGGCGTCGCAGTCAAGTCCTGTGTCATGAGCACGAAGCGTGCTGAAGGCCGGAAGATCACGACAGTGGAAGGATTGTCCGCTTTTGAGAAAGAAGTCTTTGTCTATGCTTTCGGGGTAAAGGGTGCGGTTCAGTGCGGATTCTGCACACCCGGGATGGTTATGTGCGCGAAGGCTCTGATCGACAAAAATCCGGATCCGAAAGAGGAGAAAATCAAAGCTGGAATCCGGGGAAATCTTTGCCGGTGTACCGGATATAAAAAAATCATCGAGGCGATCAGACTTGCGGCGGAGATTCTCCGGGGCGACCGTGTGATGGATGTGTCCCCGGAGGATCCGGATGCGGGCATCGGAACGAGGACGATCCGTGTCGATGTCAGAAGAAAGGTGCTGGGATACGGAAAATATCCGGATGATATAGGACCGGAATATTTTGTGAGAGAAGGATCAGGAGAAGCGGAGGTTCTGGCAGAAAAGACCGGGATGACGCTTTCTGCTGACAGGGTGGTGCTTAATCCGGATGACCCCGGCTGCACGTATGCTCAGATGGTCCCTTCGGATATGCCTTCTTTAGCTTATGCATCGGCAGTTCGTTCCAGATATCCGCGGGCTCTTGTGAAAAAAATAGATTTTGCGGAAGCCGCTGCGCTTCCGGGGGTACTGGGCGTTCTGACTGCAAAGGATGTACCGGTCAATAAAGTCGGGCATATCCAGCAGGATTGGGATGTTCTGATCGGTGAAGGCAGCATAACGAGATGCGTCGGGGATGCTATCTGTCTGGTGGTTGCGGGATCCATGCAGACTCTGATGGAGGCAAAAAAACGGATCCGGATCGAATATGAAGTCCTGGAACCGGTCCGCAGTATTGAAGAAGCGAAGAAAGCGGACGCGCCGAAAGTGCATTCCGGTGGAAATCTCTGTCAGAGCCGGCATGTCATTCGGGGAGATGCGAAAAAGGCACTGGAAGAGTCGGCTTTTACGGCAACAGGATCTTTTTCAACCCCTTTTACGGAACATGCTTTTCTTGAACCGGAATGTGCCGTTGCATTTCCGTACAAAAACGGTGTGAAAGTGCTGGCTGCCAACCAGTCTGAATACGACGCGAGAAGAGAAATTCTGCATATGTTCGGCTGGGAGAACGATCCTCAGAGAGTCGTTGTGGAGGATATGCTGATCGGAGGCGGATTTGGGGGAAAAGAGGATCTTTCGGTCGAGCATCTTGCAGCGCTGGCTGCAGTTCGGTTCAAGCAGCCTGTGAAGGTGAAGCTGACACGGCAGGAGAGCATCAACTTCCATCCCAAGCGCCACGCCATGAAGGGAACCTTTACGATTGGCTGCGATGCACAGGGGATTCTTACAGGACTGGATTGCGAGATTCATTTTGACACAGGGGCGTATGCGTCACTCTGCGGCCCTGTCCTGGAACGGGCATGCACGCATTCAGTAGGCCCGTACTGTTATCAGAATACCGATATCAGAGGATATGGCTGGTACACCAACAACCCGCCGGGAGGCGCTTTCCGGGGATTCGGTGTCTGCCAGTCTGAATTTGCAGTTGAATCTCTTCTCAACGTTCTGGCGAAGAAGGCGGGGATCTCGCCATGGGAAATCCGATACCGCAATGCGATCGAGCCTGGAAAAGTACTTCCGAACGGTCAGATCGCGGATGTATCGACGGCACTGAAGGAGACACTTCTTGAGGTCAAACCGTATTTTGATCAGAATGCCGATCATTGCGGGATCTCCTGCGCCATGAAAAATGCCGGTGTCGGAGTGGGTCTTCCGGATAAAGGACGCGCCCGTCTGGTGATTGAGCATGGGCAGGTGGTCATCTATTCTGCGGCGGCCGATATCGGACAGGGGTGTCTGACGGTTTTCTGTCAGGATGTGGCGGAGGCGACCGGACTTACGATCCGAAGAATCCGGAACGGAATCGCCAATACAGAAAATGCACCTGATTCGGGTGCGACATCCGGATCAAGACAGACGCTTCTGACAGGAGAAGCGGTCAGAGGTGCCGCTTTTCTTCTTCGGGATGCCATGTTGGCCGCGGAAAGAGCAGCGCAGTCCGGGCAGTCCATTGAGGATGTTTTAAGGCAGACAGAGGGATTTATCCATCCGAGGCAGGCCATGAATCAGACCGCGCAGTATGGAACGACCACGGATTTTGCACCGGTGGATCGAAACGGCTTTGTAAGTCCTGCCTTTACCATTGAATCAGATGGAACACTGTCGGCCTATGGAAGCGGTCTGGATCAGGGTACCTATGGAAAGAAAGGAACTCAGACCGCGATCAGCGGCTCTCCGGTGAAGGATCCTGATGCCGCGATCAGAGCGCTGGAGGGAAGAAAATTTTATTACGAATATTTTGAACCGACGGACAGACTGGGCGCGGACGTTCCGAATGCCAAAAGTCATGTGACTTATTCTTTCGGCACAAATGTCGCTGTGCTCGATGATCAGGGAAAAGTGACAACCATTTATGCCGTGTATGATGCGGGAAAGGTCGTCAACCCGGTATCGATACAGGGCCAGATTGAGGGCGGAGCGCTGATGAGCATGGGATATGCGCTGACAGAGAATTTTCCATTGAAAGACTGTGTTCCTCAGGCAAAATTCGGCACGCTCGGGCTTCTGCGTGCCACGCAGATACCGGATATTGAGGCCGATACGGTCGAGAAAGAGACGCTGCTTGGAACCTCTTATGGGGCTAAGGGAATTGGAGAAATCACCAGTATTCCTACGGCCGCCGCCATCGGAGGCGCTTATTTCGCAAAGGACGGGAAGCTGCGATGCCGACTGCCTCTGGAGGACACGTTTTATTCCAGGAAGCGGAGATGATCTTCCGAAAAATCAGAACGGTGGCGGTTATGGAGAAGAATCATACGGTATCTTGTACGGCATTGATTACGGCAGCGGGCAGATCGACGCGTATGAAGCAGTTCAAGCAGCTCATGGAGATCAATGGTGTCAGTATGGCTGAGCGGGTTGTCGGGTTAATCCGGGAGGCAGGTATCCGCGATATTGTCATGATCACGGGATTTAATGAAAATCGTCTCAGAGAGGCGCTGAAAGAGTATCCTATCGTATTTCTTCATAACGAGAAGTTTGCAACGACGGATATGTTCGAGAGCGCGAAGGTCGGGCTTCGATATCTGCAGGGTAAGGCTGAACGTGTTTTGTTTTGCCCGGTTGATGTGCCTTTCTTTCAATCAGAGACCATTCGTCTTGAGATGAAGAGGACAGAGAATGTTGTGTACCCGTCCTTTCATTTTCATGCAGGGCACCCTGTTCTCTTTGACGGGGAGGTGATTCCGTCCCTTCTCCGATACCATGGCTCCGGAGGAATGAAAGGCGCATTCGATTCTCTCAGTGGTGCGACAAAATATTATCTTGACGTGGATGACGCAGGAATTCTGCGGGATCTGGATGAGCCGGAAGATCTTGGCAAGGATCCGCAAATACGATGATCGACTTTGAGTCGGGAAAGGGTGAACAGGATGAAAACGCTGATTCAGAATGCAACAGTCTATACGGTTGATTCGGAAGATACCGTTCTTGAAAATGCTTCAATTCTGATTGACGGGACAAGAATTGCACGGATTCTGAAGGCGGGAGAGAAGCTGCCTGATGCGGATAAGACGATTGATGCCCGGGGCAAGGTGGTGTTTCCGGGGTTCGTCAACACGCATATCCATATCTTCCAGTCGCTTCTCAAAGGACTCGGTGCCGACAAACGCCTGATTGACTGGCTGAATGCATCGGCGCTTCCGTATGGAGCCAAGATCGGGCCGGATCTGCAGTATGAAGCCGCGCGGCTTGCCAGTGCGGAGGCTTTGCAGTCAGGATGCACCACTTTGTGCGAATTCTTCTATACGACGCAGTCTGAGGAGCTGGCCCACGCCGTGATTTCAGGCATGCAGGAGCTGGGAATTCGAAGCGTCTTCATCAGAACGTTTCAGGATACAGGAACCGAGTATGGGATGCCGGACTGCTTCATCGAAACAGCAGCGGATGCGATGAAGAAAACCGATCAGCTTGTCAGTCAGTATAACGGGAAGAGCGACATGCTTCAGATCTGGACCGGACCGGATGTCACCTGGTCCACGACAAAGGAAGGCTACCTGACGATGCTTGAATATTGCAGGGAGAAGCATGTCCGTTATTCCATGCATATTCAGGAGACGGAAGTCGACAATGAGATGAGCAATCGCTATTATGGAAAGAATATTGTCGACCTTCTGGATGAAATCGGTTTTCTGTCAGACCAGATGCTTGCGGTGCACTGTGTCAATCTGACGGATCATGAACTGAACCTTTTTGCCGGACATGGCGTGAATGTCAGCCATTGTCCTATGGCGAACATGTATCTTGCTTCAGGCTACGCTCCGACGGTGAAAATGCTGCAGCAGGGAATCAATCTTTCGCTTGGCACGGATGGCGCGGCCAGCAATAATACGACGAATATGCTGGAAACGATGAAAATGGCCACAGTAACACAGAAAGCCAACTATCGCGACGCGACGATCATGACCGCAAAGCAGATCTTAAGAGCGGCCACTATGGGAGGCGCGAAGGCGATCGGAATGGAAGATGAGATCGGATCGGTTGAGGAAGGCAAGAAGGCTGATCTGATCATCTTTGATCCTTATCACCTCACCAGTTTCCCGATGCATGACCCGCTGGCAACGCTCGTCTATTCATCCTGTGTTCCGAATATCGAGACGACTATTGTGAACGGGAAAATCATGTATCACCGTGGCCATTTTGCAGGCATGGAAGATCTGAACGGTATGTACCGGAACATCGAAGCGGGACTAGCCAAGGTCAGAATGCAGTTGTAATACAAACTGAGCTCATTTTTGATGAATTCGAGCTGTTTCTTTGTCCTCCCCTTCCCATTTGTGTTACACTTAATTTGATTATGTGATGCAGGAAGGGGAAGCTTTCTGTTTTCCCGGGGCCTTATAGATCAGGAGAGGCAGAACCGATAACTGAAAAAGATCGCAAGCGAGGGGGAAATTGCGATGAGTGAAGCAGAGAGGCAGGAGACGCTGCAGGAAGACAGAGAGCAGGTCCATGAAGATACAGGAATCTCTTTTGAGTTTGATTATCTGACCGGGCTTATGGGAATGCGCCGGTTTCTCGCCTGCAATGAACAGATCCGCGAGACAGTGAAAAAAGAAAATCGGATCCCGGACCGGTGGATTGTCTTTTTCAATCTTTCGTCATTCAAGCTGTACAATGTGACCTACGGCATTGAGGCGGGCGATCATGTGCTGAAGAGCATTGCGGATATCTTGAGGGACGTCTTCCGGACAGACATCATTGCCCGTTTCGCGGATGATCACTTCGTCGTCAGCGTAAAGTCGGGTGAGGTGGAAGCGAAGACGAACGAGGTCATCCGGAGAGTATCGAAGATTGACACCCGGTCCGTCTTAAGGATGAAGGCCGGGCTTTACCACATCAGCGACGCAGCGGTCCGGGCCAACGAGGCCTGCGATTACGCGAAGCTGGCGTGTGACTCGATTGCAAAAAATATGACGCGCTCTGTCTGCATCTATGACGAGTCCCTCTCGGAGAGACTGAAACTTGATCAGTACATCGTGGACCACATCCGCGAAGCGATTGCAAAGGGATGGATCGAAATCGTTCTTCAGCCGGTGATCCGGTCGCTCTCCGGAAAAGTCTGCGGGGCGGAGGCGCTCTCGCGCTGGCATGACCCGGTTAAAGGGAATCTTTCACCGGCTGCCTTCATACCGGCTCTCGAGCAGGCGCATCTGATTCATCTGCTCGATACATATGTGGTGAAGCAGGCATGTGAGACGATCCGTGAAGTTCTGGACAACGGAGATGAGCCTGTCCCGATCTCCTTCAACCTTTCCCGCCTGGATTTTCAGGATACGGATCCGGTCAGGGTCGTCGAGGAAAATGTCTCCCGGTATGATATCCCGCGGGATTATCTCTGCGTCGAGATCACGGAGACAGCCCTGATGCAGGACACAGCTGTCATCCAGAGCGCGATGGACCGCTTCCGGAAGCTCGGTTACCAGGTCTGGATGGATGATTTCGGGAGCGGCTATTCATCCCTCAACACGCTTAAGGACTTCACGTTTGATGAGATCAAGATCGATATGATGTTTCTCTCTTCCTTCACAGAGAGAAGCCGGATGATCCTGAAATCGGTCATCTCCATGGCGAAGGAGATGAAGACGCAGACGCTCGCGGAAGGCGTGGAGACAAAGGAGCAGTTTGAATATCTGCGGTCGATCGGCTGTGAGAAAGTACAGGGGTATTATTTTGGAAGGCCGATGAACCGGGCGGATTACAATAGGAATATCGAGGAAAACGGCCTGGAAGTTGAGCCGCACTCGATGGCCGGTTATTATGCGGAGATCGGTCATGTGGATATGATCAGCGACAAGCCGCTGGCTCTCCTTGAGCACGATACCGGCGACTTTCATCCGGTTTTCTTGAATGACGCTTTCCAGCAGATTCTGCATGAGGTTGGGATCGAGTCACTCGAGGAAGCCGAAAGAAGACTGAATGACAAGAGCGTTGTGACCCATAATACCTATGAACGTTTTGTGAAGAAGGTGGAGAGTGGGAACCGGGAGATGGTTCTGGTCTACCCGGAGCGGGACAAGATGATGCGGCTGGAGGCTCAGAAGGTTGCGCAGTTCGGGAGCCGGTACATGCTGCGGCTGTCGATCAGTTATACAGAGGAAAGGGAGGTTTCCAGAAAGCAGAAAAAGCCTGATGCCTATCTGCGTTCTCTGGCCATGGTTTACGATGGCGTGGTCGCCGTCCATCTGAAGGAAGGCTATATTGAGCGGGTTCTGTCGAACGGCTCGTTTGAGATGTTCGAGCAGAGATATACCGGTCTTAAGCAGAGCTTTCATCTGTTCGCACAGACTTTCATTGCACCGGAAGACAGGGAACGGTACCTGGCCTTCATCGATATGGATACGCTGGCCGAACGGATCAGGGAAAGCGGAAAAGGGTTTATCTCCGATCAGTTCCGGATCTATGACACGAAAATAGAGACATTTATAACGAAGATGCTGATCGCCTTCCTGGCGCCCAACATGGATAGTGAGATCGCCTTTGGTATGATGCGAAGTGTGTAAATTGCTCCCCCTCTCTCTTTGTGTTACACTGATTTCTGTCGTGCAGCGCAAAGAGGGAGGGAGTTTTATGTCATCCGGATTCATGTCGAAAGCAGGCAGGGCAGCGCCTGTACTGGAATGTCTGCTGCTTTTTTCAGCGTTTTCCGAGCTTCTGACGGCTGATTCCTATCTCTCTCCGTATCTTTTTGTCTTTGCGCCGGCCGTTCTCTGCCTGCATTTCAATCAGAAATCGAAGACAGAGGATACCGGAAAGCAGAAGTGGCTGATCCGGATCTTTTCTTTTCTGTTCGCGGTTATGCTGACGCTTGCCAACTATCCGGTCTGGGATGGCGGAAGAGTCAGGAAAATAGAGGCTTCTGGCACATGTGTGAGAGCCCTCTAGCCTCTCTTTGATGTTATGGCTGTTTGTGCAGCCTGGTTACCGAAGCAATCTCGAAGGGGGATCACCTCCCGTTCTTCCCCTTGATGTGCTTTTCATAACGAGCCCCGTTTGGCGCGGGCGGCGGGTCCCATGGGGCAGTGGGTCGACGCGCCGGGGCGACCGGTGACATAACCTTCCGGGTTCGCATCAATAATTGAAAAAAATCACCCGGGCTCCCATAATGTATAGCTGACAAAGAAACACAGAACGGGAGGCTCCGAGTGATTTCAGTTACTACATTATGCAAAGAACTGTTGAATGTCAATGGTCTTGTCGTTGACGATGCCGATTTTTTTACCAACAAGTATGGTGAACTATGTGTCTTGATCAAAGTACATCTGCGCAAGGGTTTACAGTGGAGATGCCCTGTATGCGGCAAGCGTTATACCCGGATCTATGACGCTCCTTATGAGAATAAGCGCTGGCGGGCGTTGGATTTCGGTGGAATTCTTGTTTACATCGAAGCATACCTTCCGCGTATTTGCTGCAAGGAGCATGGTGTCAAGACCGCCGATGTCCCATGGGCTTTCCCGAATTCGAACTTTACTAAAGACTTCGATTACACCGTCACCTGGATGGGCAAGTATCTCAGCCGCAGTGCCATCTCCAAATATATGAGGATTGACTGGCGCACTGTCGGCAGATGTATCGCACGAGTCCACGAAGATCTCGAACCTGATGTCAACGTCCGTCTTGACGGAGCTGTGAAGATCGGGATCGATGAAACCAGCTACCGTAAAGGGCACAGCTACATCACAGTTGTTGTAAACCACGAGACCAATACCGTTATCTGGGCTGCAAAGGATCACGGCAAGTCGGTTCTGCAGAAGTTCTGCGAACAGCTGACTCCAGAGCAGCGCGCATCCATCAGGGTAGTGACCGGCGACGGCGCACGTTGGATCACAGACTGCGTAAAGGAGTATTTCCCAAATGCAGAACGCTGTGTTGATCCGTTCCACGTCGTGGAGTGGGCAACCGAAGCGCTTGACAAGGTACGTGTCGTCGCCTGGCGAAGAGCACAGGAGGCCGCAAAGGCCGTTGCTGTATCCAGAGGCAAAGGCCGTCCCAGGAAGGACGATACAGAAGCCCAGATCGCAGCGGCTGCCAAGAAGAAAGCTGACCAGATCAAAAAGTCCATGTACTCCCTGGGCAAGGCACCGGAACACCTGACATCGAATCAGGCAGTCCGCCTCGAAATGATCGCCAAGTCTGATAATCAGCTGTATCGAGCATACCTTCTAAAAGAAAAGCTGCGGTTGATCTTCCAGATCGATGACGTCGATGAGGCGGAGCAGGAACTCATTGCCTGGGTTAAATGGGCCCGGCATTGCCGCATACCTGAGTTCGTAGAACTGCAGAGAAAGATCATGCGGCAAAAGGATCATATCCTGAACACGATACGGCTTGATGTCAGCAACGCACGTATCGAAGCAACCAACAACAAGATAAAACTGCTCATCCGACAGGCCTACGGATTTCGTGATGTCGACAATATGATTCACATGGTCATGCTGTATTGTTCGGACCTGAAAATCCCGTTGCCGAATCGAGGTACTCGGAGAGGCGTTTTATCTCATGCGGCGTAGGGAAAAGTGGGGGTTACGCTTCCACACCTATGCCAGAAGAGCCAAATAATAAACCTTTTTCAGATAGACGGCACCCTTGACAGCATGCCGGAGCTGCGTTGGAGTGGCTGTGCCGACGGTGAGGAACTCATGAACAGACAGGCTTCTCCCGTCGCGGGCATCCCAGCGTAACGCAGCTGCGGCATGCCGTCAAGGGCAGGCCCCTTCGGGGTGCCTGGGTGTCTGCCTCTGGTTCAGAATCTATGAACAGACTTATGCCTGCGCAGCTTTTTGCTGTTCCAGGATGGCCTTCTGGCCGAGGTATATCATGATCTGCCATTTGCCTGGCATGCTGCCGGCGAGTTCAATGTCAGGATCTTTGTTGAGCACCTGGAAGCGGTTGTGCCTGTGAGGACGCAGAAAGTTGTAGTAGGCAACCCAGAGCACCAGATTATAGTTGGCGCCTTCCAATCCATCGAAGCCGTTGGTGTGACGGTAGGACGCCTTGTACGTGCGGTTGAGCCGCTCGATCAGCTGTTTGTACGGGCGGTACTCCGTTGTGACGGCATCGCTGTTGGTTAGTCCGATGACCTGGGTAATCTCGAATTTCATCTTTTCGCCGAACTTGTAGAGGAACTGCTGGGCGGCCAGAGGGTAGGCGCTGTATCCATCAGCAATGAATTTAAAGCCTTCGGGAAGAACATTCCCCAGATGCCGGAAGGCCATCCGCATGGCCATGATACATGGCCCGACACTGCGGCTGGCGGATACCCGGTAGCCGATGATGGAGCGGCTTACCGCATCCATGATGAACCAGATGTAAGATTTAATGCCGCGGACCTTGATGTAAGTCTCATCCGCCACAAAAGCGGAGCCGGGATGGTAGTCGTAATGGTCAACGAAGGGCTTTACACATCTGGCGGCAATCTTACAGTAGTTGGCAACCTGCTGGTGGCTGACCCGGAAGCCATAGAGATCCATGAGGGCCTGTGATGTTTTTCTCAGGGAAAGCTGGAGGTTGACATGGAGCGTCAGACATAAGCCCATGATGTTCTGGTCAAACTTGCGGAAACGCATAGCAGCTACTTTTCCAGAA